>NZ_JBHSKF010000013.1:0-225984 GCF_042657845.1 Actinokineospora guangxiensis | reverse complement strand
GGGGGGGGGTGGCGGGAGGGGGGTGGGGTGAAAGGGCGGAAGGGATCAGGAGAGCGGGAGGGCGGGAGGAAGCGAGCGGGGTTGGGTGGGCGAGTGAGTCGTGTGCAAGTGGGTTTGTGGAGTGGGCGAGTACGTGGCGTGGGTCAGGGGAATGGGTGGGGGAGGGTGTGGGTGGCGTGGAGGCGGGGGAGGTTGGTCAGACGGCGGAAGCGGTGTCCGAAGGTCATCGGCAGGGTGCCGGGGATGATGACCTTTGTGGACCAGAGACCCAGGCGGGAGCGGGGGGTGGGGTCGCTTTGGTCCACTGAGAAGAGGGGGAGGTTCAAGGGGCGCAGGTGGTCGGCGTAGTGGGTCAGGAGGTCGGGGAGGGAGGGGCCGTCGGCCAGCCAGGGGGGTGGGGCGGGGAGGTCGACGGTGGGCCCTTCGCGGAGGAAGGTGTAGGCGGGGGCGGCTTCGGGGAGGCCGTAGAGGGCTACGTGGTCGTCCATGGTGCGGACGAGGTCGGGGTTGTCGAGCATGGGGAGTAGGCGGGCACGGTCGTAGAGGTGGGGGTTGTGGCGGGCCTGTTCCGCGGCGCCGACGACGCACAGGGCCAGTTCGGCCGCGGCTGAGCGCAGGGCCGTCGCCGGGTCGGGGTGGGCGCCTGCGGCGAAGAAGGCGGCGGGGGCGGGGCCGCCGCGGTGTTCGGCCCAGGCCAGGACTGTGGGGACGCCGAGGTCGTTGGTGGCGTCGAAGTAGCGGGCGCGGTAGCCGAGGTCGGCCATGCGGTCGTCCAGGTGGGGGACGAAGCCCTCGCGGGCGGGGACCCGCAGGCGGGGCAGCGGCGCGCGCGTGTACCAGGCCATGAGGAAGGCGTCGCGCTCGGCGCACTCGAAGAAGCCGTGCAGGGCGGCTTCCTCGCGGCTGCCGCCCAGGCCGCAGCCGCTGGAGGTCTCCCGGAGGAAGCGGGGACCCGGCGCGCCCCAGAACGCGACCTGCTCGGGCACGGCGATCGCTCGGCCTGCGCTGTGGTCCCACCCGTGCACCCAGCGGATCGGCTGGTCGGGGGCGAAGCGGGTCAGCTCCCCGCTGTCGTACGCGGCGTCGGGGTGCAGGCCCAGCAGACGCGGGTCGAGCGCGTCGGGGCCCAGTTCGGCCAAAGAGGCCGTGATGACGGCGTTGGCCCCCACCCCGATCCCGCAGCGGCGCTCGAGCGCCTCCAGCAGCGCGACCCGCTCCGCCGCGGCGAAGTCCCCCGTCCTGCCCACCCCGGCCTGCCGCGACCCGCCCAGCTCCGCCGACACGACGGCCAGCGGCAGCGGGGAGTCCACGCGGGACACCGAGGTGATCGGTCCGTGCCGCTCGTCGACCAGCTCGGCGCGCAGCGCGGGCAGGGCGGTGCCGGGGTTGGGCACGCGCAGGGTCCCCGGCACCGCCCGGGTCGGGACGCTCGCCGGGGCGGGCGCGCCCGCCGGGCACTCGGGACGGTGCCCCACCCGGTGGCCGCGCACCCGGCCGGTCGTGGTGTCGACCGAGTAGAGCGCGTCCGTCGTGACGGCCTTCCGGACGGCCCGCACCGCGAGGGCGAGCGCGGGAGCGACCACGGCCGGGTCGGCCGGGCGCGCCGTCACCTCGCGCCGGGCGGACTCGGCGCAGTCCGCGCAGCCGGGCGCATCCGGGTGGGGGAGCGGGCCGAGGTAGGTGAGGGGGCCGTCGTGGCGGATGGGGAAAGCCGGTGCCCGACGCGTGGTCGTGGCCGGCTGCCCGGGGGTCATGGGTGCGCCCCGGGCAGCCGGAAGGCGGTGATGCCCGCCGCGCGGGCGGCGGCGGACAGCGGGGTGGGCGTCGGCAGGTCGGGCAGGGCGGCGCGGGCCGCCGCGCGGAAGGCGGGCTCGTCGGTGGGGGCGGGCCAGCGGAAGTCCTCGGCAGGCCACGGCGGCGCTTGCGGGGGCGTCGCCCCGCTGCCGGTCAGCAGCGGGCCGGGGCGGACGCCGACCTGGCAGCCCGCGGCGGCCGACGCGGCGGCCCATGCGGCCGCGGCGCCGGGTGTGGACTCGACCGCCCAGCCCAGCAGCCCGGCGTCATCGCGGACGACCGCGTGGACGACCCCGGGCGCCCACTCGGACACGGTCATGGTCGCGGGCACCCCGAAGCGCAGGGTGACCGTCTTCCACCACCGGCGGGCGGCGGGGTCGCCGGACCAGGCGGACGCGGGCAGGGGAGTGCCGCCGCCCAAGGTGTGCACGGCGGTCCGCAGGGCCAGGCCCTCGGCGTCATCGGCGATGCCCGCGACGACTCCCGGCCCGGCGACGGCGGCCGTGACGGCCGCGACGCGGGCCCGGCCGGGCTCGACGCCAGCGCCGATCGCCGCACCGCAGCGGGCGACCGGCACCGGCAGCTGCGGCAGGTCGTCGGGCTCCACGGGGGCCAGGTCCCCGAGCCGCGCGTCGCACAGCGTGTCCAGTCCGCCGACCGACTCCCGGTGCCGGGAGAACCAGGGGTGGTACTCGGCGCGCAGCGGGTCGAGGTCGGCCACGAACACCGACGGGCCACCGGACTCCCGGCCAGGCCGCTCGGGCCCGCCCGACGGGTCCGGCAGCCCGGCCACCGCGCACACCAGCCGGTGCGCCGCCGCCGAGCCCACCAGCGCGGCCAGCACCTCCGCGGGCTCGCCGACGATCCCCAGCCGCCGCGCGACATCCGCGGCGTCCGCCTCCACCGCGCCCTCGCCGCCGGGGGCCACCGCGAACCCGGTGCGGTCCCCGCACCCGGCCGCGACGGCGACCCCGCCCGCGGACAGCAGCACCCCGTCGCCCGCCGAGATCGACACCTCGACGCCGATCCCGACGTTGCGCAGCGCGCGCACCGCCGCCGCCGCGAGCAGCCCCGACCCGCGGACCGCGACCGGCTCGGCCGACAGCCTCCGCCAGGCCAGCGCCGGGTCGGCGGCGACGCTCTCCAGCCAGGCCAGCACGTCCTCCGGGGGTGGCGGCCCGTCCCACCTCGTCGGGATCGGGACCAGCATGTCGTGGGCCCGCAGCTGCGCGACCAGCGCGCCGACGGGTCCGGTGTCCGGGAGTGCCTCGGCCGGGACGCCGGTGGCGAGGGCGGTCGCGACGCGGTCCCACAGGGTCGCGACGCCACCGCCCTCGACGGCGAAGGAGGAGCGCCATCCCCGCACCAGGACGCCGGTGGCGGTGGGGGAGGCGTGGACGACGGGGCGCAGGCGCAGCAGCATCTCCGCTCAGCCCCCCGTGACCGCGGCGAGCTGCTCGCGCCAGGTCAGGCCGGTGACGACCTCGACGGCGCGGGCGGTGAGGTCGGCGGCGAGCAGGCGCTCCACGGGCGCCAGGTCGCAGACGGCCAAGAGCAGGTAGAGCATGTTCGTGGTGAACCGGTGGGCCGTCAGCGGGCCCGCGACCGCCGGGGCGGTCAGGTCGATGCGGGCCAGGACGCGGTGGTACTCACTGCCCTCACCCGGGGTGGCCGGGCGCCAGCGGGCGGACAGGGCCGGGTCGCCGAAGCGGTCGGCGGTGGCGCTGTGGCCGGTGGGCGGCCCGGCCAGGGCGCCCAAGCCGCGGGTGGCCGACTGCCAGGACGTCCACCTGGTCTCCGCGCCGTCGATGGCGGCCCGCACGCGCAGGACGACCTCGTCCGCCCCGTCGGACCACGCCCGGTCGAAGCGGGCCCGCAGCACGCCCGCGGTGTCCTCGTGGAACAGCAGACCGTCCACGTGGGAGCGGAAGGACTGGGCGCCGAGACCGCAGCCGCTCGGGTGCCCGGCGGCGATCGCGGCCATGGCCGAGCAGGCCAGCAGCACCCGCTCGGTCGGCGAGTCGCCCGCCGCGCCGAGGCGGGCCAGCAGGTCGGACACGGCGGGGACGCCGTCGGCGAGGGCGGTGTCGCGCAGCAGCGCCGTGCGCTCGCCCAGGATCGACACGACCCTGGCCCGGTCGACCTCCCGCACGGCGACGGTGTTGTCCGGCTGGATCGGGCCGTAGGGGGGCGGCACCAGCTCGGCGCGCCCGGCGACCTCGGACTCCGCCAGCAGCCGCGCCTCGGTGATGTCCGAAGTGGAGGGAAGGGCGGCGAGGCGGTCGCGCAGGACGTCGGCGAAGCGCCGGGCGGCGGCGCCGTCCGGGACGCGGAACAGCAGGTGCGGGCCGCGCAGCCAGTGCCGTTCGACGTGGGCGTCGTCGGGCAGAGCGGGCAGGACCGCGCGCAGCAGCGGGGCCTTGATCGGCGCGCGGTAGAAGCAGAGGACGTCGGCGGCGGTCATGTGGCCCTCCGGTAGGTCTCGATCACCATCTCGGTGACCCTGGTCCCAGTCGCGCCGGGCACGGGCGTGGCCTCGGCGACCTGGAAGCCGTCGGGGTGGCGGTCCAGGAGCCGGGGCAGGCAGCGCAGGTGCAGGGCGTCGGCCAGGTCGACGTACTGCGGCTTGGCGGCGCGCTGCCTGCGGCTGAACTCGCTCATCGAGCTGACCCCGCCCAGCGTGCTGACGAACACCTCGGCGGGCAGCCCGTGCTCGCCGCGCAGCCGGGCCGCGGCCAGCGCGGGGGACTCCCCGCCCAGCCCGGCGCGCAGCGCGGTGGCCGCCGCGCCGTGGAAGCGCACGGACCGGCGCACCAGCACCACGTCGCGGTAGGTCAGGCGGTGCTCGGTGCGCACCAGACCGTCGCCGGTGCGCACGGCGAGCCGGGACAGGCCCGGCAGCCCGCACGCCAGGTCCGACACCAGCGGGGAGAGCCGCTCCGGCAGCGCGAACGGCACCAGGAACCCCAGGTACAGCACGTCGAGGTCGACGCCGCCGGTGCGGTGGCGCACGCGCAGCTGGTCGCCCACCGGGTCGTGGCGCAGGACCAGGCCCGCGGTCGTGATGTCCGCGCGGGCCGGGTCCTCGCCGACCTCGTGCTGGGTGACGAGCGGGTGCAGGTTGGCGTTGAAGCCCGCGGTCGGCCGGAACTGGGCGGGCAGGTCGGCCAGCGACCGCCGCACCTGGGTGGCGACCATCGCCCGCGCGGCCGGGGCGAACTGGTCGAGGAAGCGGCTGGTGAACCGGCCGAAGCCCGCGTAGACGTGGTTGACGACCAGGCCGCGCTCCAGCGGCTGGGCGAAGAAGGAGTACGACACCGGCCGCGTCCGCATCCAGTGCGGCAGCAGGTCGGCGGCGGCGAGCACGGCCTCGTGCGGGATCTCCCGGTCCCCATCGCCCGCCTGGGCGACCAGGTCGGCGACGACCGTGCGCGCGGCGGTCAGGTCGCTCGCCGCCCCGCCCGCGGCGCTCTCCGGGTCGAACGCCTCACTCCACAGGTCGGCCATCATCCGCGCGCCGTCGGCCAGGTCGACCTCGGCGCCCTCGCCGAAGCGCTCGACGAAGCGGTCGCGGGAGAGCCTGCGCACGAGGAGCTGGTGGTCGAACAGCATGGTCAGCGGGGTGAGCGCGGTCAGCGTCGGGATGGTGCCGCGGCCGTGCGCCGCGCCGAGGCGCACCGGCGCGGGGTGGGCGACGTCCTCGGCGAGCACGGGCGCGCCGGACATGTCCGCGCCGACGGCCTCGCCCAGCGCTGCCCAGCCCTCGGCCAGCGCGGCCAGCGCCGAGACGCGCTCGGCGGCGGGCAGGTCGCCGAAGGCGGTGGTGGCGCGGTCGAGGTCGACCACCTGGTCGGCCACGTCGGCGGCTCCCGCCTCGCGCAGCCACCGGGCCCACGCGCCCGCCGCGTCGGTGTCCTGCTCCCCGACGGGCAGCAGCGGCACCAGCAGGCCGGTGGCCACCAGCTGGTCTACATAGGACCTGGCGGCGGCGGTGTCCGCCCCGGGCAGCCGGGCGGCCAGCTCGGCGACCAGCTCGGCCAGCGGCCGGGGCGCCGAGGCGGTCGAGACGACGAACCGCACGGGCGGCGTCGCGGGCAGCCGCACCTCCTCCTCCCTGGTGGCCGAGAGGTGGGTGCTGGCGACGGCGACGTCCCGGTTGAACAGGTACTGCCCGTCGCGCTCGCGCAGGTCGGCCGCCAGCCGGTGGGGCAGCGCCGCGCGCCGCGCCGGGTCGGCGACGAGGGCGGCGGCCATGCGGTCCAGCAGCGCGCGGTTGATCCGGGTGGTCGGGCGCGGGGCGTTCGGCCCGGAGTCCGGCACGTCCTCGGTCGCCTCGTCCTCCCAGAGGCCGAAAGCCACATGGGTGTACCAGGACAGCGGGCTGGTCTTGGCCGCCGCGCGCAGGGCGTAGCGCAGGGCGGTGTGCTCGGATTTGCGCGCCCGCTTGTCCGGGTGCGCGCCCGCCGCCGCGGCCCGGTCGATGCCGTGCAGCAGGTCGCGGCCGGTCAGCGTCGCGGCCTTGCGCAGCTCCTCGCGTCCGCACAGCTCGGCGAGGCGGGCCCGGTCGGCGGCCAGCGCGTCCGGCCAGAGCGCGGTCAGCTCCTCGGCGATGGCGGCCAGGCGCTCGTGGGCGGTGAGCCAGGAGTGCAGCTCGGGCACCCGGGCGCGCAGGCCGTCGAGGTCGGCGCGGCGCGGGGTCCTGCCGTTGTGGATGTCGCGCCGCAGCGGCAGCACCACGCGGCGGTGGAAGTCCGCGCCGTGGCCCGGGGCGCTGGCGTGCAGGGCGTCGGCGGCGGGGCCCGCGGCGGCCGCCAGCGCGCCCGCGGTCTCGGCCGCCTCGGCGAGGGCGGCGCGGAAGCGGGCGGTGGCCGGGTCGGGAGCCGGGTAGGGCAGCGCCGCGACCCTGGCCAGGGCGTACGGAGCGGCCTCGACGCCATGCTCGGCACCGTGCTCGGAACCATGCTCGGGACCGTGTCCGGCGCTGTCCTCGGCGGGGCGGGGGTCGGGGCGACCCCGGTGCCGCTCGGTCGTCAGGGATGTCGTCATCGGGTTCTCCGGGGTCGTCGGGGCGGGGCGCTGGGCGACCCGCCCCCGGCGGGCTACTGGATCTGGGGCTCGGTGCAGCAGCAGCAGGACGACGCCCACCAGCTGCTCGCCGCGGCGGACGCGCCGGTCTCCGGCAGCGCGACGCCGTCGCGCAGGGAGGTGACGGTCAGTCCCTCGATCACCAGGTCGGAGAGGTCGAAGTTGATGTCCACGGGAATCCTCGCTTCCTTGGGGTTGGGGTTGGGGGAATCGGGTCAGTCCTGGGCGCGGCGGCGGAAGCCCGCCACGCCGACAGCGGTGAACAGGGCGGCGGCGGCGGTCATCACCGCGAGGCAGATCAGCAGCGGGATGTGCGGCACCGACGGGACGACGACCGCGCGCATCGCCTCGCTGAGATAGGTCAGCGGGTTGGCCGCGCAGACGATCTGGAACCAGCGCATCCCGTCCAGGGCGGGCCACGGGAACTGGGTCGCGCCGGTGAACATCAGCGGCGTCAGCACCACGGTGAACATCACCGTGATCCGACGCGCGGAGACCACCGTGCCGACGGTCATGCCGATCGCGGCGCCCAGGTACGCGCCGATGACGGTGACGCCGAGCGCGGGCAGCCACGCCGACGCGGGCCAGGCGACGCCGGGCAGGATCAGCAGTCCGATGGGGACGATCACGGCGGCGGCGACGATGCCGCGCAGCGTGCCGAACACGATCTTCTCCAGCGCCACCAGGGAAGTCGGCAGCGGCGAGAGCAGCCGGTCCTCGATCTCGCGGCTGAAGGAGAAGTCCATCACCAGCGGCAGCGCGGTGTTCTGCAGCGCGCCGAGGAAGGCGTTCATCGCGACCAGGCCGGGCAGCAGCACGTCGCCGAAACCGGAGCCGGTGTAGCCGATGTCGCCGAGCACCTTGCCGAAGATGAACAGCAGCAGCACCGGCTGGATGACGACCTGGGCGAGGAAGGAGCCCATCTCCCGCCAGGTGGCGACGAAGTCGCGGCGCAGGATCGCCAGGAAGACGGCCGTGCGGCTGGGCAGGGGGACGTGCCTGCGCGCGGTGCTCCCGGCAGACGGCGGGGTGATCAAGGCGGTCATCGCAGTTCCCGTCCGGTGAGGTTGAGGAAGACGTCCTCCAGGCTGGGGCGGCCGACGGCGGCGTCGGTCATCGCCAGCCCGGCGCGGCCGCACGCGGCGAGCGCGGCGGGCAGCACGGCGGCGGCGTCCTTGGCGGTGTAGAGGCGCACCCGCACCGACGGCGGGCGCGGGGAGACGACCTCCAGGCGGATGACGTCGTCCACGTCGCACAGCGCGGCGACGACGTCGTCGGAGGTGCGCTCGCCGACGTCGACGGTCAGGTCCAGGGTCGCGCTGCCGGGCAGGGAGGCGGTCAGCTCGTCGGGGGTGCCGACGGCCAGCAGCTTGCCCTTGTCCACGATGCCGACCCGGTCGCACAGCTTGGCCGCTTCGGCCATGTCGTGCGTGGTCACCACGACGGTCACGCCCTCGTCCTTGAGGTCGGCGACGCGCTCGTGCACGAACAGCCGCGACTGCGGGTCCAGGCCGCCGGAGGGCTCGTCCAGCACGAGCACGCTCGGCTCGTGCATGAGCGCGCGGGCGATCATCACCCGCTGCGCCTGCCCGCCGGAGAGCCGGTCGGCCCGGTCGCCGCCGCGACCGCCGAGGCCGAGGCGCTCCAGCAGGGCGTCGGCCCTGCGGACCCGCTCGGCCTTCGGCACCCCGTGGTAGGCGGCGTGGAACAGCAGGTTCTGGCGGATGTCGAGCGAGCGGTCGAGGTTGTTGCGCTGGGGGACCACCCCCAGCCGCGCCCGCGCCGCGACCGGGTCCCGGCGCACGTCCACGCCGTCGACCTCGACCTCGCCCTCGGTCGGCGCGAGGCGCGTGGTCACCGCGCCGATCGTGGTGGTCTTGCCCGCGCCGTTGGGGCCGAGCAGTCCGAAGACCTCGCCGCGGCGCACCTGGAAGGACAGTCCGTCGACGGCGGCGGCCGGGCTCTTCGGGTATTTCTTGACAAGATTCCTGACTTCGACAGCGTTCACGGCCCACACCAATGCAGAGAGGCTATTAGTCGGATCGGTCCGGCCACCGTCGGCGGCGTTCCCGTGAAATGAACGGTACCGGCGGCTGGAAACGTGTCAAGACAGCAGTTTTCGGGTTTCAGTGGGCTCGTCTACCGCTGCCCGCCGGGGTTGTCAATACCGCAGAACGGCGGTCGGGTGTTCTGCGCCGAACCTGTGCAGACTTCATCCCATGCCGCCCCGGTCGGAGCGGAAGAACCCCCGAGAAAGGCCACCACCATGAGCATCGACGGCCAGCGCGACAACGGTTTCAGCCTGGGCGAGCTCGACCTGTCGGACCTCAGCGTCACCGTGATGCGCGACGCCGTGGACGTGCCGGAGACCGGCGCGACCTCCGGTTCGTCCAGCTGCACCACCTGCTCGACCTGCGGTTCGTCCTCCTGCTGCAACGACCAGGTCCTGCAGTAGTCCGACCCGGGGCCCAAATGCCCCGGTAAGCGTTACCGATATACGGGGGTCCGGGATATCTGATCCAGATATCCCGGACCCAATCGTCGCTTTTCCCGTCAATCCCGGAGTGGGCCGTGTACGACGTCGTCTGCTATTACCACGAATCGCGCAAGGCGCCGTTGCTGCGCCGTGCGCTCCTCCCCGCGGTGCGCGAGCTGGCCGGCGCGGGCGTGCCCGCCCACATCGAGCGGCACTGGCTGGGCGGCCCGCACGCTGTGCTCCGCGTCGCCGCCGAGCGCGAGGTGGCCGAGACCGCGGCCGCCGCGCTGCGCGACCACCTGGCCGAGCACCCGTCGACCACCGTCCTCGACCCGGACGCGCTGCTGCGCCAGGCCGAGGAGCTGGGCAGGCGCGAGCTGATCCCCGGCCCGTACTCCCCGATCCACCCGGACAACACCGTCATCGTCCGCCCGTCGGACTTCTCCGCCCTGACCGCCCTGCTGGGCACCGAGCGCGCGGTCGCCGAGCGTTCGGCGCTGCTGCGGCTGGGAATGGAGCCGGTGGCGACCACTGTGGACTACCTCGCCCGCAACGGCGACAGCTCCGGCGCGCGGGTCACGGCCACCATCGCCGCGATGGCCGCGCACGCCGCCAACTACCCCTCCGGCATCGGCGCGGGCTACCAGTCGATGCTCTCGCACGTCGAGGACCACCTGGCCTTCGCCGACCCCGACGGCGCGCTGCGCGCGGGCTTCGAGCGCGCGGGCGCTGCCCTCGGTGACGGCCCGGCCGAGCTGGTCGCCGCCATCGCCGACGGCGACGACGGCCCCGCCGACCTCGCCCCGGTGATCGCCGCCTGGCGCGGCTGGACCACCGCGGCGAGCGCGCACGCCGACGCCGCGCTCGACACCGCCGAGCTGGTCGGCAGCCGCAACGGCCACGCGGGTGTCGCGGCGGGCTTCGGCGGCGAGACCGAGCTGCGCTGGGACTTCACCAGGCGCAGCGTCTACAGCGCCTATCACGACGCGCTCAACCGCTCCGGCTTCGAGCAGATCGCGATGGAGCGCAAGTTCGGCGTCTACCGCTTCGGCACCAACGTGCTCTACCGGCTGCTCGCCCTCTACGACCTCGTGCCCGTCGAGCGCTACCTGGCCGCGCATGTGTTCAGCGCCGCCACCGAGAAGGTCGTCGGCCGGACCTGGCAGGAGCTGCTGGGGGTGGCCCGGTGAGCACCTTGCGGCTGCGCCCGGCGGTGCGCGCCACCGCGACGACGTCGGGGCTGCACCTGCGCGGCTGGGACAGCTCGGTCACCATCGACGGCGGCACCGGCGTGCACGCGCTGTGGCGCTGGCTCGACGGGCACCTCTCCGCGGGCGTCGACCGGGAGGCGCTGCTCACCGAGCTGCCGCCGCCGTCGGCGCGGCCCGCGGTCCGGCTGCTCGTCGACCAGCTCGAAGACCTGGGCATGGTGTACGCGGGTGAGCGGGCCCCGGACTGGCTGGCCGCCTTCGCCGACGCCCCCGCCGACGCAGGCCGCCGCCTGTCCGCCGCCACCGCGGTGGTCACCGGAGGGCCGCTCGGCGCGGCTGTTGTCGCGGCGCTCGTGCGGTGCGGTGTGCGTGCCGAGCACGTCCCCGGGGAGGGGCCGGTCATCGCCGCGAGCGGCGAGCACGCCGTCGTCATCGACGGCGAGGTGCCGATCGTCGTCTCGCCGGTGACGGAGCCGGACACCGCCCACGCCCTGGTGCAGCACGCCCGCGGCGCACTGGGAACGACATCCGCGCCGACTCCGGCCGCCCGCGAACTGGCCGCGTGGATCGCCGCCGACCGCCTGGTCAGGGCACTGGCGGGGATGGCGGCCGACCCGGCCGTGGCGGTCGTGCGCACCGATCCCCTCGGCGTCACCCGGCACACCCGGCCCGACTCCACGCCCCCCGCCGCCGACACCCTCGACGCCGCCCTGCTCGCCGCCGACGTCCTGGCCGACCCCGTGTTCGGCCTGCTGCGACCGGTCCGCGTCGACACCCACCCGCAGCTGCCGGTCGGACTGGCCGAAGTGGACGGTCCGCGTGCGCCGGTCACCGCCGCGGGCACCACCACCGACACCGCTCGGCTCGCCGCCGTCACCGCCGCCGCGCAGCAGCTGCTCGGCCCGGCGCGGGACTCCGCCGTCGGCTTCACCGCGAGCCACGCGCTCGGACTCCTCCTGCGCCACCGCGTGCACGCCGACCCCGCGCTGGGCACCCCCCGCGACACCGACTGGCGGACCGACCCGCAGGCGGCCCGCTGGACCCGCACCACCGGCCACCGCCTCGGCCTCGACGTCACCGTCGGCACCCGCGACCTCGGCGGCGCCTGGCACGCCGTCGCCGTCGCCCCGTCCGGGGACGTCCTGGGCTGGGCCGTCGAGCTGACCGCAGGCTCCGCCGCCGCCCTGGCCCTGGTCGCCGCCGCGGGCCGCCACATCGCGGGCACACCGGTCGTCGGCCCGTCCGGCGCGCTCCCGGCACCCGACATCACCACCGACGACCTGCGCGGCGACCTCGGCGCCTGGCTCTGGCCCGCTCCGCTGGCCGAGCGCGAGCCCCAGCTGCACGACGTGCTGGGCCGCCTCGTCGGCGGCAGGCACGGCACCGCCCCACCCGCCGCCGCTGACCTCGCCCGAGCGGGCCTGACCGTCGCCACCGGGCCGGGATCGCCGTGCTGACCGGCCGCGTCGACACCGCGCTCGCGGACCCGCCACCCCGGCCAACCGACCCCTACGCCGACATCCTCGGCTGGCTGCTGACCGCCCCGCCCGCCGCGCGCGACCCCGAGCCCGCCACCGTCCTGCCCGCCGCCACCGGAACAGAGCCGCCATGCTGACCGACCTCATCGACACCGCGCTCGCGGGCACCGGCTGGACCATCCACACCGGACCCCGCGACGACGGTCCCGCCGTCGTCCTGATGGAGCGCTGGCGCCAAGCCGACGCCAACGCCCTCGCGGTGGCCGCCCACGCCGGCGGCCACCCGGTGCTGCCGATCCGCTGGGACGGCGCGCTCACCCTCATCGGCCCGGTCACCGGCCCCGGCTTGCGCGGCTGCGTGAGCTGCGCCGAACGCGCCCGCATCGCCGCGCTGCCACCCGGCGGACCCGGCGACGGCGCCCAGCACATGGGCGGCGCCTGCCCGCCGTCGGCCGCCGCGCTCGTCGCGACCCTGGCCGCCGAGCTGGCCACCAGCCCGGAGCCCGGCCTGCTGCTCGCCGTCCGCGGTGACTCGCCGCAGGTCTCGGCGCACCGCGCCCGCGCCTTCGGCGGCTGCCCGGTGTGCGCGCCGCTGCCCGAGGACGGCCCCGACCCCATCGCGATCGGGTCCGAGCCGCTGCCCGACCCGGCGCAGCTGCGCCTGCCCAATCCCCGCACCACCCCCGAGGCCCTGCGCGAGTCCCTCGCCGACTGGCGCCTGGGCCCCGCCGCGCACCTGTTCCGCTGGGAGGCCCGGCCGCTGCCGCTCGTCAGCGCCGAGATCGTCACCGGCGTCAACGGGCGCAACGCGGGCTACGGCCGGGCCACCGACTTCCGCACCGCCGAGCGGGTCGCCCTCTTCGAGGCGCTCGAACGGCTCACCGGGATGCGGCCCCGGCGCAGGCGCACCACCGTGGAGGCCGCCTACCGCGACCTCGACCCGGCCGTCGCCGTGGACCCCGACACCCTCGGCGCGCACGACCCGGAACTCCAGGCGCACCCGGCTTTCGTGCTCGACCCCTACCACCCCGACAAGACCGCGCAGTGGGTGCACGCCTGGTCGCTGACCCACGACCGGCCGCGCCTGGTGCCCGAACCGCTGGCCTACTGGCAGACCCCGCGCAAGCCCGACGGCTCCGAGCGGCGCATGGTCTACGACTCCTCCAACGGCTGCGGTCTCGGCAACAGCCTCGCCGAGGCCATCCTCTACGGCCTGCTGGAGGTCGCCGAGCGCGACGCGTTCCTCATGGCCTGGTACGCGCGCACCCCGCTGCGGCGCGTCGCCGTCCCCGACGACGACCCGCAGACCGCGCACCTGGCCGACCAGCTCGACGCGCTCGGCCACGACCTGCTGCTGTTCGACGCCGGAAACGACTTCGACGTCCCCGTCGTGCTCGCCATGACCCGCAGGCGCGACCCGCACCCCGACCGCCCCAACACGCTGTTCGCCGCGGGCGCCCACCCCGACCCGCTCTCGGCCATCCGGGCCGCGGCCGTCGAGGTGGTCGTCGACACCCGCAACGCCGCCGACCCCCGCATCCACGTCTTCGACCCCGACCGCCTGCGCCCGATGCTCGCTGACCCGGCTCTCGTGCGCACCCTGGACGACCACGTCGACGTGAACGCCCTGGCCGAGGCCGCCGACCGCCACGGTTTCCTGCTCACCGGCGCCGAGCCCGCGCCGTGGCGGGAGGTCTGGCCCGCCTGGGAGCCGCCGACCGACCTCGGCGCCCACCTCGCCGACTGGGTCGGCAGGCTCGGCCGCGCCGGGCTGGAGGTCATCGCCGTCGACCAGACCGAGCCGGTCACCCGCGACCGCCTCGGCCTGCACGCGGCGAAGGTGATCGTCCCCGGATCGCTGCCGATGACCTTCGGCCACGTGTTCCGCCGCACCACCGGCCTGGACCGCCTCGCCGAGGTCCCTGTGCGCCTCGGCCGCGTCCCGGCCGTCGACCTGGACAACCTGCACCCGCACCCGTTCCCCTAGGAGGACACCGTGACCGCCACCGCGGACCCCGCCATCGCGGCGGGGACGCGGTGGACCAGCCTGCACCTGCACGTGCACTGGTCCGCCGCGCAGACAGACGAGTTCCTGACTGGGACGCTCGGCCCGATGCTCGACGCCCGCGCGGCGGACGGGCTGCTGGGCGAGTGGTTCTTCATCCGCTACTGGATGGGCGGCCCGCACCTGCGGGTCCGCGCGACCGGCGTCGCCGACGCCGCCGAGCTGGCCGCGGCGCTGCGCGCGGCCGTCGCCGCCGGACCCGCGCCGGAGGGCGAGCCCCGGCCCGGCTGGACGGCGCACGGCACCGTGCTCGCCGTGCCGTACGAGCCGGAGACGCAGCGCTACGGCGGCGAGGAGCCGCTGCCCATCGCCGAGAAGGTGTTCGCCGCGTCCACCCGCGCCGCGCTGCGCGCGCTGGCGAGCCCGGTCGAGCGCAGGATGGCCGCGGCGATGGCGCTGGTCTACGCCACCGGCGTCGCGCTCGGCTTCGGCGACCGGGCCATCGCGCTGTGGCTGCGCAGGCACGCGGGCGCGTGGCGCTGGGTGCGTGAGACGGAGATGCTGCCGGCGGCCACCGTTCTGGCCCGCACCGCCGCGGTGCGCGCCGACCACGGCACGCCGGTCACCGCCGCGCTGCGCGCGGTGCGCGCCGGACGCGCCGACAGCGCGGTGGGGGAGTGGACGGCCGACGTCGCCGACGCCGACCGCGCCGCGGCGGCGGTCGGCCTCGAAGGACCGCGCCGCGCGGCGGTGTGGGCCTCGCAGGTGCACATGCTGTGCAACCGGATGGGCGTGGCGCCCGACGAGGAGCGGGCGCTGTGCTGGCTGCTCGCCGCGATCCTGCTCGACGGCCTGGAGGGCGAGGACTACAGCGACACCCGCTACCTGGAGCGCTCGCGCTACGAACCCGGCCAGTTCGGCCCGCTGCCCGTCGACGACGAGCACTCCGACGGCGGGCTGCCGTGGGCGCGCTTCGCCCGCCGGATCACGCTGCCGCCGGGACCGGACCTGGACGCGCCGCTGGGCGCCGCCCTCGGCAAGCGCTCATCGGGCCGCGCCTTCGGCGGTTCGCTGCCCGCGTCCTCGCTGGGCGGCCTGCTGCGCGGGGCCTACGGCGCGCTCGGCAGCCGGACCGTCCTGATGGACGACGGCGTGCGGCGCAGCTACGAACGCCGACCCTTCCCCAGTGCTGGGGCCAAGGTCGCCACCCGGCTGCGCCTGCTCGCTCTCTCGGTGGACGACGTTCCGTCCGGGACCTACCACGTCGACACCGACGGTGCGACGCTCGTGCGACTGGGCTCCGCGCCGACGGTCGATGACCTGCGGGCGTCCTCGATGTGGTTCTCGACCGACCGCCGCCCCGGTCTGATCGATATCCGCTCGGTGCCCGCCATCCTGGTGCTCTCGGTCGACCTCGGGGTACTGCGACCCCGCTACGGACTGCGATCGCTGCGCTTCGCCGCGCTGGAGTCCGGCCACGTGGCGCAGAACCTGGCGCTGTGCGCCGCCGCGCTCGACCTCTCGATGATCACCCTGGGCGGGTTCTTCGACGACCTGGTGCACGAGCTGGCCGGGCTCGATGGCGTCGACGAGGTCGCCCAGTACCTCATCCCCCTGGGGAAGGCGGTCAGCTAGCCCGCGATGAGGCCGTCCTCGCGCGCCCGCAGCGCGAGGTCGAGCTTGGTGTACGCCGTGCGCCCGCTGTCGGTGTACTTGCGCTTGACGCGCTCCAGGTACTTCTTCGCCGTCGCAGGCCGCACCCCGGCCTGCCGGGCGGCGGCGGCCAGCGTCAGCCCGGACGCGTAGCCCACCATCACCAGTTCTTCCTGAGTGGACAGCCGCGGTGCGCCGAACACCAGCGGCCGCAGCCTGTCCAGGTCGTCGGGGCCGATGCAGGCCACCCCGCTCAGCGGCGGGGCCGACCCCACCGCGACCACCCGGCACCCCAGCTCCACCGCCGGTTCCCCGTCGGCCTCCCCGGCCAGCACGAGGACCTCGACCGGTTCGAGCGCCGATTCCGCGTCCAGCACCCGGACCAGCGGATCGGCGCTCAGCCGCGTCCGCACGCTCTCGGCCACCTCGCCCTGGCCGACCACCGCCACCGTGATCATCACGTCGTCCCCGCCCGCGCCGTCGGCCCTCAGGCCTCCCGGCAGCCTTCCCACAGGAACGCCCCGCTGGAGCCTTCCTCGCCGCCACCGGACTCGCCGCCGTCGCCGGGCTCCACGGGCTCGGTGGGCAGGGGCAGGGTCGGGGTGATGGTGGGGACCGGCACCGGGCACGGCGGCACCTGGCCGGTGTCCGCCGACGCGACCCCGCCGAAGACCACCCCGGCGACGACCGCGAACGCCGCCACCGCCCCGCCCATCGCCGCCGCCGCGCGAACCCTGTTCGACTTGTGGCTCATGACTTTCCCCTTCCGGAGGACCTTGCCGCTCGTGACCCGACAGGAGCAATCCTGCGTGGGCAAGCCGGAAGTGGACAGTCACCGGGATGTCAGCATCCGGACCGCCCTCTGACAGGAAGCGGACGCCCGGCGGATCGCCGTTCTCGCAGGGTGGGGCGGTGCGGGCACGGTTGTGCCGCGCGACCTGGGAAGTGGTAAGACCTGCCTGTTCGCAAGCGAATCCGGTGAGAAGCCACCACAGACGCGGGGTGGCAGCAGGCTGCCGGGGACGGCCGGAAGCGGACGTCGGGGAAAGCGGGGCAGCGGCGGCGAAAGCGCTCGTGCACAGGAACTTCTCGCTGGCTGTGGTGATCCGACTTCGAGCGGTCACCGGCGCGCTCGGAGGCCCCACGTGCGCTCGGGGTGCCAGACGCGCGGAAGGGGTGTCAGATCCAGCCCTTGCGGGCGGCGGCCACCCCGGCCTCGAAGCGGCTCTCGGCTTCGAGTCGGTCCATCAGCTTGGCCACGCGCCTGCGGAGGTTGCGGACGGACATGCCCAGCGCCCGCGCCCCGGTCTCGTCGGTGCCGCCGGAGGCCAGGTGCCGCAGCACGGCCTTGTCCTCCTCCGTCAGCTCCTCGTCCTCGCCGTTGGCCGAGGCGCCCTTCTCCCACGGCAGGGCGTCGGCTTCGGCCCACATGCGCTCGAACAGGCGCAGGAAGCCGGTGATGAGCCCGGCCTGGCGCACGACGAGCGCGCCGCGCTTGCTGTCGGCCGGGTCGATCGGGACGACCGCGACGCGGCTGTCCATGATGATCATCCGTTCCAGGGCCTGGCCGCTGACGCGGTACTGGGCGCCCGCCTCGCTCAGCTCGCGGAGGTAGGCGCGGTTCACCTCGTCGTCGAGGACGGCGACGTCGTAGATCACGCGCATGTCCAGGCCGCGGCGCAGGCCGCGCATGTCCAGCGGCTTGCTCGCCGCCAGGGCGGCCGCGGTCTGCGGGCCGCCCGGCTGCACCGCGTAGACGCTGGAGCGGGTGAAGAACGACAACTCCTGCAGGGCCTCGCGCACCGCGCCCAGGTCCTCCAGGCGCTGGATGTCGGGCTCGTCGGCGCCGGTGGAGCCCACCGGGCGCTCGAAGCGCCGGGCCAGCTCGGAAAGCTCGGACCGGGCCGCGGTCACCCGGCGCTGCCTGCGCAGCAGGTCCTCCTCGGCCTCCTCGATCAGCGCGCCGACGGCGGAGGTGGGGTTGATCAGCTCGAACCCGGCGGGGTGGTCGTCGGCCAGGCGGACCACGCCCAGCGCGACCAGTCGGTCGACGGCGTCGGCCAGCTCCTCCTTGGACAGGCGCAGGCGCTCGACCAGTCCGCTCGCCCCGAGCGCGGGCTCGTCCAGCGCGGCCCGGTAGGCCCGCTCGGCGACTTCGTCGAATCCCAGATCCCGCAGGCCCACCCAGGCACCTCCCGTGTCCGCGTGATGACACACCGGTGGCAGCTACCGGCCACCGACGCCACTGGCGGACCCCGCTCCGCAGCCACATGCTAATCACGTGGAAGTGCGAATGAAGCTGACCAGAACCACTGTTCCCCCAGAGCTGCCGAGCCCGGCGGTCCTGGCCGCCGCCCGCTTGGGCGCCGAGCTCGGCCACGAGGTCGCCGTGGACCTCGCCGGCTGTGACATCGAGGTCACCGCGGCGGGCATCTCCCGCGCCGACCTGGCCGCCCGCCTGGCCCGCGCCCTCGCCGAACCCCGGTTCGACGGCTGGCGCATCGCCGCGGAGTAGCGGCGGACACCCCTACGGCCCGGCTCGTGCCGATCGGCTGGGCCATAGGGGTGCCAGGGTGACTCCGAACGTCTCCGAACGCCGTCCTGTTAGGAAGCGAACGCGCTCGGGGTCCCGGGGCTGACCCGGATGCAGTTGCCGGGGTCGTCGTAGCCGTGGACCCACGGCGGGCCCGAGGGCAGATCGGCGCGCCTGAGCGGACGTTGGCGCGGGCAGGTGCGCCCGATGGGACAGCGCCCGGCTCGCGGAGCCCTCAGCGCGCGGCGGGTGCGGCGGTGCTCTCCCTGACCACCAGCTCGGTCGCGAGATCGATCCGCTCGTTGGGCGGGCGCTCGCCCCTGGCCAGGGAGAACACCATCCGCGCCGCCGTGGTCGCCATCTCGCGCAGCGGCTGGCGGACGGTGGTCAGCGGCGGGCCGATCCACTCGGTCACCGGCAGGTCGTCGTATCCGACGATGGACAGGTCGTCCGGGATGGACAGGCCGAGCTGGCGGGCGGCGCGCATGACGCCGAGGGCCTGGAAGTCCGAGCCCGCGAAGATCGCGGTCGGGCGGTCGGGGCGGTCCAGCAGCTCCAGGCCGTGGCGGTAGCCGCCGTTGACGTAGAAGTCGCCGTAGCGCACCAGCGCCGGGTCGATCGGCACGCCGTCGGCCTCCAGCGCGCTGCGGTAGCCGTCGACCCTGGCGCGGCTGCACAGCATCGTCGTGGGGCCGGAGATGACCGCGATCCGCCGGTGCCCGAGGCCGAGCAGGTGCCGGGTCGCGGCCAGGCCGCCCGCCCAGTTGGCCGAGCCGACCGTCGGCACGTCCGGCGGCTGCTCACCCGCGGTGTCGACCACCACGAACGGGATCGTGCGGGTGGTCAGCTGGTGACGCTGCCCGGCGTCGAGTTCGGCCAGCACGAGGATGACGCCCAGCGGGCGCCGGGTGAGCAGGTCGTCGAACCACTCGCGGCGGGGGCGGTGCGCCCCGCCCAGCTCGGAGAGCACGACGGCGGCGCGCTCGGCGGCGGCGGCCTCCTCGACACCGCGGATGATCTCGGTCGCCCAGGCCGAGTTCATCTCGTGGAAGACCAGGTCGATCAGCGCGGGCCGCGACGACTGGCGGGCGCGGCGCCTGCGGTACTGGTGGCGCTCGATGACGCTCTCGACCCTGGCCCTGGTGTCGGCGGCGACGTCGGGCCGCCCGTTGAGGACCTTCGACACGGTCGGCACCGAGACCCCGGCCTCGGCCGCGATCGAGGCGATGGACGCGGGGCCCTTGGTCCCCGGGGCGCCGCCCGGTTCCGGTTCCGTGGTCGCGCTCATGTCTGGTCCTGTCTGACCTCGGGCGCGGAGACGCGCGATTCCGAAACTTTCGATTCCGAGTCTATCCGCAGAAGCATTGCTAGCAGTTCTGCTCACCCAGTGAATCATTGACCTGGTAGTGAATGGGCTTTCCGGCCCGCCCCATGAATCTTAGTATCGGCGAGAGTTTCGATAGTTTCGGACTTCCGATGTCGTGGGAGCGGAGGGCCTGATCGATGCCGCGATGTCGCTGCGCGAGAAGCTTGCGCAGCTCGTCGGGCTCTGGGCGGGCGCCGACCCCGACGGCGGCGAGGTGGCCCCGCACCAGAACGACATGCTGGGGGAGCCCGTGGCGTGGGCCGAGGCCATCACCGCCGGGCTGGGCCGGCTGACCCGCCCGCCCGCGTGGGGGGCGAGCTTCGACCCCGAGCTGGGCGCCGAGGTCTCCGAGCTGATCGGGGCGCAGCCTGCTCATCGGCGTCGCCGTGTTCCCCATGTGATGAAGGCGTTCTTCGAGAGCCTGCCCAACGAGCTGGAGGAGGCCGCAGCCATCGACGGCCTGAGCGCCTACGGCATCCTGCAGCGCGTCGTGCTGCCGCTGTCCAAGGCGGTGATCGCGACGATGGTGCTGTTCTACGCGGTGGCCAACTGGAACTCCTGGTTCAGCGCGTTCCTCTACGTCGACCGGTTGGACCTGTTCCCGGTGCCCCCGTGACCCGCACTCGCCGTGACCCGATGGGTCGGCCGTTGTCGTCACCCGGTTGAACCTAGGCAGGGAAGCTTTGTCGGACAGGGGATCAGTGTCCACACAAGACGCGTTGAGGCATCGAAAACGGTTCAGGACAACGACTTTGTGTGGGCGAGTATTGGAACGCCGTGTCAGATGCCTTCTGTTGACCATGAACGCGCCCGCCGAGGGGGTTGTGTCTTTCCGGCGAACCTTCTTATAGTGGGCGTGACGACCCGATGTAAGCGCTTACATAGCGTTCACCTTATGTAAGCGCTTACAGACTCTGATCAGCGACGATGCGGGAGGCGGCGTGGCGCGGAAGACGGCCGGGGCCACCGGGCCGGGCGCGACCATCTACTCGGTCGCGGACCGGGCCGGGGTATCGATCGCGACCGTGTCTCGGGTGCTGCAGGGCGGGACGGTCGTCGCCGAGCGCACGCGCGAGAAGGTGCTCGCCGCGGTCGAGGAGCTGGGGTACGTGCCGCTGGGGGCGGCGCGCAGCCTCGCCGTGCGCCACCACGAGGCGCACGGGCTGGTGCTGCCGGAGCTGTCCGGGCCGTACTACTCCGAGCTGCTGATGGGCTTCGAGGCGCGGGCCGCCGAACTGGGGCAGTCGGTGGTGCTCGTGCTGACCAACGGGCGGCGGGATCTCGTGGGTGACGTGCGCAGGCTGGCCACCAGGGTCGACGCGATCGCGGTGCTCGGGTCGGCGGCCATCCCCGGCGAGGTCGTGCGGACGCTGGCGGAGAAGAAGCCGGTGGTGGTCATCGCCGGGCAGCCCGGCGACGGTGTCGAGGCGGTGGCGGCCGAGAACGTCGACAGCGCCAGGGAACTGGTCGGCCACGTGCTCGGGCACGGGCGTCGGCGGGTGCTGTTCGTCGGCGACCCGGCGAGCGGACCCGACATCAACAACCGGCACGCGGGCTACCGCCAGGCCCACCACGACCACGGTCTCGCCCCCGCCGAGCCGGTCCGGATCTCCCTGCGCGAGGACGACGGCTTCGCCTTCGCCCGACGGCTGCTCGCAGGCGAATACCACGCCGACGCCCTCGTGTGCGCCAACGACGAGCTGGCGCTGTCCATCATGACCGCGCTGCAGGACGCCGGACGCGACGTCCCCGGCGACACCGCCGTCGTCGGGTGGGACGACGTCATGACCGCCCGGTACGTGCGGCCCGGATTGACCACCGTCCGCCAGCCCGTCCAGGAGCTGGGCGCACTCGCCGCCGACCGCCTGCACGACCTCGTGGGCGGAGACCGCCCACCCACCGACACCCGAGTCCTGCCGACCCGCCTCGTGCTGCGCGCCTCCTGCGGCTGCACCCCCTGACCACCCGGCCCCGACCCCGCTCCGCACACCCAGGAGCCCCACGGGCTTCTCCTTCCCACTCCACCCCCTTCACCCCATCCCCCAGGAAAGCGAGGAACCATGGGACGCCGCACAACCAGGGCGGTCGCGGGCTTAGCCGCGACGGCTCTCGTCCTCTCGGCCTGCGGCCGCGGCGACGAGCAGGCCGACGGCCAGACCGGCGCCGAGGTCGCCCCCGGCGCCGCGACCGGCACCATCACCGTCTGGGCCATGGGCGCCGAGGGGGAGAAGCTGCCCGCGCTGGCCAAGCAGTTCGAGGCGGCCAACCCGGGGGCCAAGGTCGAGGTCACCGCCATCCCATGGGACTCCGCGCACAGCAAGTTCACCTCGGCCATCGCCGCGGGCCAGACCCCGGACGCGGCCATGGTCGGCACCACCTGGATGGGCGAGTTCGCCGACATGGGCGCGCTCGACCCGACCCCGCCGTCGATCGACAAGAGCGTGTTCTTCGAGGGCGCGCAGAGCACCACCGAGGTCGACGGTACGTCCTTCGGCATCCCCTGGTACGTCGAGACGCGGCTGCTCTACTACCGCACGGACCTGGCCACGAAGGCCGGGTACGAGACGCCGCCGACGGACTGGCAGGGCCTCAAGGAGATGGCCAAGGCCATGCAGACCAAGGCGGGCGCCAAGTGGGGCATCGGCCTGCAGGCGGGCGGCACCGGCTCCTGGCAGTCGCTGCTGCCGTTCGCCTGGTCCAACGGCGTCGAGCTGACCAAGGACGGCGGCGCCGCCTACAACTTCGACAGCCCCCAGATGCTGGAGACCCTGGAGTACTACGGCTCGTTCTTCAGCGAGGGCATCGCCGACAAGGCCGCGCCTGTACAGCCGACCACCGAGCCGGACTTCGCCAGCGGGCGGGTGCCGATGTTCATCTCCGGGCCGTGGATGATGTCGGCCGTCGAGAAGGTCGGCGGGCCCGGCTTCGCGGACAAGTACGACGTGATGCCGATGCCCACGAAGGTGACCTCGTCCAGCTTCGTCGGCGGCTCCAACTTCGTCGTCTTCAAGAACACCGACAACCGCGACACCGCCTGGAAGTTCGTCCAGTGGCTGGCCGACCCGGCCGTGCAGGTCACGTGGTACCAGCAGTCCACCGACCTGCCCTCGGTCGCCAGTGCCTGGGAGGACCCGGCGCTGAGGGCGGACACCAAGCTGGCGACCTTCGGTGAGCAGCTCAAGACCGCGCAGGCCCCGCCGACCTTCGCGACCTGGGAGCAGGTCATCACCGCCCTGGACATGGAGGTCGAGAAGGTGGCCCGCTCCGGCGCTGACCCGGCCGCGGCGCTCAAGGCGGCGCAGGCCTCCGCCGACTCCATCGGCACCGGCCGGTGACCACCACGGCGCGCGGCTCCGTCTCCCGTGGGCGTGCCTCACGGGGGACGGGCCGGGCGGCGTGGCTGCTCGCGCTCCCGTTCTGCCTGCTGTTCGTCGTCTTCACCGCGTGGCCGGTGGTCCAGTCGCTGTTCATGAGCTTCACCGACACGCGCAACCGCGACCTGCGCACGCCGTTCGCGGTGGACTTCGTCGGGCTTGAGAACTACGCCAAGGCGTTCAGCGACCCGACGTTCCTCACCGCCGCGGGCAACACCGCCTACTTCGTGCTGGTCGGCGTCCCGCTGACGCTGGGGGTCGCGCTCGCCGCGGCCATCGTGCTCGACAAGGGCATCAGCCGCTTCCGCGCGATCTTCCGGCTCGGCTTCTACACCCCGGTCATCACCTCGATCGTCGCGGTCGCCGTGGTCTGGCGCTTCCTGCTCCAGGACGAGTTCGGCCTGATCAACACCGTGCTCGGCTGGGTCGGGATCGACGGGCCGAACTGGCTCGGCGACCCGGACTGGGCGATGCCCGCGATGATCCTCATGGGCGCGTGGCGCAACTTCGGCACCGCGATGATCATCTTCCTGGCCGGGCTGCAGGCCGTCCCGGCCTCGTTGCACGAGGCCGCCGCCATCGACGGCGCGGGCTCCTGGCAGCGGTTCCGGCACATCACGCTGCCGCTGCTGCGCCCGACGCTGCTGTTCGTGTCGGTGACCACGGCGATCGGCTACCTCCAGTTCTTCGAGGAGCCGTTCGTCATGACCAACGGCGGTCCGCTCAACTCGACCATCTCGGCGACGATGTACACCTACGAGCAGTTCGGCTTCGGCGACTACGGCTACGCCTCCGCGATGAGCTACCTGATCTTCGTCGTCATCGCGATCGTGACCGCCGTGCAGTTCCGGCTGCTGCGCGAGAGGGCGTGACATGACCTCCACCCGGAGCCGCTGGTGGCTCTACCTCCCGCTGACCGTCGCCCTGTTCGCCGTGGTCGCACCCTTCGCCTGGATGGTGCTGGGCAGTCTCAAGGGCGAGGGCGAGCTGCGCGCGAACCCGCCGACCTGGCTGCCCGAGAGCGCGTCGCTGGACAACTACACGCAGCTGTTCTCCCGGCTGGACTTCGGCGTCTACTTCGTCAACTCCACCGTGGTCGCCGTGGTCGTGACCCTGGGCAACCTGCTGTTCTGCTCGATGGTCGGCTACGCGCTGGCGATGCTGGAGTTCACCGGCAAGAAGGCGCTGTTCGCCGTCGTCCTCGGCACCCTGATGATCCCCGGCGTCGTGACGTTCGTGCCGCTGTACGTGCTCGTCGTCAACGCGGGCCTGGCGGACTCGCTGCCCGCGCTGATCCTGCCGTTCCTGGTCTCCCCGTTCGGGGTTTTCCTGATGCGGCAGTTCATCATCGGCCTGCCCAAGGAGCTGCTGGACGCCGGCCGCGTCGACGGCGCGGGCGAGCTGCGCATCTTCGCCAGGATCATCCTGCCGCTGTGCGGGCCCGCTCTGGCGACCCTCGGCATCCTCACATTCCTGGGCAGCTGGAACTCCTTCCTGTGGCCGCTTGTGGTGGCCCAGCAGGAGGCGCAGTACACGCTGCCCGTCGCCCTCGCCCTCTACTCGACCGGGCAGAACTCCATCCAGTACGGCCTGCTGCTGGCGGGCGCGACCATCGTCGTCCTCCCGGTGCTGGTCGTGTTCCTGGCTTTCCAGCGCCGCTTCATCGAAGGCATCGCCACGACCGGCATCAAGTGACCCCGACCTGCAAGGGAGTCCCATGAGCACCCCAGCCCGCCCCACCCGCCGCACCCTGCTCGCCGGGGGAGCCGCGGCCGCCGCCGCGCTCGCCGTCCCCTCGGCCGCGTTCGCGAACCCCGGCCCCAGCGCGTTGCGCAGGCGGGTGCTGACCGCCAGCCGCTCGCGCGTGCGCGGCTGGGCGAAGGACACCTGGCGCAGCCTCGTCGCGATGACCCCGTCGGACACCGGGCTGCCCGCCGACAACATCCCCGAGTCGCTGGCCGCGCCCGACCGCTCCGGCTACACCTCGCCGACCAACATCGGTGGCTACCTCTGGTCGACCATCGTCGCCCGCGAGCTGGGCCTCATCTCCCGCGGTGAGGCCTCGGCCCGGCTGGTGCGCACGCTCAAGACCGTCGAGCGCATGGAGCACCACCGGCCCAGCGGCATGTTCTACAACTGGTACGACGAGGCCACCGGCGAACCGGTGCTCAGCTGGCCGGGAACGGGCGAGAAGGTGTACCCGTTCTGCTCCAGCGTCGACAACGGCTGGCTGGGCGCGGCGCTGCTCGTCGCCGCCGAGTCCGACCGCGCGGCGTCGGGATGGGCGCGGCGGATCTTCGCCCGCATGCGCTGGGACGCCTTCTACAACCCCGGTGACGACCCCGCGCACCCGGTGCGGCCGGGCGGTCTCATCCACGGCGGCTTCTTCCCGTTCGAGCACAACCGCCCCGGCGGGGTGTATCAGGGCACCCACATCGGCGGCGACCCGGTGTGGCTGACCACCCACCACTACGACACGACCGTGTCGGAGACCCGCATCACCAGCTACCTGGGCATCATCACCGGGCAGGTCCCGGCCCGGCAGTACTTCGCGATGTGGCGGACCTTCCCCGCCTCCTGCGACTGGGCCTGGCACGAGATGCAGCCGGTGGGGGAGACCCGCACCTACCACGGCATCGAGGTCTTCGAGGGCGCCTACACCTACCGCGGCATGCGGATCGTGCCCGGCTGGGGCGGTTCCATGTTCGAGGAGCTGATGCCCGACGTGTTCGTCGACGAGGCCCGCTGGGCGCCGCGCTCGTGGGGCCGCAACCACCCGCTGCACGTGCGCGCCCAGCGCGAGCACGGGCTCATCGAGGCCGGGTACGGCTTCTGGGGCTTCAGCCCGTCGAGCGACCCGGCGGGCGGCTACCGCGAGTACGGTGTGGACGCCCTCGGCATGGGGCCCGGCAACGAGCCGGGCAACGGCGCCAACGGGTACTTCTCCGACCAGGAGATGACGAACTACGACGTCGGCTTCGGCGAGTGCCGCGAGGCGACCGCCCCCACCCCGGCCTACGGCGACGGCGTGGTCACCCCGCACGCGGCGTTCCTGGCGATGATGCACGAGCGCGACACCGCCTACACCAACCTCGTCGGCATCCAGCACGACCTCGGCGCGTACGGGGCGGGCGGGTTCTTCGACGCCGTCGCCGTGCGCTCGGGCGTCATCGCCCGCCGCTACCTCGCGCTCGACCAGGCGATGGTGATGGGCGCGATCGGCAACGTGCTGTGCGGCGGGGTGATCCGGCGGGCGTTCTCCACCCGGGCCGTCGAGCGCGCCCTGCGGCCGGTGATCGGGATCGAGGAGTTCGGCGCGAGCCGGGTCTGACCACTTCGAGTGAGGGAGGTAGAGGCATGCAGCCCGTGCGGCTGGTCTCCGCGGACGGTGTCGAGTTCCGCGATCTCAACGGCAACGGTGTGATGGACCCCTACGAGGACCCGCGCCTCCCGGTCGGGGAGCGGGTAGCGGACCTGATCACACGGCTTTCCCTGGAGGAGAAGGCGGGGCTGCTGTTCCACACCGTCATCGAGGCCGCCGCCGACGGCACGGTGAAGGAGGCGGCGGGCGACATCAGCAAGTCGCCGACGAGCGAGGTCGTGCGGCGCAAGCACCTGTCGCACTTCAACGTCCACGTGCTGCGGGACGCGCGGATGGCGGCCCGCTGGCACAACAACCTCCAACTCCTCGCCGAGTCGACCCCGCACGGCATCCCGGTCACCATCTCCACCGACCCCCGGCACGCCTTCATCGAGAACGCGGGCGTCTCCTTCTCGGCCAAGGCGTTCTCGCAGTGGCCGGAGGCCCTGGGCCTGGCCGCGCTGCGCGACCCGGCGGCGGTGCGGCGCTTCGCCGACATCGCGCGGCAGGAGTACGCCGCCGTCGGCATCCGCGCGGCCCTGCATCCGGCCATCGACCTGGCCACCGAGCCCCGCTGGGCCCGCCAGGCCGGGACGTTCGGGCAGGACCCGGACCTGGTGACCGAACTCGGCGTCGCGTACGTGCTCGGCTTCCAGGGCGAGGAACTGGGCCCGGGTTCGGTGGCGTGCACCAGCAAGCACTTCCCCGGCGGCGGCCCGCAGAAGGACGGCGAGGACGCGCACTTCCCGTACGGGCGCGAACAGGTCTACCCGGGCGGGCGCTTCGCCGACCACACCCGGCCGTTCCCGGCCGTCATCGCGGCCGGGACGGCGGGGGTGATGGTCTACTACGGGATGCCGGTCGGCCTGGTGGTCGACGGCGAGGACATCGAGGAGGTCGGCTTCGGCTACAGCAGGCAGGTGATCACCGGCATGCTGCGCGAGGGGCTGGGCTACGACGGCGTGGTGCTGACCGACTGGGAACTCATCATGGACAACCACGTCGGCGACAAGGTCCTCCCGGCCCGCGCCTGGGGCGTCGAGCACCTGGACGCGCACGGCCGCATGGAGCGCATCCTCGCCGCCGGGGCCGACCAGTTCGGCGGTGAGGAGTGCGTGGAGGTCCTGCTGGACCTCCTCGCGCAGGGCCGGGTGAGCGAGGCCAGGATCGAGGAGTCGGCGCGCAGGCTCTTGGCGGTGAAGTTCCGCCTCGGCCTCTTCGACAACCCGTTCGTGGACGAGGACCGGGCCGCGGAGACCGTCGGCCGGTCGGACTTCCGCGAGGAGGGCCACACCGCCCAGGCCCGCTCGGTCACCGTCCTGGAAGCCGCGGAAGATGGTCCGGCGGCCCTGCCCCTGCGGCCCGGCCTGACGGTGTACGTGGAGAACATGTCCCCGGACGCCGCCGCGCGCCTCGGCACCGTCGTCACCGACCCGCACGACGCCGACCTGGCCGTCGTCCGCCTGCACGCCCCGTTCGACCCGCGCTCGGACCTGTTCCTGGAATCCTGGTTCCACCAGGGCTCCCTGGACTTCCCACCCGGCCTGCCCGCCCGCCTGGCCAGGATCGCCGCGCACTGCCCCCTGCTGGTCGACGTCGCCCTGGACCGCCCCGCCGTCCTCACCCCCCTCCAACCGATCACCGCGACCCTGCTCGCCACCTACGGCACCACCGACGACGCCTTCGCCGACGCCCTCACCGGCGCGATCCCCCCGTGCGGCCGGCTGCCCTTCGACCTGCCGAGGTCGATGGAGCAGGTCCGCCGCCACCCGGAGGACGTCCCCGGCTACGACGACCCGCTCTACCCGTTCGGCCACGGCATCCAGGTCCGCTGACGGCGTCCGCGCGAGCCGGGACGCGACCTTCCCCCGACCGCGAGGGCGGCCGGGGGAAGGCAGTGGACAGGTGGTCTAGTTAAAGGTCACATCGCTGCACCACATGTAGGCCTGGTCCAGGTGCGACGCCTGCCAGATCGTGAACACGACGTGGTGGCCGCTGTAGGCGCCGTTGGTGTTCACGGTGAAGTTGATGTCGGTGGCGGGGGCGTAGCGGCCGGTCTGGGTGATGAAGTCGAGATCGCCCCAGCCGAGGCGCTGGGTTGTCGGGTCGAAGCCGTTCTTGCTGATGTAGACGCGGAAGTAGTCGGCGCCGTGGCTGGCCTGGTCGTGCAGGCGCATGGTGAAGGTGTCGCCGACGGAGGTGGTCTTCCAGCGGCCCGGGGTGTTGAGGGAGTTGTTGCGGGACAGGGCGTTGCTGCAGAGCTGGCCGTCGGGGGTCGCGCCCTGGAAGTTGCCGCCGAGGCCGTCGCGCAGAGCGCTCATCCAGTTCCACATGGTGTCGGCGTTGGCCTGGAAGGCCTGGTAGCACATGGGGTCTTGCTGCTGCATGGCCGGATTCGTGTGCTGGCTGCCCCAGGTCTGCCAGCACTGGTAGGCGCGGGTGGCGGGGCTGACGATCGTGCCGTGCGCGGACGCGGTCGGGGTCCAGGCGAACAGACAGGCCAGCGTGGCGGCGACGAGCGCGACGACACCTCGTCTGGCGACGGACCCGGAAGTGCTGCGCAGAGGCATGGATGGTCCTCCAATTCTCGGTTCACTCAAGGGGCGGTGATCCACGGGAGCGCTCCCAGAGCGCCTTCCACGGTAGGTGCCGATCAGCGAAAGGTCAACGAAACATCGAACGGGTATGTGGCTTGTTCCCGAACTGCTGGGCCGTCCGAAGCGGGTGCCGGTGCCAAGAGGACAGCCGCTTGAGCGGCATTGGCAGCTTGTTTCGCATCCGCCACTCGGGTGACCGCGCGCGTGTACGCTGCCTGGGGCGAGGTGCTGGGCCACGACTTCGGGCATTTCGCACATGTCCGGGGAATCGGCCCGCTGGGGGGCACAGTGCACTTACCGCGCTCGCGCGCGCTTTCCGCGCCGGTTGCCGTTGTCGGCATGGCCTGTCGGCTCCCCGGCGGCGACGGGCCCGACGGCTTCTGGACGCTGTTGCGCGCGGGTGGGCACGCGGTGTCCGAGGTGCCGCCGGAGCGGTGGGACGCCGACGCGGCGCCGCGGGCGCGGTTCGCCGCGCTGCTGGCGGACGTGGCGGGGTTCGACGCGGGGTTCTTCGGGATGTCGCCGCGGGAGGCCGCGGCGGCCGACCCGCAGCAGCGGTGGGCGCTGGAGCTGGTGTGGGCGGCGCTGGAGGACGCCAGGGTGGTGCCCGCCGCCCTGCGGGACTCGCCGACCGGCGTGTTCCTGGGCGCCATCGCCGACGACTACTCCGCTCTGCTGCGCGAGAGCGGTGCGATCGACCGGCACTCCTTCACCGGCGGGCAGCGCGGACTGATCGCCAACCGGGTGTCGTACTTCCTCGGGTTGCGCGGGCCGAGCATGACGGTCGACTCCGCGCAGTCGTCCTCGCTGGTGGCGGTGCACCTGGCGGTGGAGAGCCTGCGCCGGGGGGAGACCGGCCTGGCCGTGGCGGGCGGGGTGAGCCTGGCGCTGTCGGCGGCCGGGGCGATCGCGGCCGACCGGTTCGGGGGACTGTCGCCGGACGGGCGCTGCCACACCTTCGACGCCCGGGCCAACGGCTACGTGCGGGGCGAGGGCGGCGGGGTCGTCGTGCTCAAGAAGCTGGACCGGGCGCTGGCCGACGGCGACCGGGTGCTGGCGGTGATCCGCGGCGGCGCGGTGAACAACGACGGCGGCGGCGACGGGCTGACCGTGCCCCACCAGGCCGCGCAGGAAGAGGTGCTGCGCGCGGCCTACCGGGACGCCGACGTCGACCCGGCCGAGGTCCAGTACGTCGAGCTGCACGGCACCGGCACCCCGGTCGGCGACCCGATCGAGGCCGCGGCCCTCGGCGCGGTGCTCGGCGCGGCGCGGCCCGAGGACGACCCGCTGCCGGTGGGCTCGGCGAAGACCAACGTGGGGCACACCGAGGGAGCCGCCGGGATCGTCGGCCTCATCAAGACGGTGCTGGCGATCCGCCACCGCGAACTGCCCGCCAGCCTCCACTTCCACGAGCCGAACCCGGCCATCCCGCTGGATCGGCTGCGGCTGCGGGTGCCGACCCGACTCGGCGAGTGGCCGCACCCGGACCGCCCGCTGGTCGCGGGGGTCAGCGCGTTCGGCGTCGGCGGGACCAACTGCCACCTGGTGCTCAGCGAGCCGCCCCCCGTCCGCGCCGAGGAGCCCGCGGCGGCGGATGGGCCGTGGCCGTGGGTGCTCTCCGGTCGCGACGAGGCCACGCTGCGCGAGCAGGCCACCGCGCTGCGCGCACACCTGACCGGCGAGCGGGCCGTGGACGTCGGGCACACCCTGGCCACCGCCCGGACCCGGTTCGACCGGCGGGCCGTGCTGGTCGGGGACCGCACGGAGCTGCTGGTGGCGCTGGACGCCCTGGTGGCGGGGGTGCCCGCGGCCGGGCTCGTCGCCGGGTCGGCAGGGCGGGTTCGGCGGCGGGCGGTGCTGGTGTTCCCCGGCCAGGGGGCGCAGTGGGCGGGCATGGCGGTCGACCTGCTGGCCGAGCCGGTGTTCGCCGCGCGGATGGCGGAGTGCACGCGGGCGCTGGCGCCGCATGTCGACTGGTCGCTCCCCGCTGTGCTGGGGGACGCCGACGCGTTGGCCAGGGTCGATGTCGTGCAGCCCGTGCTGTGGGCGGTCATGGTGTCGCTGGCCGAGGTGTGGCGGGCGTACGGGGTCGAGCCCGCCGGAGTGGTCGGGCACTCGCAGGGGGAGATCGCGGCCGCGTGCGTCGCGGGCGGGCTGAGCCTGGCCGACGGGGCGCTCGTGGTGGCGCGGCGCAGCGCGGCGCTGGTGGAGGTGGCCGGACAGGGGGCGATGGCCTCGATCGCACTGCCCGCGGCCGAGGCGGGCGAGTGGCTGGACGGGCGTGGCGGGGTGTCGGTCGCCGCGGTCAACGGGCCGTCGTCGGTGGTGGTGTCGGGCCCGGTGGCGGAGGTCGACGCGCTGGTGGCCGACTGCGACGCGGCGGGGGTGCGGGCGCGGCGGGTGGCGGTCGACTACGCCTCGCACTCGGCGCACGTCGAGTCCATCCGGGAGCGGCTGCTCGCGGACCTGGCGCCGATCAAGCCCCGTGCGGGCGCTGTGCCGTTCCACTCCACGGTGACCGGCGGCGTGCTGGACACCGCCGAGCTGGGACCTGATTACTGGTACCGGAACCTGCGCCAGACCGTCCACTTCGGTCCGACCATCCGGGGTCTGCTCGCGGGGTCGGCGTTCATCGAGGTCAGCCCGCACCCGGTGCTGACGGCGGCGGTGCAGGCCACCGCCGAGGAAGCCGGGGTGGTCGCCCCCGCCGTGGCCACGCTGCGCCGCGGCGACGGCGGGCGTGCCCGGATGCTGCTGGCCCTTGGCGAGGCGCACGTCGCCGGGGTCGAGGTCGACTGGACCCCGGCGCTGGCCGGCGGACGCCCCGTCGACCTGCCCACCTACCGCTTCCAGCGCACCCGGCACTGGGCGCTCGGCGCGCGGCCCGCGCCTGCCGCGACCGGCGTCCCGCTGTCCGGCCTCCTCGACCCGCCCGCGTCCGCGGGACCGGACCTGCTGCGACTCGTCCGCGCGCACGCGGCGGTGCTCCTCGGGCACCCCGGCCCGGACGCGGTCGACCCGCTGCTGCCGTTCCGCGACCTGGGCTTCGACTCCGCCGCCGGGGTCGACCTGCGGACCCGGCTGGCGGGCGCGCTCGACCGGGCGCTGCCCACCACGCTGCTGTTCGACCACCCGACGCCTGCCGCCGTCGCCGGCTTCCTCGCCGGAGCCGAGCCCGTGCGGGCAGCCCCGCGCGCCGCCGCCGACGAGCCGATCGCCATCGTGGGCATGGGGTGCAGGCTGCCCGGCGGCGTCGGGTCGCCGGAGGAGCTGTGGCGGCTGCTGGTCGACGGCGGCGACGCCATCTCCGGCTTCCCGGCCGACCGGGGCTGGGACCTGACCGCCCTGGGGCCGGACGTGCCCCGCCACGGCGGGTTCCTGGCGGGCGCGGGCGACTTCGACGCCGGGTTCTTCGGGATCAGCCCGCGCGAGGCGCTGGCGATGGACCCGCAGCAGCGGCTGCTGCTGGAGGTCTCGTGGGAGGCCTTCGAGCGGGCCGGGATCGACCCGGAGGGTCTGCGCGGCGGCCAGGTCGGGGTGTTCGCCGGGGCCATGTCCCAGGACTACGGTCCGCGCCTGCACGAGAGCGCCGACGGGCACCGGCTGACGGGGACCACCGCAAGCGTCCTGTCCGGCCGAATCGCCTACACCTTCGGTTTCGAGGGACCGGCGATCACCGTCGACACCGCCTGCTCGTCGTCGCTGGTGGCGCTGCACCTCGCGGTGCGGTCGCTGCTGGCGGGGGAGTGCTCGATGGCGCTGGCCGCCGGGGTCGCGGTCATGGCGACGCCGGGGCTGTTCGCCGAGTTCAGCACGCAGGGCGGGCTGGCCGCGGACGGGCGCTGCCGGTCCTTCGCCGAGTCGGCCGACGGCACCGGGTGGTCCGAGGGCGTCGGCGTGCTGGTGGTCGAGCGGCTCTCCGACGCGCGGCGCAACGGGCACCAGGTGCTCGCCGTCGTGCGCGGCTCGGCGGTCAACTCCGACGGCGCGTCCAACGGGCTGACCGCGCCGAACGGGCCGTCGCAGCAGCGGGTGATCCTGGCCGCGCTCGGGGCGGCGGGACTTGAACCGTCCGATGTGGATGCCGTTGAGGCGCACGGCACCGGAACCCGGCTCGGGGACCCGATCGAGGCCCAGGCGCTGCTGGCCGCCTACGGCCAGGACCGGGAGCGGCCGGTCTGGCTGGGGTCGCTGAAGTCGAACATCGGGCACGCCCAGGCCGCGGCCGGGGTGGCCGGGGTGATCAAGGTGGTGCAGGCGCTGCGGCACGGGCTCCTCCCGCGCATGCTGCACGTCGACGCGCCGTCCTCGCGGGTGGACTGGTCGGCCGGGGCGCTCGCGCTGCTCACCGAGAACACGGCGTGGCCGGAGACCGGGCGACCGCGCCGGGCCGGGGTGTCGTCGTTCGGGATCAGCGGGACCAACGCCCACGTCGTGCTCGAACAGGCCCCGCACGCTCCGGCGGCGCCGCGGCCGGTCGACGGGCCGGTGCCGGTTCTGCTGTCGGCGCGCTCGGGCGCCGCGCTGCGCGAGCAGGCCCGCCTGCTGCACGACGCCGTGGCGGCGCAGGGGCTGCGGCCCGCCGATGTGGCGCACACCCTGGCGACCGGCCGCGCCGCGCTCGGCCACCGGGCCGCTGTCGTGGCGAGCGACCTGGGCGGGCTGCGGTCCGGCCTCGCGGCGCTCGCCGCCGGGGAGCCCGCCGCGGACGTGGTGCTCGGTGAGCGCGGTCCGGCCCCGCGGCCGGTGTTCGTCTTCCCCGGTCAGGGTTCGCAGTGGGCCGGGATGGGGCTCGACCTCCTGGAGCACCCGGTGTTCGCGGCGCGCATGGCCGAGTGCGCCGCCGCGCTCGACCCGTATGTGGACTGGTCGCTGCATGACGTTCTAGCCGACGAATCCGCCCTTGCCAGGGTGGATGTGGTGCAGCCCGCGCTGTTCGCGGTGATGGTGTCGCTGGCGGCTTTGTGGCGGTCGTACGGGGTTGAGCCCGCCGCGGTGGTGGGGCATTCGCAGGGGGAGATCGCGGCGGCGTGTGTGGCGGGCGCACTGTCGCTTGAGGACGCCGCCAGGGTGGTCGCCCTGCGCAGCCGGGCGTTGACCGCGCTGGCCGGGCAGGGCGGCATGGTCTCGGTGGCGCTGCCGGCGGAGCGGGTGGCTGACCTCTTGGAGCCGGGGACCGCCATCGCCGCCGTGAACGGGCCCGGCGCGGTCGTCGTGTCCGGCTCGCCGGAGGCGTTGGACGCGCTCGTGCTCCGCTGCGAGGACGCCGGGGTGCGGGTCCGGCGCGTCCCGGTGGACTACGCCTCGCACTCCCCGCAGGTTGCGGCGATCGCCGAGCGGCTGCTCGCCGACCTCGCGCCGGTCAGGCCCCGCCCGGCCGCCGTGCCGATGGTGTCCACCGTGACCGGTGAACCAGCGGGTGTCCTCGACGCCGACTACTGGTACAGCAACCTGCGGGAGCCGGTCCGCCTCGACCGCGCGATCGCCGCGCTGGCCGAGCGCGGCGCGTTCCTGGAGATCAGCCCGCACCCGGTGCTGACCGCCGCCGTGCAGGACAGCGCCCCCGACGCGGTGGTCCTGGGCACCCTGCGCCGCGATGACGGCGGCCCGCGCAGGCTCACCCTCGCCGTGGCCGAGGCCCACGTGCACGGGATCGCCGTCCGGTGGTCGGTGCCCGGCCGGGCGATCCCGGCGAGCCTGCCGACCTATCCCTTCCAGCGCGACAGGTTCTGGCTGGACACCCCGTCGGCCGACCCGGCCGAGGAGGGCTTCTGGGCGGCGGTGGAGTCGGGGGACACCTCGGCCGTCGCCGACCTGGTGGGCGCCGATCCCGCCGCCGTGGCCGCCGCCGTGCCCGCGCTCGCGGCGTGGCGGCGAGACCGGCGCGGACGATCGGCCTCCGACGCCTGGCACCACCGTGTCGAGTGGGCGCCGCTGGACCTGCCCGACGCGCGGTTGACCGGCAGCTGGGCCGTCCTCGGCCCCGACACCGCCGAACGCGCGGCTGCCGCCGAAGCGTTCACCCGGGCAGGCGCGGACGTCCGGTTCGGTGTGCCCGGCGCGGACTGCGCGGGCGTGGTGGCCCTGCACCCGTCGCTGGAGGAAGCCTTCGCGCTGGCCGCGGGCGTCGACGCGCCGCTGTGGCTGATCACGGCGGGCGCGGTGCGCACCGAGGGCGACCCGGCGCCGGACCCGGTCGCCGCCGCGCTGTGGGGATTCGGGCGCGTGGCCGCCGTCGAACACCCACGGCGGTGGGGCGGGCTGATCGACGTGCCCGCCGGGACCGTGCCGTGGGCGTCGGTCGCCCGGGTGCTCTCCGGGGCGGGGGAGGACCAGGTCGCCGTGCGGGCGGACCGGGCCATGGGGCGGCGACTCGGGCCCCGGCCCGTGCCCGCCGCGGTCACGACGTGGGACCTGCGGGGGACCGCGCTGGTCACCGGCGGCACGGGCGCGCTGGGCGGGCACGTGGCCCGCTGGCTGGCGCGCGGCGGTGTCGAGCACCTTGTGCTGACGAGCAGGCGCGGCCCCGACGCGGACGGCGCGGACGCCCTGCGCGCCGACCTGGAGGCGCTGGGGGCGCGGGTCACCATCGCCGCCTGCGACGCCGCCGACCGCGACGCGCTCGGCGCGCTGGTCGCCGAGCACCCGCCGCGCACCGTCGTGCACGCGGCCGGAATCCTCGACGAGGGCCAGATCGGCGCGCTGACCCCCGACCGGGTCGCCGCCGTGCTGCGCGCCAAAGTGGACTCGGCGCTGCTGCTGGACGAACTCGTCGGTGAGTGCGCCGCGTTCGTGCTGTTCTCCTCCGGCTCCGGGATCTGGGGAGCGGCGGGCCACGGGGCCTACGCCGCGGCCAACGCCGCCCTGGACGCGCTCGCCGAACGGCGGCACGCCGCCGGACTGCCCGCCACCGCCGTCGCCTGGGGCGCGTGGGCGGGCCCCGGCCTCGGCGGGGACCGCTGGGCCGCGCTCGGGGTGGCCCCGATGGCCCCGGAGGCCGCCCTCGCAGCGCTGCGCCGGGCGGTGGAGTCCGGCGAGCCGACAGCGGTGGTCGCCGACGTCGACTGGGACCGGTTCGTGCCCGCGTTCACCGGTGCCCGGCCGAGTCCGCTGCTGGCCGGGCGGGCCGCCGCGCCCGCCCCCGCCGCCGACGGGTTCGCCGACCGGCTCGCGCGCTTGCCCGCCGCCGAGCGGGCCGCGACGGTGCTCGACCTCGTGCGCGGGCACGCCGCCGCCGTCCTCGGGCACGCCGACGCGGGCGCGGTCGCGCCGCGCACGGCGTTCAAGGACGCCGGGTTCGACTCCCTGACCTCGGTCGACCTGCGCAACCGGCTCGGCGCGGCCACCGGCCTGCGCCTGCCCACCACGCTGCTGTTCGACCACCCGACCCCGGCCGCCGTGGTGGACTTCCTGCTCGGCGAGACGACAACCGCCGAGGCCCCGGTGCCGCCGAGCCCAGCGGCTGACACCGACGACCCGCTGGCGATCGTCGCGATGAGCTGCCGCTTCCCCGGCGGGGTCGCCTCGCCGGAGGACCTGTGGCGGCTCGTGGCCGACGGTGTCGACGCGATCGGCCCGTTCCCCGCCGACCGGGGCTGGGACCTGGCCGCCCTCGCCGACCCGGACGGCTCGCGGCCGGGCAGCACCTACCTCACCCAGGGCGGGTTCCTGTCGGACGCGGGCGACTTCGACGCCGGGTTCTTCGGGATCAGCCCGCGCGAGGCGCTGGCGATGGACCCGCAGCAGCGGCTGCTGCTGGAGGTCTCGTGGGAGGCCTTCGAGCGGGCCGGGATCGACCCGGCCGGCCTGCGCGGCTCCGACACCGGCGTGTTCGTCGGCGCGATGGACCAGGACTACGGGCCGCGGCTGCACGACGCCCCGCCGGAGCTGGAGGGCCACCTGCTGACCGGCAACACCGGCAGCGTGGTCAGCGGCAGGCTCGCCTACACCTTCGGCCTGGTCGGGCCCGCGCTCACCGTCGACACCGGCTGCTCGTCGTCGCTGGTCGCGCTGCACCTGGCCGCGCAGGCGCTGGCGCGCGGGGAGTGCTCGCTGGCGCTGGTCGCCGGGGTCACCGTCATGGCGACCCCCGGGCCGTTCGTGGAGTTCAGCCGCCAGCGCGGCCTGGCCCGCGACGGGCGGTGCAAGTCCTACGCCGAGGCCGCCGACGGCACCAGCTGGTCCGAGGGCGTCGGGGTGCTGCTGGTGGAGCGGCTGTCCGAGGCGCGCCGCCGGGGGCACACCGTGCTGGCGCTGGTGCGCGGCACCGCGGTCAACTCCGACGGCGCGTCCAACGGGCTGACCGCGCCGAACGGGCCGTCGCAGCAGCGGGTGATCCGCTCCGCGCTCGCCGCCGCCGGCCTGCGCGCCTCCGATGTGGACGTGGTGGAGGGACACGGCACCGGGACGGTGCTGGGCGACCCGATCGAGGCGCAGGCGCTGCTGGCGACCTACGGGCAGGACCGGGAGACCCCGCTGTGGCTGGGGTCGCTCAAGTCCAACATCGGCCACACCCAGGCCGCGGCGGGGGTGGCGGGCATCATCAAGATGGTGCAGGCGATGCGGCACGACACCCTGCCGCGCACCCTGCACGTGGATGCCCCGTCCACGCACGTCGACTGGGAGTCCGGTGCCGTCTCGCTGCTGACGGAGTCCGTCCCGTGGCCGAGCACCGGACGACCGCGCCGCGCGGGCGTCTCCTCCTTCGGCGTCGGCGGGACCAACGCCCACACCGTCATCGAGCAGGCCCCGGACACCGCGCCCCCGGCCGAGCCTGCCCCGGGCTTGTGGCCGCTGCTGCTGTCCGCGCGGTCGGTCCCGGCGCTGCGGGAGCAGCTCGCCCGGCTCGCGGACCACCTGGCCGAGCAGGCCGTCCCGGTCGCCGATCTGGCGCACACCCTCGCCAACCGGTCCAGGTTCCCGGTCCGCGCGGTGCTCCACGCCGACTCCGCCGACACGGCTCTGCTGCGGCTGCGGGCACTGCTCGACGAGTCGGACTTCGCCGACCCCGCGCCGGAGGAGCCGCCCGGGGTGGCCTTCGTGTTCCCCGGTCAGGGGTCGCAATGGGCGGGCATGGCGGTGGAACTGCTGGAGAACCCGGTGTTCGCGGCCAGGATGGCCGAGTGCGCCGCGGCGCTGGCCCCGCATGTGGAGTGGTCGCTGTTCGATGTCTTGGGGGACGAGTCCGCCCTGGCTCGGGTGGATGTGGTGCAGCCGGCGCTGTTCGCGGTGATGGTGTCGCTGGCCGAGGTGTGGCGCTCCTACGGTGTGGAGCCTGCTGCGGTGGTGGGGCATTCGCAGGGGGAGATCGCGGCGGCGTGCGTGGCCGGAGCATTGTCGCTTGAGGACGCGGCGCGGGTGGTGGCGTTGCGCGGCCAGGCTTTGGTGGCGCTGGCCGGGCGGGGCGGGATGGTCTCGGTTGCGCTGTCGGAGGACGACGCGGCGGCTCTGCTGGGGGACGGCCTGTCGGTCGCGGCGGTCAACGGACCCGCTTCGGTGGTCGTCTCCGGCGACCCGGCCGCGTTGGACGCGCTGCTGGCGCGGTGCGAGGCCGACGGGGTGCGGGCTCGGCGCGTTCCCGTAGACTACGCCTCGCACTCCGCCCACGTGGAGGCGATCCGCGAGGACCTGCTGAGGGCACTGGCCGGGATCGCCCCCGGTGCGGCGCGCGTGCCGTTCGTCTCGACGGTGACCGGCGAGCTGCTCGACACCACCGCGCTGGACGCCGACTACTGGTACCGCAACCTGCGCGAGACCGTCCGTCTCGACGTGGCCGTGCGGACGCTGGTCGGACGCGGGCTGGACCGCCTGCTGGAGGTCAGCCCGCACCCTGTGCTGGCGGCCGGGCTCCAGGACAGCGCCCCCGACGCCGTGGTGCTGCACACCCTGCGCCGCGGCGACGGCGGACGGGAGCGGCTGCTGGCCGCGCTCGGCGAGGCGCACGTGGCGGGCGTGGACGTCGACTTCTCCGCCGAAACCCCCGGACGGCACGTCGACCTGCCCACCTACGCCTTCCAGCGCCGCCGCTACTGGCTGTCCGGCTCCGGCCGCGACGCGGGCGTCACCGCCGCGGGCCTGCGCGCCGACGAGCACCCCCTGCTCGGGGCCGCCCTCACCGTGGCCGGTTCGGAGACGCTGGTCTTCACCGGGGTGCTCAGCCCGCACGCCCACCCGTGGCTGGCCCAGCACCGGGTGCGCGGGGCCGCCCTGCTGCCCGGCACCGCCGTGGTCGACCTCGCCTGGCACGCCGCCGACCGTGTGGACCTCGACCACGTCGCGGAACTGACCCTGGAACGCCCGATCCCGCTGCCCGACGGCGAGACCCCGCGCCTGCAGGTCCTCGTCGGCGCACCCGACGAGGAGGGAACCCGGTCCTTCGCCCTGCACACCAGCGTCGACGGCGAGACCTGGACCCGCAACGCCACCGGCGTCCTCGGCCGCGCCGCCGCCCCGGCGGACAGCGTGGCCGACTGGCCGCCCGCCGCCGACCCCGTCGACCTGACCGCGCTGCACGACGGCCTCGCCGAGCGCGGCTTCGAGCACGGCCCCGCCTTCCTCGGCGTCACCGCGGCCTGGCGGCGAGGCGGTCAGGTGTACGCCGAGATCACCGCGCCCGAGGGGATCGACACCGCGGGCTTCGGCGTGCACCCGGCCCTGCTCGACGCCGCCCTGCAGACCACCGCGCTGGTGCTGGACGAGCCCGGCATGCCGTTCGCCCTCACCGGTCTCACCCTGCACGCCACCAGCGCCCGCGTCCTCCGGGTGCGCCTCACCCGCACCGCCCCCGACGCGGTGAGCCTGCTCGTCACCGATCCGACCGGAACCCCGGTGGCGTCCCTGGACTCGGTCGTCCTGCGCCGCCCCAGCGGCTCGGCCCCGCCATCGGGATCGCTGTTCCAGCTCGACTGGGTGCCCGCCGCGGCGGGGGAGCCGCTGGACGTCCCCACGGAGATCGTGCGCGTTCCGGACACCGACGACGCCGTGTTCGCGGTCCCCGGCCTGGTGCGGGACTGGCTGGCCGGCGAGGCCGACACCCAGCTGGTGGTCGTCACCCGTGACGCCGTCGACACCGAAGCCCCGAACCCCCGCCACGCCCCGGTGTGGGGTCTGCTGCGCGCCGCCCAGGCCGAACACGCCGACCGCATCCGCCTGGTCGACGTCCACACCGACGACGACCTCGCCGCCGCGCTTGCGGTCGGCGAACCGCAGGTCTCGGTGCGGCACGGGATCGCCCGCGTGCCGCGCCTGGCGAAAGTCGGCGGCGCGGGCGCGCCGGTGCGCCTCGCCGGGACGGTGCTCATCACCGGGTCGGCGACCGGCCTGGCCGGGCTCGTCGCCCGGCACGTCGCCGCCACCCACGACGCCTCGGCCGTCGTGCTCGCCGGCAGGCGCGGCCCGGACGCCCCCGGCACCGCCGAGCTGGCCGCCGACCTCGCCGAGCAGGGCGTCCGGTTCCACGCGGCGGCCTGCGACCTGGCCGACCGGTCCGCTGTCGCCGCGCTGCTGGGCGAGCACCCCCCGACCGCGATCGTGCACACCGCCGCGGTGCTCGACGACGGCCTGGTGGCCGACCTGACCCCCGAGCGCCTGGCCCGGGTGCTGGCCCCCAAGATCACCGCCGCCCGGCACCTGCACGAGCTGGCGGGCGAGGTGACCGCCTTCGTGCTGTTCTCCTCGGCCGCCGGCGTCCTCGGCGGCGCGGGGCAGGGCAGCTACACCGCCGCGAACGCCGCGCTGGACGCGCTCGCCCAGCACCGCCGCTCCCTTGGCCTGCCCGCCCAGTCGCTGGCCTGGGGTCTGTGGGCCGACCGGGGCGGCATGACCGGCAGGCTCGCCGACGCCGACCTGGCCCGCGCCGCGCGCGCCGGGTTCGCCGCCATGGCCACCGACCGGGCGCTGGCCCTCTTCGACCTCGCCCTCTCGGTCGACCGGCCGCTGCTGCTGCCCGTCGAGCTGGACTTCGCCGCCCTGCGCCGAATCGCGCCCGTCCCCGCGCCGCTGCGCGCGCTGATCCGCCCCGCCCGCCGCACCGCCGCCCAGCTCCCCGGGCTGTCCCTGGCGGGCGCCGACGGTGACCAGGACCTGCTGGCCCTGGTCACCGCCCAGGCCGCCGCCGTCCTCGGCCACAGCGACGGCGCGGACCTCGATGAGCGGCGCGCGTTCCGCGACCTGGGCTTCGACTCGCTGACCGCCGTGGAGCTGCGCAACCGCCTCGCCCGCGCCACCGGCCTTCGGCTGCCCGCCACCCTGGTGTTCGACCACCCCACGCCGTCCGCGCTCGCCGCCCGGCTGGCCGCCGACCTCGGCGGCCCGGCCGACCCCGCTCCCGGCGCGCGGGCCGACGCCGACACCGCAGATGGCACCGAACGCCCTGATAGCACCGAAAGCACAGACCCGGTGGTGATCGTCGGCATGGGCTGCCGGTTCCCCGGCGGCGTGGACAGCCCCGAAGCCCTGTGGCAGCTGCTGCTGGCGGGCGGGGAGGCGGTCGGGCCAGTGCCCGCCGACCGCGGCTGGGACATGGACCGCCTCTACGACCCCGAAGGCGGGCCCGGCACCACCCACACCCGCGAAGGCGGGTTCCTCACCGACGCGGGCGGGTTCGACGCGGAGTTCTTCGGCATCAGCCCGCGCGAGGCGCTGGCGATGGACCCGCAGCAGCGGCTGCTGCTGGAGACCGCGTGGGAGGCCGTCGAGCGGGCGGGCATCGATCCGTCCTCGCTGCGCGGCAGCGACACCGGGGTCTTCGCGGGAACCAACGGGCAGGACTACGAAGCCCTGGTCGCCGCCGCCGAGGAGGGCGGCGCGGGCTACCGCGCCACCGGCACGGCCGCCGCGGTCGTGTCCGGCCGCCTCGCCTACGCCTTCGGGTTCGAGGGCCCGGCGGTCACGGTGGACACGGCGTGCTCGTCGTCGCTGGTGGCGCTGCACCTGGCCGCGCAGTCGCTGCGGGCGGGGGACTGCTCGCTGGCGCTGGTCGGCGGCGTCACCGTCATGGCCACCCCGGACCTGTTCGTGGAGTTCACCCGGCAGCGCGGTCTGGCCCGCGACGGCCGGTGCAAGGCGTTCGCCGAGTCCGCCGACGGGGCGGGCTGGGCCGAGGGCGCGGGCGTGCTGCTGGTCGAGCGGCTCTCCGACGCGCGCCGCAGGGGGCACGAGGTGCTGGCGGTCGTGCGCGGCTCCGCGGTCAACTCCGACGGCGCGTCCAATGGCCTGACCGCACCCAACGGGCCCGCCCAGCAGCGGGTCATCCGCGCGGCGCTCGGCTCGGCCGGGCTAATCCCGTCCGATGTGGACGCTGTCGAGGCGCATGGCACGGGGACCGCCCTCGGCGACCCCGTCGAGGCGCAGGCGCTGCTGGCCGCCTACGGGCAGGACCGGGAACGGCCGCTGCTGCTCGGGTCGGTCAAGTCGAACATCGGCCACACCCAGGCCGCCGCCGGGGCCGCCGGGCTGATCAAGGCCGTCCTCGCGCTGCGGCATGGGGTGCTGCCCAAGACGCTGCACGTCGACCAGCCGTCCAGCCACGTCGACTGGTCCTCGGGCGCGGTGGACCTGCTCACCGAGACCACGCCGTGGCCCGAGGTCGACCGGGCCCGCAGGATGGGGGTGTCGGCTTTCGGGGTGAGCGGGACCAACGCGCACACGATCCTGGAAGCGCCGCCCGCCACCGAACCGCCCGTCACGCCCCCGGACGGTGACGCCCCGCTGCTGCTCTCCGCGCGCACCCCGGCGGCTCTGCGCGCCCAGGCGGGCCGTCTGCTCGACCACCTCGCCGCCCACCCCGGTCTCGCCCGCGCGGAGGTCGCGCACACCCTGGCGACCGCCCGCGCGCGGTTCGACGAGCGGGCCGTCGTCGTCGGTGACGACGTGCCGGGCGCGCTCGCCGCGCTGCGCGACGACCTGCCGCACCCGGGGGTGGTGACCGGTGCGCGCCGGGCGGGGCGGCCCGTCTTCGTGTTCCCCGGCCAGGGGGCGCAGTGGGTCGGGATGGGGCTGGACCTGATGCGGAACCCGGTGTTCGCGGCGCGGATGGCCGAGTGCGCCGCGGCGCTGGCCCCGCATGTGGAGTGGTCGCTGTTCGAGGTTCTGGGGGACGAGTCCGCCCTGGCTCGGGTGGATGTGGTGCAGCCGGCGCTGTTCGCGGTGATGGTGTCGCTGGCCGAGGTGTGGCGCTCCTACGGGGTCGAGCCGTCGGCGGTGGTGGGGCACTCGCAGGGCGAGATCGCGGCGGCGTGCGTCGCGGGGGCACTTCCGCTTGAGGACGCCGCGCGGGTGGTCGCCCTGCGCAGCAAGGCGCTGCTGGCCATCGCCGGACGCGGCGGCATGGTGTCGGTGGCGCTGCCGGTCGACAGCGCGCGCGCCCTGCTGCGCGACGGGCTGTCGATCGCGGCGGTGAACGGGCCGTCGTCGGTGGTCGTCTCCGGCGGCCAGGACGGGCTGGCCGCGCTCCTCCGGCGCTGCGAGGCCGACGGCGTGCGCGCCGGCCGCATCCCGGTGGACTACGCCTCGCACTCCGCGCACGTCGAGGAGATCCGCGCCGACCTCGCCACCGCGCTCGCCGGACTCACCCCCCGCGCGGCGGATATCCCGTTCGTCTCCACCGTGACCGGCGCGCGCCTGGACACCACGGGTCTCGACGCGGACTACTGGTACCGCAACCTGCGCGGCACCGTCCGGCTCGACACCGCCGTCGCGAGCCTCGCGTCCGCGGTGCTGATCGAGGTCAGCCCGCACCCGGTGCTGGTCGGCGCGCTCAAGGACACCGCGCCGGACGCGGCCGTGCTCGCCACCCTGCGCCGCGACGAGGACGGGCCGCGCCGCCTGCTGCTCGGCCTCGCCGAGGCCCACGCGCACGGCGTGCCCGTCGACTGGACCCCGCTCATCCCCGCCGCCCGGACCCGCGCCCTGCCCACCTACCCGTTCCAGCGCGAGCACTTCTGGCTCACCCCGGCCGCGAAGGCGGGCGACCTGGCCGCTGTCGGGCTCACCCCCGGTGAGCACCCGCTGCTGGGCGCGGCCGTGCCCCTGGCCGACGGCGGACTCGTCGCGACCGGCGCGCTCTCCCGGGCCACCCACCCGTGGCTCACCGGTCACCGGATCGGCGGGTCGGCCGTCCTGCCGGGCAGCGCGCTGCTGGAGACCGCCCTGCGCGCCGCCGAGCTGGTGGACAGGCCGGGCCTGGCCGAACTCGTGCACGACGCCGCGTTCGCCTTCCCGGACACCGCCACCGTCCAGCTCCAGGTCTCGGTGTCCGGCGACGCGCTGACCATCCACGCCAGGACCGACGGCGGACCGTGGACCCGGGTCGCCACCGCCACTCTGTCTACAGAGGATGATCCGGTCGCCGGCGGCGGGGAGTGGCCCGCGCCGGGCGCAGAACCGCTCGACGGCTGGGACACCGGCGCGGTCGACCTCTCGGCCGCCTTCACCGCCGTCTCCTCGGCTTGGCGCGGCGGAGACGCCATCGGCGCCGAGGTGCGGGTGCCCGAGGACCCCGCTCGCGGCTACCTCGTGCACCCGGCGCTGCTCCCCGAAGCCCTGCACCTGATCCAGCCTGGTCGGCTGCCTCAGGCGTGGCGGGGGGTCCGCCGCGCCGCCGGGGCCGGGACACCCGCCCGGGTCCGCTTCGACGCCCGCGGGACCGTGGTCACCGACGCCGACGGCCTTCCCGTGCTGTCGGTCGAGCGGATCGACTACGCCGACCCCGCCACGACCGCCCTGCACGCCCTGCGCTGGACCCCCGCCGACATGCCCGGCGAGCCCCTGCGGGCACTGCGCGTCGGCAGCGGCGACACCCACGCGGTTCTCTCCGACCTCGTCGCCGCGCTGACCGCCCACCTCGACTCGCCCACCCCGCTCGCCGTCGTCACCCGGGGCGCGGTCGCTATCGCGCCCGACGACCACGTCGACGTCACCGCGGGCGCGGTCTGGGGTCTGGTCCGCTCCGCGCAGACCGAACACCCCGGCCGCTTCGTCCTGGTGGACACCGACACCGACACCGACACAGACACAGACACCGAGGTGGTGGTCCCCGCCGGGGCGACGCAGGTCGCCCTCCGCGCGGGCCGCCCACACGTCCCCGCCCTCAGCCCGCTGCACCCCGACGGCCTGCGGACCCGCCTCGACGGAACCGTGCTGGTCACCGGCGGCACCGGCACCCTCGGCAGCCGTATAGCCCGGCACCTGGTCACCCGGCACGGCGTGCGCAGCCTGCTGCTCGTCAGCCGCCGTGGACCGCACGCCCCCCACGCCGCCGAGCTGGCCGCCGGCCTGCGAGAACTCGGCGCGCGCGTCGAGATCGCCGCCGCCGACCTCACCGACGAGGCCGCCGTCCGCGCGCTCCTCGACGCCGTCCCCGCCGAGCACCCGCTGACCGCCGTCGTCCACGCCGCGGGCGTGCTGGACGACGGCGTGCTCGCCTCGGTCACCGCCGACTCCCTGGCTCGGGTGCTGCGGCCCAAGCTCGACGCGGCCCGCACCCTGCACCGGCTCACCGCCGGGGCCGACCTGGCCGCCTTCGTGCTGTTCTCCTCGGCCGCCGGGGTTCTCGGCGGCGCGGGCCAGGCCGCCTACGCCGCCGCCAACGCCGGGCTCGACGCCCTCGCCGCGCACCGCCGCGCCACCGGCCTGCCCGCGGTGTCGCTGGCGTGGGGCCTCTGGGCCAGCGACAGCGCCATGACCGGGCGGCTCGGCGACACCGACCGCCGCCGCATGGCGCGCGGCGGCGTCGCCCCGATGACCGACACCGACGGCCTCGCCCTCTTCGACGCCGCGCTGCGCCACGGCGTCGATCCGGTGCTCGTGCCCGCCCGGTTCGACCTCGCCGCGCTGCGCGAGCTCGGCCCGGACGTCCCGCCGCTGCTGCGCGGGCTCGTGCCCGCCGCCCGCCGCGCCGACAAGCCCGCGGCGGGCGACCTGCTGGCCGTGGTCCGCGCCGCCGCCGCGGTGGTGCTCGGCCACACCGGGACCGGGAAGGTGCCCGCCGACCGGGCGTTCCGCGACCTCGGGTTCGACTCGCTGACCGCGGTCGAGCTGCGCAACCGGGTCGCCGCCGCGACCGGCCTGCGGCTGCCCGCGACCCTGGTGTTCGACCACCCGACCCCCGCCGCGCTCGCCGCGCACCTCACGCGCGAGCTGGCAGGCGACCCCGAGCCGGAGCCGCCCGCCCCGGCCGAGGTGCGGGCGGCCGACGAGCCGATCGCGATCGTGGCCATGGGCTGCCGCTTCCCCGGCGGCGTGCGGTCCCCGGACCAGCTGTGGGACCTGCTCGCCGCGGGCGCCGACGTGGTGGGCGAGTTTCCGCGCGACCGGGGCTGGGACGTCGAGGCGCTCTACGACCCCGACCCCGACGCGCTGGGCACCACCACGACCCGCGCCGGCGCGTTCCTGCACGACGCCGACCGCTTCGACGCCGACTTCTTCGGCATCTCCCCGCGCGAGGCGCTGAGCATCGACCCGCAGCAGCGCCTGCTGCTGCAGACCGCGTGGGAGACCCTGGAGCGCGCCGGGATCGACCCGGCGGGCCTGCGCGGCAGCCGGACCGGGGTCTTCGCCGGGGTGACCCACGGCGACTACGCCGCGCGGCTGCCGCTGGACCACCCCGACCTCGCGCCGTACGCGGGGCACCTGCTCACCGGCAGCGCGGCCAGCGTCGTCTCCGGCCGGATCGCCTACACCTTCGGCTTCGAGGGCCCGGCGGTCACCGTGGACACGGCGTGCTCGTCGTCGCTGGTCGCCCTGCACCTGGCCGTGCAGGCGCTGCGGTCGGGGGAGTGCGACCTCGCTCTGGCGGGCGGCGTGTCGGTGATGTCGACGCCGCGCGCGTTCGTGGAGTTCAGCCGCCAGCGCGGCCTGGCCCCCGACGGCCGCTGCAAACCGTTCGCCGAGGCCGCCGACGGCACCGGCTGGGGTGAGGGTGTCGGCCTGCTGCTGGTGCGGCGGCTCTCCGACGCCCGCCGCGACGGCGACCCCGTGCTGGCGGTCGTGCGCGGCAGCGCGGTCAACTCCGACGGCGCGTCCAACGGCCTGACCGCGCCCAACGGACCGTCCCAGCAGCGGGTCATCCGCGCCGCGCTCGCCGCCGCCGGGCTGGCCGCATCCGACGTCGACGTCGTGGAGGCCCACGGCACCGGCACCCGGCTCGGCGACCCGATCGAGGCCCAGGCCCTGCTGGCGACCTACGGCCAGGACCGGGCGACGCCCGCGCTGCTCGGCTCGGTGAAGGCCAACCTCGGCCACACCCAGGCCGCCGCGGGGGTGGCCGGGCTGATGAAGGTCGTGCTCGCCATGCGCCACGGCGTGCTGCCCGCCACCCCGGGCATCGACCAGCCGACGTCCCAAGTGGACTGGACGGCGGGCGCGCTGAGCCTGGCGACCGCCGCCACCCCGTGGCCGGAAGCCGGTCGCCCGCGCCGCGCGGGGGTGTCCTCGTTCGGCATCAGCGGGACGAACGCCCACGTCATCGTCGAACAGGCCGGCGCCGAACCCGCTGACAGCCCCAGCGACGTCACTACGCCGACCGTCCTGCCTTTCGTGTTGTCCGCGCGCACCGACACCGCGCTGCGCGAGCAGGCCCGCCTGCTGCACGAGCACCTCGCGGGCGACCGCGTGCCCCGCATGGGCGACCTCGCGCACACCCTGGCCACCACGCGCGCCGCCTTCACCCAGCACGCCGCCGTCCTGGCCGCCGACCCCGCCGGTCTCCGGCACGGCCTCGCCGCCTTCGCCGACGGCGTCGCGCACCCCTCGGTCGTACGCCCCCCGGCGGTCCCCGAACCCGGCGGGCTCGCCGTGGTCTTCACCGGCCAAGGCGCCCAGCGCGCGGGCATGGGCGGCGGGCTGCGGGTGTTCCCGGTGTTCGCCGCGGCCCTGGACGAGGCCGCCGCCGCGCTCGACCGGCACCTGGACCGGCCGCTGCTGGAGGTGATGTCCACCGGCGACGGCCTGGACGACACCACCTACGCCCAGCCCGCGCTGTTCGCCTTCGAGGTGGCGCTGTTCCGGCTGCTGACCTCCTGGGGCGTGCGCCCCGACGCGGTCGCGGGGCACTCCGTCGGCGAGATCGCCGCCGCCCACGCCGCCGGAGTGCTCGACCTCGCCGACGCGGCCCGGCTCGTCACCGCCCGCGGGCGGCTCATGGGCGCGCTGGCGCCGGGCGGGGCGATGCTGTCGGTGCGGGCGGGCGAGGACGTGGTCCGGCCGCTGCTCGCCGGACGCGACCGGGTCGCGCTGGCCGCGGTCAACGGGCCGGAGTCCGTCGTCGTGTCCGGCGACGCCGAGCAGGTGGCCGCCGTGGCCGCCGACCTCAGCGGACACGACACCAAGGCGCTGGCGGTCAGCCACGCCTTCCACTCGCCGCTGATGGACCCGATGCTGGCCGACTTCGGCGCGGTGGCCGCCGACATCACCGTCCGTCCGCCGGTGATCCCGCTGGTCTCCACGCTGACCGGCCGCGCCGCCACCGTCGAGGAGCTGCGGTCCCCGGAACACTGGGTGCGCCACGCCCGCGAGGCCGTCCGCTTCGCCGACGCCGTGGCGGCGCTGCGCGCCGATGGGGTCACGACGCTGTTGGAGGCCGGGCCCGACGGCGTGCTCACCGGCATGGCCCAGGCCCTGCTCGCCGACGGCGCGACCGCGATCGCCGCGGCCCGCGCCGACGTGCCCGAGCCGTGGGCCGCCGCCGCCGCCGTCGCCGCGCTGCGCGCCGCCGGGGTCGCCGTCGACTGGTCGGCGCTGTGCCCCGGGCACACCCGCGTCGACGGGCTGCCGACGTACCCGTTCCAGGAGCGCCGGTACTGGCTCGACATCCCACCGCCCACCGCGTCGGACCCCGGAACCGGCTGGCGCTACCGCGTCACCTGGAAGGCGCTCCCCGACGCCGCCGCCACACCCGCGGGCGACTGGCTGGTGCTCGTCCCGCCGGGGGTCGAAGCTCCGTTCGGCGACCGGGTGCTGCGCATCGAGGACACCGACGGAATCGAAGCGCTGGTCCGCGCGGAGTTCGAGCAGCGCACCCCTGACGGCGTGCTGTCCCTGCTGGCCCTGGACGACCGCCCCGACCCCCGCATCCCGGACGTCCCGCTCGCCGTCACCGCCACGCTCGCCCTGGTGCGCGCCTGTGCGGCGGTCGACGGGGAAGCCCGGCTGTGGTGCGCCACCAACGGCGCGGTGTCCACAGGGGACGCCGACCCGCTGCGCTCGCCCGTCCAGGCGATGGTGTGGGGCCTGGGCCGCGTGGCCGCCCAGGAGCACCCGCGCCGCTGGGGCGGTCTGGTCGACCTGCCCGAGACCGTGGACGAGCAGGCTCTCGCCCGGCTGCGCCGCGTGCTGGCCTGCCCCGATGGTGAGGACCAGGTCGCCGTGCGCGGCGGCGGGGTGTTCGCCCGCAGGCTCGGTCCCGCCGGCCTCGGCCGCGCGCACCGACCGTGGCGGCCAGAGGGCACGGTCCTGGTCACCGGCGGGACCGGGGCGCTCGGCGCGCACGTCGCCCGCGACCTCGCCGGGCCGGGGGTGCACCTGCTGCTCGTCGGCAGGCGCGGGGCCGACGCGCCGGGAGCGGCCGAACTGCGCGCCGAGCTGCGCGCGACGGGCGCGGAGGTCACCGTCGCCGCGTGCGACGCCGCCGACCGGGCGGCGCTGGCGCGGCTGCTGGAGGCCATCCCCGCCGAGCACCCGCTGACCGCCGTGGTGCACACGGCGGGCGTGCTCGACGACGGCGTGCTCGACGCGCTCGACCCCGAGCGGGTCGCGGCCGTGCTGCGGCCGAAGTCGCTGGCCGCGACCCACCTGCACGAGCTGACCCGGCACCGGGACCTGGCGGCGTTCGTGCTGTTCTCCTCGGCCGCCGGGGTGCTCGGCGGCGCGGGGCAGGCCAACTACGCCGCCGCCAACGCCCACCTCGACGCCCTCGCCGAGCACCGGCGCGGCCTCGGCCTGCCCGCGACCGCCCTCGCCTGGGGCGCGTGGGCCGAGAGCGGCATGGCCGCAGAGACCGGGGCGGTGGCCTCGCGCATGGGCCGCACCGGGCTGCGGCCGATGCCCGCAGGCCGGGCCGTCGCCGCCCTGCGGACCGCCGTCGAGCACGGCGACACCGCGCTGACCATCGCCGACGTCGCCTGGGACACCTTCGTCCCGCACTTCACCGCCGCCCGCCCCAGCCCGCTGCTGGCCGACCTGCCCGCCGCCCGGCGGCTGCTCCCCGAGCCGGCCCCGGCCACCCCGGCCGACCCGCTCGCCCTGGTGCTCGGCGAGGTCGCCGCCGCGCTCGGCCACGGCTCGGCGGCCGACATCGACCCCGGGCGCGCCTTCCGCGACCTCGGCTTCGACTCCCTGACCGCCGTCGAACTGCGCAACCGGCTCGCCGCCGCCACCGGCCGCGACCTGCCCGCCACCCTCGTCTTCGACCACCCGAACCCGGCCGCCCTCGCCGCCCACCTCGCGGGCGAGGACGCCCAGACCGTCCCCGCCCGTCCCGCCGAGACCGCCGACGACCCGGTGGCGATCGTGGGGATGGGCTGCCGCTTCCCCGGCGGGGTCGACTCGCCCGACGCGCTCTGGCGGCTGGTGGCCGACGGCGCGGACGCGATCACCCCGTTCCCCGCCGACCGCGGCTGGGACCTCGACGGCCTCTACGACCCCGACCCGACGGCCTCCGGCCGCAGCTACACCCGCGAAGGCGGGTTCCTCACCGATGCGGGCGGGTTCGACGCGGAGTTCTTCGGGATCAGCCCGCGCGAGGCGCTGGCGATGGACCCGCAGCAGCGGCTGCTGCTGGAGGTCTCGTGGGAGGCGCTGGAGCGCGCGGGAATCGACCCGACGGCGCTGCGCGGCACCGCCACCGGCGTCTTCGTCGGCGCGATGGCCACCGGCTACGGTCCCCGGCTGACCGAGGCCCCCGAGCACGTCGAGGGCCACCTGGCGACCGGCAGCGCCACCAGCGTGGTGTCGGGCCGGGTCGCCTACACCTTCGGGCTGGAGGGCCCGGCGGTCACCATCGACACGGCGTGCTCGTCGTCGCTGGTCGCGCTGCACCTCGCCGCCCAGGCCATCCGGGCGGGCGAGTGCGACCTCGCGGTGGCAGGCGGGGTCACGGTGATCGCCGAGCCGGGCGGGTTCGTGGAGTTCAGCCGCCAGCGCGGCCTCGCCGAGGACGGCCGGTGCAAGGCGTTCGCCGACGCCGCGGACGGCACCGGCTGGGGCGAGGGCGTGGGGGTGCTGGTGGTGCAGCGCCTGTCCTCGGCGCGCCGGGACGGCAACCCCGTGCTCGCGGTGGTGCGCGGGACGGCGGTCAACCAGGACGGGGCGTCCAACGGGCTGACCGCCCCGAACGGGCCGTCGCAGCAGCGGGTCATCCGCGCCGCGCTGGCCGCCGCCGGACTGGAACCGTCCGATGTGGACGCGGTGGAGGCGCACGGGACGGGCACCGCGCTCGGCGACCCGATCGAGGCCCAGGCGCTGCTGGCGACCTACGGGCAGGACCGCGCCGCGCCGTTGTGGCTGGGCTCGGTGAAGTCGAACATCGGGCACACCCAGGCCGCCGCTGGGGTGGCCGGGGTGATCAAGATGGTGCAGGCCGCCCGGCATGGCGTCCTGCCCAGGACGCTGCACGTGGACGAGCCGTCCCGCCGCGTCGACTGGGCGGCCGGGGCGGTGGCCCTGCTGACCGAGGCGACGCCGTGGCCGGAGACCGGCGGCCCCCGGCGGTTCGGGGTGTCGTCGTTCGGGGTCAGCGGCACCAACTCCCACGCCGTCATCGAGGTCGAGACCGACGGGCCGCGCGCTGCCGAGGCGGCCGGGCCGCGCGCGGTGGTGCTCTCGGCGAAGTCCGCCCCGGCGCTGGCCAACCAGGCCGCGAGGCTGCTCGCGGCCGGGTACGAGGACGTGGCCGCGCTCTCGCGCGCCTCGCTCGGCCGGGCCGTCTTCGCGCACCGGGCCGTTGTGGTCGCGGCCGAGCCCGCCGACCTGGCCGCAGGGCTGAGCGCGCTGCGCGCCGGCGGGTCGGCGCCGGGGCTGGTCAGCGGTGTCGCGGCGGGGGAGACCCGGCCGGTGTTCGTCTTCCCCGGCCAGGGGGCGCAGTGGGTCGGGATGGCGGTGGACCTGCTGCAGAACCCGGTGTTCGCCGCGCGCATGGCCGAGTGCGCCGAGGCGCTGAGCCCGTTCGTGGAGTGGTCGCTGCTCGACGTGCTGGGCGACGCTGCCGCGCTGGCGCGGGTGGATGTGGTGCAGCCCGCGCTGTTCGCGGTGATGGTGTCGCTGGCCGAGGTGTGGCGCTCGGCCGGGGTGGAGCCGGTCGCGGTGGTCGGCCACTCGCAGGGGGAGATCGCGGCGGCGTGCGTGGCCGGGGCGCTGTCCCTTGAGGACGCGGCGCGCGTGGTGGCGTTGCGCAGCAAGGCTCTGGTGGTGCTGGCCGGGCGCGGCGGGATGGTGTCGGTCGCGCTCGGCGCCGACGGGGTGCGCTCGGTGATCGACGACCGGCTGTCCGTCGCCGCGGTGAACGGACCCGCCTCCGTGGTGGTCTCGGGTGAGCAGGCGGCGCTGAGCGAGCTGATCGAGCGGTGCGCGGCCGACGGGGTCCGTGCCCGGCGGCTGCCGGTCGACTACGCCTCGCACTCCGCGCACGTCGAGGAGATCGAGGACGACCTGCGCCGGGCGCTGGAGCCGATCACCCCGCGCCCGGCCGCCGTGCCGTTCCACTCGACCGTGGCGGGCGAGGGGGACGCCGGGTTCGACGCCGGGTACTGGTACCGCAACCTGCGCGAGACCGTCCACTTCGAGCAGACGTGCCGCGCGCTGGTGGCCGACGGGCACACCGTGTTCCTGGAGCTGAGCCCGCACCCGGTGCTGACCGCCGCCGTGCAGGAGACCGCCGAGCGCGTCGGCCGGGCGGTGACCGCGGTCGGCTCGCTGCGCCGCGACGAGCCCGGCCCGGTCCGGCTGCTGCTCGGGGCCGGTGAGCTGTTCGCGGCCGGGGTCCGCGTCGGCTGGTCGGCGCTCACCGGTGGCGGACCCGCCGCGGTCGACGCGCTGCCGACCTATCCGTTCCAGCACGAGCACTACTGGCTCACCGCGTCGGTGAGGAGCGCCCGCGGCGCGGCCGGGCTGGGACTCGATCCGGCCGGGCACCCGCTGCTCGGCGCGGTGGTCCCCGTGGCGGGCGGTGATGGGCTGCTGCTCACCGGCAGCCTGTCCACCACGGCCCACCCGTGGCTGGCCGACCACGCCGTGCACGGCGCCGTGATCCTGCCCGGCACCGCGCTGCTCGACCTCGCCCTGCACGCCGCCGACGCGGCGGGCGGCGCGGGCGTCGCGGAGCTGACCCTCGCCGAGCCGCTCGTCCTGTCCGAGCGCGGGGCCACCCAGATCCAGGTCGCCGTCGGCACCGAGGACGGACGCCGAACCGTCACGGTGTTCTCCCGGCAGGACCCGGGGGAGTGGACCCGGCACGCCGACGGCGTCCTGGCCGAGGAGCCCGGCGTCGCGGGCGAACTGCCGTGGCCATCCTCCGGCGACCCGATCGAGGTCGGCGGCTTCTACGAGCGCGTCGCCGCGAGCGGTTTCGCCTACGGACCAGTCTTCCGCTGCCTGACCGCCGCCTGGCGCGCGGGCGATGACGTCATCGCCGAGGCGCGGCTGCCGGAGGGGAACGACGTGGCCGGGTACGGGGTGCACCCGGCGCTGCTCGACGCCGTGCTGCACGCGATCGGGCTCGGTGACTTCCTGGGCGCCACCCCAGCAGCTGGCCCGGGGCATCTGCCGTTCTCCTGGACCGGGGTCGCCCTGCACGCCACCGGGGCCACCGCGCTGCGCGCCCGGCTCGCCCCCGCCGGCCGCGACACCGTCTCGCTCGTGGTCACCGACCAAGACGGCAAACCGGTCCTGACCGCCGACTCCCTGGCCGTGCGCCCGGTCAGCGCGAGCGCGCTGCGCCCCGCCCGCGGGGACGGTCTGTTCCGCGTGGACTGGCTGCCGATCGCCCCGGCGTCAGCGGTGGGCACAGTGGTGGGCGACCCGGTGGACCTGGTGGCGTTCGAGCCGTCCCCGGAGCCGACAGCGGAGGCGACCAGGGCCGCGCTCGGCCGGGCGCTGCGGGCGATCCAGGACGCCGTCACCGGGTCCGGCGCCCCGGTCGTCCTGCTGACCAGGAGCGCCGTCGCGGTGCGGGCGGGCGAGTCGCCCGACCCGGCGCTGGCGGCGGTGTGGGGACTGGCGCGCTCGGCCCAGTCGGAGAACCCCGGCCGGGTCGTGCTGGTGGACGTCGACGCCGAACTGGACTTCCGGCGGCTCGCCGCGCTCGCCGCGTCGGGCGAGCCGCAGCTCGCGGTGCGGGCGGGCCAGGTGCTGGTCCCGAGGCTGGCGCGGGCCGGGGCGGGTCCGGGGCCGGAGTTCCACCCCGACGGCGCGGTGCTGGTCACCGGGGCGTTCGGGACGCTGGGGGCGTTGATCTCCCAGCACCTCGTCGCCGCCCACGGGGTGCGGGACCTGCTGCTGGTGGGCAGGCGCGGCGCGGAGTCCGCCGGCGCGGACGCGCTGCGCGCCGAACTGGCCGGGCTCGGGGCGCGCGTGCGGGTCGCGGCCTGCGACGTGGCCGACCGCACCGCCGTGGCCAAGCTGCTGGCCTCGCTGGACGTGCCGCTGACCGCCGTCGTCCACGCCGCGGGCGCGCTCGACGACGGCGTCGTCACCGCGCTGACGCCACAGCGGATCGACGCGGTGCTGGAGCCCAAGCTCGACGCCGCTCTGCACCTGCACGAGCTGACCGGCGACCTGGCCGCGTTCGTGCTGTTCTCCTCGGCCGCGGGCACTCTCGGCGCGGGCGGTCAGGGCAACTACGCCGCCGCCAACGCCGCGCTCGACGCCCTCGCCCAGCGCCGCCGCGCCGAAGGGCTGCCCGCGACCTCGATCGCCTGGGGCTTCTGGGAGCGGCGCGGCGCGCTCACCGGGCACCTCGGTGACACCGACCTGGCCAGGATGGCGCGCGGCGGGCTCCTCCCGCTCGGCGACCAGCACGGCCTCGCCCTGTTCGATGCCGCGCTCGGCGCGCCGGACGCCGCGGTCGTCGCCGCGTCGGTCGACCGGACCGGGACGGCGGTGGAGGTGCCGCTGCTGCTGCGGGAGGTCGTCCGCCCGGCCCGCCAGGCGGCCCGGCGGCCGGGACCACCCGCCCTGGTGGAGCGGCTGGCCGCCGCGCCCGCCGCCGCCCGGCGGGCGCTGCTGCTGGACGCGGTCGTGGAACAGGCCGCGACCGTCCTCGGCCACCGCGACCCGGAGGCGGTCGGCCCGGACCGGGGTTTCCTGGAACTGGGCCTGGACTCGCTCACCGCGGTCGAGCTGCGCAACCGGCTCGGCGCGGCGACCGGGCTCCGGCTGCCCGCGACCGCCGTCTTCGACCACCCGACGCCGACCGCGCTGGCGGCCTACCTCGACGCACGGCTGGCGCCCGCCGAACCCGAGGCCGGGCAGCCAGGCACGACCGGCACGAGCACCGACACCCGCGAGTCGGACGCGGTCGCCGATCCCGGTGCCGTGCCCGAGTACGCGGACCTGACCGAGGCGACGGCCGACGAGCTGTTCGACCTGATCGACAGCGAGTTCGGCCTGTGACGGCCGGGCGGCACACCGGGAGCGGAACACCAGTGGGCACTGACAGCGTGGGCACTGACAGCGTGGGCACTGACAGAGTGGGCACAGGCACCGAGCGCAAGCTGCTGGACTACCTGAAGAAGGTCACCGCCGAGCTGCGCCACACCAAGGGCCGCCTCGCCGACGCCGAGTCGGGCGCGGGCGAACCCGTCGCCATCGTCGCCATGGCCTGCCGCTACCCCGGCGGCGTCCGCACCCCCGAGGACCTGTGGGAGCTGGTGGACTCCGGCCGCGACGCCGTCGGCGGGTTCCCGGCCAACCGCGGCTGGGACCTCGACGCCCTGTTCGACCCCGACCCGGACAACCCCGGCACCTCCTACGCCCGCGAAGGCGGCTTCCTGCACGACGCCGACCTGTTCGACCCCGCCTTCTTCGGCATGAGCCCGCGCGAGGCGCTGGCCGTCGACCCGCAGCAGCGGCTGCTGCTGGAGGCGTCGTGGGAGGCCTTCGAGCGGGCCGGGATCGACCCGGCGGCGGTGCGCGGCAGCCGCACCGGGGTGTTCGCGGGCGTCATGTACAACGACTACGCCGCCCGGCTGCTCGGCCGCGCCCCCGCGGGCTTCGAGGGCTACCTCGGCAACGGCAGCTCGGGCGCGGTCGCCTCCGGCCGCGTCGCCTACACCCTCGGTCTTGAGGGGCCCGCGGTGACTGTCGACACGGCGTGTTCGTCGTCGCTGGTGGCCGTCCACCTCGCCGCGCAGTCGCTGCGGCGCGGCGAGTGCACCATGGCCCTGGCGGGCGGCGTGACCGTGATGGCGACCCCGAGCGTGTTCGTGGAGTTCAGCCGCCAGCGCGGGATGTCCCCGGACGGGCGCTGCAAGGCGTTCTCCGACAGCACCGACGGCACCGGCTTCGCCGAGGGGCTCGGCCTGCTGCTGCTCGAACGGCTCTCCGACGCCCGCCGCAACGGCCACCCCGTGCTGGCGCTCCTGCGCGGCAGCGCCATCAACCAGGACGGCGCGAGCAGCGCGCTCACCGCCCCCAACGGCCCCGCCCAGAGCCGGGTCCTCGCGCGGGCCCTCGCCGACGCCCGGCTGCGCCCCGACCAGGTGCACGCCGTCGAAGCCCACGGCACCGGCACCACCCTCGGCGACCCGATCGAGGCCCAGGCCCTGCTGGAGACCTACGGCCAGGACCGCGTCGAGCCGCTGCGGCTGGGCTCGGTCAAGTCCAACCTCGGGCACACGCAGGCCGCCGCGGGGGTCGCCGGGATCATCAAGATGGTGCAGGCGATCCGGCACGGCAGGCTGCCGCGCACGCTGCACGTCACCGAGCCCAGCACCAGGGTGGACTGGTCGGCGGGCGCGGTGCGGCTGCTCATCGAGGCCGAGCCGTGGCCCGCGACGGAGGAGCCGCGCCGGGCGGCGGTGTCGTCGTTCGGGGTCAGCGGGACCAACGCGCACGCCATCATCGAGCAGGCGCCCGACGAGGAGCCCCCGGCGCGGGCCGAGGCGGCGGGACCGCCGGTGTGGCTGCTGTCCGCGCGCACCCCGGACGCGCTGCGCGCGCAGGCGGCGCTGCTGCACGAGCACGCCGCCGGCCTCGACCCCGCTGACGTCGCGCGGTCGCTGGCCGTGTCGCGGCACCACTTCGAGCACCGGGCGGCGGCCGTCGGGCCGGACCTGCTCGGCGCGGTGGCCGCCCTCGCCGCGGGCGACCCCGCGCCCGGCCTGGTGACCGGTTGCGCGCGGGCGTCGGCCCAGCCGGTGTTCGTGTTCCCCGGTCAGGGGGCCCAGTGGGTTGGGATGGGTCTGGACCTGCTGGAGAACCCGGTGTTCGCGGCGCGGATGGCCGAGTGCGCCGCCGCTCTCGACCCGCACGCCGAGTGGTCGCTGTTCGAGGTTCTGGGGGACGAGTCCGCCCTGGCTCGGGTGGATGTGGTGCAGCCGGCGCTGTTCGCGGTGATGGTGTCGCTTGCCGCCTTGTGGCGGTCTCGCGGCGTGGAGCCCGCCGCGGTGGTGGGTCACTCGCAGGGGGAGATCGCGGCGGCGTGCGTGGCCGGGGCTCTGTCGCTTGAGGACGCGGCGCGGGTGGTGGCGCTGCGCAGCAGGGCGCTGCTTGAGCTGGCAGGTCAGGGCGGCATGGTTTCGGTGGCACTGAACGAGACCGAGGTCCGGGACCTGATCGCGGCAGAGGCGGCGCTGTCGGTCGCGGCCGTCAACGGGCCGTCGGCGGTGGTGGTGTCCGGGGCGGTCGACGCGCTGGAGACGCTGCTGCGCCGGTGCGAGGACCGAGGGGTGCGCGCGCGCCGCGTCCCGGTGGACTACGCGTCGCACTCGGCCCACGTCGAGCTGATCCGGGAGCGCCTGCTGCGCGACCTCGCCCCGATCACGCCGCGCGCGAGCGCCGTCCCCTTCCACTCGACGGTGACCGGGGACGTGCTGGACACGACCGGGCTGGACGCGCGCTACTGGTTCACCAACCTGCGCGAGACCGTGCGCCTGGACGAGGTGGTCGCGGGCATCGCCCGGCGGCGCGGGCGGGTGCTGGTCGAGGTGAGCCCGCACCCGGTGCTGGTCCCGGCCATGCAGGAGACCGCCGAAGCGGTGGGCGGGCGCGCGGCCGTGCTGGGCACCCTGCGCCGGGGCGAGGACGGGCCCGCCCGGTTCCTGGCGTCCCTCGCCGAGGCGCACACCACGGGACTGCCGGTCGACTGGACGTCCGTGGTGGCGGGCCGGGTCGTGCCGCTGCCGACGTACCCGTTCCAGCGGGAGCGGTTCTGGCTGGACCCGGCCGAGCAGACCGCCGCGTCAGCCGGGCTGGGGGCGGCCGGGCACCCGCTGCTCGGGGCCGCCGTCGGCCTGGCGTCCGGTGATGGGCACCTGTTCACCGGCCGGTTGTCGCTGCGCACGCACCCGTGGCTGGCCGACCACGCCGTGTCCGGTGCGGTGCTGCTGCCCGGCACCGCCTTCCTCGACCTCGCGCTGCACGCCGCCGAGCAGGTCGGAGCCGCGTCGGTCGGTGAGCTGACCCTGGAAGCGCCGCTCGTGCTCCCGGCCGATCGGGCCGTGCAGCTCCAGGTGTCGGTCGACGGGCCCGACGACGCCGGCGCGCGGGGCCTGAGTGTGCACGCCCGCGTCGAAGGCGATGAGGAGTGGACGCGGCACGCCGCGGGCGTCGTGCTCGCCGAGCCGCTGTCCGGGGGCGGGGCGCTGACCGAGTGGCCGCCGCCCGGCGCCCCCGCCGACATCGACGCGCTGCGGGCCGGACTGGTCGCCGCCGGGCTGGAGTACGGCCCGGCCTTCAGTGGGCTGCGGCGCGCGTGGACCAGCGAAGGAGCGGTCTACGCCGAGGTGGAGCTGCCCGGCGGGGGCGCGGAGCAGTTCGGGGTGCACCCGGCGCTGCTCGACGCGACGCTGCACGCGCTGGGGCTCGCCGGGTTCGACGACGGACGGGCGCGGCTGCCGTTCTCCTGGTCGGGGGTGACCGGGCACGCGCGCGGCGCGTCCGCTCTGCGGGTGTGCCTGACACCGGTCGGGGACGCCGCCTTCGCCATGACCGTCGCCGACGGAGCAGGCGCGCCCGTCCTCACCGTCGAGGCGCTGAGCCTGCGTCCGCACTCCGCGCGCCGATCCACACCGGACGGCCTGTTCCGCGTCGACTGGGTGCCCGTCACCGCCGCCGAGGTCCCGGAGTGGGCTCTGGTCGGCGACCTCGCCGCCCTCGACCCGGTTCCGCCCGTCGCCGTCCTCGACTGCCGGGCACCGGGCTCCGCACGGGAGGTGCTGGGCCGTGCGCTGCCGGTGCTCCAGGCCTGGGTCAGCGAGCCCCGGTTCGCGGAGTCGACGCTGGTGGTGGTGACCCGCCACGCCGTGGTCGCCGACGCGGGGGACGCCGCGCCGGACCCGGCGCAGGCCGCGCTGGGCGGCCTGGTGCGCTCCGCGCAGGCCGAGCACCCCGGCCGGATAGCGCTCGCCGACGTCACCGGGGAGATCGACCCCGCCGCGCTGCTGGCCGACGGGGAACCGCAGCTCGCCGTCCGGGCTGGCCCGCTGGCTCCCCGGCTCGTCCGCGACCGCGCCGCCATCGTGCCGCCGGAGGGGCCGTGGCGGCTGGACGTGCCCGCCGGGTCGGGCAGCCTCGACGCGCTGGTCGCGGTGCCCGCCCCCGAGGCCGAACGGGCCCTCGCGGCGACGGAGGTGCGGGTCGCCGTCCGCGCGGCGGGGGTGAACTTCCGGGACGTGGTCATCGCCCTCGGCATGGTGCCCGAGCAGACCGTCCTGGGCAGCGAAGGCGCCGGGGTGGTGCTGGAGGTCGGCCCCGGGGTGAGCGGCTTCGCGCCGGGTGATCGGGTGTTCGGCCCGTTCCCGGCCGCGTTCGGGCCGGTCGCGGTCGCCGACAGCCGCGCGCTCGTGCCCGTCCCGGCGGACTGGTCCTTCGCGGACGCGGCCTCGGTGCCGGTGGCGTTCCTGACCGCCCACTACGGCCTGGTGGACCTGGCGGGCCTGCGCGCCGGCGAGTCGGTGCTGATCCACGCCGCCGCCGGCGGGGTGGGGATGGCGGCGGTGCGGATCGCGCAGCGGCTCGGGGCGACGGTGTACGCGACGGCGAGCCCCGCCAAGTGGGACACCGTCCGGGCGCTGGGGGTGCCCGACGAGCGGATCGCGTCGTCGCGGACGACGGAGTTCGAGGCGACGTTCCTCGCCGAGAGCGGCGGGCGCGGCGTTGACGTGGTCCTGGACTCGCTGGCCGGGGAGTTCGTGGACGCGTCCCTGCGGCTGCTGCCGCGCGGCGGCCGGTTCCTGGAGATGGGCAAGACCGACATCCGGGACGCGGCGGCCGTCGCCGCCGACCATCCCGGTGTCGAGTACCGCGCTTACGACCTGGCCGAGGCCGGGCCCGAGCGGATGGGCGAGACGCTGCGCGAGGTCGTGGCCGCCATCGGCGCGCCGCGCCCGCTGCCGGTCATGCCGTGGGACCTGCGCGCCGCCCGCGCGGCGCTGCGCCACCTCAGCCAGGCCCGGCACGTCGGCAAGCTCGTGCTCACCACCCCGGCCCCGCTCGACCGCGACGGCACCGCGCTGGTGACCGGCGGCGGCGGGACGCTCGGCGGGCTCGTCGCCCGGCACCTGGTCACCGCGCACGGCGTGCGCCACCTCCTGCTGCTCGGCCGAGGTGGGGCGCCCGAGGCGCTGACCGCCGAGCTGAGCGCCCTGGGTGCCACGGTCACGGTCGCCGCGTGCGACGTCGCCGACCGGACCGCCCTGGCCGCAGTCCTCGACCGCGTCCCGGCCGAGCACCCGCTCACCGCGGTGGTCCACGCGGCGGGCGTGCTCGACGACGGGCTCCTCGACACGCTGACCCCCGAGCGGATCGACACCGCGCTGCGCCCGAAGCTCGACGGCGCGCTGGCCCTCGACGCGCTGACCCGGCACCTCGACCTCGCCGCGTTCATCCTGTTCTCCTCGGCCGCGGGCGTCCTCGGCGGCGCGGGCCAGGGCAACTACGCCGCGGCCAACAGCGCCCTGGACGCGCTCGCCGCCCGCCGCCGCGCCGAGGGCCTGCCCGCGACCTCCCTCGCCTGGGGCCTGTGGGCCGAGCGCAGCGGCCTGACCGGCGCCCTCGACGGCGACGACCTGCGCCGCATGCGGCGCTCCGGCGTCGGGGCGCTGCCCACCGCCGACGCGCTCGCGCTGCTCGACGCCGCCGTCGACCGGGGCGGCGCGGTCTATGTCCCGCTGCGCCTGGACGCCGCCGCGCGGGCCGACGCCACCGCCCCCGCACCGCTGCGCGACCTCGCTCCCGCGCGCCGTGCCCGACCCACCCCCGCCCGACCCGCCCCCGCCCGACCCGCCTCCGCCCGACCCGCCCCCGCCGGCACCGCGGAGTCGCTGCTGGAACTGGTGCGCACGCACGCCGCCGCCGTGCTCGGCCACGGCTCGGCCGCCGCCGTCGACCCCGAGCGCGCCTTCGCCGACCTGGGCTTCGACTCGCTGACCTCGGTCGAACTGCGCAACCGCCTCGGCACGGCCACCGGTCTGCGGCTGCCCGCCACCGTCGTCTTCGACCACCCGACTGCCGAGTCCCTGGCCGCCAGGCTGTCCGCCGACCTCGGCGGTGCGCCGAGGCGCGCGCCTGCCGCCGTGAAGCCCGCGCCGAAGGTGACCGACGACCCGGTGGTGATCGTCGCGATGGGCTGCCGGTTCGCGGGCGGCGTGCGGTCCCCGGAAGACCTGTGGGACCTCCTCGCCGAGGGGCGCGACGCCGTCGGCGGGTTCCCCGGCGGGCGCGGCTGGGACCTCGACGCCCTCTACGACGCCGACCCCGACCGCCACGGCACCTCCTACGTCCGCGAGGGCGCCTTCCTGGCCGACCTCGACCGCTTCGACGCCGAGTTCTTCGGAATCAGCCCGCGCGAGGCGCTGGCGATGGACCCGCAGCAGCGGCTGCTGCTGGAGGTCGCGTGGGAGACCCTGGAGCGCGCGGGCATCGACCCGACGTCGGTGCGCGGCAGCGACACCGGGGTCTTCGCGGGCACCAACGGCCAGGATTACGGCACTCTGCTGGTCAGCACCCCGCAGGCCGGTGAGGGCTACCTGTCGACCGGCAACGCCGCGAGCGTCGTCTCCGGCCGCCTCGCCTACACCTTCGGGCTGGAAGGCCCGGCGGTCACCGTGGACACGGCCTGTTCGTCGTCGCTGGTGGCGCTGCACCTGGCGGCGCAGTCGCTGCGGGCGGGGGAGTGCTCGCTGGCGCTGGTCGGCGGGGTGGCCGTGATGGCGACACCGACGGCGTTCGTGGACTTCAGCCGCCAGCGCGGCCTGGCCATCGACGGCCGCTGCAAGCCGTTCGCCGAGGCCGCCGACGGCACCGGCTGGGGCGAGGGCGTCGGCGTGCTGCTGGTCGAGCGGCTCTCCGACGCCCGGCGCAACGGCCACCCGGTGCTGGCGGTGGTGCGCGGCTCGGCGGTCAACTCCGACGGCGCGTCCAACGGGCTGACCGCGCCGAACGGGCCATCCCAGCAGCGGGTCATCCGCAGCGCGCTGGCCGCCGCCGGACTCGATCCGGCCGACGTCGACGCCGTGGAGGCGCACGGGACCGGCACCTCGCTCGGCGACCCCATCGAGGCCCAGGCCCTGCTGGCGGTCTACGGGCAGGACCGGGCGACGCCGCTGCTGCTGGGCTCGGTGAAGTCCAACCTCGGGCACACCCAGGCCGCGGCGGGCATCGCCGGGGTCATCAAGGCCGTGCACGCCATGCGCCACGGCGTGCTGCCCGCGACCCTGCACGTCGACACCCCGACCTCGCACGTCGACTGGTCGGCGGGCGCGGTCCAGTTGGTCACCGAGCCCACCGCGTGGCCGGGGGTGGACCGGCCCCGCCGGATCGGCGTGTCCTCCTTCGGGGTGAGCGGCACCAACGCCCACACCATCCTCGAACAGCCGCCTGCCGAACAGCCCGCCGCCGGTGACTCCGGCGCGGCGCGGGTGCCGCTGTTCCTGTCGGCCAAGACCCCGGCCGCGCTGCGGGAGCTGGCCGAGCGGCTGCGCGGGCACCTCGACGCCCGGCCGCTCGACCTCGGCTGGTCGCTGGCCACCGGCCGGGCCGTCCTGGAGCACCGGGCCGCCGTCCTGCCGGGGCCCGACGGGTACGACCGGGCGCTGGCCGCGCTGGCGCGGGACCTGCCCGACCCCGGCCTGGTGACCGGGACCCGGCTACCGGGGAAGGTCGCGTTCCTGTTCCCCGGGCAGGGCTCCCAGTGGGCGGGCATGGCTCTGGACCTGCTGGACAACCCTGTGTTCGCCGAGCGGATGGCCGAGTGCGCCGCCGCTCTCGACCCGCACGTGGACTGGTCGCTGTCCGACGTCCTGCGGGACGAGTCCGCCCTGGCCAGGGTCGATGTGGTGCAGCCTGCGCTGTTCGCGGTGATGGTGTCGTTGGCGGCTTTGTGGCGGTCCTACGGCGTCGAGCCCGCGGCGGTGGTGGGGCACTCGCAGGGCGAGATCGCGGCGGCGTGCGTGGCCGGCGCGCTGTCGCTGCGGGACGCCGCGCGCGTGGTCGCGCTGCGCAGCAGGGCGCTGCTCGTCCTGGCCGGGCGGGGCGGGATGGTCTCGGTCCCGCTGGCCGAGGCCGAGGTGGTCCCGATGCTGACCGACGGGCTGTCGATCGCCGCCGTCAACGGCCCGGCGTCGGTCGTGGTCGCGGGCGAGCCCGACGCCCTGGAAGCACTGCTCGCCGAGTGCGCGGCGCGCGGGGTCCGGGCGCGGCGCGTTCCGGTGGACTACGCGTCGCACTCCCCGCAGGTCGACGACGTCCGCGACGGGCTGATCGCCGCCATCGACGGCATCCGGCCGCGCCCGGCGGACGTCCCGTTCCACTCGACGGTCGCCGACGAGCCCGCCGCGCTGGACCCCGACTACTGGTTCCGCAACCTGCGCGAGCCCGTCCGGCTGGACCGGGCGGTGGCGCGGCTGGCCGCCGACGGCGTCGGGCTCGTCATCGAGGTCAGCCCGCATCCGGTGCTCGTGCAGGCCGTGGACGCGCCCGCCATCGGCACGCTGCGCCGCGACGAGCCGGGGCGCTTCGCCGCCGCGCTCGCCGAGGCGTTCACCCTGGGCGCCGTCCCGGACGCCGCGGCGGTGTACCCGGGCGGACGCCGGGTGCCGCTGCCGACCTACCCGTTCCAGGGCGAGCGGTTCTGGCTCACCCCGCCGGTGTCCGCCGACGTCTCCACCGCAGGCCTGGACACCGCCGGACACCCCCTGCTGGGCGCGGCCGTCACGGTCGCGGGCGCGGACGAGCTGCTGCTGACCGGTCGGTTGTCCCTGCGGACGCACCCGTGGCTGGCCGACCACGCCGTGCGGGGCGTGGCCCTGCTTCCGGGCACCGCGTTCCTCGACCTGGCCGGGCACGCTGCCGACCGGGTCGGGCTCGGCCGGGTGGCGGAGCTGACCCTGCACGCCCCGCTGCCGGTGCCCGAGCACGGCGGCGTTCAGCTCCAGGTCGCCGTAGGGGCCCCCGCCGAGGACGGCGCTCGCCCGGTGGTCGTCCACTCCCGGCCCGCCGAGGACGCGCCGTGGACCCGGCACGCCGAAGGCGCCCTCGCGCCCGGCACGGCCTCCGGGGAGGACCTGGGCGGGCCGTGGCCGCCGCCGGACGCCTCGGCCGTCGACGTCGCCGACCTGTACGACCGGCTCGACGCCGCGGGCTACGGGTACGGGCCGGTGTTCCGCGGGCTGCGCGCGGCGTGGCGGCGCGGGGGAGAGGTGTACGCCGAGGTCGTCCTGCCGCAGGACGTGGCGGCCGACGGCTTCGGGCTGCACCCCGCCGCGCTCGACGCCGCCCTGCACGCGCTGGCCGCCACATCAGACGACACAGCAGACGACCCAGCCGGGGGACGGCAGGCCGAACTCCCCTTCTCCTGGACCGGTGTCGAGCTGCACGCGACCGGCGCGACGAGGCTGCGGGTGCGGCTGAGCCCGGTGCCCGGCGGTGTCGGGATCGCGGTGGCGGACACGACCGGCGCGCCGGTCGCCTCCGTCGAGTCCTTGGTCACCAGGCCGATCTCCGGCGCGCTGACCAGCAACGATGTGGCCGCTGAGGCCCTGTTCGAGGTCGACTGGGCAGACCTCGATCTCGACTTGAGCCTCAACCTCAACCTGAGCTTTATGGTTCATTCCGCACTGGCCGAGGTGTCCGACCCGGTGCCTGCCGACGTGCTGGTGGGGGTCCGGCCGCGCGGGCTGCGCCAGACGCTGGCGGGCGCGGTGGACCTGGTCCGCGCCTGGTTGGCCGACGACCGCTTCGCCGACTCCCGGCTGGTCGTGGTGACCCACCGCGCCGCCGCCACGGCCCCCGGCGAACTGCCGGACCTCGTCGGCGACCCGGTGCGGGCGCTCGTCAGGGCCGCCGCCACCGAGAACCCCGGCCGCTTCGCCCTGCTCGACCTCGACGGCACCGACGAGTCGGTGCGGGCCGTGCCCGCCGCGCTCGGGTGCGGGGAGCCCGAGGTCGCGATCCGGCGCGGCCGGGTCCGCGCGCCGAGGCTGGTGCGCAGCGCCCCGCCGCTGCCCGTGCCCGACGGGCCGTGGCGGCTCGACGTGACCGGCGGCGGCAGCATCGACGCGCTGACGGCGGTGCCCGCGCCGGAGGCCGCCGCGCCACTGGCCGCGGGCCAGGTGCGGATCGGCCTGCGCGCCGCCGGGGTCAACTTCCGCGACGTCGTCGTCGCGCTGGGCATGGTGCCGGGGCAGACGGTGCTCGGCAGCGAGGGCGCGGGCGTGGTGCTGGAGGTCGCGCCGGACGTGACCGCCCCGCGGCCCGGCGACCGGGTGATGGGCCTCTTCGGCGGCGGGTTCGGCCCGCTGGTCGTGGCCGACGCCCGCATGCTCACCGCCGTCCCGGCGGGCTGGTCCTTCGCGGACGCCGCTTCGGTGCCGGTGGCGTTCCTGACCGCCTACTACGGCCTGGTCGACCTGGGCGGGCTGCGTGCCGGGGAGTCGGTGCTGATCCACGCCGCCGCTGGTGGCGTGGGGATGGCGGCGGTGCAGATCGCGCAGCGGCTCGGCGCGCGGGTGTACGCGACGGCCAGCCCGGCGAAGTGGGCCGCCGTGCGCGGCCTCGGCGTCCCGGCCGAGCGGATCGCGTCGTCGCGCACCACCGAGTTCGAGGCGCGCTTCCGCGCCGAGACCGGCGGGCGCGGCGTGGATGTGGTGCTGGACTCGCTGGCCGGGGAGTTCGTCGACGCCTCGCTGCGGCTGCTGTCGCCGGGCGGGCGGTTCCTGGAGATGGGCAAGACCGACATCCGCGACGCCGCCGACCACCCGGACATCGCCTACTGCGCCTACGACCTCGGCGAGGCCGGACCCGAGCGGATCGGGGAGCTGCTGCGCGAGGTCGTCGCCCTGCTCGACGCGGGGGAGCTGCGGCGGCTGCCGGTCACCACCTGGGACCTGCGGCGCGCGCCCGAGGCGCTGCGCCACCTCAGCCAGGCCCGGCACATCGGCAAGCTCGTCCTCACCCGCCCAGCCGACCCGGCCGGGACCACCCTCGTCACCGGGGCCACCGGCACCCTCGGCGCGCTGGTCGCCCGGCATCTCGTCACCGAGCACGGGGTGCGCGACCTCGTGCTCACCAGTCGCGGCGGACCTGAGGCCCCCGGCGCGGACGAGCTGGTCGCCGACCTCACCGCCCTCGGCGCCCGCGTGCGGCTGACCGCCTGCGACACCGCCGACCGCGCCGCCCTCGCCGCGCTCCTCGGCACCATCCCCGACCTGACCGCCGTCGTGCACACCGCGGGCGCGCTGGCCGACGGCCTCGTCGGCTCGGTCACCGCCGAGGACCTCGACACCGTCCTGCGCCCCAAGGCCGACGCCGCCACCCACCTGCACGAGCTGACCCGCGACCGCGACCTGTCGGCCTTCGTGCTGTTCTCCTCCGCCGCCGGGGTCTTCGGCGGGGCGGGCCAGGCCGGGTACGCCGCCGCCAACACCCACCTGGACGCCCTCGCCCGCCACCGCGCCGCCCTCGGCCTGCCCGCGACCAGCCTCGCCTGGGGCTTCTGGGCCGAGCGCAGCGCGCTGACCAGCGGTCTCGGCGCGGCCGACCTGGGCAGGATGGCCCGCGGCGGCGTCCGCCCGCTGTCCACCTCCGACGGGCTCGCGCTGTTCGACGCGGCGCTGCGCTCCGGCCGGTCCGTGCTCGTCCCCACCCGGCTCGACCTCGCCGGACCGCGCGCCGACCAGGCGCCCGCGCTGCTGCGCGACCTCGTCCGACCGGCCCGCCGCCGCGCCGCGGCCACCGCGCCGCCGGAGGACCTGGCGGGCCGGGTAGCCGCGCTGCCCGCCGCCGACGCCAAACACCTCCTGCTCGACCTGGTGCGCGGGCAGGCCGCCACCGTGCTCGGACACACCGACTCCGCCAGGGTCGGCTCCACCCGGGCCTTCGCCGACCTCGGCTTCGACTCGCTGACCGCCGTCGAACTGCGCAACCGCCTGGCCGCGGCCACCGGCCGCACGCTCTCGGCCACCCTCGTCTTCGACCACCCGACGCCCGCCGCTCTCGCCGGGCACCTGCTCACCGTCCTCGGCGGCGAGCGGACCACGGCACCCGTGGGCGGGGCACCGGTTGTCGTCCAGCCGGTCGCCGACGACGATCCGCCTGTCATCGTGGCGATGGGCTGCCGCTTCCCCGGCGGCGTGCGGTCGCCGGAAGACCTGTGGCGGCTGCTGCTCGACGGCGGCGACGCGGTCGGCCCGTTCCCCGCCGACCGCGGCTGGGACCTCGACACCCTCGTGCACCCCGACCCCGACCACCCCGGCACCACCTACGCCGACCAGGGCGGCTTCCTCGACGGCGCCGCCGAGTTCGACCCCGCCTTCTTCGGCATCGGCCCGCGCGAGGCGCTGGCGATGGACCCGCAGCAGCGGCTGCTGCTGGAGGTCGCCTGGGAGGCGCTGGAGCGCGCGGGCATCGCCCCGGACAGCCTGCGCGGCAGCGACACCGGCGTCTTCGCGGGCACCTACGGGCAGGACTACGGCGCTCGCGGCGACGTGCCCGCCGGGCTCGAAGGCCACCTGCTCACCGGCAACGCCACCAGCGTCGTCTCCGGCCGCGTCGCCTACACCCTCGGCCTGCGCGGACCGGCCGTCACCGTGGACACCGCGTGCTCGTCGTCGCTGGTCGCGCTGCACCTGGCCGGGCAGTCGCTGCGCTCGGGGGAGACCTCGCTCGCCCTCGTCGGCGGCGTCGCGGTCATCGCCACGCCGGGGTCGTTCGTGGCGTTCAGCCGCCAGCGCGGGCTGGCCGCGGACGGGCGCAGCAAGGCGTTCGCCGAGGGCGCGGACGGCATGGGCATCGCCGAAGGCGTCGGCGTCCTGGTGGTCGAGCGGCTCTCCGACGCCCGGCGCAACGGGCACCCGGTGCTCGCGGTGGTGCGCGGCTCGGCTGTCAACCAGGACGGCGCGTCCAACGGCCTGTCCGCGCCCAGCGGGCAGGCGCAGCAGCAGGTCATCCGCCGCGCGCTCAGCGCGGCCGGGCTCGTCGCCGCCGACGTGGACGTGGTCGAGGCGCACGGCACGGGCACCTCGCTCGGCGACCCGATCGAGGCGGGCGCGCTGCTGGCGACCTACGGCCAGGACCGCGCGGAGCCCGCGCTGCTGGGCTCGGTGAAGTCCAACATCGGCCACACCCAGGGCGCGGCGGGCGTCGCCGGGGTCATCAAGAGCGTGCTCGCGCTCGGGCACGCCGTGGTCCCGCCGACCCTGCACGCCGCCGAGCCCTCCAGCCGCGTCGACTGGACCGCGGGGGCCGTCCGGCTGGCCACCGAGGCGACCCCGTGGCCCGAGCACGGCAGGCCGCGCCGCGCCGCGGTGTCCTCCTTCGGGATCAGCGGGACCAACGCCCACGTCATCCTGGAGCAGCCCGAGCACACGCCGGGCGAGGCCGAGGCCGAGCCCGCGGTCCTGCCGTGGCCGCTGTCGGCGCACACCGGGGCCGCGCTGCGGGAGCAGGCCGCCCGCCTGCGCGACCACCTCGCCGAGCACCCGGAGCTGACGGTGGGCGCGGTCGCCCGCACCCTCGCCACCGGCCGCGCGAGGCTGGCGCACCGGGCCGTCGCGGTCGCAGGCGACCGCGCGGGCTTCGCCGCCGCCCTCGACCGGATCGCCGCGGGCACGGCCGATCCTGCCGTCGTGCTCGGCGAGGCCCCCGGCGATCCCGTCCGGCCGGTGTTCCTGTTCCCCGGCCAGGGCTCGCAGTGGGCCGGGATGGCCGTGGACCTGCTGGCCGACCCGGTGTTCGCCGAGCGGATGGCCGAGTGCGCCGCCGCCCTGGACCCGCTCGTGGACTGGTCCCTGTTCGACGTGCTCGCCGACGCGTCCGCGCTGGACCGGGTGGATGTCGTGCAGCCCGCCCTGTTCTCGGTGATGGTGTCGCTGGCCGCGCTGTGGCGCGCGCACGGGGTGGAGCCCGCCGCCGTCATCGGGCACTCGCAGGGCGAGATCGCCGCGGCCTGCGTCGCCGGGGCGCTGTCGCTGTCCGACGCCGCGCTGGTCGTGGTGACCAGGGGCCGGGCGCTGCTGGACATCGCCGGACTGGGCGGCATGGTGTCCCTCGCCCTCCCCGAGGCGGAGGCGCGGACGCGGCTCGGCGACGGGCTGTGGCTGGCGGCGGTGAACGGGCCGTCGGCGGTGGTCGTCTCCGGCGAGCCCGCCGCGCTCGACGCGCTGCTGGCTCGGTGCGACGCCGACGGAGTCCGGGCGCGGCGCGTCCCGGTCGACTACGCGGCCCACTCGCCGCAGGTGGACCAGGTGTGCGCGCGGCTGCTCGTGGACCTCGCCCCGGTCGAACCCCGCGACACGGCCGTGCCGCTGTACTCGACGGTGACCGGCGAGCGGATCGACCCGCTGCTCCTGGACGCCGGGTACTGGGCGGGCAACCTGCGGGAGACCGTCCGGCTGGACACCGCCGTCGACCTCGCCGCCGCCCACGGGCTGGACACCTTCATCGAGGTCGGCCCGCATCCGGTCCTGGCCAACGCGCTGCCCGACCGCACCGTCATCGGCACCCTGCGCCGCGACGACGGCGGCCCCCGCCGCTTGCTGCTGTCCCTCGCCGAGGCGCACACGCGCGGTGTCCAGGTGCGCTGGACGCTGCCCGCCGGGCCGCTCGCCGCGCTGCCCACCTACGCCTTCCAGCACGAGCGGTTCTGGCTGCCCAGCGGGCTGCCCGGCGGCGCGCCGGTCACCGCCGCCGGGCTCGACACCACCGCACACCCGCTGCTGGGCGCGGTCGTGCCGCAGCCCGACGGCGGTGTCGTGCTCGCCGGGCGCGTGTCGGTGCGCGAGCACCCGTGGCTGGCCGACCACGTCGTCGCGGGCGCGGTCCTGCTGCCCGGCGCCGCGTTCGTCGACCTCGCGGTGCACGCGGGCGACCAGGTCAGGTGCCCGCACCTGGCCGAGCTGACCGTGCAGACACCCCTGGCGCTGCCTGCGAACGGTGCCGTGCGGGTGCAGGTCCGGGTCTCCGCCGACCGCGACGGCATCCGCGAGGTCGAGCTGCACGCCGAGACCAGTCCCGGGGTCTGGGACCGGCACGCCCTCGGCGTCCTCAGCGCGCAGTCCCCGGCCGCCGACCCGATCACCGCGTGGCCGCCCGCCGCCGACTCGGTCGACCTGACCGGCTTCTACGCGGACCTCGCCGCGTCCGGCGTCGAGCACGGACCCGCTTTCCAGGGTCTGCGGGCGCTGTGGCGCGACGGCGACGACCTGTACGCCGAGATCGCCGTCGACACCCCGGTCGACGGGTACGTCGTGCACCCCGCCCTGCTCGACGCCGCGCTGCACCCGGCCGCCCAGCCCGGGGTCGTCGGCGCGGAGGTGGCGCTGCCGTTCGCCTGGTCCGGCGTCACCGTGCACGCCCACGGGGCCACCGCCGCCCGCGTCCACCTCCGGCGGACCGCGCCCGGCACCGTCTCCGTCTTGGTCGCCGACGCGAGCGGCGCGCCGGTCGCGGCCGTCGACGGCCTCACCTTCCGCCCCGCGGGCCCCGCGGTCCGCCGCGTGCCCGATTCCCTGTTCACCATCGATTGGGTCGTCCTCGACCCCGCACCCGAGCTGGAACCCGCGACCGACGTCGTGGTGCTCGGCTCCGGCGACGTGCGCACCGTGGTGGGCCAGGCGCTCGACGTCCTGCACACCTGGACCGCCTCCGCCACTGACTCCGACACCGACTCCGCCGCCGCAGACGCGCGCTTCGTCCTCGCCACCACCGGCGCGACCGGCCCCGACCCCGATCCCGCGCAGGCCGCCGCCTGGGCGTTCGCCTGCTCGGCGCAGGCCGAGCACGCGGGCCGGATCATCCTGCTCGACCTCGACCCGGCCGACCCGCGCCCCGACACCGCCCGCCTCGCGGACGCGGCCGTCGCCACCGGGGAACCGCAGGTCGCCGCGCGCGACGGAAAGCTGCGCGCGCCGCGTCTCGCCCGCCCGGCGGCCCCGCCGATCGATCTCCCGGCCACCCCGTGGCGGCTCGACGCGAGCGGCGCGGGCACGCTCGACGGCCTGCGGACGGTGCCCGTCGAGCGGTGGCCGCTCAGCGCCGGTGAGGTCCGGGTCGCCGTGCGCGCGGCCGGGGTCAACTTCCGCGACAGCATGATCGCCCTCGGCATCTACCCCGACCAGGCGGTGCTCGGCAGCGAGGTCGCGGGCGTCGTGCTGGAGACCGGGCCGGACGTGGACGGGTTCGCCGTCGGCGACCGGGTGCTCGGCCTGGTGAGCGGCGGGTTCGCCGCCGAGGTCGTGGCCGACGCGGCCACGCTCGCCCCGGTCCCCGCGGGGTGGACCTTCGCCCAGGCCGCCGCCATCCCGGTGGCCTACTGCACCGCGTACTACGCGCTGGTCGACCTGGCCGGGCTGCGCGCGGGCGAGTCCGTGCTCGTGCACGCCGCCGCGGGCGGGGTGGGCGGGGCGGCCGTGCGGCTGGCCCGGCGCATCGGGGCCGAGGTGTTCGCCACCGCCAGCCCCGGCAAGTGGTCGGCGGTGCCCGCGGATCATCTGGCGTCCTCCCGGACCACCGACTTCGAGAACCGGTTCGCGGGTGCGGCGGGCGCGGGGATCGATGTCGTGCTCAACTCGCTGGCGGGGGAGTTCACCGACGCCTCGCTGCGGCTGCTGCGCCCCGGTGGGCGGTTCGTGGAGATGGGCAAGACCGATCCGCGCGACCCGGCGGGAGTGGACTACCGCGCCTTCGACCTGGCCGAGGCCGGTCCGCCGCGGCTCGGCGAGATCCTGCGGACGGTCGTCGGCCTGGTCGCCGCCGGGGACCTGGAGCCGCCGAAGGTCGCGGTGTCCGACATCCGCCGCGCCCCGGACGCGCTGCGCGCCCTGAGCGGCGGGCACACCGTCGGCAAACTGGTGCTGACCGTGCCCGCCCGGCTGCACCCCGAGGGCACCGTGCTGGTGACCGGCGCGACCGGCGCCCTCGGCGCGCTGGTGGCCCGCCATCTCGTCGCCGAGCACGGTGTGCGCCACCTGCTGCTGGTCAGCCGCTCCGGCGCCGACTCCCCGGCCGCCGCCGACCTCGCCGCGCTCGACGCGGACGTCCGGCTGCTGGCCTGCGACGTCGCCGACCGCGCCGCGCTGACCGCGCTGCTCGACTCCGTCCCCGCCGAGCACCCGCTGACCGCCGTCGTGCACACGGCCGCCGCGCTGGACGACGGCGTGCTCGCCGCGCAGACCCGCGACCGCCTCGACACCGCGCTGCGTCCCAAGGCCGACGCGGCGGTGCTGCTGCACGAGCTGACCCGCGACCGCGACCTGGCGGCGTTCGTGCTGTTCTCCTCGGCCGCCGGGGTCTTCGGCGCCGCCGGGCAGGCGAACTACGCCGCCGCGAACGCCGTCCTCGACGCCCTCGCCCGCCGTCGCCGCGCCACCGGTCTGCCCGCCACCTCGGTGGCGTGGGGGCTGTGGGCCGAGCGCAGCGCCCTGACCGGCGCGCTGGCCGCCGCCGACCGCGCCAGGATGGCCAGGGCCGGAGTGCGGCCGCTGTCCACGGCCGACGGGCTCGCCCTGTTCGACGCGGCCGTGCGCGGCGAGGACCCCGCGCCCGTCGCGGTGCACCTCGACCTGGCCGGGCTGGGCGAGTCGCCGCCGCTGCTGCGCGGTCTGGCCCGGCCCGCCGCCCGGCGCGCGGTCACCGCCGGGACCGCGGAGGCCGATGCCGGGTTCGCCGCCCGGCTGCGCGGCGTGGACCGCCGCGACCAGGACCGGCTCCTGCTCGACCTCGTCCGCGGCCACGCCGCCGCCGCGCTCGGGCACGCCGACGCGGACGCCGTCGCCCCCGAGCGCGCCTTCCGCGAGGTCGGCGTGGACTCGCTGACCGCGGTGGAGCTGCGCAACCGGCTCGCCGCCGCCACCGGCCTGCGCCTGCCCGCCACGCTGGTCTTCGACCACCCGACCCCCGCCGCGCTGGCCGCCCACCTGCGCGCCGGGCTGGTCGGCGCCGAGCGCTCCGGCGGCCCTGTCGCCGTCGCGGCCGAGAGCGGGGAGGCCATCGCCGTCGTGGCGATGGCGTGCAGGCTGCCGGGCGGGGTGCGCAGCCCGGAACAGCTGTGGGAGCTGCTGGCCCGCGGTGGCGACGCCATCGGGCCGCTGCCGGAGGACCGCGGCTGGGACCTGCCCGCCCTCGCCGGCGCCGACCCCGACCGGCCGGGCACGGTCACCACCCGCGCGGGCGGGTTCCTCGACGGCGTGGCCGACTTCGACGCGGGCTTCTTCGGGATCAGCCCGCGCGAGGCGCTGGCGATGGACCCGCAGCAGCGCATCCTGCTGGAGATCGCCTGGGAGGCCTTCGAGCGTGCGGGCATCGACCCGGCCGCGCTGCGCGGCAGCGCCACCGGGGTGTTCGCCGGGTCGACCGGGCAGGACTACGCCGCCCTGGTGTCCCGGGCCGCCGACAGCGAGGGGTACCTCGCCACCGGCAGCTCGGCCAGCGTGCTCTCCGGCCGGGTCGCGTACTCCTTCGGCTTCGAGGGCCCGGCGGTCACCGTGGACACGGCGTGCTCGTCGTCGCTGGTGGCGCTGCACCTGGCCGTGCAGGCGCTGCGGTCGGGGGAGTGCGGGCTGGCGCTGGCGGGCGGCGTGTCGGTGATGGCGACGCCGGGCGCGCTCGCCGCGTTCAGCCGCCAGCGCGGGCTGGCGCCGGACGGGCGCAGCAAGGCGTTCGGCGACGGCGCGGACGGCATGGGCATGGCCGAGGGGGCGGGAATCGTGCTGCTGGAGCGGCTGTCGGACGCCCGCCGCAACGGACACCCCGTGCTCGCGGTGGTGCGGGGCAGCGCGGTCAACTCCGACGGCGCGTCGAACGGGCTGTCCGCGCCGAACGGGCAGGCGCAGCAGCGCGTCATCGCCAGGGCGCTCGGGGCCGCCGGGCTGCGTCCGTCCGATGTGGATGTCGTCGAGGCGCACGGCACCGGGACGCCGCTGGGCGACCCGATCGAGGCGCAGGCGCTGCTGGCGGCCTACGGACAGGACCGGGCGAGGCCGGTGCTGCTCGGGTCGGTGAAGTCGAACATCGGGCACACGCAGGCGGCGGCCGGGGTCGCCGGGGTGATCAAGAGCGTGCTGGCGCTGCGGCACGGGCTGGTGCCCAAGACCCTGCACGCCGAGCGGCCCTCCCCGCACGTGGACTGGTCGGCGGGCGCGGTGGCGCTCGTCGGCGAGCCCACGCCGTGGCCGGAGACCGGACGGCCGCGCCGGGCCGGTGTGTCGTCCTTCGGGATCAGCGGCACCAACGCCCACGTCGTGCTGGAGCAGGCGCCGCAGTCCGAGCCTGCCTCGGTCGAACCGCCGGTCCCGGGATCGGCTCCGGTCCTGGTGGCCCTGTCCGCGCGGACCGATGCCGCGCTGCGCGCGCAGGCGGCCGGGCTGGCGGACTTCGCCGGGGAGCCCGCCGATCTCGCCACCGCGCTGGCCCACGGCCGGGCCCGGCTGGACCGCCGGGCGGTGGTCGTCGCCCGGGACCGGACCGAGCTGGCCGCGGGCCTCTCGGCGGTCGCGTCGGGACAGCAGGCGTCCGGGGTCGCGCTCGGCGTGGCCGAACCCGACGCGCGGGTCGCGTTCCTGTTCGCGGGCCAGGGCACGCGGACCGCGGCGACGGGCGCGGGACTGGGCGGGTACCCGGCGTTCGCCGAGGCGCACGCGGAGGCCGTGGCGGCGCTCGGCGGGCTTCCGTCGGGAGACCCCGGCGACACCGCCGTCGCCCAGCCCGCGCTGTTCGCCTTCGAGGTGGCGCTGCACCGGCTGTTCGAGTCGTGGGGGGTGCGCCCGGACGTGCTGGTCGGGCACTCGGTGGGGGAGATCGCGGTTGCGCACGTGGCCGGCATCCTGTCGCTGGAGGACGCCGCGAGGCTGGTCACCGCCCGGGGACGGCTGATGGGCGCGCTGCCCGCGGGCGGCGCGATGATCTCGGTCCGGGCGGGCGAGGACGAGGTCCGGCCGGTGATCGGCGGGCGTGCGGACGTGGTCGTCGCGGCGGTCAACGGTCCGCGCTCGGTGGTGCTCTCCGGCGCGGAGGGCGCGGTGCTCGCCGTCGCGGCCGAACTCGCCGACCGCGGCCACCGGACGCGGCGGCTCCAGGTCTCGCACGCGTTCCACTCGCCCCTCATGGAGCCGATGCTGGCGGAGTTCGCCGCCGTCGCGGCCACGCTGACCCACCACCCGGCCCGCCTGCCCGCGGTGTCCACGCTGACCGGCGGCCCGCTGAAGCAGCCGGGCCCCGACCACTGGGTCGACCACGTCCGCCGGCCCGTGCGCTTCGCCGACGCGGTGGCGGCGCTGGGCCCGGTCCGCGCCCTGCTGGAGATCGGTCCGGACGCCACTCTCACGACGCTCGCCCGGGACCTGCTCCCGCACGCGGTCGCGATCCCGTCCGTGCGCCGCGACCTGCGGGAAGACACCTCGGTCGCCCTCGCCTTGGCCGCCCTGCACAGCACCGGCGTCCAGGTCGACGCCGACGCGGTGTGGCCAGGCCGGCCCGGCCGCGTCCACATCGATCTGCCGACCTACCCGTTCCAGCGCGACCGCTACTGGATCGGCTCACCCCCGCCGCCCGCGGCGCCCACGGCCGCCGAGCGGGTGTCCGAGACGCTGACGTCGACCGACCCGGGTTCGGTCGAAGCGCTGGTGCTCTCCTGCGCGGCGGCGGCGCTCGGCCACCCCGACAGCAGCGCCCTCGACCCCCGGCGCGGCCTGCTGGAACAGGGCTTCGACTCGCTGACCGGGGTCGACCTGCGCGACCGGCTGGCCAAGGCCACCGACCTCGACCTGCCCACCAGCCTGGTCTTCGACCTCGCCACGCCCGCCGACCTCGCCGGCCACCTGGTCGACCTGCTGGGTGGCGCGCCCGCGACCCGCACGACGCCCGAAGGCATGGCGGGCCTGTACGCCCAGGCCGTGCGCCAAGACCGCGTCGGGGAGTTCATGGCGGTGCTCGCCGCCGCGGCCGCCTTCCGCGAGTCCTTCACCGGCATCGGCGACCTGGCGGAGATCCCCGTCCCCACCCGGCTGGCCCGGGCCGCGACCAGCGGGAACCCCAGCCTGGTCTGCGTGCCCTCCTACGCCGGGATGTCCGGCCCCCACCAGTACGCCCGCTGGTCGGCGGCCCTCGGCGACCAGCACGACGTGCACGTCCTGCACCAGGTCGGCTTCCGCCCCGGCGAACCGCTGCCCGCCTCCGCCGCCGCCGTCGTGGACGTCCACGTCGAGGCGATCACCGCCCTGGGCCTCGACACCCCGCTGGTGCTCGTCGGCTACTCCGGCGGCGGTCTCGTGGCCCGCGCGGTCGCCGACGCCCTGGCTGTCGCGGGCACCCCGGCGGCGGGCCTGGTCCTCATCGACACCTACCCGCCGGACCAGGCCGAGGCCCTCGGCCAGTTCGACGCGGTGCTCCACCAGGGCCTGCTGATGCGCCTGGAGACCCACGCGGGCGCGTGGGGCGACAACTGGCCGACCGCCATGTCGCGCTACGCGTCCTTCGACTGGACGCCCGGCCCGCTCACGGCTCCCACCCTGCTGCTCACCGCGGGAACCCCGCTGGCCACCCCCGTCGGGCCCTGGCAGCCCACCTGCGAGGGCGCCGACGAGGTGGCCGTCGCGGGCACCCACTTCACCGTGATGGAGGACGACGCCCAGACCACCGCCGCCGCTGTGCGCGCCTGGCTGGCCTAGTCCAGGTGGCGCCAGTGCTCCCACACCGCGGAGAACGGCACCTGCGGCTGGCGGCAGACGAGGATCGGCCTGCCCTGCTCCTCGTTGTCGATGCCGAGGCCGTGGTCGAGCTGGCCCGCCAGGTCGCACTGGACGAACAGCGAGCGGATCTCGGGGGCGTCCATGCCGATGATGATCACGGTGGTGGCCGTGTCCGGCGGCGGGCCGTAGGAGTGCAGCTCGTTGTGGCCGCTGTGGACGGCGGGCAGGTCCGCGCCGTACTTGTCCAGGGCGCCCGCCTCGGCGTAGTTCGCGGTGAGCAGCACGGTGTTCGCGCGCTCCGCCTCCGGGAGCGAGCGGTGGACCTCCCGGATCTGCTCGACGTAGGCGGGCCAGCCGACCTGGTCGCGCAGGGACTGGCTGACCGCCGGGACCGGCGTGTCCCGCAGGACGTCGATGGGAAGAACCGGTAGCCCAACCACCACCCCGAACGCGGCGTGCGCCACCGCGAGCACGCCCACCAGCACCCGCCGCGCCCGGCTGCCCGCCCACGCCACCACCGGCGCGCACCCGGCCGCGAACAGCACGATCAGCAGCGGCGCGGTGTACACCGCGAACCCGCCGGTGGCCAGCACGATCGCCAGCACCACGAGGTAGCTCACCGCGAACGGCCGCAGCCGGGGCGCGCGCACCAGCGCGGCGAACCCGGCGACGACCACCGGCAGGGCGAGCGGACTCAGGAAGACCGCTTGCAGCGGCAGGAGCAGCAGCCGCTGCTGGGGTCCCTTCTCCTCGGCGATACCGCCGGCCATCTCCAGCTGCGGCCATCCGTTGGCCAGCTGGTACACCAGGTTCGGCGCGGCGATCACCACCGCCAGCCCCACTCCCGCCCACAGCCACCCCGACCGCAACGGCCCCCTCGGCCCGGTCACGAGCATCGCCACCGCGATCCCGACCAGCAGCAGGACGACCAAGTACTTGTTGTAGAACCCGATCCCCACCGCGACACCCACGGCCAACCACCACCGCGGCTGCTCCCGCACCACCGCCTTGACCGCGAACAGCACCACCACCAACCACACGACCACGTCGACCGACGCGGTCAGCAGCACATGCCCAGAGCTGAGCGGCGCCATCGCGAACCCGACACCCCAGGCCCCCATCGCCTGCGCGCCCGCCCGCCCCCCGAACTCGCGCACCAGCAGCGCCACCACGACCACCACCGCCGCCGCGGCCAGGATCGCGGGCACCCGAACGGCTGTCAGCGTGTCCCCGAACAGCGCAACGCTCACCCGTGCCAGCAGCGGCGTCAGCGGCGGCTGGTCGACGTAGCCCCACGCGGGCTCCAGGATGCGGAAGTACAGCTCGTCCCGGTGGTAGTCGTACCGCCCGACCACTGCGACCAGCAGCCCGACAACCGCGGCCACGGCCCCGAACACCGGTAGCCACGCCACCGCAGGCACCGCCCGAGACCCACCCGACCGCCGCAGGGAATCCCGCACCCACGTGTCCACGACCATCCTGACCCGACACCCTCTCCGCAACCGCGCCGGCTCGATGGCGCAGACCTCCTGCGGACACGGTCAGCCGGCTCACCCGCCATTCCACGCTCGATTCTTGGCACCCGCCCACACCCAGACCACCCCTGATCTGGCAAACAGGGGTGACAGCGCGGGCCCCGCAATGTCAGGGGTTGCCGTCGACCGACGGGCATGGCCACCGGTGAAGATCACCGTAACGGGGGATCGCGCTAGGCCGACTGTTCGGACATGAAGGTGGTTCGTGTGGTGGTAGGCGGCGTGGTGGCACTTCTTGTGGCCGCTTGTGGGCCGGGGGAGACGATCCCCGGCACCGCCGCCGGGGTGGGGGAGACCACGACGGTGGCGGAGACCTCGACGGCGGAGCGGACGACGGAGGCTGAGGCCACGACGACCCGGGTGAAGATCACGTTGCCGAACAAGACGGCGGAGACCACCAGGGACCAGCCGAGCGAGCCCGGTGGGCTGCCGCCCTCGACCGTGGACGAGAGCCTGCCCTCCCAGTACTGCGAGCGCACCTTCACAGGCGCGCTCGGCAAGCCCATGCACGCCGTGGTGGTGGAAACCCCGGGCGGCATCCTCAACTGCGAGGAAGCGGCGGCCATCCTCTTCGACTACTACGTGGAGCGTCCCGAGCCCGAGTTCGGGCTGGCGCCGTACTTCATCGGGCCGCTCGCCTGCAACCAGGCGGAGGAAGGCCAGTTCCCGCAGGTCATCTGCGCGGACGAGGACAACCTCATCTACTCGATGTGGCCCCAGACCTGACCTGACCGTCCACCACCGACGCCAGTCGCCGTTCATTCGGCGGCTGGCGTTTCTCGTGTGACCAGCCTGCCCGCCGCCGACCGCCGGGCGCAGAGAAGAAGACGCAGCAATGGCCGCCGGGGAGGTGTGCTGGTTGTTCTCTCGTGCAGGCCGCGACCGCTGAGCAGGCTGGGGCCATGCCGATGATCACCGCGCCACCGGGCTGAGACGCCCCGTCGCAGAACCTCTGACCACCGCAGGCCCCGCGCACCAGTGAGACACGGAGGCACACTCGATGGACACCAGCGACGGTCACTTCCCGCTGTCGTTCGAGCAGGAACAGATGTGGTTTCTCGACCAGCTCCGCTCCGGTGCCGACGAGTACCTGCTGCACTGGGCGTTCCGGCTGCGGGGACCGCTGGACCTGGCCGCGCTGGGCGGTGCGCTGTCGGATGTCGCCGAGCGGCACGAGGTGCTGCGCACCCGCTACGACGTCGCCGACGGCAGGCCCGTCCAGCTCATCGCCGAGCCCGCGCCTGTCGAGGTCGCCGTCGTGGACCTGACCGCGTTCCCGGACGCCGAGGCCCGTGCCGCCGAGATCTCCGCGAGCGAGGCCGCGACCGCCATCGACCTGACCGCGTCCCCGTGGCGGACCACGCTCGTGCGCCTCGCCGAGGACGACGCCCTGCTGGTGCTCGTCGTGCACCACATCGCCTTCGACAACCCCTCGATGGGCATCCTCGCCCGCGAGCTGCGCGCCTTCTACACCGCCCGGACCGAGGGCGTCGCCGCCGACCTCGACGCGCTGCCCCTGCAGTTCGCCGACTTCGCCGACTGGCAGCGCGAGTGCTGGGACACCCCCACCCCGGCGGGCGTCCGCAGCACGCAGCACTGGCGCGAGCTGCTGGCGGGCATGCCGGCGCTGGAGCTGCCCGCCGACCGGCCCCGGCCCGCGCGGTGGAACCCCGAGGGCGGCATCGCCCGGTTCGTCGTGCCCGCCGAGCTGGCGACCGATGTCCTCGCCGTCGGGCGGGCCGCGGGCGCCACCCCGTTCATGACCTTCCTCGCCGCGTTCAACCTGCTGCTGGGCCGCTACTCCGGCGGCGCGGACTTCGGCGTCGGCGTGTCCCTCGGCGGGCGCGACCAGGTCGAGCTGGAGCAGCTGATCGGCCCGCTGCTCACCACCGTCGTCCTGCGCGCCGACCTCGCGGGCGACCCCACCTTAGCCATCCTGCTCGACCGCACCAGGGAGACCACCCTGGACGCCTTCGAGCACCGCCAGGTGCCCTTCCAGCAGCTCGTCGCCGCGCTCGCGCCCGACCCCGACCTCTCCCGCAACCCGCTGTTCCAGGCGGCTTTCGTCGTGCACAACGCGCGCGGGGAAAGCCTGACGCTGCCCGGTGTGGACGTCGAGCAGGTGCCCGGGACCTCGATGGCCGCGCCGTTCGATCTGACCCTGCACATGGCCGAGAGCGCCGACGGCTCCTGGGCGGGCCGCCTGCTGTTCCCGACGGCCCTCTTCGACGCCGACCGCGTCGAGCGGATGGCCGCGAACTACCTGGCGCTGCTCGCCCGCCTGGCCGCCGACCCCGCCGCGCCGCTGAGCACCGTCACCCTGCTCGCCGACGCCGAACGCGACCAGCTGCTCGACTGGGCGCGAGGCGACGACGAGACAGTGGGCGCGCCGCTGCCCGACCTCGTCCGCGCGCGTGCCGCCGAAACCCCCGACGCCGTCGCCGTGGTCTCCGGCGACCAGCGGCTCACCTACGCCGACCTGCTCGACCGCTCCGACCGCCTCGCCGCCTACCTGCGGGCCCACGGCGTCACCGCGGACACGCCGGTCGGCGTCGCCATGCACCGCGGAACCGACCTGGTCGTCGCCTTGCTGGGCACTCTCGCCGCGGGCGGGGTGTACGTGCCGCTGCCGCCGGACCTGCCCGCCGAGCGGCTCGCCTTCGTGCTCGCGGACGCCCAGGTCCGCCTCGTCCTGACCCAGGCCGAACTGCTCGACGCGCTGCCCGTCCCCGCCATCGCCGTCCCCGCCATCGCCGTCGACACCCACCGCGACGAGATCGCCGCCCACGCCCCCGCCGCGCCTGTCGCGCTGGAGCCGGAGAACGCCGCGTACGTCATGTACACCTCGGGCTCGACCGGCAAGCCCAAGGGTGTGGTGGTCCCGCACCGCGGCATCCGCAACCGCGTCCTGTGGGCCGTCACCACCCACGGCCTGACCGCCGGGGACCGCGTCCTGCAGAAGACCACGGCAGGCTTCGACGCCTCCGTCTGGGAGTTCCTCGCCCCGCTGGTCTCCGGCGGCGCGGTCGTCATGGCCCCGCGCGGGGCCCACCGCGACCCGGCCGCGATGGTCCGCGCGGTCGCCGAGCACGGCGTCACCGTGCTCCAGCTCGTGCCGTCGGTGCTGCGGCTGGTGGTCGAGGAGCCGGGCCTGGCCGACTGCGCCGCGCTGCGCCTGGTGTGCTCGGCGGGCGAACCGCTGCCCGCCGAGCTGTGCCTGCGGCTGCGCGCGGTCGTGGACGTCGAGGTCTACAACACCTACGGCCCCACCGAGTGCTCCATCGACGCCACGGCGTGGCGCTACCGCGGTGACGAGGACGGGACAGTGCCGATCGGCGCACCGCTGACCGGCATCGGCGCCTATCTGGTCGACGCCGACGACCAGCTGGTCCCCATCGGCGTGCCCGGCGAGCTGTGCCTGGCGGGCGTCGGCCTCGCCCGCGGCTACGCGGGGCGCGGCGACCTGACCGCCGAGCGGTTCACCCCGCACGCCTACCCCCGGACCCCGGGCGAGCGCTGGTACCGCACCGGCGACGTGGCCCGCCTGCGCGCCGACGGCGCGCTGGAGTTCCTCGGCCGCGTCGACGCCCAGGTGAAGGTGCGCGGCGTGCGCGCCGAGCCCGGCGAGGTTGAGGCCGTGCTGGCCGCCCACCCCGCGGTGGCCGCCGCGGCGGTCACCAGCGCCCGCCGCGACTCCGGCGATGTCGAGCTGGTCGGCTACTTCGTGCCCGCCGCCGCCACCACCCAGGACGAGCTGACCGGGTTCCTGGCCGAGCGCCTGCCCGCCGCCCTCGTCCCGTCCGCGCTCATCCCGCTCGACGCGCTTCCCCAGCTGCCCAACGGCAAGGTCGACCGCGCCGCCCTCCCGGACCCCTGGCAGGAGCCGCGCGATACCGACCCGGGCGACCCCCATGCCTACGTCGCTCCGCGCACCGACACCGAGCGCGTCGTGGTCACGGCCATGGCCGAGCTGCTCGGCCGCGACCGGCTCGGCGTGGACGATGACTTCTTCGCCGCGGGCGGCCACTCGCTGCTCGCCATCCGGCTCGTGCACCGGCTGCGCCGCGACTTCGCCGTCGAGCTGAGCGTGGAGTCCGTGTTCGACGCCCGCACCGCGGCCAAGCTCGCCGTCGTCGTGGCGGTCGCGACCACCCCCGCCGAGGCGGGCATCGTGCCCGTGCCGCGCGGCGACGCGCTGCCGACCTCCTTCGGCCAGCAGCGGCTGTGGTTCCTCGACCAGCTCGAACCCGGCAGCACCGAGTACCTGATCCCGCTGGCCTTCCGCCTCGACGGGCCGCTGGACCCGGCCGTGCTGCGTCGCGCCGTCGACCGGGTCGCCGCCCGGCACGAGGTGCTGCGCACCCGCTACACCGAGCGGGGCGGGCTGCCGGTGCAGGTGGTCGACCCGCCCGGCCCGGTCGCCTTCCACCACGTCGACCTGGCGGGCGAGGCCGACACCGAGGACCGCGCCACCGCCATCGTCGAAGCGGCCAACACCCGCCCGTTCGACCTCGCCCGCGAGCACCCGCTGCGCGTCACCGTGGTGCGCACCGCGCCCGAGCGGCACCTGGTCGCGGTCACCCTGCACCACATCGCCTTCGACGCCTGGTCGATGGGCGTGTTCCTGCGCGAGGTGAACGAGGCCTGCGCGCACGACGCCGTGCCCGCCCCGCTGCCGGTCCAGTACGCCGACTACTCGGTCTGGCAGCGCGAGCAGCAGTCCGCCGAGCAGCTGGACTACTGGCGCGACAAGCTCGCGGGCCTCAGCCCGGTCGAGCTGATCACCGACCGGCCCCGGCCCGCCGACCGCGACCCGCGCGGCGACAACGTCGTGGTCGAGGTGCCCGGCCCGGCCGCCGCCGGGGTGCGGGAGCTGGCCAACCGCACCGGGTCGACGGTGTTCACCGTCCTGCTGGCCGCCTTCGACGTGCTGCTGGCCCGGCACACCGGCCGCACCGACATCGCCGTCGGCACGCTGGTCGCGGGCCGCACCAGGGAGGAGACCGAGGACCTGGTCGGGTTCTTCGTCAACACCCTGGTCCTGCGCACCGACCTCGGCGGCGACCCGTCCTTCACCGACCTGGTCGACCGGGTGCGCGGCACCGCGCTCGGCGCGTTCGCCAACCAGGACGTCCCCTTCGAGCACCTGGTCGACGCGCTGCGCCCCGGCCGCGACCCCTCGCGCAACCCGCTGGTGCAGGTCGTGTTCGAGGTCCAGCACCTCGGCGGGCTGCTGCCCCGGGAGCTGGCGGGCTGCGCGGCCACCGGCCTGGCCAGCGGCGACCCGGTCGCGAAGTTCGACCTGACCCTGACGGTCAAGGACCTGCCCGACGGCCGCCTGCGCTGCTGGTTCGAGTACGCCACCTCCCTGTTCGAGCGCTCCACCGTGGAGCGCCTGGCAGGCCACTACGTCCGCCTGCTGGAGAGCGCCACGCGCGACCCGGCCGCCCCCATCGGGCAGCTCGACGCCCTCACCCCCGGCGAGCACCGCGAGATCCTCACCGACTGGCCCGCGCCCGACGCGCACCTGGTGGACGTGCTGGACCCGGCCGCCGAGCGCCACCTGTCGGTCACCGAGCTGTTCGAGCGGCAGGCCGCCGCCACCCCGGCGGCGGTGGCGCTGGTCTTCGGCGACGAGGAAGTCACCTTCGCCGACCTCAACGCCCGCGCCAACCGCATGGCCCACCTGCTCCGCGCGGGCGGCGTCCGGCCCGAGACCACCGTCGTGACGTGCATGGAGCGCGGCATCGACGCGATCGTGGTGCTCTTCGGGATCATGAAGGCGGGCGGGGTGTACGTGCCGCTGGACCCCTCGCACCCGGCCGACCGGCTGAACTTCATGATCGCCGACGCGGGCGCGCGCACCGTCGTCACGGCGGCCAAGTTCGCCGACCGGCTGCGCGGCGAGGACCGCCGCGTGATCGTCGTGGACGAGGACGACTGGTCGGCCGGGCAGCCCGGCACCGACCTGGTTCCCGTGGCCGCGCCGGAGAACCTGGCCTACATCATCTACACCTCGGGCTCGACCGGCCGCCCCAAGGGCGTGATGATCTCCCGCCGCTCCTACGCCCACCACTGCCGGGTCAACGCCGACTACTACGACGTCGGCCCCGGCGAGCGGGTCATCCTGCTCTCCGCTCTGACCTTCGACCTGTCGATGGACCAGATCGCCACGACCCTCATCGCCGGGGCCACGCTCGTGGTCAGCGACCCGGTGTTCTGGACCCCGGGCGAGCTGCCCGGCAAGCTCGCCCGGCACCGCGTGACGATCGTGGAGATGACCTCGGCGTACTACCGCGAGATGCTTGAGTCCGATGTGGACAAGCTGGTCGACGTGAAGCTGATGAGCGTCGGCTCCGAGGTCGTCACCGTCGCCGACGCCCAGCGGTGGGCCGCGACCGGCCTGCCCGCCCGGTTCATGTGCAACTACGGGCCGACCGAGACCACGATCACCTGCATGGTCAACGCCGTCGTCGGCGACCTGGCCGACGAGCGCGGCACCGCTTCGCTGCACATCGGGTACCCGATCGCGGGCACCCGGGCCCACGTGCTCGACGCCGACCTGCGCCCGCTGCCCGTCGGCGCGCCGGGCGAGCTGTGCCTCGGCGGCGTGCGCCTGGCCCGCGGCTACCTCGACCGGCCCGCCCTGACCGCCGCCCAGTTCGTGCCCGACCCGTTCGGCGACGAGCCCGGCGCCCGGCTGTACCGCACCGGCGACCTCGTCCGCTACCGCCCCGACGGCGCCGTGGAGTTCCTCGGCCGCATCGACCAGCAGGTCAAGATCCGCGGCCTGCGCATCGAGTTGGGCGAGATCGAGGCCGCCCTGGCCGAGCACCCCGACATCAGCGCCGCCGCCGTGCTGGCCAAGGAGATCACCCCCGGCGACAAGCGCCTGGTCGCCTACCTGGAGTGGGACCGCGCCGACGAGCCGGACATCGGCGCGCTGCGCGAGCACCTGCGCGGGCTGGTGCCGGAGTACATGGTCCCGGCCGCCTGGATCACCCTGCCCGCGCTGCCGCTGACCTCCAGCAAGAAGGTCGACCGCGCCGCGCTGCCCGACCCGACGCCCGACCAGCTCGGCGGCCGCGAGCACGTGCCGCCGCGCGACCCGGCCGAGGAGGTCGTCGCCGAGGTGTGGGCCGAGGTGCTCGGCGTCGCCAGGGTCGGCGCGTTCGACGACTTCTTCGAGCTGGGCGGGCACTCGCTGATGGCCACCAGGGTGCTGGCCCGGCTGCGCGCGGCCCTGGCCGTCGACCTGCCGCTGCGCAGCCTGTTCGACGCCACCACGGTCGCCGAGCTGGCGGCCGTCGTCACCGACCTCATCACCGCAGAGGTGGACGACGAGATCGACGCGATGACAGACCACGAGATGAGCGAACTCCTGTCCGGAAAAGGTGTGTGATGACCGAAATCCTCGACCGCTCCGCCCTGCGCGCCGAGCTGGTGCGGCGCAGGCTGCGCGGCACCGCCGCGGCACCGACGGACAACCGCATCCAGCCGGTCCGCCGGGACGTCCCGCTCGTGCTCTCCTCGGCCCAGCGCAGGCTCTGGATTCTGGAGCAGCTGCGCTCCGGCGGCGCCGAGTACCTGATCTCCACCGTCCTGCGGCTGCGCGGCGGCCTCGACACCGCCGCGCTGCGCACCGCGCTGGACGCGCTCGTCGCCCGGCACGAGGTGCTGCGCACCCGCTACGTCGTGCACGACGGCGAGCCCGTCCAGGTGGTCGACGCGCCCGCCGCCGTCGCGCTCATCGAGACCGACCTGTCCGGTGTGGACGAAGCAGCGGCCCGCGAGCGGCTGGACGCGTGGATGACCCACGACCGCGCCCCGGTCGACCTCGCCACCGACCCCGTCCTCTCCGCCCGCCTGGTGAAGCTCGCCGACGACGACCACGCGCTGCTGCTCACTGTGCACCACATCGCCTTCGACGAGTGGTCCGAGCAGCTGCTGTGGCGTGAACTCGACCAGCACTACACCGCCGCGCTCGACGGCCGCGCCGCCGACCTCGCGCCGCTGCCAGTGCAGTACGCCGACTACGCCGCCTGGCAGCGCGAAGCGACCTCCGGCGCCGCGCTGGAGCGCCAGCTCGCCTTCTGGCGCGGGCAGCTCGCCGGGGCCGCCCCGCTGCAACTGCCGACCGACCGGCCCCGGCCCCCGGTGCGCGACGGCCGCGGCGACCAGGTGTCCTTCGCGGTGCCCGCCGAGCACGCCCGCGCCATCGTCGCGCTGGGCCGCGAGATCGGCGCGACGCCGTTCATGTCGCTGCTGGCCGTCTACGCGGTCATGCTGGCCCGCACCAGCGGCAAGCGCGACATCACCGTCGGCACGCCGGTGGCCAACCGGGACCGCGCCGAGGCCCAGGACCTGATCGGCCTGTTCCTCAACACGCTGGTCCTGCGGCTGGACCTCGACGGCGAGCCGACCTTCCGCGAGGTGCTGGCCCGGGTCAAGGAGACCGCGCTGGAGGCCTACGGCCACCAGGACGTCCCGTTCGAGAAGCTGGTGGAGGAGCTGGGCGTCGAGCGCGACCCGGCCAAGACCCCGCTGTTCTCCACCATGTTCCTGCTGGAGTCGACCGGCGCGGGCCGCCGCCGCTTCGCCGACCTGGCCACCGCGCCGCTGTCGGTGGGGGAGAGCGCGGCCAAGTTCGACCTGACCGTCGCCGTCGCCGAGCACCCCGACGGCAGCCTGGCAGGCGCGGTCAACTACGCCACCGCCCTGTTCGACCGCGACACCGCCGAACGTGTGGCCGCCCGGTTCACCACTCTGGCCGCGGGCATCGCCGCCGCGCCGGACACCCCGATCGGCGACCTGCCCGTCCTGCCCGCCGCCGAGCGCGCGCAGGTCCTCGGTGCGTGGATGGACACCGCGAAGGAGTACCCGACCGGCACGCTGGTCTCTTTCTTCGAGCAGCAGGTCGCGCGGACCCCGGACGCGCTCGCGGTCGCCTCGGAGCACGAGCGGCTGACCTACGCGGAGCTGAACGCGCGCGTCAACCGGCTCGCGCACCGGCTCATCGGCGAGGGCGTCGGGCCGGAGTCCATCGTGGGCGTGTGCCGCCGGCGCGGCGCCGGCCTGGTCGAGGCGCTGCTGGCGGTGCAGAAGGCGGGTGCGGCGTACCTGCCGCTCGACCCGGACTACCCGGCCGAGCGAGTCGAGTTCATGCGCGCCGACGCGGGCGCGGCCACCGTCCTCACCGATGAGGACCCGCCCGCCGACGGCCCCGACCACGATCCGGGCGTCGCCATCCACCCCGACCACCCCGCCTATGTCATCTACACCTCCGGCTCGACCGGCAGGCCCAAGGGCGTCGTGGTCTCCCACCGCGCCATCGTCAACCGCCTGCACTGGATGCAGGACGCCTACGGCATCGGCGGCGACGACCGGGTCCTGCAGAAGACCCCGTACAGCTTCGACGTCTCGGTGTGGGAGTTCTTCTGGCCGCTGATCACCGGCGCCACCCTCGTCATGGCCCGCCCCGGCGGCCACCGCGACCCGCACTACCTGGCCGAGCTGATCACCGCGGAGCGGATCACCACGCTGCACTTCGTGCCATCGATGCTGCGCGCGTTCCTCACCGACGGGTTCGCCGCGCTGCCGTCGCTGCGCCGGATGATCTGCAGCGGCGAGGCCCTGCCCGCCGACCTGGTCGACGCCGTGCACGAGCGCATCGGCTGCGAGCTGCACAACCTCTACGGGCCGACCGAGGCCGCCGTCGACGTCACCGCCGACCGCTGCGCCCCCGGCTCGCCGGTCACCATCGGCAGGCCGATCGCCAACACCCGCACCTACATCGTGGACGACGCGCTGCGCCCGGTCCCGGTCGGCGTGCCCGGCGAACTGCTGCTCGGCGGTGTCCAGCTGGCCCGCGGCTACCTCGGCAGGCCCGGCCTGACCGCCGACCGCTTCGTCCCCGACCCGTTCACCGGCGGCGGCACGCGGCTCTACCGCACCGGCGACCTGGCCCGGTACCTGCCCGACGGCCGCATCGAGTACCTGGGCAGGCTCGACCACCAGGTCAAGATCCGCGGCCACCGCGTCGAACTCGGCGAGGTCGAGGCTGTGCTCCTGCAGGCCCCGGGTGTCGCCGACGCCGCCGCGGCCGTGCGCTCGGACGCGCTCGTCGGCTACCTCGTCGCGGATCGGGGGACCGAGCCGGACATCCCGGCGGTGACCGCGTTCCTCGGCGGGCGGCTGCCCTCGGCGATGGTCCCGTCCGCGTGGGTGGTGCTCGACGCGCTGCCGCTCACCGCCAGCGGCAAGACCGACCGCGGCGCGCTCCCCGAGCCCGACCGCAGCCGCGCCGCGGGCGAGTACACCGCGCCCCGCACCGCCACCGAGCGCGCCGTGGTCGACGCGCTGGCCGCCGCGCTGGGGGTCGAGCGGGTCGGCGTGCACGACCGGTTCTTCGACCTCGGCGGCGACTCCATCCGCGCCATCCGGGCCATCGGCGCGCTGCGCGCCGACGGGTTCGCCCTGTCCGTGCAGGACGTCTTCACCCACCAGTCCGCCGCCGAGCTGGCCGCGCTCGCCGGCAACGCCGCCGCGGCGGCGCAGGACGTGCTGGTGGAGCCGTTCACGCAGATCAGCGAGGCCGACCGGGCGAAGCTGCCTGCGGGCCTGGCCGACGCCTACCCGCTCGGGCAGATCCAGGCGGGCATGCTCTACGAGATGCAGGCGGGCGGCGAGCACACCGTCTACCAGAACGTCACCAGTTTCCAGATCGCCGACGACGGCCCGTTCTCCCTCGACGCCCTGCGCGAGGCCGCCGCGATGGTGATCGACCGCCACGACGTGCTGCGCACCGCCTTCGACGTCACCACCTTCTCCACTCCCATGCAGCTGGTGCTGGAGCACGCCCCGCTGGAGGTCGGCTATGACGACCTGCGCGGTATGCCGGAGTCCGAGCAGCAGGCGGTGATCTCGGCCTACCGCGACGCGATGCACGCCTCCCCGGTCGAGGTGAGCAAGGCGCCCCAGCTGCGCTGGCACGCCCACCAGACCGGCGAGCGCGACTGGGTGCTCACCCACACCGAGTGCCACGCCATCCTCGACGGCTGGAGCCACCACTCGCTCATCGCCCAGCTGCGCGAGACCTACCGCGCCGTCCGCGACGGCGACACCGACTCCCTGCCCACCCCGCCGCCCGCCCGCTACGCCGACTTCGTCGCCCTGGAACAGCGCTCGCTGGCCTCCCCTGTCGACCGCGAGTACTGGCGCGCCCGCGTCCACGACCACGACCGCCTCGCGCTGCCCGCCGACACCGCCCCGCCCGGCTACGGCAGGGTGGAGGAGCTGCGGGTGCGCTGGCGCCACCTCGAACCCGCCCTGCGCGCCCTGGCCGCGAGCACTCGCACCTCGCTCAAGACCGTCATGCACACCGCGCACCTGGCGATGCTCGGCGCGATCAGCGGCCAGCGCCGCTTCTACACCGGGCTGGTGTGCAACGGCCGCGCCGAGCTGGAGCGCGGCGACGAGGTGATCGGCATGCACCTCAACACGCTGCCGTTCGCCGTCGACCTCGCCGCCCCCAGCTGGCGGGACCTGCTGCGCGCGGTCTTCGCCGAGGAGCTGGCGCTGTGGCCGCACCGGCGCTACCCGCTCTCGGACATCCAGCGCGAGTGGGGGCGGGAGACCCCGCTGATCTCCTCGATCTTCTCCTACCTCGACTTCCACGTGCTCGACGAGCAGCAGAGTGTCTTCGGCGAGATCACCGACGACAGCCCCAACGAGTTCACCCTGACCGTGGTGACCTTCCCCGGCGAGCTGCGCATCGAGGCGCGCACGGGGTGGGCGACGAAGGAGCGCGTGGACGCCCTCGGCGCGACCTTCCTGCACGCGCTGGAGTCGATGATCGCCAACGACGGCGCGAACCCCGTCGACCTGCGCTCCACCCCGGCCGCGCTGCCCACCACCCCGCCGCGCACCTGGCCCGCGCTGCCGGAGCTGTGCGTGACCGATCTGGTGGCCGCCCAGGTCGCGGCCCGACCGGACGCTGTCGCCGTCGAGTGCGGCGAGACCGGCGTGACCTACCGGGAGCTGGACGAGCGGGCCAACCAGCTCGCCCACCTGCTCATCGAGCGCGGCGTCGGGCCGGACACCCCGGTCGGGGTGTGCATGGAGCACGGCGTCGACGTCGTCACCGCGCTGCTCGGCGTCCTGAAGGCGGGCGGCTGCTACCTGCCGCTGGAGCCCAAGCACCCGGACGCCCGACTCGCCGACATCGTCGCCGACGCGGGCGCCACCCTGGTCCTGACCCGGCCGGAGTCCGCCGACCGCTTCCCCGGCGCGCTCCTGGTCGATCCTGAGTGGACCCTGGTGGACGGCAGGCCCGCCACCGCGCCGGAGGTGGCGCTCGCACCGGACAACCTGGCCTACATCGTCTACACCTCCGGCTCGACCGGTCGCCCCAAGGGCGTGCTGACCACCCACCGCAACGTGGTGAGGCTGGTGCTCGACGCCGACTACACCCAGCTCGACGCCGACCAGGTGCTGCTGCTGTTCAGCACGCTGGCCTTCGACGCGGCCACCTTCGAGATCTGGGGCGCGCTCGGCAACGGCGCCCGGATCGCGGTCGCGCCGTCGGACGCCCGCACCGCCGCGCAGCTGGAGGAGGTGCTGGACAGGCACGCGGTCACCACGCTGTTCCTCACCACCGGCCTGTTCAACGCGCTGGTGGACGTGCGCCCCGACGCGCTCGCCCGCGTCCGGCACGTGGTGACCGGCGGAGAAGCCCTGTCGCCCGAGCACATCCGCAAGGCCATCGAGCACGGCATCCCCGTCGGCAACATCTACGGCCCCACCGAGACCACCACGTTCGCCGTCTGCCGCCCGCGCGTCGACCTCGCCGACACGGCGGGCCCGGTCCCGATCGGCCTGCCCATCACCCACACCTGGGTGGAGGTCGTGGACGAAGACCTCAACCCGGTCCCGTTCGGCGTGCCCGGCGAACTGCTCATCGGCGGCCCCGGCCTCGCCCGCGGCTACCACGGCAGGCCCGACCTGACCGCCGAGCGGTTCGTGCCCGACCCGACCCGGCCGGGCCAGCGCCTCTACCGCACCGGCGACATCGTCCGGCGCGACCCGGACCTCACCCTGCACTACGTCGGCAGGCGCGACCACCAGGTCAAGGTCCGCGGCCACCGCGTCGAACTCGGCGAGGTCGAAGCCGCGATCGGGTCGCTGGCCCCGGTCCGGGCCGCCGCGGCGGCCACCGTCCGCGGGGCGGACGGCGTCACCCAGCTCGTGGGCTACGCCGTCGTGGAGGAGACCTGGCAGGGCTCGCTGGCCGACCTGATGCGCGCCTCGTTCCCCGACTTCCTCGTCCCGACCCTGTGGGTGGACCTGCCCGCACTCCCGCTCACCCACGCGGGCAAGGTCGACCGCGCCGCCCTGCCCACCCCCGGGGCCGCCGCGGCGCGGGAGTACAAGCCGCCGCGCACCCAGGCCGAACGCGCCGTGGCCGACATCTGGGCCGAGGTGTTCGACCTGCCCAGGGTCGCCCGCGACGACGACTTCTTCGCCCTCGGCGGCCACTCCCTGCTCACCCTGCGCGTCATCGCCCTGCTCCGCGAACGCCGCGGCGTGGAGATGACGGTCCGCTCGTTCCTGGAGCACCGGACCGTGGAAGCCCTCGCGGCGGCCATCGACACCGGAATGCCCAGCCGCGCGGTGTTCTGGCTCAACCGCAAGGGCGAGCAGACCCCGCTGGTCTGCGTGCACCCCGGCGGCGGCAGCGCCCACTGGTACGAACTGCTCGCCGCGCACCTGGACCCGGACCTGCCGGTGCTGGCCATCGAGTGGCCGAACCTGCACCGCCACAACGGGAAGGTGCCCACCACCGAGGAGATGGCCGCCCGCTACGTCGCCGAACTGCGGGAGGAGCAGCCCCACGGGCCCTACCGCGTCTTCAGCTGGTGCGGCGGCAGCGGCGTGGGCACCGAGATGGCCCGCCTGCTCCAGGACGCGGGCGAGGAGGTCACCCTCATCCTCATGGACCCGGCGGTGGACGCCTCGGAGAAGAAGCACCTGCGCAACGAGTTCAGCCTGATCCAGCGCTGCGTGTCCAACCTGGAGGCCCTGGACGCCGCCCCCGCCGACCTCGACACCACCGCCCTGCGGCAGGACACCCTGGCCCTGCTGGAGCACCTGGTAGACGACATCGACGACGGCATCACCCTGCCCGAGCGCGGCTCCGGCATCTGGCTGCCCGCCGTGCGCATGTGGGACGAGTGCATGGAGATGATGCTGACCTACGACCACCGCCCCTACCCGGGCCGCCTGCACCTGATCATCGGCGACGAACTCGCCCAGGGAGAGCACGAGGTAACCGACAACACCCAGACCTACACCGACTACCTCACCCGCTGGCGCGACCTCAGCGACACCCTCGTCGTGCACCGCACCCCCGGCGACCACTTCTCCATCATCAAGGACCACGTCACCGACCTGGCCGCGACCATCACCGCGGTCCTGGCCGAGGACTGAGCCGGCGAACACCCGCCGGTCGCCAGATCCACCTGGCGACCGGCGGGTGTTCGCCTGGCGTCAAACGACGTCCAGCCGGGGCGCGCTGGAGGCGGATTGCGCTGCCTGGACGACGGTCTCGGCGTCGGTCAGGCTGTGGACCCGGACCAGGAGCGCGGGCACTGCCCGTTTCGTGGGTCGGGTGGTGTAGACGGCGAACATGCGGGTCGCTTGGTTGTAGACGACCGCCTTGGCCTCGTTCCAGCCGACGTGCAGGAACTGGCGGCGCACCAAGCCCACGAAGAGGAAGAGCAGCCTGCGATCGGTGCACGCCAGCACCCCGTGGCCCTCGCCGAACCCGGCGGTCAGGGCGAGAACGCGCTCCTCCGGCTCCAGGTAGTCGACGAGGAGGCTGATCTCCTTCCGGGCGCCGAGGAGTCCACCGTGGACGCGGGCGAGCGCGTCGGCGATGTCCTTCCGCAGTCCCGGCCCGACCGGGTCAGGCGTCCGCTCGGCTTGGGGTTGGGGCTGAGCGGGCGGGTAGCGGGTGTGGAACGTCCAACGGCCTCCGTCCCAGTACCGGAGCAGGGCGTCGTCCATGGGGTCGCGCAGCCAGGCGGCGGGTCGGGTCATGGCGTTCACTCGCCGTCGTCGGAGAGAGCGCCGTCGCCACCCGCGTCCGCGTGGGCACCAACCATCGCGAGGTGGTGGCCGGGGGCCGAGGCGCGCCACTCCAGGGCCTCGGCGGTCTCGGTGTACTCCAGAACGTGGTCGTCACCGAGTTCGACCAACATCTCCCGCACTTGCGCGGGTGTGGCGTAGAAGAACTCGCGCCGGTGGTTGACCGCGTTGACCCGCTTGCCCGCCAGCCGCTGGTGCAGGGCGCTCTCCAACTCGACGGCGTCCTCGGAGAAGAACAGCGCGTGCGTGTCGAACCGGAACGGCACCGATGCGTCGCCCAACTCGCGGACCCGGTCCATCGGCTCCAACCGCCGAGTCATGCCGATCTTGACGACCTCCGGCCCGAACGCGCCGATGTTGGAGATCACGTAGACGTAGCCCGCCCGGACGTTCGCCGCGCGGTTCTCCACCCCGGCGATGGCGGACTCGACTCCGGCGAGCTGCTCGCGCGCCCGCGCCAGCGCGTCGACATCACCATTGGCCTCCAGCCGGGTGACCACGGTGAGGAAGTGCGCGTGCTCCTTCGCCAGCTTCGCGCGTTCCCGCTCGATCTCCTTGAGGAGCTTGGCTTCTTCACGAAGACGCTCGCGGTCCGCGCGCGCCTGCTCACGTTCAGCCTCGACCTTGGTGAGGTAGTCGGCGGTGAGGTCGATCTCCATCAGCCGAAGCCGGTGGTAGGAAGCCGAAACGGCGATGTGCATGAGCGCGCCCAGCTTCCCGATGGTCTCCCTGGTCTTGGTGAGCCTGGCCCGGACGGCTTCCCGCGTGTGCGGCTTGACCACCCGGACCGCGTTGTCGGCCTCTGCGTTGTACGCGCGCAGCATCAGCTTCGCCATGTCGCGACCCAGCCGCTGTCCCTCCTTGAGGGAACCATTCACCGCCCAGTCGACCTGGCAGCTCACCGCGTCCTGCTTGGCGGCCTCCTTGATTCGGGTGCGGAGCGCGGCCAGCGCGTCCTTGTAGGCCATCGCGTCCTGGAGGGGGTGCGCGTACTCGTACACCCCGACCTCCTGCAGGAGCGCGAGGTCCCGCGTCTCGACCAGGGTGCTTTCCAGGGCGGTCAGTTCGGCGGCGACCTGCTGCCTGCGCTCGTGCACCCGGGCGTACTCGTGCTTGGCGTTGTCCACGGTCGCACGCAGGTCCCGCAGCTCCGCTTCGCGCGCGCCCGCCTCAGCGCCGCGCAGGTGCCCGACCCAGCCGCGCAGCTCCGCGATCGTCGCGTTCGCCGCATCCAGCTGCTGCCGCAGCGCGGTCACCTCGGAGTTCTCCCGACTGCCGAACAGTGCCATCCGCACCCTCCCTGATCACGCTGACCATCGTGGACGGCTGGACACCGTTACACAGCCCCGGTCAGCGCGTTCCTCAGGCGAGCAGGCGGGCCTTGATCTCCGGCTTCACGATCTTCCCCACCTTCGACCGGGGCAGCTCCGGCCAGATCTCCACCTGCTTCGGTGCCTTCACACCGCCCACCCGCTCCCGGATGAACGCCATCAGCTCCTCGGGAGTGCTCTCGGCGCCCGCCCGCAGCTGGACGACGGCGGTGACGCGTTCACCCCACTTGGGGTCCGGGAGGCCGAGCACGGCGCTGTCCTGGACGGCGGGGTGGGCGGACAGGGCGCGCTCCACTTCGGCGGAGTAGACGTTGAAGCCGCCGGTGATGATCATGTCCTTGGCGCGGTCCACGATGTACAGGTAGTTCTCGTCGTCCAGGTAGCCGATGTCGCCGGTGTGGTGCCAGCCGTGCGTACTCGCGGCGGCGGTGGCTTCCGGGTTGTCGTGGTAGCCGTCCATGACCAGTGGTCCCCGGACGACGATCTCGCCGCGTTCCCCGCGCGCCACCAGGGCTCCTGCCGGGTCCATGATGGCGACCTGGGTGAGCGGCGTCGGACGGCCCGCGGAGGTGAAGCGCTCCACCGCGGGGGTGCCGTCGGGGCGGAAGTGGTCGGCGGGGGAGAGGGTGCAGATCATGTTCGGGGCCTCGGTCTGGCCGAACAGCTGGCCGAGGACCGGGCCGATGCGGGTCAGGGCCTCGTGCAGGCGGGTGGGGGACATCGGGGCGGCGCCGTACCAGAGGCAGCGCAGCGAACCCAGGTCGCGGGCGTCGAGGTCGGGGTGGTCGAGCAGGCCGTAGATGACCGTGGGCGGGAGGAACGCGTGGGTGATGCCGCGCTCGTCGACCAGGCGCAGGAACTCGCCGAGGTCGGGGCGGGGCATGATGACGACCTCGCCGCCCAGGGTGAGGATCGGGAACGTCAGCACCCCCGCCGAGTGGGTCAGCGGCGCGAGCGCCAGGTACCGGGGCCTGTCACCGAAGGGGTAGCTCATCAGGGTCAGGGCGGTTGCCGTGGCCATGTTGCCCGCGGTCAGGCGCACGCCCTTCGGCAGGCCGGTCGTGCCGCCGGTTCCGGCGAGCATGCACAGATCCCCACCGGTAGCCGGGACCTCGACCAGGTCGTCCTCGACCAGCCAGTCCGCGAAGGGGACCGCGCCCTCGCTCTCATCGTCCAGGCACACCAGCGTCGTCAGGGCGGGCAGGCGATCGCGGATGCGCTCCACCAGCGGCGCGAACCCGGACTGGAAGATCAGCGCCCGGCACCCGTAGAGGTCGAGCAGCTGCCGGTTCTCCTCGGCCTCGTTGCGCGGGTTGATCGGGCACCACACGGCCCCGGCGCGCGAGATGCCGAAGACGCAGACCAGCGCGTCGGGGTCGTTGGCCGAGAGCACCGCCACCGGATCGCCCGGCTGGATGCCGCTCGCCCGCAGCGCCGCGGCGACCCGCCGGGACCGGTGCACGACCTCGGCGTAGCTCAGGGTCGCCCCCTCCATGGTCAGGCAGGGGGCGTCGCCGCCCAGGGACGCGCCCTTGTCCAGGTAGTCGGCCAGCCGCATTGCTCACCTCGGGTGTGTTCGACGGGGACGGGCCCGCCGCCCGGACCGCGGGCGGCGGGCCCGTCGGTCAGCGGTGGACGTGCAGGATCGGGTCGAGCACCAGGCCGAAGGCGCGCAGCGTGCCCAGCAGCTCGCGGTGCCCGAACGCCTGGCAGCTGGAGGCGAACCCGAGGCGGTTCGGCGCGGCCCGCAGCAGGTGTGCGGCGGCGTGCGCGTTGAGCAGCGCCGTCTGCTTGTAGTTGCAGTTGCCGTGGATGACGCAGTGCGCGCGCCCCAGCGGGCCGGAGGCGTGCACCGAGTCCAGCGACGTGTTGATCCGCGGGTTCTCGCGAGGGGGCATCTCGCTGCGGATGAGCGCGGACTGCTCGTCGATGATGCGGTACTTCTCCTCGGTGGACTTGCCTTCCATCTGCTCCAGCGCCGCCGCCACGATCAGCGGCACGCCCTGCATCAGCGGTCGGTTGAACACCCCGCCGAGCGCGCGGACGTTGGCCACCCGCGGGTCGTTCTTGAACCACAGCGGGTGCGAGGTGCCGCCCCACGGCAGCGCCAGGCCCAGCTCGTGCTGCCCCGGCACGACGACGTCGTAGAGGCCCGCGTCCGGCGGCCACTCGACGTACTCGTTCTGCTCCAGGTAGTACGCCTTGGCGAAGGCGGCGTTGGTGAGGATCGTGTTGGTGGAGGCGACCGTCGGGTGGCCCTTCCAGAACACCTGGATGTCCAGGGTGTCCAGGCCCGGTGTCTCCAGGCAGATGTTCGCCGCGATCTCGCCGATCGAGTACATCTGCGCCAGGCCCGGCGTGATCACCAGGCCGCGCGCGGCGAACTCGGCGCCGTAGCGGGAGTCCGCGTCGATCATCCAGTCCTGCTCGCCGTTGGTGTCGGTGTAGTGCGCCCCGATCTCCAGGCACGCCTGCGCGACCTCGTGGCCGTAGCGGGAGAACGGGCCCACGGTGTTCAGCACGACCTTCGCGCCGCGGAAGGCCCCGGTGAGCGCGGCGACGTCGTGCTCGACCTCGACCACCTCGTGCGCCACGGTGTCGATGCCCGGCACGGCGGCGACGGCCTCCTGCACGCGCTTGAGGTCGCGGCCCGCCGCCAGGAACGGGATGTTGTACTCGCGCAGGTACTCGCAGATGAGCCTGCCGGTGTAGCCGGATGCGCCGTAGACGACGACGGGCTTGTCGGTAGCCACAGTTCTCGGTCCTCTCCTCGGGGTTCGGCCGGTCACATGCCCATGCCGCCATCGACCGGGAGGCCCGCCCCGGTGATGAACTTCGCGGCGTCGGAGGCGAGGAAGACCACGGCGTCGGCCATGTCGTCCACCTGCCCGAGGCGTCCGCCGGGCGTCAGCCCGACCACGGCTTCGACGGCTTCCTCCGGAGACCCGAACAGCCCCAGCTCGGCGGTGTCGACGGCCAGCTTCATGCCCATCGCGGTCGGGGTGAGCCCGGGGTAGACGCAGTTGACCCGCACGCCGTAGCCGAGCTTCCCCGACTCCGCCGCCGCGACCCTGGTCAGCCGGTCGATGGCGGACTTGGTCGCGGAGTAGCCGGCGATGCCGGGAAAGGCGATCGTCGCCGCGACCGAGGCGATGTTGACCACCGCGCCGCCCGCGCCCGCCGCGCCGCCGGGGCGCATGGCCCGGAACGCGTGCTTGATGCCCAGCGCGGTGCCGACCACGTTGACGTCGAGCATGGCGCGCAGGGGCGTCGGGTCCAGGTCGACGAGCAGGTTGGTGACCTCGATGCCCGCGTTGTTCACCAGGATGTCCAGGCCGCCGAGGGTGTTGACCGCGTTCGGGACGGCCTCGGCCCAGTTGTCGTCGTCGGCGACGTCGAGGGGGACGAAGTCGGCGGTGGCCCCCGCGTCGCGCAGCGCCTGCGCGGTCTGCTTGCCCTCGTCCTCCAGCACGTCGGCGATGACCACTGACGCGCCCGCCTTGGCCAGCGCCTCCGCCATCCCCGCGCCCAGGCCGCGAGCGCCTCCGGTCACCAGGGCCTTGCGCCCGCTCAGGTCGTAGCTCGTCATCGCATCTCCTCGTTGAGATCAACAAACCCGCAGGTCAGCGCCGTGGTTGGGGGAGTCATGGCTCACAGTAGGCAAGGGTTTGGACAGTCGTCAAGAATTTCTTGGACAGCTGTCAAGATTTCCTTGGACGGGCGTCAAGATCGCGTCCCGGCCGCTACGATGGGCGGGTGACCGAGGTAGTCGAGAGCAAGCAGGGCCGGATAGCCCGCCGCCAGGTCGACAAGTTCGAGACCCGGCGCTCGGAGCTGGCCGTCGCCACGCTGCACACGCTCGCCGAACTCGGCTACGCGCGGACCAGCCTGCGCGAGATCGCCCAGAAGACCGAGTTCTCCCACGGTGTCCTGCACTACTACTTCGAGGACAAGCGCGACCTGGTCACCGAGGCCGTCCGCCAGTACGAGGCCGTCTGCGTGACCCGCTACGACGAGGTCGTCGCCCGCGCGGAAACCGCCGAGCAACTGCGCGAGGACTTCGCCGCCAAGGTCTTCACCACCCTGTGCGAGGACGCGCCCCTGCACCGCCTCTGGTACGACCTGCGCAACCAGAGCCTGTTCGACGCGACCTTCCGCAAGGACGTCCTCGACATCGACGCCCGCCGCGAAGCCATGATCTGGCGCGTGATCACCCGCTACGCGCACCTGTGCGACAGCCGCCCCACCACCTCGCCGGCCACCGCCTACGCGATGCTCGACGGCATCTTCCAGCGCGCCCTGCTCAACGCCCTCTCCGGAGCCGACACCACCGCCTTGCGCGGAGAACTCGCGGTCGCCTTGGACCTGATGGTGGTTGGCGCGCGGGAGAGCTGAGGCCCCCGCGGTGTCATGGTGAGCTGGGGGCGTTGTCGCGCAACCACCGCAGCACCTGTGGCCAGTGGTCGCCGATGTCGTGCCCCGCGCCCTCGATCTCGGTGAGTTCGGCGCCGGGCAAGCGGTCGAGCATCCAGCGGACGGACTCGACGCGGATGTTGTCGTCGTCCGCGCCGTGCCAGGCGCGGACGGGAGCGGCCACCCGGGAGAGCAGGGGCGACCAGTCCGTGGCGTTCAGCAGGTGGTCCTCGACGTAGCCGTTCGGGCCTTGGCGGAAGGCCTCGACCAGCATCGCCGTCCACCAGGGGTTCGGCGTGATGCCGGTGGCGGCGCGGAACGCCTCGGGGTCCTCGCGCACCAGGGCGGCCACCTGCTCCCCGCGCGCCGTCAGCCGCCCGCGCTCGATGCGGGCCAGCTCGTCGGCGTTCAGGGCCGGACCGGGCACCCCCGAGGCCACCAGGGCGAGCGCGCTGACCCGGTGCGGCAGCAGCGCGGCCACCGCCACCGCGAACGGGCCTCCGCCCGAGCCGCCGACGACGGCCACCCCGGGAACCCCCAGATGGTCCAGGAGCTGCTCGGCGTCGTCGGCCCAACCCGCGACCGTGTGGCCGGGGAAGGGGTCGGAGAGGCCGAACCCGGGCCGTTCGGGGGCGATCACGCGCAGGCCCACCGCCGAGGCGGCGGCGTCGTCATCGACGTGCGGCACCCGGGAGTGCGGTGTCCCAGGCAGGAGAGCACGACCGGGCCGGCGGGCTCGCCCACCTCCGACCACGCCAGCACCCGACCGTCCCGCAGCGTCATCCGCTCGGTTTCGATCATCATCGGTTGTGCAGCCTAGTCCTCGGTCTCCTCGCCGAGGACGGTGAAGGCCAAGAGGGCGATGTCGTCGTCCTTGTCCTGGCCGTAGTCGCGCAGGAGGCGGTCGCAGAGGGCGTCCAGGGATTCGGTGGGGGAGACCGACGCGCGCAGGTGTTCCAGGTCGTCGGCGATGTCGCGGTCCCGGCGCTCGATGAGGCCGTCGGTCATCAGCAGGACCGTGGTGCCGGGGGTGAGCGCGACGGTGGTGGCCGGTGGGCGGGGGAAGGTGACGCCGAGGATGTGGCCCTTGATCCACAGGTAGTCCGCGCGGCCGTCCGGTTCGATCAGCAGCGGCGGGATGTGGCCCGCGTTGGCGATCGACATCGTGCGTGCCGCCGGGTCGACCCGCATCAGCGTCATGGTGGTGAGGCTGTCGCGGTGGAAGCGCTGCAGGAGGGTGTCCAGGCGGTCGATGATGGCGGCCGGGTCCAAGCCCTCCAGGGCGTAGGCGCGCAGGGCGTGGCGGACCTCGCCCATGACGGTGGCCGCGCCGATGGAGTGGCCGGTCACGTCGCCGATCGCCACGAAGAAGCTGCCGCCGACCTCGGTGACCTCGTAGAAGTCGCCGCCGATGTCGATGTCGGCGGTGGCCGGGACGTAGCGGGCGGTCATCGGCAGCAGCGGGTGCCGGGGCAGCTTGCTGGGCAGCATGCTGCGCTGCAGGGTCAGCGCCACCGACCGCTCGGCGAGGTAGGCGTGCAGCGCGTCCACGCCGACCGCGACCGCTTGGCCGAGCTGCATGAGCAGGTCGTGGTGCTCGGCCGCCGTGGTCAGCGCGGTCGGCACGGCCACCGCGACGGGCGGGCGGTGCGGCTTGGTCCTGGCGACCACGACCGTCGTGTCCTGCCCGGCCAACAGACGCGCGCCCACCTGGGCGGACGGGGCCAGCGCGGCCAACTCGCCGTCGGGGTCGTCGTCGACGGCCGACTGCTCGCCCGAGGCATCGGCCCTGGCCCGGCACGGCGCGCCGTCCGGCAAGGTGATCAGGGCGGTCGCCGGGCCGCCGACGAGGGCGGCGGCGCCGGATGCGGCGGCGTCGGCGAGGTCGGCCACGGTGTGCGCGGCCATGATGCGCAGGCTGGTCGCGGTCAGCGAGTTCAGCCTGCGCGCCAGGTCTTCGGCGGTGCGGCGGGCCCGGTAGTAGCGCAGCGCCGCGGTGACCGTGGCGACCAGGACGCCCGGGTCGACCGGCTCGACCAGGTAGGCGTCGGCGCCGCGGCTGAGCCCCTGGGCGCGGTCGTCGGGCTCGATCAGGTTGGCCGAGACGTGCACCACCGGGATCGCCGAGGTGGCCGGATCGGCCTTGATCTGCTCGCAGACCTCGAACCCGCTCATGTCCGGCAGCCGCACGTCCAGCACGACCAAGTCCACCGGCAGGGTCCGCGCCATCTCCAGGCCCGCCGCCCCGGTCTCGGCCTCGACCACCTCGTGCCCGCGCCTGCGCAGCCAGCTCGACGTCACGAGCCTGCTGCTCTCGGAGTCGTCCACCACCAGGATCAGGCCGGGCGGACCCGACTGCGCGGCCACGGACCGGTTGCTCATCGCGGTTCCCCGAGCGCGCGCACCGCGGCCACGACCGCGGCGGGGGACAGGTCCGACCTGGACAGTTCGGGCCGCGCGGGGTCGGCGGGTCCCGAGGTGAGGACCACGCGCCGCGCCGCGGCGAACTCGGCGGGGACGGCGGTGCCCTCGGCGACGACCAGCAGCACCTCAGCCGAGCCCGGCCCCGCGGCGGCGAAGTCGGTGGCCTGCACGACCTCGGCGGCGAACGGGGCCAGCGCGTTGGCCAGCCGGGCGCGGGAGTCCGCGTCGGGGTCGACCACCAGGGCCCGCCGCGCCACCGGGGCGGGCAGCCGCACGGTCACCGTCGTGCCCGCGCCGACCTCGCTGGCCAGGGTCAGCTCCCCGCCCAGCAGCGACGTCAGCGTCTTGGCGTAGGGCAGGCCGAGGCCGATGCCGCCACGCTGGAGCTGGTGCGGCACCTGGTGGAACTCCTCGAAGACGCGGTCGAGGTGCTCGGCGGGGATGCCGATGCCGGTGTCGGCCACGGTGAACTCCCACTCCGCGCCGATCCGCCGCGCGGACAGGCGCACCGAGCCGCGCTCGGTGAACTTCAGCGCGTTCGTCACCGCGTTGCGCAGAACTCGGTCCAGCAGCATCTCGTCGGTGTGCAGGTCCGCGGCGGCCTGCTCCGCGCCGGGCAGCTCCCCGCTGGGCGGGTCCTCGACGACCAGGACCACGTCCGCGTTGTCGTGCGCGGCCTGCAACGCCCCGCGCAGCTGGGTGAACAGCACCCGCAGGTCCACCGGCGCCAGGTGCGCCTCCACCCGCCCGGCCTCGGCCTTGGCGACGTCGAGCAGGTCGTTGGTCATGACCAGCACCGCGGCGCCCGAGGAGTTGATCAGCTCGACCTGCCTGCGCTGGACGTCGGTGAGCGGGTCGGCCTCGGGGTCGAGCAGCACGCCCGCCAGGCCGATGATCGAGTTCAGCGGCGAGCGCAGCTCGTGGCTGACATTGGCCCAGTAGCGGGTCTTCGCCTCGCTGGCGGCCGCGAGCTGCTCGGTCTTGTCCTCCAGCTCGGCGTAGAGCGCGACCACACCCTGGTTGGTGCTGTCCAGCTCCTCGGACAGCTCGGTGTAGAGGGCCATCACGCCCTTGTTGGTCTCGTCCAGCTCGGCGTTGAGCCGCAGCAGTTCCTGTTTGCCGCGCTCCAGCTCGTCCAGCAGCGTCAGCAGGTGCTCGTTCTGGGCGCGCAGGTCGTCCAACGCGGTCGCCTTGTCGTGCTCGGCCAGTCGGGCGCGCAGGGCGGCGGCACGGGCCTGGTCGAGCACCATCGGGCCGGGCAGCTGCTTGACGAGCGTGACGGTGTGCCGCTGGCCGGCGCTGCTCAGGGCGACGCCGTCCATGAGCTTGCGCACGGTGTTCCAGCTGAGGTTGCCGAGTGCGGCGGCTCCCGTCCAGGTCAGCGTGATGTCCAGGCGGGAGGCGTCCGGGCCGATGGCGAAGACGGCCCGGACGTCCGAGCCCGCCGCCGCGACGCGGCCGAGGTCGCTCAGCGCGGTCGCCACCCGGATCTGGTCCTGGCTGGAGAGCCCGGCGAGTTCGGCGACCTCGCGGCTGCTCTGGCGCAGCCGGAAGACGTCCTCGTCGTCGGCCAGCGTCAGGCGCAGCAGCTCGGTCACGGCGCGGGCCGCCGTCCCACCAGGACCCCGGCGTCGTCGCGGTGCCCGGCCGCGTCGCGCAGCAGGGTCGCGGCGATCAACAGCGCGTCGCGGGAGAGCAGGCCGCGCCTGCCGGAGAGGTCCCACTTGGCGCTGATGCCATCGGTGTGCAGGACGACCACGCCGTCGGGGGGCAGCTCGTAGTCGAAGGTCCTGACCTTCGGCAGGTGGTAGCCGACGATGCCCGGCACCGACACCATCATCCGCTTGGTGGATTCGGTGCTGACCGAGCCCGCCACGTTGCCCACCCCGCAGAAGCGCACCACGCCCTGGTCGTAGTGCAGGTCCGCGATGGACACCGCGCCGCCGCGGGAGCCGCTGAGCGCGGTGTGCACCCGCCGCACCACCACCTCCGGCGGGTCGGTGGGGCCGTCGTTGAACGCGCGGACCGCCGCGTAGGCGGCGTCCGCGGCCAGCGGGCCGTGCCCGGAGCCGTCACACAGCATGAGCGTGACGCGGTCGCCCTCCTGGCGCGCGGCGAACTGGTCGCCGCAGGTCGGCTCACTGCCCAGCGCCCGGACCAGCCCGGCGACCGAGCGGCCCGGCGGGGCCTGGCGGTCGCCGTGGAACGTCGCCGCCAGGACGGTGCCGACGCCGGGCTCGGAGACCGCGCGCAGCCGGTCGGCCTGGCGCTCGACGGTGCCCAGCCCGACGCCGAGCGTGCCCGCGGTGGAATGCCCGTCGCGCAGGGCCGCGTCGAGGTCGGCCATGCCGGGGCCGCGGTCGACGGCCACCACCTCAATGGTGACCTCGTCGTCCACCCGGACGCGCCGCATCAGCAGCAGCCCGCGCTGGGCGTGCTTGACCAGGTTCGTGCCCAGCTCGGTGACCGCCAAGCCCACCCCGGCGACCCGCTCGTCGGAGAACCCGGCCGAGTGGGCCAGCGACTGCGCCTGGCGGCGGGCGGCGCCGACCGCCGAGCGCTCCTCCATCACCAGCCACTGGCCCTCGTCGGCGGTGATGACCCGGTCCGTCACCGGCGCCGCCACTTGACGACGGTGACGGTGGTCCCGGTGCCGACGCCGGTGTCCAGGTCGAACTCGTCCACGAGCCTGCGCGCCCCGCTGAGGCCGAGGCCAAGGCCGTTGCCGCTGGTCCAGCCATCGGTCATGGCGAGGCCGATGTCGGGGATGCCGGGGCCCGTGTCCACGAACAGGGCGCGCACGCCCTGCCTGCCGTCCTGCTCCACGATCTGCACCTCGGCGTGCCCGCCGCCGCCGTAGATGAGGGTGTTGCGCGCCAGTTCGCTGGTCGCGGTGACCAGCTTGGTCTGGTCCACCAGTGACAGCTTGGCCCGCTGGGCTGCCGCGCGGACGGACTGCCGCACGCGCACGACGTCGTCGTCGCCCGCGATCGGCAGTCTGCCGCCCTCGGCGGCGGTCATCCCTGTTCCTGGACCGGCTCGTCGCCGTCGGCGAAGTCGTCCACGACGCGGCGGCGGGCGGACGAGCGGGCCAGCAGCGCCAGCCCCTTCTCCAGGTTCAGCGCGGTGCGCACGTCGGGCAGGAACAGCCCCAGCTCGACCAGGGTGATCGCCACGGCGGGCTGCATCCCGACCACCACGGTGTCGGCGTCGAACAGGCTCGACGTCGAGGCGATGGAGGCGAACATGCGCCCGATGAAGGAGTCCACGATGTCGACGGAGGAGATATCGATGACGACGCCGTGCGCGCCGGTGTCGTGGATCTGCGTCGCGAGGTCCTCCTGCAGCCGCATCACGTCCTGGTCGTGCAGGTCCACCTGGATGGAGACCAGCAGGACGTCGCCGATGCGCAGGATCGGGACGGTCTGCATCAGCGCCCCCGCGACGCCGGGCGTCGCACCACGTCGACGCCCGAGCTCCGCAGCGCCATCAGCAGCGCGTCGGCCAGTGACGCCTTGGTGGTGATGTCGCCGAAGTCGATGCCAAGGGCGACGATGGTCTGCGCGATCTGCGGCCGGATGCCGGAGATGATCACCTGCGCGCCCATCAGCCGGGCGGCCATCACGGTCTTGAGCAGGTGCTGGGCGACCTGGGTGTCGACGGCCAGCACGCCGGTGATGTCGATGATCGCGTGCTCGGCCCCGGTGTCCACCAGGGTCTGCAGCAGCGACTCGGTGACGACCTGGGTGCGCTCGGAGTCCAGGGTGCCCACCAGCGGCACCGCCAGCACGCCCTCCCACAGCTTCACCACCGGCGTGGTCAGCTCGAGCAGCTGCTCGGACTGCTGGGAGATGACCTGCTCGCGGGTCTTGGCGTAGGCCTCGAAGGTCCACAGGCCGAGGTCGTCGAGCAGCTGGGAGAACATGACCACCTTGCGCACGATGGTGGTGTCGTCCTGGTCCAGCACCTCGAACAGCGCCCGCTTCAGGCCGAACACGGCCACCGCCGTCTCCGAGGGGGTGAACCCCACCCGCGCGCGGGCCTGCGACATCTGCTCCAGGTTGCCCCGGACCTCGGCGAAGGCGTCGCTGCGCACATCTGTGGCGCCGGCGTCCATCGCCTGCAGGATGCTGTCGAACAGCTCCCGGAACTCCTGCTCCAACTCGGCCGTGGTCAGCCTGCCCCGCAGGGTCTCGGCCGCGCGCGCGACCCACTGCCCGAGCAGGTCGCTCTTGCGCTCCCGAAGAACCGCCGCCAACCCGCCGATGGCCGTCTCATTGCTCGTCACTGACGCTCCCGTCCTTTCAGTGCTGCGAGCCTACGCTTCCGGCGGCACGGACCCGAGGCGCGGACGACCCCGCGGGCATCGTGCAGAGCCCGCGGGGCCTGACCCCGGTGGGATCGCGCGCGATATCCCAGGGCTGGGGCGTAGGTAGCCGGTTCCCGGATGCTTCAAACCCGGACTTCGCCACATTCGGGTCGGGGGTGGTGGCCGCACGCGGCTGGCCCGGTGCTCGGCTAAGGGTTCTTTCCGCCCGGTACCGGGGCGGTGCGGAGCAGGTGGGGCGCGAGCGCGCCCGCGATGAGGGCGTAGCCCAAGGGGGAGGGGTGGAATCGGTCGGCGGAGAACAGGCCGGGATCGCGGCGGAAGTCGTCGAAGAGGGCTGGGGGGATGGCGGCGACGGTGCCGCCCGCCGCGAGCACCGCGGCGGCCTGGGCCTGGGAGTAGCCCTCGCTGACGATGCGCACCAGGTCGCGGTAGGGGCCGGGGACGGCGGAGACGATGCTCAGGTCGGGGGCGGTGGCCACCAGCACGGCCGCGCCCAGGGCGGTGAGGTCGGCGACGGCGGCGCCGAGCAGCCGGGCCCCGGCCTCCGGCGGGGTGAACGAGATCAGGTCGTTGGCGCCGATGACCACCAGCGCCAGGTCGACCGGGACGGCCGAGGCCGCGCGGACCTGCGGGGCGAGGTCGGTCGAGCGCGCGCCGGAGACGGCGTGGACGCGCAGGTCGACGTCGTGGCCCGCGTCGCGCAGGGCAACGGCGAGCCGGTGGCTGAGCGTCTGGTCCGCCGACGCGCACCCGACGCCCGCGGCGAGCGAGTCGCCCAGGACGTGGAAGTGGAGTGTGCTCATCACCCCGTACAACGCCCCAGCGCCCGCCCGCGCTCCCGAACCGCGGGATGGGACGCGCCACTGCCGAGCGGTTGCTGGTGTCCCGCGCATGACGAGCGCCGTGCTGCACCCCGGCGCGATGGGCTCCGCCGTCGCCGCCCAGCTGGTGGCCGCAGGCCACCGGTGCGCCTGGCTGCCCACCGGTCGCGGCGGGCTGCGGGTGTGCGAGGTGGTGCTGAGCGTCTGCCCGCCCGCCGCCGCGCTGGACATCGCCGCCATCCTCGCGCCGCGCGAGCCGGGCACGACCCGGATCTACCTGTCTCCTGGCCGCGGCGGAGTCCTTCCTCGACCACGGGCGGGACCTACAAGGACGACCCCGACGCCCACACTGGACGACCTGCCGGCCGCCCTGACCCGGCCAGCGAACGGCGCCGCCGGGGTGGACCATGTGGTCGACCCCGGCGGCGAATGACCGTTACGGACTACCCCGCGTAGGTCTCGAACTCGGCGACCCGCGGCGTGCCGCTGGAGCCGGTGATCTCGAAGTTGAGCTTCTTGAGCGAGGTCGCCGGGAACTGGGCGACGCCCGCGGTGCTGCCGGTGGCCAGCACCGCGCCGGTGTCGTTGTTGACCAGCCGCCACGAGCGGATGTTGCCGACCGCGCCCGATGCCTCCCGGATGTTGACCGAGGACACGGTGGTGGCCGAGCTCCACTTGATGGAGACGCGTCCGGTGGAGCCCGACGGCGACCAGTAGGTGGACAGGTTGCCGTCCAGCACGTTGCCGTAGCTGGTGCCGCTCGCCTTGCTGGAGCCGTCGGAGCCCGCCCCGAGGCTGAGGTTGTTCCCGCTCGGCGGCCGCGTGGTCGTAGTGGTGGTCGTGGTCGTGGTCGTAGTCGTGGTGGTGCTCGTGGTGGGCCGGGTCGTCGTGGTGGTTGTCGGGTTCTGCGGCGTGCAGCGGCCGTCGGAGACCCGCATGCCCGTGTTGGCCCCGGCCGTCTGGCTGACCACCTGCGGCACGCAGCTGGCGGCGTCGAGCGGGAAGGAGTACGGGATGCTGACCGAGGTGTTCGACGTCGGGTTGGGGCCCGCCGGGTTGTTGTCGCCGCTGCGGCTGGACCAGGTCACGTTGTCGAAGATGTTGCCCGACACCTGCCAGTAGCCCGCCTGGTCGGTGTAGAACGTGCCGAGCACGTCCTTGGAGTCCTGGAAGTAGTTGTTGTCGACCTTGGCCTTGGCTCCCGCGCGGGAGTTGATGCCGGACTCCACCAGACCCACGTAGTGGTTGTTGTACATGTGCGCCACCCCGCCGCGCAGCAGCGGCGTGCGGGAGTTCAGGTTCTGGTACAGGTTGTGGTGGAACGTCACGAACCCGTTGGAGACATCGCTCTCGCTGGAGCCGATGAGCCCACCGCGCTCGGAGTTGCGCAGAATGCTGTACGACAGCGTGACGTACTTGGTGTCGTCCTTCATGTCGAACAGGCCGTCGAAGCCCTCCGCCTCGCCGCCGGACGCCAGCAGCGTGAGGTGGTCGCCCCAGACGTTGCGGACGCCGCTCTCCATCCCGATCGCGTCCCCGCCGTTGGAGGTGGGCGACCCGGACTTCTTGACGTTGCGGACGGTGACGTTGCGGATGATGATGTTGCTGGCCTCGCGGATGTGGATGCCGATCTGGTCGAAGACGGCACCGCTGCCGACCCCGATGATCGTGACGTTGCTGATCTGCTTGAGCTCGATCACCCCGGCGGCCGTCGAGCAGCTGGAGCCGGAGACCTTGGTGGTGTTGCCGTGGTTGATGGTGCCCTCGACCTGGATGGTGATCGGGGTGCTGCTGCTGGCCCGGCTGCACAGGGCCTGGTGGATCTGGGTGCCGGTGGTGGCCCGCACCGTCGCGCCACCTTGCCCGCCCGTCGTCCCACCGTTCTGGGAGGCGAACCCGGTCGCCGTGTCACTGGCCGCCGACGCCGACGGCGTCGCGGACGTCGCCAGCACCACGCTGGCCGACACCACGACGGCGAAGGCGGACGCCATGGCGGGGACACGCCATGCCGCTGATCTTGTCACGTCATCTCCTGCGTCATTGAAGGCTGAGTGGTCAGCCGCTTCTCTGGAGCGGGCAGGATCGGCCGACGGGTCGACACCGCGCCACGCGGTGCCGCGACCACTGCCCGAGCGTCGCCTCCCCTCGCCGGTCACGTGCAGGCATCGGTGCCGCACTGGGGGAAAGCGCTTTCTGCAAGCGCTTTCTCGGGACCGTAGTGCGCGGTGTCCCACTGGTCAATAGCGTGACGCGCGACGCGGCCCGTCCGAAGTGCCGCGGGCCCTAGACGCCCGTGGCTCCGTCGAGCCGTTCACGGAGGAGGTCGGCGTGGCCGCAGTGGCGGGCGTACTCGGCGATCATGTGCGAGTAGACCCACCGCACCGTGACCCGGCCCTCCCCGAACGCCGCCGAGTCGCCGAGGTCGCGCGCCGCGCACGCGGACCGCGCGTGTGCGACCTCGTCCTCCCAGAGCCGCCTCGCCGAGGAGAATGGGCCGTCGTCGGGGGTGAAGCCGCCGTCGTGGCCCGCCGAACCCGGGCTTGACGGGTAGACCGGCGGCGCCGCCTCGCCCGCGAGCACCCGCCGGAACCAAGTGCGCTCGACCTCGGTCACATGCTGGACCAAGCCGCGCAGCGTCAGCGGCGACGGCGGCGCCGAAGCGGTCCGCAACTGCTCCTCGGTCAGCCCGTCGCACTTGGCGATCAGCGTCGCCCGGTAGAAGTCGAGCCAGCCCGCCAGCGTGGCGCGCTCGTCGGCGTCCATGGGCGGCATCGGGCGGTCGGTCACGACGCCAGGTCCTTGCGGGCGTCGCCGCGGCCCGCGGTCTCGGGCGAGCGCCCCCGTTCCCAGCGCAGGTACCTGCCCGAGGCGTCGGAGGTGTTTGTCAGCAGCCAGAGGAGGACGCCCGCGTCGTCGGTCACGCCGATCAGGGGAAGCAGCTCGGGCAGGAGATCGATCGGCGACACCAGGTAGACCACGGCCAGCAGCCACTGCGCGGGCTGGGTAAGCGACAACCCTGTGTACCCGTGCTTGCGAGCGCGCAGCAGCCTGGGGAAGGCGCGCATCCGCTGGACCGGGTTGCCGACCGGTCCGGTGCCCTTGGCCCGTTCGCGGGCCCGCTTGCGCAGTCCCAGTGCGCCCAGCACGAGGCCGACGGCCAGCAGCGCCAGTCCGAGCACCAGCGGGTTCATTCCCCACGGCGCCGACGGCTGCGCGATCGCCACGATCAGGCCGACGACCGCCAGCACGACTCCGGCGACAACCACGTCGACCTCCCCGCCGCTCTGTCTCGGGACCGCCGCCCGGTTCCCCCCAGCCTAGGCGCAAGATCGGCACCGCCGCCGGACGAGGGCGTCGGGCCGCACGCGGCCGCGCGGCCGACAGGTGCCTGTCACCGTTCGTTCACGGCGATCCGCCCGGTTGTTGCCGGAAAGTGCGAGTTGACAGCGTCCGTTTACCAGGCGACTGCGACTGAGAGTGGGTGGGCCGCTGAATAGGCGGACGATATTTGGCCCCGGGCGGCCGATCGTGCGACTCATTCGCCGCAGTGCGGGCAGTTTCGCTGAAGTTCATTCTTTCCGGTGATCCACAAGTCGTCCAAGTCGGCGCGGCCTGACGTCTGGCATAGTCGATCTCAGTCGCCGCCGGTTCGGCGACGGACAATTCCCCGTTGCAATCAGGAAAGGGCAACAATGCGCACGGAAGCGCTAGACCGGGTCGGGCTCGTCTTCACCCTTCTCGACGCCAACGGCTCCGGCTACCTCAGCTCCGAGGACTTCCAGCTCATGTCCGACCGCGTGGTGGCCGCCGCCAAGGGCTCGGATGAATCCGCCAAGCGCGCGATGTCGGCCGCCTTTGCCCAGTACTGGTCGACCCTGGCCGCCGAGTTGGACACCGATAGGGACAACCGGGTCACCTTCGAGGAGTACACCGCCTGCGTGCTGTCCCCGGAACGGTTCGACAGGACGGTCGAACAGTTCGCGGACTCGCTGGCCGCACTCGGCGACCCGGACGGGGACGGCCTCATCGAACGGCCCGTGTTCACCGCGCTCATGACGGCCATCGGTTTTGGGCAGGCGAATGTCGACGCGCTTTTCGACGCCTTCGGACCCGACGCCCACGACCGCGTCACCGTCGCCACCTGGGTGCGGGGAATCAAGGACTACTACGGGCCCGACAAGGCCGGAATCGCCGGCGACCACCTCGTGGAGCGGGCGGGGGCCTGAACCGCATGCCGAACCCGGTGGTGGGTCTCGCGGTCGGCGGGGGAACGGGCCCGGAGCTGGCCGAGGTTTTCGAGCGGGTGCTCCAGCGGCTGGGGGAGGCGCACGGGGTCGGGTTCGACATCGTGCGCTCGCCCCGCGTGTACGACTCCTACGTGTCGCTGCGCTCGCTCGGCATCGGGGAGATCCGCCGCCGCACGCAGGAGGACGCCGAGCACTACGAGCAGTTCTGCCGCGCTCTCGCGGGCCGCGGCGTGGCGGCGGTGTTCCGCACGGCGATCAACGCCCAGTCGCTGTACCTGGTGCGGCAGCGGCTGCGGGCGGTGAAGGTCGACGTGCTCACCCACCAGTCCGCCTCGCTGCTGCTGGTGCGCGACGAGGCCCAGGGCTTCTACACCGGCGAGAACCAGCACACTCCCGGCGCGGTGACCCGGACCATGGAGTTCAGCCGGGAGATCACCGAGGAGATCATCGCCTTCGCGCTGGAGCGGGCCAGGAGGCAGTGGCCCGACGGCGGCCCAGGCGAGGTGCTGATGGCCTACAAGTTCCACCTGCTCGACGGCGCGCTCGACGAGTGGGTCACCGCGCTGTCCCGGCGGCTGGGGGTGGCCATCCGGCTGTGCCAGCCGGACACGGTCAACCGCAACCTGGTCGAGCACGGGCTCGGCGAGCGGACGCTGCTCATCGCGGGCAACGAGTGGGCCGACATCATGCACGTGGTGCTGCTCGACCGCTTCGGCGGCGAACGCCAGGAGAACCGCTGCACCGAGAACGTCCACCTGCACCCGGACGTGGCCGGGCTGGTGGAGTACCAGACCGTGCACGGCTCGGCGGACGATCTCGCCGGGCGGGGCGCGGTCAACCCGGTGGCGACCATCCGGGCAGCGGCGGCCATCGCCGAGCACCACGGCGGCTGCGCGGGCGCGGTGCGCCAGGTGGAACGCGCCATCGACGCGCTGCGGCGCCGTGGCGTCGGCACACCCGACCTCGGCGGACGCCACACCACCACCGGGGTCGCCGACGCGCTGCTCGCCGCGGTCGACCCGCTGGCCACCCCGGTGGCGGGGTGGTGACGCCCGCGCCGGGGACGGTGCTGGTGGTCGTGGACCTGCAGAACGACTTCTGCGCGGGCCCGCTCGCCGCGAGGCGCTACCCCGGCGACCCAGCGAGGCTGGAGACCGTGGCAGGCACCGCCGCCGTGGCCGTCGGGACGGCGCGGGACCACGGCACCGAGGTCGTGTTCGTGCGGTTCCTCGGCGACGTGGAGTACCAGCGGCCGAGCTGGCGCCGCCGCGACGCCCTGCACGGCAAGCCGCCGAAGTGCCGCGAGGGCACCTGGGGCGCGCGGTTCCACGCGGTGTCGCCGATGCCGGGGGAGCAGGTGTTCACCAAAGAGGCGTGCTTCGACGCGTTCCTCGCCCCCGGCTTCGAGCGGCACCTGGCTCAGCGCGGCGCCACGCACCTGGTGTTCGCCGGCCTGTTCACCGACGTCTGCGTGGACTCCACCGCGCGCACGGCATTCCAGAAGGGCTACCACGTCACGGTGCTGACCGACTGCACCACAGCCCTGCACCTGCCGGACGAGGACATCCTGCGGTTCATGCGTGTGCTGTACGGCGCCCGCACCACCACGCACGACCGCCCGGACACCTGGACCCGCTTCGTGGAAACGGAGGAGACGTGGGACGGCACAGCGACACCAGGACCAGCGCGGGAGTCGAGGACGGCGTCGGCCTGACGGCGCTCATGGTCGCCGCCGCGCGCGCGATCGAGACCCACCGACCCGACTGGCTGGCCCAGGACGCCTACGCCGAGCATTTCGTCCGCGCCGCGCACGCGTCGCACAGGTGGCCGGTGCACCCCAGCGAGGTCCAGGGCGGGGAGGCGAACCCGCTGTGGGGTCGGTTGGGCCGCTACTTCGGCCTGCGCACCAGGGTGCTGGACGACCACCTCCTCGACGCCGTCCACGCGGGCGCGCGCCAAGTGGTTCTGCTCGGAGCGGGCCTGGACACCCGCGCGTACCGGCTCGCCTGGCCGCCCGGCCTCGGGGTCTACGAGATCGACCACGCCGAGGTGCTGGCCTTCAAACAGCACGTTCTGGACGAACTCGGCGCCACCCCGGCGACCACCCGGACTCCCATCGCGGCGGACCTGTGCGGCAACTGGGCCACGGCGCTGGTCGCGGCCGGGTTCGACCCGACGGCCCCGACCGCGTGGCTCGCCGAAGGCGTGTTCCTCTACCTGCCGAGCACGGCCGAGCACCGTCTCATCGAGACCGTGGACCGCCTGTCCGCGCCGGGCAGCTCGCTGGCGTACGAGGTGAAACTGGTCAGGGAGAGGCTGGAAGTCCGCGACAGCCCGGTCTACACCTCGACCAGGGAGCAGATCGGCGTCGACCTCCTCGCCCTCTTCGACGGCGACCCCCGCCCGGACTCCGCCCACCACCTGACAACCAAGTCCTGGACCACAACCACCCGCACCCCCTTCGACTTCACCACCCACCACGGCCGCGGCCCCCGCCCAGAACCGAACGACGCCCTCGCGGCCAACCGCTGGATCTTCGCCACCACACCGACCCACACCGCACCGGCGACGAGCGGCCGGGGATAGCTCCCAGCGGCGCCAGGCCGATCGAGAAACCCGCCGCGCGGCAACCACGCCGTGGGACCATCACGACCTGCACGGCGACAGGGCGTCGAACCAGGCGAGCGTGGGGGCGGTCGATCCGTCCTCGCGCCTGTCCGTCCTGCAGGCGGGCCGCGACATCCGGATCGTCCACCAGCGCGGGCCGCGCCCCTGGCCGCGTGCGGGGACAGCGGTCCTCGTCGGCGGGACCGCCACTCGTGGGCGGCTTCGCGTTCCTGGATGGCAACGGCTCGACATGGTGCTCGAGGCGCCCGCCGGATGCGAGCCGTGCGCGCCCGGTCGCGCGACTAGAGCTGACGCGCCTACCCGATCGCGCAGGTCAGGGCCGGGAGGGTGGGGGAGCCGGTGCCGAGGAAGCCGAACGTGGTCGCCCCGCCCGCCGGGACGGCCGCGTTCCAGGACAGGTTCGTGGCCGTGGCCGTGGCGCCGCTGGTGGTGATGCGCGAACTCCAGTGGCTGCCCACGGTCTGGCCGGGCGCCAGCGCCCACCGGACCCGCCAGCCCGCGCTGGGCGCGTTCTCCGCGTGCCGGACGGTGACCTCCACGTGGTGGCCGGTGCCCCACTGGGCGACCACGCGCGCGGTCGCCGTGCAGGCGCCCGGGGTGGTCTTGAACTCGGGCAGCTCGTCCAGTGTGATGACCCGCTCGTGGGCGTAGACCTCGCGGAGGAAGGGCAGCGGGTTGACCACGCCATCCTGGACGAATGACCCGCTCCAGGTGACGAACCAGCTCCACCGCGCCTCGTAGGCGGCCAGCAGGTCGGGGTCCGGGATGGGGCCGACCTCGCCGAGGGCGACGAGCCTGCGGTCCTGGCCGAGTTCCACCAGCCGCTCGTACGGGCCGATCACGGGACCGTGGTCGTTGCCCGGCGGGTAGGAGTCCATGCTGACCACGTCCACCACCTCGTCGCCCGGGTACCACTCGGGGGCCACGGAGTTCCACACCCAGATCAGGTTGTGCAGGCCGTGGTGGCCGACGAGGCGCTCGTGCAGCAGCCGGTAGAGCTGCTTGGCGGGTCCGGGTCCTTTGGCCCCCCACCAGAACCAGCCGCCCTCGGCCTCGTGCAGTGGCCGCCACAGGACGGGGACGCTCGCGTCGGCCAGGCGCTTGAGCTGCACCGCGATCGCGTCCATGTCGCGCACCAGCAGGCGGTAGTCCGCCGAGGACGGGTCGGCCAGGGCGGCGGCGAGGTCGAAGGTCGTCGCGTCGGTGTAGAAGCCGCGCCACCACTCGCGTCCCGGCTCATCGATCAGGCCGCTGGGCGCGTTCCAGTGCCAGGCGAGGGTGGCGACGCCGCCGCGCCGGTCCCAGGCGATCGCGTGGTCGACGTCGCGCCCGACCGTGCCGCGCTCGACGCGGCTGGGGGAGTAGTCCATCAGGTCGTAGCCGCCGACGGCGGGCGCCCGCCCCACGTTCTCCTCGACCCAGTCGATGGAGGCCTGGTCCTGCTGGCCGGAGAGGACCGCCGTGCCGTAGTTCGCCGCGAGGTAGCGCATGAGCCCCTTGGCCTCCGCGGTCGCGGCCGGGTCGGTGAGCGCGCCGGTGACCTGGTGCGGCCCGCGCGGGGCGCTGGGCACGACCTTGATCGCGTCGATCAGGTACCAGCCCCAGTTGCTGGTGATGGTGATCGTGTTGTCGCCGTCGGCCAGCAGCACCTTGCCCGCGCTGATGGAGGTGAACGACGGGTGCTCGGGGAACTGCACCTCGCCGAGCCCGCTTCCGTTGAGCGACAGCGACGCCGTCTTCGCGCCGTAGGGGGTCGCGTAGAGGATGCTGAGGTCGTGCAGCCCGCCCGGGCTGTCCGGGATGGTGATCGTGACGCTGTCGCTCGCGGCGTCGAACCCCGCGACGTAGCCGCGCCCGGAGAACCCGGGCACGGCGCTCTCCACGACGGTCCCGTTGAGCGCCCCGTCCTCGGCCTCGTGCACCCCCGGCTCGGCGGGTGCGCTGGGCACCACCTTGATCGCGTCGATCAGGTACCACCCCCACGCGGTGGCGAAGGTCAGCGTGTTGTCCCCTTCGCGCAAGGCCAGCTTGGAGCCGGTCGCCTCGGTGAACGCCGGGTTCTCCGGCAGCGGCAGCTCGCCGATCGGACTGCCGTTGAGCGCGAGCCCCGCCTTCTTCGGCCCGTACGGGGTGGCGTAGCGGATGGTCAGGTCGTGCAGGCCGCCGGGGCTGTCCGGGATGGTGATCGTCAGGGTGTCCGAGGCCTCGTCGAACCCGCCGACGTACCCGTCGCCGGAGAACCCCTCCAGCGCGGTCTCCACGACCGTGCCGGACAGCGCGCCGTCCTCGGCTTCGATCCAGCCGTCCGCCGCGGCGGCGGACGGGGCGGGCAGGGTGACAGCGGCCGCCACCAGGGACACGACCAGCACGGACCTCATGGCGCTCCTCCGTGGGAGGCCCCTAGAACTGGGAGCGCTCCCAGTCGATGAGCATAGGGGACGGAGGCGATCGGGCGGAAGACCGCGATCAGCCGACCAGCGCGCGCCAGGTGAGCGGTCCCGCGTTCCCGTCGACGACCAGGCGGTTCGCCGACTGGAAGGAGCGGACGGCCGAGGTCGTCACCGCCCCGAAGCCGCCGTCCACGGCCAGGCCCGCGCCGCGCTTGTTCAGCGCGGTCTGAAGACCGCGAACGTGGTGACCCGACACCCCCTGGCTCAGCGAGTACACGAGCACGGGCCAGGTCTTCGGACCGACCTGCCCGTCGGCGACCAGACCTCGGCCGGACTGGAACCGCTTCACCGCCGCCACCGACACGCCGCCGTAGTGCCCGTCGACCAGCAGGCCCGCACCGCGCTGGTTCATCAGGTGCTGGATGGCCGACACCGTCGCCCCACGCGCGTCCGGGTCGATCGAGGACCAGCCGCCGCCGAGCGCCACGCCGCGCGCGGTCAGGAAGGGCACCGGGTTGACCGTTGTCCCCAGCCCGCCGGAGTGCACCTCGAAGTGCAGGTGCGGCCCGGTGACGTTGCCGGTCGCGCCCATGTCGGCGATCCGCTGCCCGGCCGCCACCGACTGGTTCAGCGCCGCGCGGTAGACGCTGAGGTGGCCGTAGTAGGTGTAGACCCCACCGCCGTGGGAGATCACCAGCGCGTTGCCGGTGCGCCCGCCGAGGCCGCCTCCCCACTGCCTGCGCACGACGGTGCCCGCCGCGGCCGCGTACACCGCCGTGCCGGTGCTGTTCGTGACGTCCTGGCCCGCGTGGGAACCACTTCCGCGCGGCGCGCCGTAGTGCCCGCCCGAGGGGAAGTAGCCGAGCGCCGGGTTGCACCAGCGCCCGTCCCGCAAGGTCGCGGCCTCGGCCCGGCCCGCGCTCAGGACCGGGACGGCGGCGGCCATCCCGAGCACGGCGAGGAACCCCCGCCGTCCGAGCCCGCGCGCGTCATCGCTACAGCCGTCGCACATGTCAGTCCTCTAGTCGTAGGTGTCCTGGTTGACGAACCGGGCGAAGGCGCGCCAGGAGTTCGGCCCCATCACGCCGTCGATCGGTCCCCGGTAGCCCCAGCTGATCGACAGAACATCGCCGCGGCGGTAGTCGTGCAGGTTGGCGACGAAGTGGTCGGCGGCCCGCACGGGGGTGGAGAAGTCACCGCTGACCCAGTAGTGCCCCACCCGCAGGCCCGCCGAGCGGGCCCCGGCGACCTGGTTGGCGTAGTGCGGACTGGTGTACGGGCCTTCCGCTGGCGGCGAGCCACCCGCCTTGACGATGGCGAAGGTGTGCCCGGCCGCCCGCACCTGGCCGAAGTCGATCCCCGCCTGCCAGGTGGACACGTCCACCCCGGTGGCGAGGCCGGGCGGCACCGGCCCGGTGACCGAGGTGGCGTGCCCGGCCGCGACGACCGCTTGCACCAGCATCACGGCCCCCTAGCTGTACTTGTCCTGGTTGACGAACCTGGCGAAGCCCCGCCACGAGTTGGGGCCCATCACCCCGTCGATCGGTCCCGTGTAGCCCCACCGCGCCGCCAGCCGCTGAACCCCGGCCCACGTGTTGACTCCCGGGACGCCGTCGATCGGTCCGGTGTACCCGTAGGCCCGCACGCCGCGCTGCAGGGCGGCGTAGGTGTTGACCCCGGGGACTCCGTCGATCGGTCCGGTGTAGCCCTGCTCGGCGCGCAGCCAGTTCTGGGCGCGCTTCCACATGATCGTCCCGGGGACGCCGTCCTGCTCGGTCGTCGTCTTCGGCAGACCGCCACCGCCGCCGCCGATGTAGGTCAGCGGGTTGATCCGGGTGCCGCCTGGACTGATCATGTGCCAGTGCAGGTGCGGCCCGGTCGAGTTGCCGGACCCCGGCGCGCCTGCCGCGCCGCCGGAGAGCCCGACGACGGCCCCCATTCCGACCCTGGTGCCGTTGCCCAGCAGGAACTGCGACAGGTGCATGTACTGGGTGCGGTAGCCGTTGTCGTGCTGGATGGTCACCGTGTGCCCGCCGGTGCCGTTGTTCGGGATGTTCGTGACGACGCCGCCGCCCGCGGCGGGCAGCCGGGTGCCGACGCCCATGCCGTAGTCGATGCCGCCGAGCGAGCCGCGCCTGATGTGCTCCTCCCACGTGCCGGTGAGGGGGTACCCGGTGAACGGGTTGTAGAAGCCGGCGGCGGCGTGCGCCGCCGTCGCGCCGAGCGCGGTCGCCGCACCCGCCGCCGCCGTTCCGCACAGGGCCGCCGTTCCGCACAGGAAGGTCCGCCTGGTCACACCGTCGCCCGTCATCGCCGACTCCCGCCTCCACCGACTCTGTCGCCACGACGGTAGGAAGGGTGGGGAATAACCCACATCGGGTGATCGACCGACGGCCGTTCGGCGCAGCGGTCCGCTCAGAGGTCCTCCAGCCGGACCAGGCCGTCCTGCAGCGCCCTGGCGACCAGCGCCGCTTTGGTCGGGGCCTCGCGGCCGATGGTCGCGTACTTGACGCGGATGTGCTCCAGATGGGCGTTGACCGTGCTCAGCGAGATGCCCAGCCGCTGGGCCACGAACTCCTTGGACTCCGACTGGAACCACTCGATGAGCACCTCGGTCTCGCGTGCGGAGAGCACCGGCCTGCGCGGGGAACTGTCCCCGGCGAGCACTCCGGCCAGCGAAGGCGGCGTGTACGTCCGCCCCGCCGCCGCGGCGGCGACGGCCGCGCGGAGGTGCGTGGCCCCCTCCGCCTTCGTGAGGTAGCTCAGCGCGCCCGCCTCCAGGCACGTCAGCGCCGTGGCGGCGTCGGCGCGCATCGAGTAGACGACGACCCGCCGCCCGGCCCGGACCAGCCTGGCGAGGTCGGACTCGGCCGGGGCGGGTCCGCCCAGGTGCAGGTCGAGGACGACCACGTCGGCACCGGCGCCCGCCCCGACCCACGCGGCGCCGACGTCGCCCCCGGTGGCCACGACCCGAATAGCGGGCAGGCCCGCGGCCAGCCACTGCGCCACCCCGTCGCGCACGGCGGGGTGGTCATCGATCACGACCGCGCTCAGCTCCTGCGCCACCTGGTCTCCGTCCGCACGAGGTCACCATAAGCGCCGCGCGACACCTCCACCCCGGCGATCCCGGCGGCCGTCCCATCGTCGATCCGGGCGTCGCCGACGACGGCCACCCGCACGTCGTCGCCGGTGCGCAGCACGCTCACCTTCGCCCGCTCCCGTGCTGCCGCCAGTGCCGCGGCGACCGGGCCGATGAGCGCGCGGCGCACCTCGGCGGGGACGTCGGCGGGCACGCCGCCGACCGCCAGCGACACCTCCAGTCCCCGCCGTTCCGCGACCACCACGCACGCGGTGATCTCGTGGACGAGCGGGTCGGGGACCTCGTCGTGCTCGGCGAACAGCCTGCGCAGCTGTGTCGCGGCGAGCGCGCACCGCCGCCGGGTGTCCTCCTCGCGCGGGTCGAGCACCCCGTCGGCGAGGTCGGCCAGCAGGGGCAGCACCGCGCCCAGCCGCCCGGCGAACGCCGTGCGCTGCTCGCACTCCCACTGCTCGGCGTGGCGCACGCGCGCGGCCTGCCGATCGTGCTCGGCTGCCGCCGCCACCGCCTCGGCCCTGCTGCGCGCCAACATCCGGGTGATGACCACGACCGCCAGCTGCAGGCTGACGGCCCCGAACACCACCGACCCCGCCGCGCCCACCTCGGCGACCGGTGCGGGCAGGAACTGGACCGCGCTCACCCCGAGGTGGGCGCCCATCGCGGCGAGCAGCACCGGCACCCGGTCGAGGAGCACCAGCACGAGATGCCACCCCACCAGCCCGAACGCCCAGTCGACGGCCTGGAACCGCAGGCCGTCCGGCACGACGCCCGACGCCAACCACGCCGCCGCCAGCGACGCAGGCACCCCCACCGCGACGACCACCCCCGGCAACGCCCGGCCGCGCACCACCCACGGCACGCAGAGCGCGCTCACACAGCCCAGCACGATGAACGCGCTCCACGACAGCACATGGCTCCCGCCGCCCAGCTGCCGCGCGCACAGTCCGAACTGGACTCCCAGCGCCACCACGAGCAGCGCGATCCGCATGGTGGCGTACACCTCGACGGCGGAACGCTCACGCACCGGACCACTCCAGCCGCACGGTCGTCCCGCGTCCTGGCTGGGAGGTGACCGCAGCGCGTCCCCCGACCGCGGCCATGCGCTCGACGACCGACCCCCGGATGCCACGACTGGCGGACGGCACTTCCTCTGCCCGGAACCCCCGTCCCGTGTCAGTGACGGTGACGACCACGCCGCGGCCGCCGGCGCGGGCCTCGACCTGGGCGTCGCCCACCCCGGCGTGCCGGACGACGTTGGACAGGGCCTCCCGCACCGACCGGACCACGGCCAGCGCCACCGGTGCGGGCACGAGCACCCCGCCCGGCAGACGGGCGTCGACAGCGAGCGGGACGCGGGACACCACCACCGCGAGGGAAGCGCCGAGGTCGACCGGGCCCCGGCTCTCCGGCGGCTCGCTCGTCAGCACGGACAGGTCGTGGCGGGCGTACTCGGCCACCTTCTCCTTCGACACGTCCGCTCCGCCTGCCGCGACCAGCAGGAACGTCGAGGAAGCGGTGTCGTGCAGCAGGGCGAGGTACTCCCGCTCCCGCAGCCTGCGCGCCACCGACGTCGACTCGGCCAGGTCCAGCTCCGCCCGCCGGACCCGCAGCTCGTCCACCCGCCGACTCGACCGCCGCGCCAGCGCGAACCCGAGCCGGGCCAGCGCGCACTCGACCACCACCCGCACCACGACAGCAACCCCGCCCCCACCGGTCGCGAGGTGGACCGCCAGCAGCAGCCCTGCCACGGGCACAGCCACCCGCGCCCGCCACTCCCACTGCACGGTGATCGCGGTCATCGTCACCACCTGCAGCGCCCACTCCGACTGCCCCGCGGCCCAGCACACCACGACCACCCGCAGCACGGCCGCCGCCAACCCCGCCCACGCCGCCCGCCCGGTCACCGCGACCCACCAGTCCACCGCCGCCCCGGCCACCACAACCCCGAACACCGCCACGGGAACGGACACGCCGAGCACACCGAACGCGCTGACCAGCACCACCACACAGCCGCGCACCGCTGCGGCGAAGCGCCGCGCCGACAACGCGAACGCCGCCTCGACGTCGCCCCGCCCGGAACCCGGCACCGGGAGACCCTAGCAACGGAGTGCGGTCCGCCGAAGGACTCCCGATCGCGCGGGAACAGGCTCCGGAGCCCTTGCCTTGCGGCTGGAGCAGCGAAGATCGACCGTGTTGGCGCGGCGGGGCGAAGTTCGCTTAGCTGCTGGGATGCTTCGGCGGATCTCGTCCCGGACCGAGGCGGCGAGCCAGGCCACCTCGACGTCACCTCGCCGACGGGCGAGAATCCGGGGGCACCGACGTCGGACAACCGGGTGGAGGACCAGCAGTGAGCGACTGGAACAAGGCGGTCATCGAGGAGTTCCGCGCCAACGGCGGCAAGGTCGGCGGCAACTTCGCGGGCGCGCCGTTGCTGCTCCTGCACAGCACCGGAGCCAAGTCCGGCCAGCGACGACTCCACCCGATGATGTACCAGGACCTCGGCGACGGCCGCGTGGCCGTCTTCGCCAGCTACGCGGGCATGGACGTCCACCCCGCCTGGTACCACAACCTCGTGGCGACCCCGGAAGCCACCGTCGAGATCGGCACCGAAACCCGCCCCGTCACGGCCCGGGTGGCCGGGGACGAGGAGCGAAGCCCGATCTGGGAGAAGCAGAAAGCCGATTACCCCGGCTTCGCCGACTACGAGAAGAAGACCGACCGCACGATCCCCGTGGTCATCCTCGAACCGCGCGCCCGCTAGTCCGCGGGCCTCGCCACGGGGGCGGCTTCGGTGATGTCCGAGCGCAGGACCGCGTACAGAACCATGTCCCGCCACGCACCCGCCCGGAAGCACGCCCCGCGCAGCACACCCTCCCGAGTGAACCCGGCCTTCTCCAGCGCCCGCCGCTCGGCAACGTTCGCCCGCTCGGTCGATGCCTCCACCCGGTTGGCCTTGGTGTGGTCGAACAGGTAGTCGACCAGCAGCCGCTGCGCCCGGGTGCCGTGCCCGTGCCCCCGCTCCGCCGCGAGCAGACCCACCCCGATGTTCCAGCAGGGCGAGGCGGGCCCCTGGAACACCTCCCGCCACTGCACCTCGCCGACGAACCGATCGTCCTCCCCGACCACGGCCAGCCGCCCACCCTTGTCGGTCAGGAAGCCGACCTCGGCCCACTGCCGACGCAGCACCCCGGGGTTCCGGTGCCCGAAGAAGCCGAACTCCCCGGCTTCGCCGGGATCGCCGTGCAGACGCTCCAGCAGGTCCAGATCCCGCTCCACCAGGGGACGCAGCGCCACGAGTTCGCCCATGCCGCTCAGCCTAGGTCCCGGAGAGGAACGGGGCTGTCGTCTACCGAGGAGGCCCGAGGCCAGGCCGGCGACGGCGCTGAAGTCCTGGCGCACCGTCGCGGTGACGTCCGGGTCGCGGGCGAGGGTGGCGCCCGCCGCGTAACCGGTCGCCGGGGACCAGTCGGTGTGGACGACGGGTGGCGGGGTCGTGCCGCGGTCCGTGAGCGCGCCGCGTTGTTGCGGCGGTAGCCGAGTGCCGCGACGGCGGCGCGCACCCTGGTGGGTCAGCAGCACGCGCACGCGCTGCGCCGTGACGGGGCCGAAGGTCACCCGGTTGTAGTTGCCCACCGGGTCCCCGGGGACCTGACCTGGTTGGGTGCCGCCGTCCACGCGCTGCCTGCCCAGCACTGCACGGTGTAGGCGGCGGGCGGGAGGCGAGGCTGACGCCCGCCTTGGCCGCCGTGTCCACGACCCGCGCGTCGCTGTGCACGACCTGCGTGGGCGCCTGCGCCCCGGAGACCGCCCGGCTGAAGGCCACGGTCCCGGAGGTGCTGACCGCGCCCGTGGCCGGGTTGCAGGTGTACGGGGTCAGCTGGTTCACCGTGCACCGCGCGGACTCCGTCGACGAACACCGGGTACCCCTGCGGCCCACCCGGGTAGCGGACCCCGCGACGCCGCACCGTGGCAGTTCTCCTGGCAGGGCGTCGAGTACTACACCCTCATCGAGGGCAACGACTACCGGGCGACGTTCGAGGTCACCCCGCTCCCCGCGTAGACGGGGGAGGGGCCGGGCGGTGCCCCAGCGCCCGGCCCCTCGTCGTCTGTCCGCCGTCAGCGGTCGCGGGGCTGCTCGGAGAGGAACCGCTCGAACTCGGCGCCCAGTTCGTCGGCGCTGGGGACGCGGTCGCCGTCGGCCAGGAGGGACTGCTGGGCGTCGTACTGCTGCTCCAGGTTCTCGACCAGGTGCGCGACCTCGTCGGACTCCGAGACCTGGCGGGCGATCTCGGCGTCGGCCTGCCGGGCGGATTCCCGCAGGCTGTCGGTCGGGACGTCGAGGCCGGTGGCGGCCGTCAGCGCCGCGATGAGCGCCAGAGCGGCCGTGGGGTAGGTGCTCTGCGCGAGGTAGTGCGGCACGCAGGCGGCGAAGCCGACGGCGTCGCGGCGCGCCTCGCCGAGGCGGAACTCCACCAGTGCCGAGAGGTGCCCCGGCACCTGGACCCGGCCGAACGGCGACTGGCTGGTGACCAGCTCGGGCCGCGTCCCGTGGGAGATGACCTTCAGCTCGCGGGTGTGCGGGACCGCCATCGGGATGCCGTGCGCGCTGACCGCCAGCCGCACGCCCCACCGCTCGACCAGCGCCAGCACCGCCGCGGTCACGGCCTCCCAGCCCCGGTCGGGCTCGGGGCCGGTGAGCAGGAGGAACGGGGTGCCCGCCGCGTCGTGGGCCAGGCGGACCACGAGTTCGGGGGCGTTGTACTCGGTCCAGCGGTCGGAGTCGTAGACCATGGTGGGACGTCTCGCGCGGTAGTCGACCAGGGAGTCGACGTTGAACCGGGCGACTGTCCGGTGCTCGAACACGTCGAGCAGGTGGGACACGACGGTGGCTCCGGCCGCTCCGGCGTCCATGAACCCGTCGAAGTGGTGCAGGAGCACGACCCCGTCGAGATCCGGGACATCGGAGTCGATCTCAACCATGTCCTCCGGGTCTGACACGGGCTACCTCCACGTTATCGACACGCCTGCTCTTCGGTTCAGCACCGGTGGGCCGCTGGCTATTCCCGGGGTGTTTCGGGCGGCTTGCGGGTCGGCGCCGAAGCGGTCACACCATGCCAGAGGGGGTTGGTGGGTGCTTAGGGGGTGGTCCCTTCGTTGGCGGCTTGGCCGGGTGGTCGGGTTGGCTGGGGGGTGTCCGATGGGGTGAATTCGCTTCGGCGATGCTTTTCTCCCCCAGGCGAAGCACCTGTTGGGTACGTATCGTGTCCGGCATGGCTGACCAGGGGAAACAGGCGAAGCGGACCCGCTCCACCCGACACCAGGACAGGAAGCGGCCAGCACGAGCGCTGGTGTTGGACTCCTACGCGCGGCTGTCGCAGGTGCCGGAGACAGGCGAGTTGGAGAAGATCGACGACCAGCACACGGACAACCGTCGGGTGATCGCCGCTGCGGGTGCGGTGGTGGGGCTTGAGTTGGATGACGGTCTGTCGGCGTGGAAGCGCGGGGTGCGGCGGCCGGACTTCGAGCGGTTGTTGGAGCGGGTGGAGTCGGGTGAGTCGGATGGGTGCGCGGTGTGGCACACCGACAGGTTGTTCCGGCAGCCGAAGGACCTGGAGCGCCTGATCGACCTGGCCGAACGCGGGTTCGTGATCTTGTCCGCTCATGGCGCGCGGAACCTGGCGAACTCGGATGACCGGTTCATCTTGCGGATTGAGGTGGCGCAAGCGGCGAAGTCCAGTGATGACACGTCGCGGAGGTTGAAGCGCCGGTTTCAGGGGATGCGGGAGCGGGGTCGGGCGCATACCGGGGGCCGTCGCCGTGTGGGGTTCTCGGGGTTGGAGCCTCCCGGACACGGCACCGGTCCTAACGGGGAGCGTTTGCCAGTGTCGAAGGCGTTGATCGCGAAGGAACGGGCGGCGATCAAGGATGCGATTCGGGGACATCTGGCGGGGATCTCGTTGGGTGAGTACGCCCGTCGGTGGAACGAGGCGGGGTTGCGGACCTCCACCGGGCAACGGTTCATCGCCACTACGGTCAAGACCACGCTGTTGCGGCCGGAACTGGCCGGGATCATCGAACACGACGGCGTGGTCGTCGGTCGGGTGCGGGGCAAGCCGCTGATCGCTCCGGAGGTGTTCGAGCGGTTCCGGGCGTTGGTCACCAGCCGCAAGAGCGGTCCGCCGGTGGGGCTGCGGTATCTGGGGTCGGGTCTGCTGCGGTGTGGGGTGTGTGGGGCGAAGATGTTCGGCCGCAATGACGGTCAGCGCCTCTACAGCGATGGGGAGAAGCGGCGGCGGTACATGTGTTCGTCTCGGCATGGGGGCTGCGGGAAGATCAACATCGATGCCCGGGGCGCGGATCGGGAGATCAAGAGCTTCGCGTTGGCGCGATTGAGCGACCCGGCCAGCGCCGCTGAACTGGCCAGGGGCAGCGCGCGCCGCAGCGAGCGGATCGCCGAACTACAGGACACGCTGAGCACGATCGAGACGATTCAGAAGTCGCTGTCGGGCCGGTTGGGGGTGCGGAAGATGACCCTGGCGGCGTTCGATGAGGCGATGGAGCCGCTGGCCCGGGACCACACGGCGGCGACCACGGAACTGGACGCCTTGTTGAGCGCCCCGTCGGATGAGACCGCGACGCGGGCGGAGGCGGTGGAGGAGTGGGAGGCCCGTTGGGAGGACAGTGACCTGCCGGGGCGTCGAGCGTTGTTCGCCCGTGCGTTGGGGGACGCGACTTGGCTGGTGGTCGATCCGTCCGGGCCGCTCCGCAACCGGTTCGACCCGTCCCGGATGCGGCCCTGCGAGCCGTTCCGGCGGGGTGCCGACACCAGGTCCACCTAGCCGGGCGCACACAGGCCGAGGGCCGACCGCTGACGTGCGGTCGGCCCTCGGCTCGTGTGGTCACTTTCTGTGTTGGCGGGTGGTGTCGATGTGGCGGGCTATGGCTGCCACGGCGGCGATGTCCTCACGGGTCATCGGCGGCAACGTCGAACAGAGACGCGCCCACCGCTGAAACGTCTCCGTGGCCATGTAGCCGCTGTGACCGTCGGGGTTGGTGTCGTGTTCCCACTGCTCTCTCCTGTCGTTGTGGGTGTCCCCGTGGCGCTGGTCGCTGTGCTCGGTGTTGGTCGTGTGTCTCACCCCCTCTCGGGCTGCTGGTCCGTGCGTGGTTCAGTCGGTGAACAGGGAGCCCAGAGCGGAAAAGCCGGAGGTGATCAGGTCGGCCGCGCCGTTGGCGAGACCGGCCCCGATCGCGGTCCCGGCCAGCAGGACTCCGGCGAGGCAACCCAGCAGCGCGGTGCTGGGCTTATGCCGGTGGTGGCGGCACAGGTACACGATCAACGCCAGCAGCAGCAACGGCACGGCGATCACCACCACCTGACCCCCGCCCCCGGTAGGGGCAGCAGCCAGCGTGTGGGCCGCGTGGGCGGTTTCAGCGTGGAATGGCATGTATTCACCCCCTTCCCGCCAGAGAGGGTCTACCTGCCTACTGGGCAGGTCAGGGCTGGTTTCCGGGTGTCTACCGGCGGGTCTACCCGCCTCTACCGGGTAGACCCGGGTAGAGGCCATCCCGGCGGTGTCGGCAGGGCCGGTCACGGCTGCTCACCCCGCGACCGCCGGCCTTCCCATGCCCCCTGGATCGGGTCGCGGCGGTAGCCGTTGCGGTTGCGCTGCCCGATCTTGACCTGAGCTGACCGCACTCCCAACGGCGCGAGCACGCCGGCCAGATCTTCCGCAGTCCACCCCCGGTACCGGCCGTCCACATCAGCAAGTCGAGACAGGAGCGTGTCTGTCCACAAACGATCATCCGCGCCGAACGCGGCCAGCACGTCCGCCACTCCCGCCTGATCCACCGGCTCTGCCGAACCATCCGCAACGGCCGCCGGCGTCAACGCCCGCGCCGCGTCCCGGGTGGCGACATCGATCCGTGGCAGGCCGCGTGCGGCCCTGTGGCTGCCGTTGACCTTGGCCCGGCCTGAGGGAACCAAACTGATCTTGTTGAGGATGGGGTCACGGGCTCCGGCCGCGTGCACGTAGCACACCCCGGCGTCCTCGGGGCTCTCGCCGGTAGCGGGGTTGAGCCGGTCCGGCCGCCACCCTTCGGCGACCATGTTCGCGCCCAACGTGAGCCGGACGTCGGCGTGACGGCAGGCGTGCATGACCTTGAGCGCGGTGAACTCCGCGACCGCCGCGCCCAAGGTGTCGGAGGTGGCCTCGCTGGATGCCAGGATCACCGTCACCCGGGCTTTGCGACCGACCCGAATCAGATCCACCGCGAGCGACTTCGCACGGTCGCTCAGGCGCGGGTACTCGTCACAGAACACGATCACCGCGGGACGTTCCGCGGACACGTCCCAGGCGTCACCCATTCCCAGGCCAGACAACAGTTTCGGCCGTGCCTCCGCCATCGCCAACGCTTCGGCAAGTGCGTCTTCGACGCCGCGTGCGTCCCGCTCGGAGCGAGCTACCGCGCCCCCGAGGACTTCCAGCCCGTTGCCTGCCGGGTCGAGATCCCACACCACCGCGTCAACACAGGCGGACACCGCGTCGGCCAGCGTGCGGAGAGTCTGCGACTTGCCCGACCCCGGACCGCCGATCACCACCCCGTGTACCCCCAGCAGGGACAGGCGCAGCGGTTCCCCGGTCATGCGAACCCCTACCGTCTGCGGATCACGCAGCGACAACGAGGCTGGCGGGTGATCGGGGGCCAGGGCGATGCCAGCGAACGGGTCACGTTCGGCGAGCCGCAGCACCACCCGCGCCCGCCGCGCCCGATCAGGCGCAGCCAGCACACCCCCGGACGGGAGATCGAGCGTGGTCTCCAACTCGGCCACCTTGGCAACTAGCCCGGCTGGTGTGCCCTTGCGCAGCACCACGGCCGTCTCCCACCCCCACGCACGCCGTTGAGCGCTCTCCACCGCGCGCAGCTCGATCCCTTCGGCGGTGACCGCGCGGGACACGCAGTCGGCCGCCTGAGCGCGCGTGTGGGCGTCCGCGATCGGGAACGGCTCCGTCGGGTCCGGCTCCGGCATGGCGGGCATACCGGGTCGGTCCGAGCGCGGCCTACGAGCACGGCCGATCCCCGCGAGCACCGCCCACCCGGTCAGGGCGGCGGCCCACCCGGCGGCAGCGCCGTGACGGGACACCACCGCCGACACCCCGAGCGCGAGCCCGCCACACAGCAGCGTCACGAGAGTCAGGCGGCGGTAGGCCGTCCGGCGCCAGGCATCCCGCGCCTGCTTCACCCGGTGCGCCCGCGCCCCCTCCACCTCCAGCTCCCGAACGAGCGGCCCATAGTCGCGATAGGCGAGCACGTAACGGCCGATCCGAGCCAGCAGCCAACCCGCACCCACCACGGCCAAGCCCGACAACCGGACCACACCGGGCATACCACGCACGGCCAGCCACCACACCGCGACCCGCACACCGCGCCACGCCAGCCGCGCGGCAAGCCGGGGGGCGATGTGCACCAGCCACGCGCCAGCATCCCGGCACCACGGACCGGCCCACCGCCACAGCGGCACCAGCACCCGCCGCGCGCCAGTCCAGACCAGCCGTGCCGTTCGCCTTGCGGCGGTGGCCAGCCAACGCCACCCCTGCCACCGGGCGAGCGCCCGGCCCGCGATACCGAGATAGGCCAGCGCGGGCCAGTACGTCACCCAGGACACGTACGCACGCGACACCCGATGACGTACACCCACACCAACCAACACCAGCCACGCCACGGCCCGCACCACCAGCGCGCGAACCGCCAACACGACCCGAGACCGGGCGCGCGGCCCGGTGGGCCTCACTGCCAGCACCACCCGGTGACGCGCTTCCGGCGTGCCACGTCGACCCGCCCGACGAGACGTGGTGTGCCGGGCCGACAACACACGCGGCCCACGCCGCGCCTCACGACCCGGCAACGACCCCCGATGACCCCGACTTCCGCTCATCGGGCATCACCACTGCCCCACCACACGACCGCCTCAGCGTCCGCGTAGTACGCCGCAGCCGACTCGTACGCATCCGCGTATGCCTCAGCGACCCGAGCGACCTTCGCAGCCTCATCGGCGACCTGGCGATACAGCCAACCGCCCAGATCCGGGCAAGCGGCCACCGCCTCCAACTCTTCTCCCAGATAGCCCAGGTGGAACAGGCGGGCCTGGAGAGATTCCCAGCGTTCGATCATGTTAGTTGGCTCCTACTTGGAGGTACCGACTCGCGGATTGCGAGCCGCACCACCAAGTAGGCGGCCAACGACCGAAATGGCCTATGTCAGTTCTTGAATGGACGATTCACGCGCCGAATACTCGCAGGTCACTCTCAAGGCGACCCTGGTCAGTATTTCAAACGGGAATAATTATCCCATGAGGGAATATCGACCTGTCGACGGACAGTGCATCGGGATGCCCATGATCGTAATGATGCGCAGTGCGTCTAGGTTGTCCGCTTGAGCTCACGGAGCATCTCGCGGAACTCCGTGCCTGATCGAGCGCCGTAGGTTTCGAGTTCGTTGGAAAGCTCGGTGGCCACCATGAGCAGCGAGGGGCGGCTTTGGCGTTCGTTCTGGAGCGCTCGAAGTCCGATCTTGCTCGCCTCGTCGGTTTCGCCCTGCCTGGCGGCCACAACTGCGAGGGTTAGCTGAGCCTCCGCGTTGCGCATCGGAGCATTCAGCGACCCGTCGGGGTTCCGGCTCCGTCGGATGACCTCTTCGGCGTTCCTCTTAGCCAGATCGTCTTGGCCGACTATGCGGTAGGTGTCCATTGCATAGAAGTCCCACTTGTCGGGGTCGACTACGAAATGGTTCGCAGGGTTCTCCGGATAAGGAAGTCGGTCCAGCAGTTCGCGACCCCTTTCCAGGGCAGCGTGAACTTCCTCGCGCATTCCGAGGCGCGCGTACGCCTTGGCCTGCTGGCCAAAAAGTTGAACAGACACGGAATGAGAAGGTGCGGCCAGGGTTCCCGACTCGGCTGCGGGAATCACCGCGCGATAATTGCCAGCCGTCAGGTGAAACCAGGCCAACATCTCGTGAGCCCACCCGATGATTCCTGGATCGCCGCTTTCCCGCCCGAGTTCCAGAGCCATCCGACGGGTGGCTTCAGCCGACCGTGCATCACCCAGGTCGTACTCAAGGCATCCAACTAGGAGGGCGAGCATTCCGGCATTGTGAAGAATCTCACGGTGCTGCGAGAGAGTGAGCCGATTGCCCAATAGTTCGGTCATGTTCCCGAGCCACTGCTTGCCGGTAACGATCAACTGGCTCGCATCGCCGTGCGAGTAGTCACAGCAAAGCTGTTCGATGGTGATTCCCAGCGCATCGACTGTCGCTGAACTGATAGCGGACGCGCGGACGCGCCGCAGAAGCTCCAGGGTGTCCATCCCAGTGTGAGCGATCAACAGATCATCGCGGTCACCGGCTTGGCCCTTGCCGTCCCCGGGACCGGAAGTAGCTCCAATCGGACTGAAGTTTCCTTGTTCGGCCAACGAGAACCACAGGAGACGTGCCGGGAGATGCAGCGTCTTCGCGATGTGGCGAAGAGTTCCCAAATTGTCTTCGGGGCGCGGCTTTGCGTTCTCAAGCTTACTGACTTGCCCTTGGTTCAAGCCGAGCCAGCGGCCAAGTAGTTCTTGACTCATCGGCTTGCCAAAGAGTTGCAGATAGCGCGGATGGTTCCGATACGCCTTGAGTACCTTGCCGATGTCCTGGCTTTGGAATGCCGCTTGAAACTGATCGGTCTCGAAGAACTCGTCTCGGAGCTGGACCGGCGGTGTGCGGAGTTGATCTCGCTGCTCCCGATGGCAACGGCTGCACAAGCGCGCTGTGTTGTCCAACGCGAGAACCGCGCCACAGCCAGCACAGCGCCGATTTTGCGGCCCTGCCGGCAGTCCGCTCTGAGCCTCCATCCGCCCCTCGCCCTACGCCGTGGCTCTCATCTGCAACTCCAGAGTACCCAGACACCAACGGACGCACCACCAGACACAAGCTGTGCCAACAAGACGTGCATCATTCAAGCCTTGAATGATGCGATTCAATCAATGAATGGACATGGCCGCGGGTGCTCGAAACAGTGGATTCGCGCACAACCGCCAGTCGCACCCAAGAAGGCAGGGCATCATGTCGCACCAGTTCTCGCCGCTGCGTGAACGATGATCGTCACGGCATCTCTCTCGACTGGAATTGCACGCACGACTCGCGGCCTACAGGAAAGTATCGACCTGATGGATCACATCCTCGCGATCGAACATAAGAACTGGGAGACCATCCTGTGCATCGGCGATGTCGAGTTCCGAACATCAAAGGGTGGTGGACCCTATCCGAATCATCAGGTGAGGGTCAGCGTCAAACCGTCATCAGGTTACGCGGCCATCAACTACATGGACCACGATGATGCCGAGATGGTGGTCGCAAACTCCTACAATCCCGACCGCCCCTTGCCGGATGTTTCATTGGTGTTCAACGGAGAATCGGGGACGGTGTTCCCGCGAACTGCGGCGATCTTGATCGGGGATGCGCGAAAGGCGCTCATAGAGTGGCTGAACACGCGGCGTCGCCCCGCATCGATCGCATGGCGTCCGTTCGATATCTACTGAGAGGTTATCGTGGCGATTGTCGATCAGGAGTTCGGTAGAGACATCGACATGTGTCTTGAGGCTTTGAATGTGCGTAGGTGGTGTGTTGTCGCGTTCAGTGAGCCTGTGAGCGCTGTTGGCGCATACCTGCGCTTGCCTACGGTTGTGGATGTGGTGGTGATGTGGTCGGAGATTGCGGCTCTGTCCTATCGGACACCCCGGCGGGACGGTATGGACCCGTTCGCTCCCGATCACGTTCTGGGCAGCCCTTACCACGGCCCGTCGCTATGGGTTCTTCGCTGGGCTCTCAGCCGAGAGCCGCCAGGCGACGAGTTGGAACTGATCTTTCCTGTGCCGCCTGATTTCGCGACGTTCCCCGTGGATCGTGAGAAGCGGCGGGTGTGGCTGCCCAAGACAAGTGCCGCGAACGTGGACGGAGGCAGGTGAATGGCGGAGGTCATCGACATCTGCCCGGTAGCGGCGCGAAAGTTTCTGAGTTTCGAACTGGGCATGTGGTGCGCGCGGGCGGGTGCGAGGCATGTTGATATCGGTTCCCGATTGGGGGTGACGCGCGCATCAGTGAGTCAGATGATGGCCGGAAAGAACCTGCCCAGCCGCGCGGCGCTGGAACTGATCCTGTCGTTTCTCGGCGCGTCTCACCGCACAAGCGCGTTGTCCACGGTGCTGGACATCGCCCGCAGCGGCACGGGCGCAGCCCGGGACCACGTGAGCACGGCGGGATGGGTGGTTCGCGACGGCGCATTGTCGTTGGCGTTGGAATCCCGCGCGTCGTCAATGGATGTGTTAGACACCGCCAATATCGCGCCGCTTCTCCGGTTGCCGTCCTATGACCGCAGGTTCCGTGCGGTCAACGACCTGTCCGGGTTGTCCCCATGTGAATCCTGGCGGCCGACCATAGGAGAGTTCGGCGACAGGGTGCGGTGGATTGTCGCTGAGTCCGTCTTGGACGACTCCGTGGGCGCTCCAGTCCCGGCGGAACAGCTACACCACCTGGTTCAAGCCAGCCTGTTGCCTGACGTGTCGGTTCGGCTGCTCCCGAACAGCGCGGCCTTGCCGGGCCGTGCGCGGGCGAGCTTCTGCGTGTTCCGGTCCCCGGACTGGACGGTGGCCTACCAGGAGAACGACGTGGAGAGCCGCTACTTCACCGACCCTGCTCTCACCGGGAAGTACGAACACACCTTCGATGCGCTGTTCACCGCCGCGCTGGACGAACAGCGGTCCCGTGACCGGATCACCGACCTGACTGCCTCCCACGCCCGTGACGGTGCCCTGCGAGACGAGGTGACGGTATGAGCGGCCCCCGCCGACCACCGCAGGCGCGTGATCGTCTGCTCGGGGCACTGCTGCGCACCCTGCGTCGCCAGCACACCACCATGAACCTGATGGACGCTGCTCATGCCGCGCAGATCTCATCCGCCACTTTGAGCCGCACGGAGAACGGCCGACGTCATATCGAGATCGAAGACGTCGCCGTACTCCTGACCCTCTACGGCGTGCCCGCCGCCCAACGATCCGAGCTGATCAACGAAGTCCGCGCTGACATCCACCACTTTGGACAGTGGGTGCGACCGTTCACCGGCATGTCGCCGGACACGGCCTTGTCCAGCCTGGAAACCAGCGCCGCTGCAGTCACCTCATGGTCGACAATCGCGATACCCAGCCTTCTACACACCCAGGGTTACGGCATTGCCGCGATGATCGCCGACGGTCACCCGCCGGACGAGGCGGAAGATCACTGGGCCGCCCGCAACGACCGCCAGAACGCGCTCGGAAGCACCGACTACACGGCCTACATTCATGAGACCGCGCTTCACACTCCACACGGCGGGGTTGCGGTGTTGGGTGAGCAGTTGCGGCATCTCGCCGAGGCCGCCAACAGGGGTGTCGGGGTGAGGGTTGTCCGCGCAACGGACGCGGTGGGCCTGTCCGGGCATTCCTGGACCCTTCTCGCCTTTCCCGACGACCCACCCGTAGCCCACATCCGTCTGCACCGCAGCAGCGTGTTCCTGCACGGCCCCGAATCCGAGACCTACCACCGACACACCACACGTCTGCGCCACGTCGCCCTTTCAACAGCCGACACCGGCACCTACATACGACAGGTGCGGGCGCGGCTGGGCGGTGATCGACGGTCGCTGATTGCGCTTAGGCAGGCGTAGCGCCGCATGTTGCCTTCGTAGAGAAGGCCCCGATCGTCGCCGACATCCGCTGGCGCAATGCCCCAACCAGACCCAAGACCGGCTTCGCCACCGACTCACCCATCCGCACCTGGAGCCATTACCCGATCAAGGTTGCGTGACGCAGCACTAGCGACGGTGTTTTGTGGGTTTCCAGTCGGCAGGGGCGAGTTCGTCAATGTCGGTAATCACCGCCCCTATCGATGGGTAGCGTTTTATCCTGGTGTCAGTGTGAGTGCATCGGCTGATGATTGATCGAATCTTCTCGGGCGCACCATTGATGGACTTTCGACCAGTAAAGATGAACGATAAAACGTGACCAATGGCGTAGATCTCAGCAAGGATGTCGAAGTCTTTGAACCGGTCCAAAGTAGGGTCGATGATTGTCCCCTTCATGGACGATCCTGTGTGGGTCAACTCTGAACTCGGGTCTTTGTGAAGACCGAAGTCGGAAAGTTTGACCGTGACCACGGGGTGCTCGTATTCCTTGAGTAGAATGTTGCGCTTGCTAATATCGCGGTGCGGAATTCCTTTGCTGTGCAGATGGTGTAGCGCGTAGAGAAGTTGGAGAGCTATACGCTTGCGCGTGGAGAATCCTAAGCTGTTATTGTGCCTGGTGATGAATGCGTCAAGTGTCGAGTGGCAATACTCCATCGTGTAGCACTCCGCCGCCCTATCGTAGCGGTAGGCTTCTACGATGTAGGGAAAGTTCAAAGATTTTAGTACCTTGTACTCGCCCCTAAACCGCGCTAGATCCCTGTCTGTAAGCCCGGCCTTGGCCTTCTTGCGAGCAAACCATAACCCAGCTTCATCGTCGAAGAACTTGTGCACGATGGCGTACGACCCTTCGCCGATCAGTTGAAGATCGAACCGCTTTCCCGTGCTTGCCCGGCTGGCCATCGCCGAATCGGTAGTAACAAAGACAGGCTCGTAGCGCTCAACCTTAATTATGGGGAAGTCATCCGGGATGGTGCTACCGCCAGAGCGGACAAGAAACTCCTGGCATTGATCGAGCACGGCCTGGTAGATCTGCGCGAGGGTAAAGTCCAAGTCTACGCTCTTTAGTGCTTCACGTACCTCGTCCATCTCATCGATGAGGTCCAGAAGTTGACGACTGTCCTCGGCGTTGTAGTGCTTGTTGACACGGTTCTTCTCATTCATAAACGCAAGCAGTGCGTTCAAGCGCTCATGGAAAGAAGCGAAGATCGTTCGCAGCCGGGGGTCTTCACCCTCATATATGCGCCTGAACGCAGGCGCAACGTCCATCCAGTGGCCGTACTTGTCATTGAGGTCAGCCAGCACAAGGTCCACGCGCACCATGCACCGCAGTATCCCACTCCAACCCGGTCTGCGCACCGACCTCGAAGAACACCGACGGACCCAAGACGACCACCGCACGGAGCCGGATGGTCAGCTCACACGTGCCGATACGGCACCCCGGCGCTGGAAGTCACTAGAACTTTCGGTATGAAACCTGCTTAAACCCGCGCACGATGAGACGGATTGCGTAGGCTATCGTAATCAAAGACCCGACCGCAATCAGGCTTATCGCTGCGACCTGCAACCATTCGGGAGATCCTTGCAAGCCGAACAAGGTTGCAGGATAAGCCGCCAAGAGTGTTACAGTGACAATAGAGAAAGCTTTAAACTCAAGGCGGGAGAGATTGATTTCCGAGTGGCGTGATTCGTCGGCCAGAACAACATTCGCAGGCGACCCGCTCACCCCCAACCGAGGACTGCCCTCGGTCAGCAATGTGTAGCTGAGCCTATGCGTCGCGGTGATCAAGCTAGGTTTGATGCACAGAGCATTGTCTGCTGTTTCCACTTCGGGCGCAGAAACACCTAGACGCCCCGGTTCGGACTCGTTTCCCACCAGGGCTACGACAGAAGCGTTGAAGATGAACTTCAGTGGTTCCGCATGAAAACAGCTTGGAGTGATGTCCTCATCGCTTCGGCTACGAATCGTCAGCGTGACCATGTGCGGACTTTTCAACACCTCGTCTGTGCCCAGACGGCGCACAAGCACTTCCACTTGCCCTCGGAGAGGGCGACTGACCGGCGGCACGATCGGCACTGCCATGACACTGTAGAAGAGGTTCCGCCGCTTCCGCGAGTAGCGGCGGGTCACCCACACGGTGATGACAGCCGCGACCACGACGCCACCCACGGACACCCATACGGCGGCTATGTTCCAACCCGATTCGGCAGCTGCCTGCGACGCCATCAGCACCGGTCAATACAACCAGAGACCGTGCCAGCCCGGAAGGACCATTCCCGGCAGCGAACCGTACGGAGCCGGACTCCGATCCGCTCGGCACGTCCGGGAGAGGAGTCCACCCCTTTGTCACGGTGGCGATTCCGGTCGCGCTCGGCGAGCCCGGCTCAGAGCTTTGGTAGCACCGGCGGTCGGTGCGGCGACGGCTTGACCGTTGACCGCCCGCGTGGCGCGGGTGCCGGGTCAAGCCCGGTCTCACCCGCGTGTGCGGCCAGTGCGCGCCAAGAGCAACGTTCTGAGACGCAGCACTAGCCCGTCACGGGCACAGCCCATGTCCGGCTTCGCAGACACCCCAAAGTCACGGTTACGTATCTATTGACTGATTCCTCCACCGAAGCGAATCCACCCCATCGGACACTGTGTGCGGGGCTGCGACCAGTACTGATAGGTGGTGGGTGTCGGTTGGTTGGCGCCAGGTGCCGGGTGGTGGGGGTGTGCCGTGGGAGGGGGGAGTGTCAGGCGGCTGCGGTTGCTTCTAGTTCGATCAGCAGTGGGGGGAGGGCCAGGCGGGTTACGCCGAGCATGGTGGTGGGTGGGGCTGCTTCTGCCGCCGCCAGTCTGGAGGCCAGCACCGCGTAGTGCTGGAACAGGAGGTCCACGTCGGTTGTGTAGACGGTGAGGCGTACCAGGTTCTTCAGGGTCATGGTGGCTGCGGTGAGGATGGCCTCCAGGTTGTCCAGGCTCATGGCGAGTTGGGCTGCCATGTCGTTGGGGTGCTGGGGGGTGCCGTCGGGGCTCATGGCGGTTTGGCCGGCGCAGTAGAGGGTTCGGGTGGGGGCGGTGATCAGTTCTGCCTGGTTGTAGCCGAGGGCGGTTGACCACTGCCACGGGTTGATCGGGGTTCGTTCCATGGGAGGGAGGGTGCCTGGGTATACATGACATCCTCTGTCAGGTATTCGGTACGGTTCCGGGGTGCGTGCTGATCGGCTGGTTTCGCTGGTGCTGTTGCTGCGGCGGCACGGGCGGATGCCGGCGGCTCGGCTCGCGCGGGAGCTGGAGGTCTCCACGCGGACGGTGTTGCGGGATATGGAGGCGTTGTCGGCGGCGGGGGTGCCGGTCTACGCCGAGCGGGGGCGGTCGGGTGGGTTCGCGTTGTTGCCCGGGTTCCAGACGGAGCTGACCGGGTTGAACCATGACGAGGCGTTGGCGTTGCTTGTCGCGGGGGCGCGGAAGGGTGGGCAGGGGCTGGGGTTGGGGGCGGCGTTGGCTTCGGCGATGGTGAAGGTGGTGGATGCGCTGCCCGAAGGGCACCGCGAGGTGGCGGTGGGGGCGGTGGGGCGGTTGCTCGTGGAGCCGGAGGTGGATCTGCTCGCGCGGCGGCAGGGTGGGGAGGAGGTGTCCGACGCGGTGGTGGCCCAGGTCCGGCGGGCGGTGTTCGGGGGGCGCAAGCTGCGTATCCGGTACGCGGCTTCGGGGCAGGGGGCTCGGTGGCGGACCGTCGACCCGATCGGGTTGGTGACGGTTCGCGGGCTGGCCTACCTGCTGGCGACGAGGGAAGGAGAGGACCGCACGTACCGGCTGTCCCGGGTGCTGGCGGCCGAGGAACTCGCCGAGCCCGCGGAGCGGGCCGACGAGGTCGACTTGGAGCGGGTGTGGCGGGAGCGCGGGGAGCGTTTCCGGGGTGGTGGGGAGCTGGTTGTCGTGGTGGCTCGGGTGCGGGCGGAGCGGCGGGCGGAGGTGGTGGGCACGGCGGTGGCGGTTCTGGGGGAGGAAGGGGGCGAGTGGGTGCGGATGGAACTGGCCTTTCAGGACGCCCGGCACGCGGAATGGGCGTTGTGGCAGCTGGACCGGGACGCGGAGGTCGTGGAGCCGCGGTGGTTGCGGACGTCGTTGCGGGACAAGGCCGTCGAGATCGTCGAGCGCTACGGGGACTCCTGAGCGAGGTCCTTCATGGCCAGGTCTTCGATAGCGATGCCCAGGGCATCCTCGGCCGCGCACGGGACGTCGGGGACCACGCCGACCTGCTCCCAGTTGGTGCCGGTGACGGCGTTGACGGAGCGGGCGACCGGCAGGTGCAGCTCCAGGACGTCGGTCAGGGCGATCGCCTCGACGGGGTGCGCGCCGCCGCCGGTGGTCTCGCCGATGACGGTGGCGCGGCCGAGGGCCTGGAGGTTGTAGGCGAGTTCCTCGCAGCCGGAGAACGTCTCCCGGCTGGTGAGGACGCGGACGGGCGCCTGCACCCGGACGGCGGCGGGTGTGGTCCAGAACTGGTGGGGTGTTCCCACACGCTGGGCCATGTCCTGGAGGTGGACAGGCTCCTCGCCGAGGAGGTGGCCGCAGAGGAGGGCGACGGTCGACGGGGTGCCGCCGCGGCCGCCGCGCAGATCGATGACCAGGCCGGTGACCGCGGACAGGAGCGTGAAGGCCGCCCGGATGTGGGGCTCGGCCAGGTGGACGGGGGAGAGGTACGGCGCGATGCGCAGCAGGCCGACGCCGTCGCCGAGGAGGTGGACGCGTTCGACGCCGCCCGCGTTGCGACGGGCCTCGGCCTCGTGCAGCGCGCGGTAGGCGTCGCTGGAGAAGCCGGTGGCCGCACCGTCAGGGCGGTGGCGGACACGCAGGTGGCGGTCGTGGTTGACCCGCTGCAGGTGCCGGGTGAGCCGCTCGGCGGTGGCGGCGGGATCGAGGTCGCGCAGGTCGAGGCCGGTGAGGCCGTCGGCGATGGACGGGGCGTCCTCGGCGAGGACGTAGCGGTCGCGGACGAGGTCGCGCAGTCGGGTCAGCACGGGACGAGTGAAACCGGAGGCTTGCGCAAGCGGCAACAGTCCTTGACGCTTGACCGGTGAGCGAGGAGATCATGGACGCGAGCAGCCCGGCCCAGATGCGGGCGTTCGCGCACCCGACGCGGCACCGGATCTGGCGCGACCTGGGCGCCGACGGCGCGACCATCAGCCAGCTGGCCAACCGGCTGCGCACCAACAAGGGCAACGTCGCCCACCACCTCGGCGTGCTGGAGCGGGCGGGGCTCGTGCGCAGGGACCGGACGCGGACGGTGCGCGGCGGCACCGAGCGGTACTTCGTGAAGACGTCCCGCCGGGTCCGGTTCGACTCCGGCGACACCGGCGAGGCCACGAGGGCGATGCTGGCGGCGATCGCCGACGAGGTCCCGGTCGACGACGACCAGACGCTGCTCCTGCACCGCGTGGTGCGTCTGACGGCCGCCCAGGCGCGGGCGCTGCGGGAGCACCTGGAATCGGTGGTCGACCAGGTGCCTCCCGCGAACGCCCGCGAGGTGGAGCACGGCGTGCTGGTAGGCCTCTACCGCAGGGACTAGACCGCGGTGAGCCCGGCCAGCGCGGTGGGCAGCTCCGCGCGGTGCAGGACGCCGAGGCGCTGCGTGGCGCGGGTGAGGGCGACGTAGAGCTCGGCGGCGCCGCGCGGACCGCCGGCGAGGATGCGCTCGGGCTCCACGACCAGCACCGCGTCGTACTCCAGGCCCTTGGTCTCCGAGGCCGCGACGGCGCCGGGCACCTCGGGCGGGCCGATGACGACGCTGGTGCCGGGCAGGTCCGCCTCGGCGGCGGTGAACGCGGCGACGGCGGCGAGCAGGTCGCCGTCGACCTGTCGGGACCACGGCGGCACACCGGAGGCGCGCACGGACTCCGGGGGAGCGACGTCGGGCGCGAACTCGGCGAGGACGGCGGCGGCCACCGCCATGATCTCAGCGGGGGTGCGGTAGTTGACGGTCAGCGAGCGGTAGGCCCAGCGGCCGGGCACATACCGTTCGAGCATGGCGCCCCACGACGTGGCGCCCGCGGCGGACCGGCGCTGGGCGAGGTCGCCGACGACGGTGAAGGACCGGTTGGGGCAGCGCCGCATCAGCACCCGCCAGTCCATCTCGGACAGCTCCTGCGCCTCGTCCACCACGACGTGCCGATAGGTCCAGTCCCGATCGGCCGACGCGCGCTCGACCAGGTCGCGGGTGTCGGACTCCTCGAAGCGCCCGGCCAGGTCCTCCGCGTAGATCAGGTCCTCGGCGAGCAGGTGGTCCTCGTCGTCCATCATGTCCATGCGCTCGGTTTTGATGATCTCCATGACGCCCTTGGCGTACTCGGCCTCGGCGTGGCGCTCGCGCGCGGCGGCGTCCTCGGCGGCCTTGTCCGCTGCCTTGTCCCTGCCGAGGAGGTCGACCAGCTCGTCCAGGAGCGGCACGTCGGAGACGGTCCACGCGGTGCCGTCGGCGCGCAGCAGTGCCGGGTCGGCGCCCGCGGCGCGGAGGCGCTCGGGGGAGCTGAGCAGCGGTCCGAGCAGCGTCTCCGGGGTGAGGATGGGCCAGAGGGCGTCGATGGCCGAGGTGAAGGCCTCGTCGTCGGCCAGCTCGGCGAGCAGGTCGGCGCGCAGCTCCTCCCAGGCGTCGCGGTCCTCCCTGCTCAGCCAGCCCTTGCCGATGCGACCGATGGCGCGTTCGGTGAGGACGTAGGTGATGATCTCGGTGAAGGTGCCCCGGGCCTCGTTGTGCGGCAGCCCGGTGGCGCGCGCCTCGTCCCGCGCCCACTCGGCGGTCGGGGCGTCGATGCGCAGGGTGACGTCCCTGAGCACGACCGGGATGGGCTCATCGGGCAGCCGCTGGCGGTCGGCCACGGCGGCGGCGAGCACGTCGAGGATCGCCGGCGACCCCTTGGCGCGGGCGGCCTGGTCGGTGTCCTCCGCGGTGGTGTGCAGCCCCGGCACGAGGTCGCCGGTGGTCATGAACACCACGTCGGACTCGCCCAGTGACGGAAGCACCCGCCCGATGTGGTGCAGGAACGCCGGGTTCGGCCCCACGACGAGCACCCCGTGCCGCTCCATCCGCTCCCGCTGCGTGTACATGAGGTAGGCGACCCGGTGCAGCGCGACGACCGTCTTGCCGGTTCCCGGTCCCCCTTCGATGACCAGCACCCCGGCGTGGTCCAGCCGGATGATCTCGTCCTGCTCGGCCTGGATCGTCGCGACGATGTCGCGCATCCCCTCCCCCCGGGGCGCGTTCACCGCCGCCAGCAGCGCCGCGTCCCCCGCCGCGCCACCGTCGGGCCTGCCGAGCACCTCGTCGGTGAACTCGACCACGGTCCGACCCCGGGAGTGGAACTGCCTGCGCCCGCGCATGCCCTCCGGATTGGCCCCGGTGGCGGTGTAGAACGGCCGCGCGGCGGGCGCCCGCCAGTCGAGCAGCGCGGGCTCGTAGTCCTTCTCCTCGTCGAACAGCCCGATCCGCCCGACGTAGCGACGCCCGCCTTCCAGCTCGTCCAACCGGCCGAAGCACAGCCCGCTGTCCGCCACGTCAAGCCGCCGCACCTGCTTGGCCAGCGCCCGGACCCGAGAGTCCCGCTCCATGGGCGTCCCGCCGTCATCGCCCAGCGCCTTCTGGTAGGCCCGCTTCGCTTCGTCCCGCTTGACGTCGAGCCGCCCGTAGAGCCCGGCGACGTACCCGCGCTCGGCTTCCAACTCCCCGCCATACCCCTGATCTGCCACGATCCCCTCACTGCTCGTCCCCGGTCATGCGGCTGACAGCAGCCGCGAGCAGCGATTTTGCGGCATGACCCGGGCCTTGCCGCAAGCCCGGGGGTCCGCTATACAGTGAAGTGGGAGGAGTTCGCGCAGATCCTCCATTCCTGCAGATCCCCCTGTCATCCGACACTCGGTTCTCGACGTTGTCGAAGCGGCGTTCGCAGTCACCTGGCACAGCCGGCACAGCGCTGCCCGCCCGCACCGCCGACCCGGTGCCGCGGCTGACCGCGTCGCGGGGCGTCGTTAGCATTGTCGACCGTCGACTTCGGGACCAAAGTGATGGAAGGACGGCCGTGGAGACCCTCGCGTTCCAGTCCGAGGCGCGTCAGCTGCTCCAGTTGATGATCCACTCGGTGTACTCGAACAAGGACACCTTCTTGCGGGAGCTGGTGTCCAACTCCTCAGACGCGCTCGACAAGCTGCGCTTGGAGGCGTTCCGGGACAAGGAGCTCGACGCCGACACCGACAACCCCCGGATCTCCATCGAGGTCGACCGGGTCGAGCGAACGCTGACCGTGCGCGACAACGGCATCGGCATGACCCGTGAGGACGTCGTCGGGCTGATCGGGACCATCGCCAAGTCCGGGACCGCGGAGTTCCTCAAGGCGCTCAAGGAGCGCGAGGGGACCTCGTCGGAGGACCTGATCGGCCAGTTCGGCATCGGGTTCTACTCGACGTTCATGGTGGCCGACCAGGTGACGCTGGTGACCAGGCACCCGAGGTCGGCCGAGGGCGTGCGCTGGGAGTCCGACGGCGGCGGCACCTACACCATCGACACCGCCGCCGACGCCCCGCAGGGCACCTCGGTGACGCTCAAGCTCAAGCCCGCCGACGCCGACGACCGGATGCCCGACTACGCCGACCCCGCGACCCTGCGCGGGATCATCAAGCGCTACGCCGACTTCATCACCTGGCCCATCACCATCGTGAGCCAGAAGCCGAGCGAAGGTGACGGCGAGGGCGAGGACAGCGCCGAGGACGAGGTCGTCAACTCGCGCAAGGCGCTGTGGGCGCGGCCGCAGAGCGAGGTGACCGAGGAGGAGTACGCCGAGTTCTACCGGCACGTCAGCCACGACTGGAACAAGCCGCTGGAGACGATCAGCCTCAAGGCCGAGGGCACCTTCGAGTACCAGGCGCTGCTGTTCATCCCGTCGCAGGCGCCGATGGACCTGTTCATGCGCGAGCGCAAGCGCGGCGTGCAGCTCTACGTCAAGCGCGTGTTCATCATGGACGACTGCGAAGAGCTGATGCCGGAGTACCTCCGGTTCGTCAAGGGCGTCGTGGACGCCGCCGACCTCTCGCTCAACGTCTCCCGCGAGATCCTGCAGCAGGACCGCCAGATCGAGCTGATGCGCCGCAGGCTGGTCAAGAAGGTGCTGGCCACCTTCAAGTCGATGGCCGCCGACCGCCAGGAGAACTACGCGGTGCTGTGGCGGGAGTTCGGCGCGGCGATCAAGGAGGGTCTGCTCTCCGACACCGACAACCGCGACGCGATTCTGGCCGTCTGCTCCTTCGCCTCGACCAACGACGCCGAGAAGGCCACCACCCTGGCCGAGTACGTCGAGCGCATGCACGACGGCCAGGACGCCATCTACTACATGACCGGCGACTCGCGCACCGCGGTGGAGAACTCCCCGCACCTGGAGGCGCTGCTGGCCAAGGGCTACGAGGTGCTGATCCTCACCGACCCGATCGACGAGATGTGGGTCGGCGCGGTGCCCCAGTTCCAGGGCAAGGCGTTCCAGTCCGTCGCCAAGGGCGAGGTCGACCTCGGCGCCGAGGAGGACGCGGACACCGAGCAGCGCGACAAGGACTTCGCCGACCTGCTGGCCTGGCTGACCGAGACCCTGGCCGACCAGGTCAGGGAGGTGCGCCTGACGAGCCGCCTGACCAGCTCGCCCGCCTGCGTCGTCGGCGACTCCTTCGACCTGACGCCCACGCTGGAGAAGATGTACCGGGCGATGGGCCAGGAGCTGCCGCAGGTCAAGCGCATCCTGGAGCTGAACCCCCAGCACCCGCTGGTCGACGGCCTGCGCGCCGCGCTCGCCGAGGACCGCGACCGCGCCGAGCTGGCCCCGGTCGCCGAGCTGCTGCACGGCTCGGCGCTGCTGGCCGAGGGCGGCGACCTGCCGGACCCGGCCCGCTTCGCCCGTACCCTCGCCGAGCACCTGCGGCGCGGCCTGTAGCCCGTGGGGGAGCGGCCTAGCCCGGCCATTCCCGGGCGAGCAGGCCGAAGAGCAGGTCGTCGGTCCACTCGCCCTTGAGCAGGGTGTGCTCGCGGCGCAGGCCTTCCCGCCGGAAGCCCAGCGCCGCGAGCAGGGCGGCCGAGGCGGTGTTGCGCGCGTCGCACTCGGCGGCGACGCGGAGCAGTCCGCGCTCGGTGAAGAGGTGCCCGAGCACCGCGGTGACGGCTTCGCGGGCGTAGCCGCGGCGCTGGTGGGCGGGGGCGACGGTGAACCCGAGGTCGGCTTGCCGCAGGTTCTCGTGCAGCCCGACGGCGACGTCGCCGACCAGCTCGCCGGTGGCGCGCAGCTCCACGGCGTACTGGAACCAGCCGGGCTGCCGCGGGTCGTCGGTGGCGAACTCGGCGACCAGGCGGCGGGCGTCCGCATCGGGGAACGGCGCGGACCAGCTCTGGTAGTGGGCGACGTCTGGCTCGGAGCGGTAGGCGGCGAAGGCGGGGGCGTCGGCGGCGCGGAAGCGGCGTACGGTCAGCCGTTCTGACGAGAACACCGCGTCAGCATGCACGTTCCATAGTGTGGAAGCGCTTGCCGCAATGCGGCATTCGGACGCAGGCTGAAGGCCGATCCGCACCCTGCGAAGGAGCCGAGCATGTCCGTGGAAGCAGGCCCGCTGAACAACGTCGACCTGGCCGCCGTGGGGGCGCTGGTGTCCTCGATCCAGGACGACCCGGCCAAGGCGGGCACCACCTGGGCCGCGCATGTCACCTGGAACGGCGGGTTCCAGTCCAGCTCCCGGGTCCGCGCCTTCGCCCCCGTCCCGTCCGACGAGCCCCCGGGCCTCGGCGGCGCCGACACCGCGCCCAACCCCGTCGAGCAGTTGCTCTCGGCGCTCGGCAACTGCCTGGCCGTCGGCTACGCCGCCAACGCCTCCGTCGCGGGCATCCAGCTCGACGCCCTCACCGTCGACCTCAAAGGCGACGTCGACCTGCGCGTCTTCCTCGGCCTGGCCGAGGGGCACGCAGGCTTCGACTCCATCACCGCCAAGGTGGGGATCTCCTCGCCCGCGCCGCGCGCCGAGATCGAGGCCCTGCACGCCAAGGTCACCGCCTCCTCGCCGGTCGGCCACACGCTCGCCACCGCCGTCCCGGTCTCCATCGACCTCGCCTGAGCCGCTCGGCGGGGCGCGACTTAACCGGGTCATTGCCTGTCGGCCGGGCAGGCCGTGAGGATCGGAGCCCGCATGGGCCGCGTCGCAGCGGCCCCCTCGTCCCCGTGGGTTCCTCCCGATGACACGCGCAACCTTCCGACCAGTCGCCGCGGCCGCCGTCGCGGCGGCACTCGTCACCGGCGCCGCTTGGGTGGGTCAAGCGGGCGCCGGTCCGGCCGCTGCGGGTGCTGGGCCCGCCACGTCCTCCTGGACCGGGGCGTGGCCTGCCGGCCCGCAGCGGCTCACCGGCACCACCTTCACCGACCGGACACTCCTCTCCGACCCGTCCCGCTGGTTCTTCCTCGACGGCGTGGACGTGCTGCCCGCGCGGGGCACCCCCGGCGACGTCGTCGTCCTCGGCGACTCCATCACCGACGGCGCCTACTCCGCGTGGAACGGCAACAAGCGCGGTCAACCGCTGGATACGCGGCACCGCCGACGTCGACGGCCACATCGACTTCGACACCGCCACCCGCCCGCCGCCGTCGATCTGCGACTGTTCCGCTGGCGGGGGTTTCCTTTTCCACAGCAGGGCATCCCGGTGTCCACTTCGGTGTCCAGCCCGCTCAGCTCGGGTTTCGGCACCGGGGAGCGCCGGGGTGCCCTGCCGGATGCCCGCTCTTTGTCCAGTTTCGCAGGCAGTTGTCCGGTTTCCTGCCTGCCGGGGCGGGAAGCGGCTCCCTAGCATCTGCCGCGTGTCCGGCTACAAGTTCGACGTCTTCATCAGCTACGCCCGTCGCGGCAGCGTGCAGAAGTGGCTCCTCAACCACTTCCACGACAAGCTTGTCGAGTGCTTGGCCGACCAGCTCGCGCCCGCACCCAAAGTGTACGTCGACCGGACGATGCCGCGTGCGGTGCACTGGCCGTCGAACCTGCGCAACGCCCTGCGCCACAGCAAGATCATGCTCCAGCTGCTGACCCCTCCCTACTTCGAGTCACCGTGGTGCATGGCGGAGTGGCGCAGCATGAAGGAGCGGCAGCGCGTGCTCGGCTTGGCCAACGTGGACAGCCCACAGGGTCTGGTCTACTCGATCCTCTACTCGGATTCGGAGAACTTCCCCGACGAGGGGCGCGAAGTCTCGTGGTGGGACTTCAAGCCGTTCGCCAACCCGGACCCGGTCTACCAGTCCACCCACGGGTATGTGGACTTCCACCGCGAGGTGTCCAAGCTCGCTGTGGACATCGTCCAGCTGCTCAAACAGGTGCCGCCGTGGGACCCCGACTGGCCGATCATCGAGCCACCCGAGCCCGTCCTGCTGCCCCCGCCGCCGCTGCCGAGGTTCTGACATGACCGGCACCGTCATCACCTTCTACTCCTACAAGGGCGGGGTCGGGCGCAGCTTCACCCTGACCAACGTCGCGGTCCTCCTGGCGCGCTGGGGATACCGGGTGCTGACGATCGACTGGGACCTGGAAGCCCCCGGTCTCACCCACTACTTCCGGGGCCTGGTCTCCGAACCCTCGGGCGGGGTCGTGGACCTCGCCTCGGACTTCCTGGCGGGGGCGAAGACGCCCAAGGACCACATCGTGCAGGTCGACGTGGGAGACGGGGTCCTGCACTTGCTCGCCTCGGGGGAAGGCGGACGGGGCTACCGCACGCGACTGCAGGAGATCGACTGGGCCGAGCTGTACGAGCGCGGGTTCGCCACGTTCCTCGAACGCTGCCGCGAGCGGTGGGTGGCCAACTACGACTTCGTCCTCATCGACAGCCGCACCGGCATCTCCGACATCAGCGGCATCTGCACCGCGCACCTGCCCGACCGCCTGGTCGTCGTCTTCACCGCCAACGACCAGAACCTGGACGACGTCGTGGACATCGCCCACCTCGCCGACATCGCGCGGGACCGGCTTCCCTACGACCGCCCCCGGCATCTGGTCCTGCCGATCCTCTCCCGCCTGGACAGCCGGGTCGAGTACCAGCGGGCCGAGCAGTGGCAGCGCAAGTGCGCGGGCGTCGTCGCGCCGCTGTTCCGCAACTGGATGCACAAGACCGCCACCGAGGAGCAGATGCTGCGGCATCTGACCGTCCCCTACGTCTCCTACTGGAGCTTCGGCGAGCAGCTCCCCGTGCGCGAGGAGCCGGTTCCGTCGCCGGACCAGATCTCCTTCGCGCTGGAGACCGTGGCCGCCGTGATCGCCCAGCAGTTCGACCACACCGACCTGCTGGTGGACAACCGCGACGCCTACGTCGCCGCCGCCCGCACCCGGCACCGCGACTTCGCCGTCGACCTGGTGGTGTCCAGTCCGCGGTCGGCGGTCTCCTCGGCCGTGCTGCTGGTGGAGGAGCTGCGCGTCCTCGGGCTGAAAGTCGAGGCGTCCTTCTCCGGCGACCCCACCGAGATCGACAAGGCCCGCCACAAGGCGCGGCACCTCTGCCTCGTCGTGCACCGGGAGGTCACCCGCTGGCAGATGTCGGAGGCCGAGCGGTTCCTGCGGCACACGCTCTCCCCCGAAGGCGGTCAGCGGCAGCTGTTCTGCGTGCTCACCGCGGGCACCGACCGCGAGCGCCTGCCCGGCTTCCTGCGCAACCTCGGCCACCTGCGCCTAGAGCCGGGCGCGCCGCCCGCGAGCGTGGCGCTGGAGCTGCACGGGCTCATCACCGGCACGCACGAGCCGGGGGAGGACCCCGACCGCGACGTGCTGCTCGGCGCCGCGGCGGCGCTGCGCCGGATGCCGGAAGACCTGCCCTACCCGAGCCGGTGGGTGCTGGTCGAAGACACGCTGCGCGGGATGTCCGCCGCGCTGGACGACGGCGACCTGGGCAGGCTGCACGACCTGTCGGTCGACCTGGAACTGCTGGGCAAGGCGCACGGAGGCGGCGTCACCACGCCCCCGGCCGTCCGGGCCCGGCTCGACGTGCTGCTCAACCGCATCGAACGACGGATCTGACCGAGAGGCGGCGACATGCCGGAGAAGTACGGGAGCCACGAACGCGCGGCACTGATCATGCTGATGAAGGCGGGCAGGCCGGTCCCCAACCCCGACCTGACCGACATCGGCATCGACCTGCGCCCCGCCGGGCGGAACAAGCTCAACAAGGCGGGCCTGATCAAGTCCTGGCAGGAGAACCGGCGCTTCATCCACGAGATCACCGACGAGGGCGTGGCCTGGTGCGAATCCGACTGCGCGCGCCCTGAGGCGCCCCCGCGCTCCAGCCCGCTGGTGAAGTTGATGTTCCAGATCACCGGCATCGTGGTCACGCACATCGCCAGGAACGGCACTCGACTCCTCGATGTCATCAGCCCCCGCGACCTGGAGACCCTGATCCGCATCGCCTACCTGGACCTGTCGGTCAAGCCGCAGGACTGGGTCCGGCTTGCCCGGCTGCGCCCCAAGCTCGACGCCGACAAGGCCGAGGTGGACGAGGTGCTGCTGCGGCTGGTCAAGGCCGGTGAGGCGCACCTGGCACCGGACTCCAACCGCAAGGTGCTCACGCCCGCCGACCACGCCGCGGCGATCCGGGTGGGGAGCGAGGAGAAGCACCTCATGGCGATCGAGGAATCATGACCGAGCACCTACGCGGGGCCCTCGCCGCCGTCCGGTTCAACTCCGCCGAGACCCCCGACGACGTCTGGCAGACCTCCCCGACGCACGTCGAGGGCCTGCACGCCAAAGCCGTCACGCGCATCCGGGCGGGCATCGCCGACGCCAAGGCCAGCAAGGGGTCCAGCCCGGTGGGGCTCGCGCTCCAGGGGCAGAAGGGCGTGGGGAAGACGCACCTGCTCGGGTCGGTGCGGCGGCTGGTGCAAGCCGAGGGCGGCTACTTCTTCCTCATCGAGCTGACCGCGGGCAAGCTCTTCTGGGACGATGTCGCCGACGCCATGCGCAGCGAGCTGAGCCGGGCCGACGACGACGGCGAGTTGCAGCTGACCGCGCTGCTGCGCAGGCTCTGCGCGGTGGCCAAGGTTCCCGCAGAGGTCGCCCGCGCGGTCGTCGGGGAGTCGGTGCTGAGCGCGGAGGACCTGCGGGTGTTCGGCGCGCACCTGCGCAAGGTCGACGGCAGGGTCGCGGTCGAGTGCGGTGACACCATCCGCGCGCTGGTGCTCTACGCCTCCGACCACGCCGAGGTCGGCATGGCCTACCTGCGTGGCTCGGCCGAGATGGGCGAGCAGCGCACGCGGTGGGGACTCAGCACCGAGGAGAAGCCGCCGATGACGGTGGTGCGCGACATCTCGCGCGTGCTGGCCATGACCGGCCCGTGCGTAGTGGCCATCGACCAGCTCGACACGCTCGTCAACCGCGGTCAGGATGTCACCGACGCCCACGAGGTCGAGGCCGAGCTGGCGCAGGAAGTGGCTCTCATCGCCGATGGCCTGATGCAGCTGCGGGAGCGCACCAGACGCACGCTGTCGATCGTGGCGTGCCTGCCCAACACCTGGAAGCTGTTGCACAACATCGCCAGCGACACCGTCGCCGACCGGTTCCGGGAGACTCCGATCCTGGGCTCGATCGTGGACCCGGAGGTGGCGCGCGAGCTGGTGGCGCGCTGGCTGGGCGCCGTCTATACCCGCGAGGGGTTCACCCCGCCGCACGCGACTTGGCCGATCGCCGCCGAGGCGTTCTCCGGCAGCTGGATGCCGCGCACGCCGCGCGAGGTGCTCAAGCGCATCCACACGCATGCCGAATCCTGTCTGTACGGGGAGATCCGAGAGCTGGCGTCCTTCGACGAGGTGCCTGCTGAGCCACCGGTGACCGTGGTGGCCGAGCAGCGGGAACCGGAGTACTTCGCCGAGTTCGACGCCCGCTTCGCCGAGCTGCGCGCGGCCGCGGCGGTCTCGGCGGCCGGGCTCAAGCAGCACAACGAGGACGACGTCATGCCCGCGCTGCTGATGGCCGGGCTCAAGGCGTGGATCACCGAGGTCGGCAACGACGACATGGCCTGGGTCGCCGAGCCGTCCTCGGGCAGCCTGCTGCACGCCGGTCTGCGCCGCACGGTCAACGAAGACCTCGACGTCGAGGAGCGGTGGGGGTTCCGGCTCATCGCCAGCAGCCACGGCAACCGCGTCCTGCGCCGGATGCGCGACGCCCGCTCGGCGCCGGGAAACCGGCGCCTGGTGCTGATCCGCAACGGCACCAAGGGGTGGACGGGGGCCCGGACCAAGGCCGAGGTCGCCGAACTGGAGCAGGAGGGCGGCAGCCGGGTCAGGATCTCCGACGAGGACCTGCGCACCTTCAGCGCGCTCAAGGTGATGCTCTCGGCGCAGACCCACCAGTTGCTGGCGTGGCTCATCGCGCGCAAGCCCGCCAGCAGCAAGACCTTCCTGCGCGAGATCCTGCCCGACCTGGGGCGGCGGGAGGCGAGCCACCAGGAGACCCGCCCGCCGCCCGCCCACCCCCACCCGGCCCCACCCGCCGCTGTCAGCCCCGCGCCTTCCCCGGTCGCGCCCGCGGTTGAGCAGGCGGCCCCGGTGTGGGTGCCGCCCGAGGACGTCCCGCGGCCGCCCGCGCCGCGTCCCCACGACCCGGCATGGGGCAGCGAGATCGTGCTCGGCATGAACGGCGAGGTGCGCATCGCGCTGGAGTCGCTGCGCAAGCACGCGGTGGTGTTCGCCGGGTCGGGCAGCGGGAAGACGGTGCTGCTGCGGCGGATCATCGAGGAGTGCGCGCTGTGCGGGGTGTCGGCGATCGTCCTCGACCCCAACAACGACCTCGCCCGGCTCGGCGACGCGTGGCCGTGGCCGCCGGAGGGCTGGCGGCCCGACGACCACCTGCTGGCCCCGCGCTACCTCGCCGCGGCCGACGTGGTCGTGTGGACACCCGGGCGCGCGGGTGGCCGTCCGCTCACCTTCAACCCGCTGCCGGACTTCGCGGGCGTGCTCGACGACCCCGACGAGTTCACCGCGTCGGTGGAGGCCGCGGTGGCCAGGCTCATCCCGCACGCGCGCCTGGCGGGAGCCACCAAGGGCGCCTTGCGGGGCCGGGCGGTGCTGCGCGAGGCGCTGACCCACTACGCCCGCGCGGGCAAGCGGGACCTCGCGGGCTTCATCGACGTGCTCGCCGAGCTGCCGGACGGCGTCAGCAAGCTCAGCACCGCGACGAAGATGGCCGCCGACCTCGCCGAGACGCTGCGCGCGGCGACGGTCAACGACCCGCTGCTCGGCGGCCCCGGGCAGGCCACCGACCCCGCCGTGCTGCTCACCCCCGCGCCGGGCAAGCGGGCCAGGATCTCGGTGGTCAACTTCGTCGGCCTGGCCACCGAGGAGCAGCGGCAGGGCTTCGTCAGCCAGCTGCAGATGGAGGTCTTCGCCTGGATCAAGCGCAACCCGGCCACCGACCGGCCCCTGGGCGCGCTGATGGTGATGGACGAGGCGCAGACCATCGCGCCGTCGGGGGCGTGGACGGCCAGCACGCAGAGCACGATCCTGCTGGCGTCCCAGGCCCGCAAGTACGGCCTGGGCCTGCTGCTGGCCACGCAGGCCCCCAAGGGCCTGCACAACCAGGTCGCCGGGAACGCCACCACGCAGTTCTTCGGCCGCCTGAACAGCCCGGCCCAGATCGCCGCCGCCACCGAGATCGCCAGGGCGAAGGGCAGCGCCATCGGCGACATCGGCAGGCTCGAACGCGGCCACTTCTACGCGGCGGGCGACGGCTTCGCCTTCCGGAGGATGCTCGCTCCGATGTGCCTGAGCCACCACCCGCCCAGCCCGCTGCGCCAGGAAGAGGTCATCGACCGGGCCAGGGAGGGCTGACGGCAGTGGCCCCCGCCACCAGGCGGGGGCCACTGCCGCTGCGCGGACCGGTCAGCGGGTGCTGGACCGCACGACCGAGGTGATCTGCTGCCAGAGGGCGGTGAACAGCTCCGCTCGGCTGTAGGAGCGCGGGGGCTCGCCGCGGCCGAAGAGGGACAGGTCGTGCAGTTCCAGCGCGGTGGTCCCGGTGGCTGGGTCGTGGACGGGGCGGGCCCAGCCGCTGGTGCAGGCGCTGCCCGCGTCGTGCCTGCCGGCGACGAAGTTCACCGTCTCGTCACCGCCGATCCCGCCGCGCTGGACATCCAGGGCGTACACGACGTCGCCCGCCCTCTCGACGCGCACCGCGATGCGGGAGTCGCCGATGTGCACAGTGCCGACCACACCGTGCGCGGCCAGGCCCGGGGCGGCGGCGGCGAACTGGGCGCCCAGGTAGCGCAGAGCGGCGTCCTGTTCGGCGTAGCGGCTGAACGACGCCGGGGTGCCGGCTGCGGGCGCCTCGGTGCGCGCCCTGGTGACGACGGCGGCGATCGGGGCTCGTTCCCGGCCCGCCGCCTCCGCCGCCTCGACGCGTTCCACCAGGGCATCGACCAGGGCGTCGACCTGGTGCTCGGCGGTGCGCAGGTAGGCCACGTGCGGGTGCAGCAGGCCGGTCGGCACGGCGACGTCGCCGACCAGCACCGGCAGGACGTGCTCGTCGCCCGCGCGGACCGCGCCGAGCAGCGCGGTCGTGAAGTCATCCACATCGGACACGAACGGCACGAAGAAGCGCACCCGGGTGTCGGGCAGGTCGCCCTCGTCCTTGTGCGCCCACCACTCGTGCACGTGGTCGGGTCCTTCCAGCACGGTCAGGCCGCGCTGCCTGCACGCTTCCACCACCTCGCCGACGGCGGACCGCCGGTCCTCGGCGAACGACACGGCGATGTCGCGGGTGCCACCTTCGGTCACTGCCGGACCTCCTCGTCCTCTGGCGGGCACCGCCCTCGGTGTGGGCGCGGCCCGCGGTGCGCGGGCAGCATTCGCGGGCGGTGTCGACCGGACGTGGACGGCGCGTGGATTCCGGTGGTGTTGACCGTTGACCGCAGGCTGGGGGAAACAGTCACCTCGTTGTTGTCGTATTCCGGCTGCTGAATCCTCATCGGTGGGCAGGGCGAATCGCTCTCCCATTCACCGAAACCCATTCCGCTGGAGGATTCGCCATGTCCAAAAACGCGTCCACTTTCGCCGCCGTGCTCGGCGCCCCGCTGGTCGCCCTGTGCGTCGTGCTGGTCGGCCTCGGGGCGGGAACCGCGTCGTCGGAGGAGGGCGGGCCCGAGGCGCCGCCCACGACCACCACCCAGCCGACCACCGAGGGCAACCCCTGGCACGGCTGAGGGAATTCGCCGGAAATGGCCGCCCGCGGGTTTCCGCGGGCGGCCGCGCAATTGCGCCCCGCGCGCGGAGAGTGGTGTACTCGGTGTTCTCGGACAAGGAGGCTCCCGTGGCCGGTTCCTTCGGCGCGCTGCTGCGCGAACTGCGGATCGCGGCGGGGATATCGATGGGCCAGCTGGCCAAGCGGGTCAACTACAGCAAGAGCTACCTCAGCAAGATCGAGAACGACGTGAAGCCGCCCAACGAGCTGCTGGCCCGGCTCTGCGACGGCACCCTCGACGCGGGCGGGCGGCTCATCGAGTCCGCCCGCGCCGCTCGCGACCGCGCCCCCACCCTCGACCGCCGCCAGGTCCTGGCCGCGGGCACCGCCTTGGGCGTCGTCCTGGCGGGCGGTCCCCGTCCGGTGCCGGACGAGCGGGTGATCACCGGGATGCGCACGATGTTCGAGCACCTGCGCGCCCTGGCGGCCCAGACCAGCCCGGCGTACGTTCTCGACCCGCTGATCGCCCACGTGCGCACGGTGCACGCCCTCGCCGCGGAGAACCCGGAGCCGACGCGCGGACGCCTGCTGCTGCTCGCCGCCCGCGTCGCCGAGCACACCGGCTGGATGCACCAGGAGGCGGGCGACGACCACGGCGCGCTGTGGTGGACCCGGCACGCCGCCGACCTCGCCCGCTCCGGCGGCGACCGCGAGGCGGTCGCCTACACCCTCGTCCGGGAGGCGGGCCTCGCCATGCACCGCCACGACCCGATCAGCACCGTCGAGCTGGCGCGGCGGGCCCAGCAGGTCGACCGGGCGAGCCCGCGCACCCGCGCCATGGCCGCCCGCCGCGAGGCCCAGGGGCACGCCTTGGCGGGTGACCGCGCCGCCCACGACCGCGCGATGGACCACGCGCTCACCCTCATCGACGCCGCGCCCCCGGACCTGCGCGACTACCCGATCCTCGGCTCCACCGCGCCGAACCCGGTCGAGCTGGCCCGCGGCTTCTCGCTGTGCGACCTCGGCCTGGTCGCCGAGTCGGCCGCGGTCCTCGACCGCGAGCTGACCCGCGTCCCCGCCTCCTCCCGGCGCACCCTGGCCCGCTTCGGCGCCCGCCGCTCGCTGGCCCACGCGCTGGCGGGCGAGATCGACCAGAGCTGCGCCACCCTGCCGGAGACCCTGGACCACGCCGCGCAGGTCGACTCCGCCACCATCCGCGCCGACCTGCGCGACCTGTCCAGAACCCTCGGCCGCTGGCGCGCGCACCCCGCCGTGCGCGAGGTCTACCCGGAGCTGGCGCACGTGCTCCACAAGCGCTCCGGCTGACACCGAGCCCTGTTCGACCGCCCGACGGGGAAGCTCAGGTCGGCGACTCGTCGGGCGCGGCGCGGGTGACGCCCTGGCAGGGGCAGGTCAGAGCGGCGGTCTCGGCCAGGACCTCGGCCGCCTCGGGATGGCCGAGGACGGTGTAGGTCGCGTGGGCCGCCCGCCAGTGCGCGACGCCGTCGGCGTGGCGGCGCAGGGCGTGCAGGGTGCGGGCGATGCCGCGGTGGGCGTTGGCCTGGTGGGTGCGGTTGCCGGTGCCCGAGGAGAGGTCGAGGGCGGCCTGGAACCCGCGCAGCGCGTCGGCCAGGTCGGTGCGGGCCAGGGCGGTGGCGGCGCGGTCGTGGTGCAGCTGGATGAGGAGGTCGGGGTCGGAGACGTGGGTGGCAGCCGCCTTGGCGCGGCGGTGGAACTCGACCGCCTCGGCGAGCCTGCCCCGGCAGCGGTGGGCGTTGGCGATGTAGTTGAGCGCGTAGGCGGCGACGCAGTCGTCGCCGACCTCGCGGGCCAGCTCGTGGGCCTCGGTGTGGTCGGCGAGGGCGGCGTCGACGTCGCCGGTGCGCTGGCGGACCGAGCCGAGATTGTTCAGCACGTGCGCCAGGCCCTGCGTGTGCGCGATCTCCCGCAGCATCGGCACCGCCGCCGCCTGCCTGCGCGCGGCCGACTCGAACGCGCCGTTCTGCTCATCGATGTAGCCCAGCATGCTCAGCGCGTGCGCCTGCCCGCGCAGGTCGCCTGCCTCGGCGTACTTGGCCAGCGCGGTCTCGAAGTGCCCGGTGGCCCGGTCGGTCTCGCCCAGTTCGGCGGTGGGGGTGGCCAGCGCGCACAGGGTCGCCGCCTCGCCGAGCGGGTCGCCGACGCGGCGCCACAGCGGCAGCGCCTCCTCGGCGGTGCGCACGGCGTCGGCCAGCCGCCCGATGCGGTTGTGCGCGGTCGCCAGGCGCAGCAGCACGTGCGCCCGGCCCAGGTCGTGGCCGACGGCGTCGCGGGCCAGCTCCAGGGTCTGCACCCAGTCGGCCAGCCGGTTGGCGGTGTTGAAGTGCCGCCAGAGCAGCACGGCCAGCCGCCACACCGGCTCCGGCATCCCGCGGCCCGCCGAACCGTGGATGGCGGCGACGAGGTTGTCGCGCTCCGCGGCGATCCACGCCAGCGCCGAGGCGGCGTCGGCGAACTCCGGGGCGACCGGGCAGCCCCGGCCGACGGCGGGCAGCAGCGACTCGTCGAACGGGTAGGCCGTGCCGACCGCCCTGGTGAGGGTGACGACGTAGAAGTCCAGCAGCCTGGACACCGCCTCCTCGCCGCCCGGCGCGCCCGCGCGGACCGCGAACTCCTTCAGCGGGTCCAGCACCAGGTACCGCTCCGGGGTGACCTCCTCCAGCAGGGACACCTCGTGCAGCTCGTCCAGGACCTTGCGCGCCCAGTCCGCGCCCCGGCCCGCGAGCGCCGCCGCGCCCGCCACGTCGACGTCCGGGCCCGGCAGGTGCCCGAGCAGCTCGAACAAGCCGCGCTGCTGGTCGCCGAGCTGCTCATAGGACACCTGAACGGCGGCTTCCCCGTCCTGCCAGGGACCGCCCTCCCTGAGCAGGTCGACCAAGTGCTCCAGCGGCCAGCCCACGTGCCTGCGCAACAGCGCCGCCGCCACCCGGATCGGCATCGGCAGGTACCCGCAGCGCCCGACCACCCTGTCGACCTCGTCGTCCCGGCCGCGCAGCCGCAGCGGGTCGCCGACCAGCCCCCGGAACAGCGCCGCGGCCTGCGGCGGCGGCAGCGGGGCGAGGCGGACGTGCTCGCCGGAGCCCGGCTCGCCCGCGTGCCTGCTGGTCACGATCGCCAGGCAGTCCGGCGCGTCGGGCAGCAGCGCCCGCACCTGCTCGGCGCTCTCGGCGTTGTCCAGCACCACCAGCGTGCGCGTGCCGTACAGCTCGGCCTGGTACAGGGCGATCTTGCGGCTGTCCGTCGCCGGGATCTGCTCGGGCGGCACCCCCAGCTCGCCCAGCAGCTGGGTGAGCGCGTCGCCGGTGCTCGCGGCCCGCACATTCGGGGTGAACCCGTTGAGCCGCACCAGGATCTGCCCGTCGGGGTAGCGCTCGCGCAGCCGGTGCGCGGCCTCGACGGCGAGCCCGGTCTTGCCGACGCCCGGCGCCCCGCTCACCCACACCGCCCGGCCCGCGCCCGCCGCCGCGGCGATCACGGCCAGCTCGGCGTCGCGCCCGGTGAACCCGGCCGGGCGCGACGGCAGCGAACAGGCGGGCACCCCGCGCTCGGCGCGCGCGGCCAGGTTGCGCAGGACCGGGCCCGGCTCGTAGCCGTCGGCGTCGAGGGCGGCGGCGGTTTCCCGGAACACCCGGATCGCCGCCATCCCGTCACCGCAGGCCACCAGGGCGCGCATGAGCAGTTCGGCGTGGCGCTGCCAGTCGGGGTGCTCGGCGTGCACGCGGCGCAGCCGGTCGCGGGCCGAGCGGTGGTCGCCGACGCCCAGCTCCAGCTCGGCCAGGTCGCCCACGGTGTCGCGGTAGGCGACGTCCAGGTCGAACACGGCCGTACCGCCGACCCGGTCGATGTCGATGTCCTCCAGGAACCGCCCCCGCCACAGGCCGACGGCGGCGCGCAGCAGCTCGATGGCCCGGCGCGGGTCGTCCTCGGCGTTGGCCCGCTCGCGCAGCCGCTCGAACTGCGCGGCGTCGAGCTGGTCGTCGGCGATCCGCAGGAGATAGCCCGACGACGTGGTCTCGATGGCCACACCGGAGTCGACCCCCACCGCCTTGCGGATGCGGTTGATGTAGGTGCGCACGTTGTCGCGCTTGGCGGCGTCGGACCACACGATCTCGGCCAGGCGCTCGGTCGAGACCGGCTTGTTGGCGTGCAGCAGCAGCACCACCAGCACGAACCGCTGCTGCTGGTCGCCCAGCGGCACCGGCGCGCCGCCGTGTTCGGCCGCCACCGGACCCAGCACCCGGAACTCCACCCGCCGCCTCCTCGCCAGACCACGCCGCTTCCCTGAGAGGACCATCGCGCGCGCGGCCCAGGTGTGTCGGTGGATCTGCGTTTGATCCACTTCCGGTCGACACCCGCGCGCGAACCTGCGCCGTGAGGACGGTAGCGGCGAAAGGGGGCGCGGATGGGCGTCGAGGTGTTGCCTTGTTATGTGGTGTGCGATGTGTCGTCGTCGATGGGCGAGCACGTGGACGAGCTCAACGCCGGTCTGCGCGAGTTCCGCGGCGCCCTGCACGCCGACCCGGCGGCCGCCACCCTGGTGCGGGTGTGCGTGATCGGCTTCGCCGCCGAGCCGCGCGTCGTCCAGCCGCTGGTCACCGCCGCCGACCTGGCAGAGCTGCCCGGCCCGGCCGCCGAGGCGGGCACCAACTACGGGCCCGCGTTCGCGCTGCTGCGCTCGACCGTCGAGCACGACGTGCGCGGGCTCAAGGGGCTGCGGCTGCGGGTGCGCAGGCCGGTGGTCTTCTTCGCCTCCGACGGCAGGCCGACCGACCGGGCGACCTGGTCGGCCGCCTTCGCCGCGTTCGCCGACCCGGACTGGGCGGCCCGCCCGACCGTCGTCGCCTACGGACTGGGCGCCGCCGACCACACCACCCTGGGCGAGATCGGCACCCGCGGCTCCTACTGCCACCGCGGCGTGCGCGTCGGCACCGCGCTGACCTCGGCGGTCGCGACCACAGCGGCCCGAACGGACCACATCTGACGCACGACTGGGCGCGGCTTCCACCATGTGTCCACTTCCTGTCCACCCCGACGTCGCACCCTTCGCCGCTGACGGGAGCGGAAGGGGTCGCGATGGTGGATCTGATCAGCGAGCTGAAGTCGCTGCGCAAGGGCCGCGGGGTGCTGGCGGGCCAGGTGGAGAAGCGGGTGGGTCCGGCGCTGCGGGAGGCGTGCGGGATCACCGAGCGGGACGCGCCGTGGGCGGTCCGGCGCAAGGTGCGGACCTGGCTCACCGACCTGATCGGCAGGCTGCCCGACGACCTGCGGCATCCCACCATGGTCGCCTTCGCGCTGGACGCCGCCGTCCGGCTGCCGCTCTACCAGGACCGCGTCCACTGGGTCGCCGAGAGGCTCGACCGGGACCCGCGCACCGTGCGCCGCCGCGTCGACGTCGCCATCGACCAGCTCGCCGAGCTGGCCGACGCCGAGCCCGACCCGGCGCTGCCGCCCGCGGCCTGGCGCACCGCCGAGCTGCGGATCGCCGCGGTGCTCGACGGCGGGCAGCCGGAGATCTTCGCGCACCGCACCGTGGTGGCCGAGCGCGACGGGCTGCGCGAGCTGGCGCTGCCCACCCCGGTGCCCTGGCCGCGGGCGCGCGCCAGGGTGCTCTTCGGCGGCGCGCTCGTCGACGGGCCCGAGCCCACGATCACGTTCGCGCGTCCGGTGGACCGCGGCGGCGAGCACGAGTTCGCCGTCGCGTTCCGGCTCACCGCCGCGGCGCCGCGGCGCCTCGTCCACGTCCCCACCCGGCCGTGGGAGCTGCTCGACGTGCGGGTGCGCTTCGGACCCGACCGGCCCGCACGGGTGTGGGCGCTGGACGGCGCGCCCCGCGCGGACGCCGACGATGCCGGGACCGCTCAGCCGGTCGACCGGGCGGGCGAGGCGAGGCTCCGCGTGCGCGGCCTCGTCCCCGGCCTCTCCTACGGGCTGCGGTGGTGATCAGGGCTGGTAGGTGTAGGTGTTCAGCCGGGCGACCGCCGACGCGGGGTCGCCGAGGTGGTAGTGGTCCACCGCCAGGTAGGTGGGCTTCTTGCGGGCGGCGGGCTGGCAGAAGCGCTGGGCGCGGTCGGCGAGCTTGGCGTTGTCCGTCGTGGCGGTCGCGGTCATGGGGACGTCGCGGAAGTGGTTCATGACGAAGAGCGGGCGGAAGGTGTCCGTCGCGGTGAGGGGCCTGCCGTCCCAGCGGCTGTAGCAGCTCCAGTCCGAGTTCCCCACGCCCGGCCCCATCGACCAGTAGTTCTCCACGGTCCAATCCCGCTGGTAGAGCACGCCGGAGTCCTCGCGGCCGTCCTTGGCGTGGTCGGTGAAGATCAGCAGGCGCTTGTTGTCGGCCAGCATTCGCGAGCGCGTCGGCCAGCCGTTCTCGCGCACCCCTTCGGCGCGGAAGAGCACGTCGTTCAGGCCGGCGACCCGGCGCAGTTCGGCGCGCAGCACGGCGGCGGAGACGTAGTCCTCCAGGAAGACCGTGACGATCTCGGAGCGGTTGGCGGCGAGGAAGTCCACGATGCGCTGGATGTCGACCCACAGCGCGACCGGCCTGCTCACCAGCGTGCAGCTGTTGTGGCAGAGGATCGCGCCGTCCGGGGTCTGGTGGATGTCGAGCATGAAGCCGCGCACGCCGTCGGCCAGCTGCTGGGTGAGGCCGCGCCGCTGGTTGGGGGCGAGGTTGACGAACGGGGGCGCGAAGCCGCCGTCGACGCCGTTGGCGTAGGCGTTGTGCGAGGTCAGGAACGTCATCTGGTCCAGCCGCGGGTCGGCGGGCATCGGCGCGGTGCCGCCGGTGGTGGGTGTCAGGTACCAGCGGGTCTCCCCGCCGATGCCGAAGATCTCCCACTGGTCGCCGACCTGGCGCGGGGTGTGGACGGTGTCCTCCCGCGAGCACGGCGCGATGCCGAGCGAGCGCGTGATGCACGAGCCGGGGGAGGACACGTCCTCGAACCGGCCGTCGCGCAGCGACCACTGCTGGCGGCCCTCGTTGCCCTTGGGGCGGTGCAGGGCGACGGCCGAGCCGGTGTTGGCGACGTTCAGGCCGGACTGGACGCCGGTGACGTAGTAGGTGCCCGCGGGCGCCGCGGTGGCGGCGGCCGGGACCAGCGGGAGCAGCAGCAGGGCGGCGGCGACGGGGACGAGGCGCACCGGGACAGGATCACCCACCGCGGGGAGAACGTGAACCCGTTTCACCCGTTTACCCGGCGCCGGTCCGCTACCCCGCGCCGAGGATGCGGCGGACCTGCTCGGCGATCGAGGCGGCGCCCGCCCGGTTGTCGATCTCCGCGTGCGGCGCGGGCGGGGGCTCGTCCGGGCGCATGCGGGCGGCGAACGCGGCGAAGTCGGCCAGCTTGCCGGTGTCGCGCGGGGAGCCCCGCCGCAGGATGCGCTCGCGCAGGGTGGCGGCGTCCGAGCGCACCCAGACCAGCCGGACGTCGTCGCCGAGTTCGGCCGCCCACGCCGCCCAGCGGTCGCGGTCGCGGATCTGCTCGGTGAACGGCCCGGACAGCAGCACCGGGCAGCCGTGGCCGCTGATCTCGCGGGCCAGCGCGGTCAGTCCCGCGTACTCGTGCGCCTTGACGTGCTCGTCGTACCAGGGGCCTTCGCGCTCGCCGGGCGGACGGCCCGCCTCGGCCAGCACTGCGGCGACGAAGTCCCCGTAGACGGTGTCCTTGTCGAGCAGGGCGGGGGTCGGGTCGAGCGCGGCGAGCAGCGCGTCGGCGACCGTGCTCTTGCCCGCGCCGGGAGGCCCGGCCACCACCCACACTGTCGCGCCCATGCCGCCCAGTCTGCCAATCGCGGGATTGTTGCGGCCGGACTGCGGCCCTATAGTCTGAGAGCGCTCCCAAAGATCTGATCTGCGCTGATGAGGAGTCCCCATGCACGGGAGAACACGCCGGGGCTGGCTGCCCGCGGGCGCGGCGGCGCTGGCCGCGGCCGTCGCCTCGACACTGCTGGTGACAGCCTTCGGACAGGGGCCGGCGCACGCCGCCGATCCCGTGGTCGTCGTGAACAGCACCTTCGAGGACGGCACCGCGCAGGGGTGGCGGTCCCGGGCCGACGAGACCGTCGCCGCGAGCGCCGCCGCCGCACGCTCAGGCGGTGGGGGACTGGCGGTGACCGGGCGTACCCGCAGCTGGGAAGGTCCGACGTATGACCTGCTCGACGTCATGGACCGCGGCATCCGGCACGCGTTCTCGGTCTGGGTGCGTCTCGCCCCGGGCGAGACCGCCACCTCGGCCCGGCTCTCGATCGAGCGGCGCACCGACGGGACGGCGTCATACGAGAGCATCACCGGCTCCACGCAGGTCACCGCCGGCACGTGGGTCCAGCTCAGCGGCTCCTACACGCTGGCCACCACCGTGGACTACCTCGCCGTCTACATCGAGACGACCAGCGGCACCGCGTCGCTGCACGTCGATGACTTCACCCTCTCCTACACCGAGAACCCGCCGGTGCAGACCGACCTGCCGAGGCTGAAGGACGTGCTGGCCGAGCACTTCGAGGTCGGCGCCGCCATCGGCCTCGCCCAGACCGCGGGCGGCCAGGCCACCCTGGTCGGGCACCACTTCAACTCCGCCACCCCCGGCAACTCCCTCAAGTGGGACGCCACGCAGCCCGCCGAGGGCGATTTCCGCTTCGCCGAAGCCGACGAGACCGTCGCCTGGGCGCGGGCGCGTGGCATGACCGTGCGCGGCCACACCCTGGTCTGGCACAACCAGACGCCCGCGTGGGTGTTCCAGGACGCCTCGGGCGCGGACATGACCGCCACGGCGGAGAACAAGGCGCTGCTGCTCTCCCGCGTCGAGGACCACATCCGCGCCGTCATGGGTCGCTACCGTGACGAGATCGCCGTGTGGGATGTCGTCAACGAGGTGATCGATGAGTCCCAGTCCGACGGTCTGCGCCGCAGCAAGTGGTTCCAGATAGCCGGTCTGGACTTCATCCGCACCGCCTTCCGCGTCGCCCACGAGGTCGATCCCGACGCCGTGCTGGTGATCAACGACTACAACACCAACGTCGCCGCCAAGCGCGACCACCTCTACAACCTCATCGCTCAGCTGAAGGCCGAGGGCGTGCCGGTGCACGCGGTCGGGCACCAGATGCACGTCAACGTCGACTGGCCGTCGGCGTCGGACACCGACGCGATGATCGACAAGTTCCGCCCGCTGGGCATCGATCAGCAGATCACCGAGATGGACCTCTCCATCTACACCGACAACAGCCAGTCCTACCCGTCGCCGTCGCGGGAACTGCTGATCCGGCAGGGCTACCGCTACCGCGACCTGTTCGAGGTCTACAAGCGCAACTCCGACGTGATCAGCTCGGTCACCACGTGGGGCGTCGCCGACGACGAGACCTGGCTGGACAGCTTCCCGTTGGCACGCAAGGACCACCCGCTGCTGTTCGACGTGCGTTGGCAGGCCAAACCCGCCTACTGGGGCGTTGTCGACCCCAGCCGCATCGAGGACCCGACCCCGACGAGCACGACAACAACAAGCACCACGACTACCGCCAGCACCACAACGACCACCAGCACCACAACGACCACCACTACGACAACCACTACGACAACCACTACGACAACGACGACAGGCCAGCCGCCGCTCGGCTGCCGGGCGGTCTACACGATCACCAACCAGTGGCAGGGCGGCTTCCAAGCCGACGTCGCGGTGACCAACAACGGCGCCGCGCTCTCGGCCTGGACGGTCGGCTGGAGCTTCCCCGACGGCCAGCGCGTGACCCAGCTCTGGAACGGCACCCACACCCAGCAGGGGGCCACCGTCGCGGTCGCGCACGCCGGGTGGAACAACCTCGTCGCCCCCGGCGGCACCCTGAGGTTCGGCTTCCTCGGCAGCTGGAGCGGGACCAACGGCAAGCCCGTGGCGTTCACCCTCAACGGGACGGCCTGCACGACCGCGTGACCGGTGCTGAGCGCCCGGCCACCGGGCGCTCAGCGCTGGCGCACGTCCATCCGCACGGAGACCACGTCTCCGAGAGCGACCTCTTCCTTCTTGCGCACCGAATCGCGTAGGGGCAGCACATAGCCGCCGTCCTTGGCGTAGAGGGACGTGCGCCAGGTGCTGTTCCCCAGCGACACCTCGACCGGGATCATGCCCCAGCCGTAGGTCGCGGCTGAGGCGATGTCGGCGATCCGCGCGGACTCCTCGGCCGGCACGGTCACGAAGTGGTACGGCGCGGGACCGCGCCACTCCCAGACGGACCCCTTGAACTCCATGCGCTGCAACCTTCCCCCTCCGGCACCGTTCCCGCAGGCACCCTTCCCGCAGGCACCCTTCCCGCCGACCACGGCGACCGTACCCCGGCCCGGCGACAGCGGCGGGGAACGCTTCGGGCACCCTCGGCGTCGGAGCGGCGAAGGAGGGGCGCATGGTGTGGGTGGTTGTCGCGGCCGGGGCGATGTGCGCGGTCGCGGCGCTGCGGTTGCCGGGCGGAGCGGCGCGGCCGGAGATGGCGTCCTTCCCGGTGCTCGCCTGCGTGGCCGCGCTCGCCGTCGCGGCGGGGATCGCGTACGCGGGCAGGCGCGGTGGCGTCGGGGTGTGGACGGTCGTCGGGGTGCTCGTCGCGGGCGCGGCGGGGTGGTCGGGGTACCTGGCCTGGGTGGACCACGCGAGCGGGGTGCCCGGCAGCGCGAGCGCCGTGCTGGCCGTGGCGTCGGTCGGCGTCGGGCTTGGGGTGCTCGGGTGCCTGGTCGTCCGGCGGAGCGGCGGGGTGGTGTCGGGCGTCGTGGCGGGCGTCGTGGCGGGCGTGGTCGTCGGCGCGGCGGTGGCGGCCGGGTTCGTCGCGCCGGGTCTGCCGGTGCGGGCGGGCACGGCGCCGCGGGCCGCTGCGCCGCCGGTCGCCGAAGCGCCGGGGGAGGGAGCGTGGACTTGGCGGACCGACGGTCTGCGCGAGGTGGTCGCGGCGGGCACGGGTGTCGTCGCCGCGAGCGGCAGGGCCGAGGTCACCGCGCTCGACGGGCGGACCGGCGACATCAGGTGGCGCTACGCGCGAACGGGAGCGCTGGTCCGCAACCTCATCGCCACCCCTGACCGGGCGCTGGTCCTCGCCGCCTTCGCGCCCAGCGGCCCCGACGCCCGCGACACCGAGCTGCTGGTCACCTTCGACGCCACGACCGGCGTGGTCCTCGATGAACGGCCGGTCGACGGCCTCGACACCGACGACGGCTTCCTCGCGGTCACCAACACGGTCCGCCCGGTCCGCGAGCGCGGCGGTGAGGACCGCCCCACGACCGCCTACGACCTGCGCACCGGCGAGGCGCGCTGGACCTGGACCCCGCCCGAGGGCTGCACCTCCCCGTTCATGCTCGCCGCCAGCACCGCCGACGCGGTCATGGTCACCCAGCGCTGCCCCGACGGACTGAGCCTGCTCGCCCTGGACGACCGCACCGGCGAGCCCCGCTGGACCCACCCCGCCCCCAGCGCCGACAGCACCTTCTACCCGCACTCCGACGCCGACGGCCGCCTCCTGGCCGTCCGCGCCAACGCGCGCCCGGTCACCCTGCTGCGCGTCTCCGACGGCAGCACCGTCACCACCACCGACGAGTCGGTCAACCCGGCCGCCGTCCCCCTGCTGACGACCGACATGGGCGAGCCGACCGCCGTGATCGACCCCGGCACCGGCGAGACCACCGACCTCCCGCAGCCGGCCTGCCCGGACCCGGTCGCCGCGACCAGCACGCCCTCGACGCTGCTCTACCGCTGCGGTGACGCTGTCGTGACCCATGGGCTTCCCGCTGGCTCGCCGGTGTCGAGGCCGCTGCCCGAGCTGCCCGCCGTCGACCACGGGACGTTCGCCAACCGGCCGCTGAGCACCCGCCTGCTGGCCGCGCCCGGCGCGGTGGTCGTCGCCACAGCCGCCGAGTCGGCGGTCACCGGCTACCCTGGAAAGTAGTTGTCAGCGGAATAGATGACACGTCATCTATGTTGTGCGGGACGTCCACGACGTGCCGTCCCAGGGGAGCATGAGATGCAGTTCGGCGTCTTCTCGGTCAGCGACCTCACCACCGACCCCACCACCGGGCGCACACCCGGCGAGGCGGAGCGGATCAAGGCGGTCCTGGCGATCGCGCGCAAGGTCGAGGAGGTCGGCCTCGACGTCTTCGCCCTCGGCGAGCACCACAACCCGCCCTTCTTCTCCTCATCGCCCACCACCACGCTCGGCTACCTCGCCGCCCAGACCTCGCGGTTGCAGCTGTCCACAGCCACCACGCTGATCACCACCAACGACCCGGTGAAGATCGCCGAGGACTACGCGATGCTCCAGCACCTCGCCGACGGCCGCGTCGACCTGATGCTCGGCCGGGGCAACACCGGCCCCGTCTACCCGTGGTTCGGGCAGGACATCCGCAACGGCATCAAGCTGGCCGTGGAGAACTACGCGCTGCTGCGCAGGCTGTGGGACGAGGACGTCGTCGACTGGTCCGGCCAGTTCCGCACGCCGCTGCAGAGCTTCACCTCGACGCCCCGGCCGCTGGACGGTGTCGCGCCCTTCGTCTGGCACGGCTCGATCCGCTCGCCGGAGATCGCCGAGCAGGCCGCGTACTACGGCGACGGCTTCTTCCACAACCATATCTTCTGGCCCAAGGAGCACACCCAGCGGATGGTCGAGTTCTACCGCCGCCGCTACGAGCACTACGGCCACGGCTCGGCCGACCAGGCGATCGTCGGCCTCGGCGGCCAGGTGTTCCTGCGCAAGAACAGCCAGGACGCGGTACGCGAGTTCCGCCCGTACTTCGACAACGCGCCCGTCTACGGCCACGGGCCGTCGCTGGAGGAGTTCAGCCGCGAGACCCCGCTGACCGTGGGCAGCCCGCAGCAGGTCATCGAGCGGACTCTGGGCTTCCGCGAGTACGTCGGCGACTACCAGCGCCAGCTGTTCCTCATCGACCACGCCGGGCTGCCGCTCAAGACGGTCCTCGAACAGCTCGACCTGCTGGGCGAGGAGGTCGTCCCGGTGCTGCGCCGCGAGTTCGCCGCCCGCAAGCCCGCGCACGTGCCCGACGCCCCGACCCACGCCGCGCGCGTCGCGGCCAAGGGCGGCGCCCACGACAGCACCATCCACGCCCCCGGCGACGATGTCACCGGGCAGGTCACCGGGCAGGTCACCGGGCAGGTCCCGGAGGAGGCCCGCGTCCGATGAGCACCCTCGCCGTCGTCAGCGCCGGGCTCAGTGTGCCCTCCTCGACCCGGCTGCTGGCCGACCGGCTCAGCGCCGCCGCCCTCGCCGCCCTTCGCGAGCGGGGCGGCGACACCGAGGCCGCCGTCGAGGTGGTGGAGCTGCGCGAGCACGCCCGCGATCTCGCCGACAACCTGGTCACCGGTTTCGCCAACACCGCCTTGCGCGGCGCGCTCGACGCGGTCACCGGGGCCGACGGCGTCATCGCCGTGACCCCGGTGTTCTCCGCGTCCTACAGCGGGCTGTTCAAGACGTTCTTCGACGTCATCGACAAGGAGGCGCTGGTCGGCAAGCCCGTCCTGCTGGGGGCCACCGCGGGCACCGCCCGCCACTCACTGGTGGTCGACCACGCGATGCGCCCGCTGTTCGCCTACCTGCGCGCCCTCGTCGTCCCGACCGGGGTCTTCGCCGCCCCGCAGGACTGGGGCGGGGACGGGGGAGTGGACCGCGCGCTGGCCGAGCGGGTCGACCGCGCGGCGAGCGAGCTGGCCGACCTCGTCACCGGGCGGCCCCGTGCCGAGCGGTCGCCGCTGGACGGGCCGTTCGGCGGGACGCCTGCGTTCGAGTCGCTGCTGCGCGGGGCGTGAGCCTCAGCGCACGTCGCAGAGGGCGTGCTCGACCAGGTCGAAGGTCGGGTCGCCGCCGTGCGGCGGGGCGCCGGGCTCCGGCACCATGGAGTCGGTGTTGATCGACACGACCACGCTGCGCGCGCCGTCGGTGGTGACGCCGTTGCGGGTCATGAAGCCCATGATGTCGCCGCCGTGGGACCAGTGCCCGCCGCAGGCGTTCGGGATGAAGATGACGCCCAAGCCGTAGCGCGCGCCCGGCCACACCTTGGCGAACCCGGGTGCGGGCACGGTCCTGCGCAGCTCGGCCAGCTGCGCGGGCCGCAGCACCTCGCCGCGCATGAGCGCCTGGAGGAACCGGTTGGCGTCCTCGGTGGTGCTGATCATCTCGCCCGCCGCGCCGCCCCACGACGGGTTGAGCGCGGTGACGTCGATCGGCTCGCCCCAGCGGGGGTCCTCGGGGTCGGCTTCCAGACCCTTCTCGGGGAAGCGCTCGTAGCCGTTCGCGTGCGGCCCCGGGATGGCCGCCTCGGTCCCGGGCAGGGACGTGCCGCCCAGTCGCAGCGACTTGACGATGCGCCGGTCCACTTCCCGCTGCCAGGACCGGCCGGTGACCCGCTCGATGATCATTCCGGCGAGGACGTAGCCGGTGTTGGAGTAGCTCCAGCGCTCGCCCGGCGCGAAGTCCGGCGGCACGCTGAGCGAGAGCGCGACGAGCTGTCGCGGGGTGACCGTGTCGAAGCGGGTGCGCAGGAAGTCGACCTCCTTGAACAGCTGTGGCATCAGCGGCACGTAGTCGTGCAGGCCGCTGGTGTGCTGGAGCAGCTGCCGGACGGTGATCTTGGACCCGTCGTGGCCGCTGCCTGCCACCATGCCGGGCAGCCACCGCTCAACGGTGTCCTCAAGAGACAGCTTGCCCTCCCCGACGAGCTGGAGCACGGTCGTCGCCACGAAGGTCTTGGTGTAGCTGCCGATGCGGAACCTGGCGTTCCAGGGGACCGGGGTCCGGCGGTCGGTGTCGCCGTACCCGCTGCGCACGTGGATGTCGCCGCGCCGGGTGTCCACTTCGACCAGCACACCGGGCGCGCCCTGGGCGAGCAGCGCGTCGGCATGTCGTTGCAGGGACCGAGGGCCGGGGGTCGCGCTCGCCGATCCGGTCGCCGCGACGCCGAGCGCCGCGATCATCAGTGCCACTGTGGTTCGCTTCATGCCGTCGACGCTAGGGACGTCCACCGCGCCGGTCGTCGCCCTCGGACGGGATCTTCGCCTACCCCGCTGGGGGTAGCCGGGGATCAGCCCATGGGGTGGCGACCGCGGGCCGGTCCCGCCGCTAGGTTGGCCCGGTGCACGCCGAACCCCGGGCCATCCGCTTGGACGTGCTGCTGGCCGCGGTCCTCACCGCGCTGACCGTGATCACCGTCGACGGCCACGGCGACGGCAGGCACGGGATCGCCGTGCACGTGCTCGCCGCGCTCACCGTCGCCCCGGTCGCGCTGCGGCAGCTCGCCCCGGTGCCGGTGTCCGCAGTCGTCCTCGGTGCGATGGCGGCCTACGGCGTCGCGGCCGGCGGCGAGTTCCCCAACGCCGGGGTCGGCGCGCTGATCTGCGTGTTCACCGTCGCCACCATGCGTTCGCGCCTGGTGGCGGGGCTGGTGGCCGGGGCCGCCGCGCTCGTGGTGGTGTTCGTGTCCCTGCGGCTGGCGCCCGGGGTCGGGTGGTCGGAGGCGGTGCAGGCGGTCCTGGTCGTGTTGGGCGCGTGGGCGCTCGGCGAGGGGACCCGGCGCTGGGCCGAGCGCGCCCAGCGGATGGCCGAGCGGGCGGCGCGGGCGGCGGCCGACGAGCGGGTGCGCATCGCCCGCGAGCTGCACGACGTCGTGGCCCACCACATGGCCGTGATCTCGCTGCAGGCCGGGGTGGCTCGGTTCGTGCTGGACACCGACCTGGCGACGGCGCGGCAGGCGATCGACACCGTTGGCGACACCAGCCGCGAGGCGCTTGCCGAAATGCGCCGCCTGCTCGACGTCCTGCGCCTGGACCACGACGCGGTCCGCGCGCCGCAGCCCGGCCTCGCCGCGCTCGGCGACCTGGTGGAGCGCGCCCGCGGCGCGGGGCTGCGGGTCGAGGTCGCCGTCACCGGGCAGCGCCGCGACCTGCCGTCCGGGCCCGACCTGTGCGCCTACCGGGTCGCGCAGGAAGCGCTGACCAACGTGCTCAAGCACGCGGGCCCGGCCCGCGCCCGCATCGACCTGGAGTACGGCGAGCGCACCTTCGCGCTGCGGGTCACCGACGACGGCCGGGGTGGCCCGGCGACCGCCGCGCCGACCTCGCACGGCATCCGCGGGATGCGCGAGCGCGCCGAGCTCTACGGCGGCGCGCTCACCGCGGGCCCGCGGCCCGGCGGCGGCTTCGGCGTGGAACTGCGCCTGCCCGCGGGGGCGGCATGACGGCGATCCGCGTCCTCGTCGCCGACGACCAGCCGCTGATCCGGGCCGGTCTGGTCGCCCTGCTGACCGCCGCGCCCGGCTTCGAGGTCGTCGGCGAGGCCGCCGACGGCGCCCAGGCCGTGGCCTTGGCGGCCGAGACCGCGCCGGAGGTCGTCCTGATGGACATCCGCATGCCGGTCATGGACGGCATCGCCGCCACCCGCGCGATCCTGGCCGCCGCGGGCGAGGCCGCGCCGCGCGTCGTCGTGCTGACCACCTTCGACCTGCCCGAGTACGTCTACACGGCGCTGAGCGAGGGCGCGGCGGGCTTCCTGGTCAAGGACACCCCGCCGGAGCGCATCCTCTCCGCCGTGCGCACCATCGCCGCGGGCGACATCCTCATCGCCCCGCACATCACCCACCAGCTGATCGAGACCTACGCCCGCCACCACCGCGCCGACGCCCTCCCCGCGCGCGAGCTGGACGCGCTGACCGCCAGGGAGACCGAGGTGCTGCGCCTGGTCGGCAACGGCCTGACCAATGGCCAGATAGCGCAGCGCCTCGTCCTCAGCGAGGCCACGGTGAAGACGCACGTCAAGCGGGTGATGGGCAAGCTGGGTCTGTCCAGCCGCGCTCAGGCCGTGGTGGTGGCCTACGAGAGCGGTCTGATCGTGCCGATGTCGGGGCCGTCATAGCCCCTGGCGGTCGCCGAGCGTGGCCGCCGTCTGGTCGTGGCTGTCCACTGAGGATCGTAAGCGTCCATCCAGGTGACTCTCCCGGAAACCGCAAACACGGCGACGCGCTCCGGCGTAGTAGTCGCGTACGAGGTTCGCCTAGCCCTTGGGGAGAGCATGAGCAGAACCAGGAGAAGTCGTCTGACCATCGGGGTGGGGGTCACGTCCGTCGTCGCGGCGATGGTCGTTCCCGCCCCCGTCTCCGCCGCCGAGGCGGGGTCAGCGCCCGTGCGGGGGCACGGGTCCACCGTCACGCTGGTGACGGGGGATGTCGTCACCGTCGTCGGAAAGCGCGCCAGGGTCCGTCCCGCCGAGGGGCGCGAGGGCCTGCGCTTCCTCCAGCGCACCGACGCCGAGGGCGATGTGCACGTCATTCCGTCGGACGTGCTGCGCGACGTGGCCTCCGGCCGCGTCGACGGCAGGCTGTTCGATGTCTCGGGCCTGATCAAGGCCGGGTACGACGACCGGCGCAGCCGGGTCACGCCGCTGATCATCGTCCACGACGGCCCGAACGTGGCGGGCGCGTCGGGGCAGCGGGCGCTGCCCAGCATCGGGGCGGTGGCGCTCAAGGCCGACAAGTCGGTCCCGTTCCTGGCCGCGGCCCGCACCGCGGGGGTGGAGCGGATCTGGCTGGACGGGCCGGTCCGCGCCACCCTGGACCGCAGCGTCCCGCAGATCGGGGCGCCCGCGGCGTGGGCGGCCGGGCACACCGGAGCGGGCACCACCGTCGCCGTGCTCGACACCGGCGTCGACGCCACCCACCCCGACCTCGCCGGGGCCGTTGTCGGCGCGCAGGACTTCAGTGAGAGCGGCAACACCGACGACTTCCTCGGCCACGGCACGCACGTCGCCGCCACGGTCACCGGCGGCGGCAAGTACCAGGGCGTCGCGCCGGATGCCAAGCTGCTCAACGGGAAGGTGCTGGACGACCACGGCTTCGGGACCGAGTCCGGCATCATCGCCGGGATGGAGTGGGCCGCGGCCGAGGGCGCGGACGTCGTCAACCTGAGCCTCGGCTCCTCGATGCCCTCCGACGGAACCGACCCGATGTCCCAGGCGGTCAACCGGCTCACCGCGGAGACCGGCGCGCTGTTCGTCGTGGCCGCGGGCAACTCCGGTCCCACGTCGGGCTCCATCGGCAGCCCGGCCGCCGCCGACGCCGCGCTGACCGTCGGCGCGGTCGACCGGACCGACGCGCTCGCCGACTTCTCCTCGCGCGGCCCGCGCAAGGACGGCGGGGTCAAGCCCGACATCACCGCCCCCGGCGTGGACATCGTCGCCGCCAAGGCGGCCAACGGTGTCATCGGCGCCCCGGTGGGCGACAAGCACGTCGCGCTCTCCGGCACCTCGATGGCGTCCCCGCACGTCGCGGGCGCGGCGGCCATCCTGGCCGGTCAGCACCCGGACTGGTCGCCCGAGCAGATCAAGGCCGCGCTGATGGCCAGCGCGGCGGCCAACCCCGACCTGTCGGTCTACGAGCAGGGCGCGGGCCGGGTCGACGTGGCCGCGGCCATCGGGCAGCGGCTCACGACCTCCCCGCCGAGCGTCGCCTTCGGCACCGCCCGCTGGCCGCACGACGACGACCAGCCCATCAACCGCACCGTCACCTACCGCAACAGCGGTGACGCGCCGGTGACCCTCCAGGTGAGCGCCGATCTGCGCGACGCGGACGGCAACCCCGCGCCCGCGGGCCTGCTCACCGTCACGCCTGCCCAGGTCACGGTGCCCGCGGGCGGCGAGGCAGAGGTCGCGCTGACCGCGGTCACCAACCTCGACGCCCCCGACGGCCACTACTCCGGCGCGATCACCGCGACCGGCGGCGGCACCGAGGTGCGCACCCCGATCGGCCTCAACAAGGAGGTCGAGAGCTACGACGTCACGCTCACCCACCTCGGCGCGGACGGCAACCCGGCGGCGGACTACGTGAGCATGCTCGTCGGCCTGGACGAGCCCGGCGACTACAGCGGGTACGACCCGTCTGGCACGGTCGCTCTGCGCGTGCCGAAGGGCCGCTACGCGCTGTTCGCGTTCCTCATCACCGCCGCGACGGGGGACAGCCCGCAACTGCTGACCCTGGTCGGCGAGCCCGAGGTGGTGATCGACCGGGACGCCGCGCTCGTGGTGGACGCCCGCAACGGCAGGGAAGCCGAGATCGCGGTGGACCGGCCCGACGCGCGGGTGGGCTTCGGCCAGGCCTACATCGACGTGGAAACCGGGTCGGGCGGCATGGGGTTCGGGGTCTTCGGGCCCGGCTTCGACGGCATCACCTTCGTGCCCACCGCCCGCAAGACCCCCGGCAAGGCGACATTCGGGCTTGAGGCGCGACTGGCCCGGCCGAGCGGGGAGTACGAGTACGTCGGCAGCCCGTACCAGTACAACGTCGGCTGGACCGTTGACGGCGGCATCCCGGAAAGCCTGGCCAAACGCTTCACCGACCGCTCTCTGGTCAAGGTCAAGAGCTCGGCCGTGGGGACGGGCAACGGGTTCTTCGACCTCATGGCGGGCGGCAAGCTGCCGTACTCGGTCACCGAGTACTACAGCCCCGACATGCCGTGGTACAGCTACTTCGACGAAATGAGCGGTCCGAACGTACAGCTCCCGTACACCACGCAGAGCCTGGCGCGCCCGGAACCCCTCACCAGGGCGACCACCAGGCGCTGGAACGCCGCCGTGTTCGGCCCAGCGCTGCCCACCGGGGGCTGGCCCGACCAGTGGGCGGGGCGCATGGGCGACGAGCTGTTCGCCTCGATCCCCATGTTCACCGACCAGTACGACGACCACGCGGGCTCCTCCCAGGTGGACACGGCCTGGACGACGCTGCACCGCGGCGACCGGCTGATCGCCGAGTCCGAGTACGACGGCAGCGTCTACGGCGTCGACCCCGGCGGCTCCGGCGCCTACCGCCTGCGCACCGAGGCGACCCGGTCGGTCTCCCCGCTGTCGACCAAGGTCAGCGCCGACTGGACCTTCCGGTCGACCTCGGGCGACGACCCCACCCCGCTCCCGCTGATCGCTGTCCGCTTCGCCCCGAAGCTGGACGACGCCAACCGCGCCAAGGCGGGCGTCCCGTTCACCGTCCCGGTCTACGTGCAGCACAACGGCTCTACGGCGGAGAGCGTGCGCACACCGTCGGTGCAGGTGTCCTATGACGACGGCAGGACCTGGAAGCGCACCTACCTGATCAAGCTGGGCTCCCAGTGGCACGCCCTGCTCGTCCACCCGAAGAAGGCCACGTTCGTCTCCTTCAAGGCCCAGGCGCACGACGGCCAGGGCAACTCGGTCGACCAGACCATCATCCGCGCGTACGCGCTCAAGTAACGCGAGAAGGGGGCGCCGTCCGGCTTTGGCCGGGCGGCGCCCCTCGCGTGTAGTCGTCTCCGGGGCCGGAGTCGGCTCTCAGGGTGGGTGTGGGAGTGTTCGGCCACCGCGAGGCGACGCGTCGAGCGGACGCACCCCAAGGAGACCTCCCCGATGTCCGTGCTGGCTCGGCTGAGCCTGGCCAACCGAAGCCTCGTCGGGCTGCTCAGCCTGCTGGTCGTCGGTTTCGGCGTGCTCGTGCTGCCCTCCATCAAGCAGCAGCTCTTCCCATCGATCGAGCTGCCCGCCGCCGTCGTGATCGCCCCCTACCCCGGGGCTGCGCCGGACCTGGTCGACAGCCAGGTCGCCGAGCCCGTCCAGGCGGCCGTGCGCGGCATCGACGGCGTCGAGCAGGTCTTCACCCGCTCGGCTGAGAGCTCGGCGACGGTGCAGGTGACCTTCACCTACGGCACCGACATCGACGCCGCAGTCACGCAGCTGCAGCAGGCCGTCAACCGGCTCCAGCCGCGCCTGCCCGACGGCGTCGAGCCGACCGTCGCGCAGGGCAGCACCGACGACATCCCGGTCATCGCCCTCGCCGCGACCTCCGGCGACGACGACATCGCCGCCGCGGCCCGGCTGCGCGCCGAGGTCGTGCCCGCGCTGGAGGCCATCGCCGGCGTGCGCGAGGCGACCGTCAGCGGCGAGCGGGACCGTCAGGTCACCGTCACCGTGGACTACGCCAAGCTCGGCGCGGCGCGCGTCGACCCGCAGGCGCTGACCGCCGCGCTCGGGGCGGCGGGCGCGGTCGTGCCCGCCGGGTCGGTCGCCGACGCGGACAAGACCCTCACCGTGCAGGTCGGTGGTCCCGTCGCCTCGCTGGACGAGCTGCGCGGCCTGCTGCTCACCGGGCAGGCGGGCCCGGTGCGCCTGGACGACGTCGCCGACGTCGAGTCCGCGCCCGCCGCCGCCACCGTGCTCACCCGCACCGACGGCGAGCCCACCCTCGGCATCAGCGTCACCATGACCGCCGACGGCAACGCCGTGGAGATCTCCCAGGAGGTCCGCGGCAAGCTCGCCGAGCTGGGCGCGGCGGCGGACTCCACGCTCACCGTGGCCTTCGACCAGGGGCCGGAAGTGGAGAAGGCCATCAGCGGCCTGACCACCGAAGGGTTGCTCGGCCTGCTGTTCGCCGTCATCGTCATCCTGCTGTTCCTGATGTCGCTGCGGTCGACCCTGGTCACCGCGGTCTCCATCCCGCTGTCGGTGGTCGTCGCGCTGATCGCCCTCTACACCGTCGACCTGTCGCTGAACCTGCTCACCCTCGGCGCGCTCACCATCGCCGTCGGCCGGGTCGTGGACGACTCGATCGTCGTGCTGGAGAACATCAAACGGCACCTGAGCTACGGCGAGGACAAGCAGCGGGCCGTGCTCGAGGGCACCCGCGAGGTCGCGGGCGCGGTCACGGCGTCCACGCTGACCACCGTCGCGGTGTTCCTGCCGATCGCGTTCGTCGGCGGTATCGCGGGCGAGCTGTTCGGGCCGTTCTCCATCACGGTGACGGTGGCGCTGCTGGCCTCGCTGCTGGTGTCGCTGACCATCGTGCCGGTGCTGGCCTTCTGGTTCCTCAGGCGCCCGGCCGTGCCCGACGACCCGGAGGAGGCCGAGCAGGCCAGGCAGGCCGCGCTGGAGGAGGAGCGGCGCAGCCCGCTGCAACGTGCCTACGTCCCCGTCCTGCGGTTCGCGACGACCCGGCGCTGGCTGACGCTGCTGGTCGCCGGGGTGATCTTCGGCGGCACGCTCGGCCTGGCGGGCGCGCTGCAGACCAACTTCCTCGACAACGCGGGCGGCACCGCGCTGCAGGGCAGCCAGAAGCTCCCCGCGGGCACCAGCCTCGCCGCGCGCGACGACGCGGCCCGCAAGCTCGAAGCCGTCCTCGCCGACACCGGCGAGGTCCTGACCTACCAGGTCACCGTCGGCACCGACACCTCGCTCGCGGCGTTCGGCTTCGGCGGCAGCGGCGACACCCAGGTCCGCGCCACCGTGCGCGAGGGCACCGACGTCGACGCGCTGCAGACCCGCCTCACCGACACCCTCAACGGCACCCCCGGCGCGGGCGAGGTCGCCTTCGGCGCCGCCGCCTCCGGCTTCGGCTCGGACACCATCGACATCCTCGTCACCGCCCCCGACGCCGGCGTGCTGGGCACCGCCGCCGAGCAGGTCCAGGCGGCGGTGACCGGCGCGCCCGGCGTCGGCGAGGTGACCAACGACCTCGCCGTCAGCGCCCCGCGCGTGCAGGTCGACGTCGACGCGACCGCCGCGGCGGCGCGCGGGCTCAGCGAGCAGGCCGTCGGCCAGTTCGCCGCCCAGGCGCTGCGCGGCGTCCCCGTCGCCGAACTGCCCGTCGACGGCGAGCCCCAGCAGGTCCTCCTGCGCACCGGAGCCGCCCCCGCCGACGTCGCCGCCCTGCGCGCGCTGCCGCTGCCCGGCGGCGTCACCCTCGGCCAGGTCGCCGAGGTGACCGTGGTCGACGGCCCCGCCCAGGTGCGCCGCACCGACGGCGCCCGCAGCACCACCGTCTCGGCGAAGGTCACCGGTTCCGACCTCGGCGCGGTCACCGAGGACCTGACCGCCCGCCTGGACGCCCTGGACCTGCCCGCGGGCGCGGAGTACTCCCTCGGCGGCGTCAGCGCCGAACAGGCCGAGACCTTCGCCGACCTGGGCCTGGCGATGCTCGCGGCCATCGCCATCGTCTTCCTGATCATGGTGGCGACCTTCCGCAGCCTCGTGCAGCCGCTGATCCTGCTGGTGTCGATCCCGTTCGCCGCGACCGGCGCGATCGGCCTGCTCCTGCTCACCGGCACGCCGCTCGGACTGCCCGCGCTGATCGGCATGCTGATGCTCGTCGGCATCGTGGTGACCAACGCGATCGTGCTGATCGACCTGGTCAACCAGTACCGCCGCGACGGGATGCCGGTGCGGGAGGCGGTGATCGAGGGCGGCAGGCGCAGGCTGCGCCCCATCCTGATGACCGCGGCGGCGACGATCTTCGCGCTGCTGCCGATGGCGCTGGGCATCACCGGCGAGGGCGCGTTCATCGGCAAGCCGCTGGCCGTCGTGGTGATCGGCGGACTGATCAGCTCGACGCTGCTCACCCTCGTTTTGGTGCCCACCCTGTACTCGCTGACCGAAGGCCGGAAGGAGCGCAAGCAGGCCGCGGCCTGAGCGGTCCAGGACTGGTGCGCGGGTCGGCGGTCCGCGCATCGGTTCCGACCGCGGTCCCCGACGCCTCACGGCGCTCCTCATCGCCGGTCTTCGCCTCGGCTGACTGGCCTGTCGGCTCGGCACCGGCAGGCGGCAGGCGGTGCTGGCACATATCAGGCGCCCGCCCGCGCGGCGGGCGGTGCGGCCACCTCGATCACGGCGCTGTCGGTGGAGGTCATGGCGACGACGCTAGGCCTGGCTCCGCCGCTGCCGCTTCTCGATTCCTGACCGGTAGCGCGGCGAGGTCGCGGTCGATCGCGGCGGTCTCCGCGCCGTTGCCGAGGGCGGCGTAGATGGCGCGCGCCTGCCGCCACGAGTCCGCGGCGATGTCGTGCGCGCCGAGCCGCGTCTGGGCGGTGCCGACGGCGCGCAGGGTGTGTGCCTCGACGTGCGGCAGCCCGTGGCGGCGCTGCACGGCCAGCGACCGGATCAGCCGGTCGAGCGCCGTTTCCGGGTCGCCGCGCAGCAGGTCCGATGTGGACATGGCGCGCAGGGCGAGCGCGGCGCCGATCTCGCTGGACATCGCCTCGGCGAGGGCCAGGGCTGCGGCCAGGTGCTCGTCGGCGTCGGGGAGCCCGGCCAGCGCCGAGATCTCGCCCAGCTCGATCAGCATCAGCAGCTCGCTGGAGCGCACGCCGAGCGCGCGGGTCAGGCGCAGGCCGTCGGCCAGGATCGCGGCGGCCTCGGCGTGGCGGTCCTGGTCGCGGCGGATGATCGCCAGCGTGCGCAGGGCGACCAGCTCGTAGGCGTTGTGCCTGCGGCCGCGCGAGCGCGCCAGGATGTCGGCGAAGCGCTCGGCCGCGGTGTCGATGTCACCGCGCAGCCGGTGCACGAGGCCGAGCACGCTGAGCGCCACCAGGTCGACGATGCCGCCCGGCTCCGCGTGCTCGCGGGCGGCCCCCGCCAGCCCGGTCGCCTCGTCGAAGGCCCCGTGGTTGATCGACGCGACGGCGATGAGGACCCGCGCCTCGGCGCTGCCCCGCACCAGGCCCGCCGCCTCGCTGATGGCCAGCGCGCGCCGCGCGTGCTCGGCCATCGCGGCCCCGCGCACCACCGGCAGGCTGTAGCGGTAGGCCAGGTTCCTGGCCATGGTGAACGCGCCGACGCCCGTCGGGCACGCGGCCAGACACGCCGTGTGCGTCTCGTCCCAGTCGTCGTAGCGCTCGCGCGCCTCGTAGAAGCCCGCGCACGCGTCGGCCAGCCGCCACGCCTGCTCGGCCCACCCGTCCCGGCAGGCCCGCAGGATTGCGGCGCGCAGCTGCGCACGCTCGGCCTCGAACCAGGTGACCGGCTCGTCCAGCAGGCCCGGGGGAATGGCGGGCAGGGCGCGGGGTGCTTCCGCGGGCGGGGGCAGGGTGCGGAAGGGCAGGGCGCCGTCGGCGGCGAGGGCGAGGGCGAGCCAGGCTTCGGTGGCCCGCTCGACGCACGCCCGCCGCTGCTCACCGGGCAGCTCGGCGGCGGCGCGCTCGCCCGCGTAGAGGCGGATCAGGTCGTGCATGCCGAAGCGGGGCTCGCCGGTGGGGTCGGTGCCGACGGCGGTGAACAGCCGCGCGTCGACCAGTTCGTCGATGGCCAGCTCGGCCTCGGAGAGCGACATCCCGGCGGCCACCGCCGCCGTCCAGCAGGCGACGGTGTCCAGGCCGAGCAGGCCGGTGACGAGGAAGACCCGCAGCGCGGGGGCGCCGAGTTCGGCGCAGGTCAGGTCGAAGCAGGCGCGGACGCCGGTGTCGCCGCTGGTCAGCAGGTCGAGGCGGGCGTGCCGGTCGGCGAGGCGCTCGGCGAAGCGGGCCAGGCGCAGGTCGGGGCGGCGGGCCAGCCGGGCGCCCGCGATGCGGATGGCCAGCGGCATCCGGTCGCACAGCCGCACGACCGCGCGGGCGTCGTCGTCGTCCCACTCGCGGGACTGCCCGCCCGCGACCTCGTGCAGCAGCGCCAGGGCCGCCGCCGTGGGCAGGCCGCCGACGTCGACCCGGTGCACGCCCGCCAGGCCGGGCAGCCGCGACCGGCTGGTCACCAGGACCCCGCAGGTGCCCGCGCCCGGCACCAGCGGGCGCACCGCGGCCTCGGTGGGCGCGTTGTCCAGCACCACGAGCACGCGGCGGCCCGCGCTGCGGCTGCGGTAGAGGGCGGCGCGCTCCTCCAGGCCGTCGGGCACGACCGAGCGGTCGACGCCGAGGCCGACGAGGAACTGCGCCAGCACCTCGGCGGGCTGCGCGGTGCTCAGGTCGGCGAAGAGCTGGCCGTCGGGATAGCGCGGGACGAGGTCGTGCGCGGCCCGCAGGGCGACCGCGGTCTTGCCGATGCCGCCGATGCCGGAGACCACGCAGACCGGCACCGGCCGCGCGCCGCCCGGCTCGCCCAGCAGCTCCGCCAGGGCCGCCAGCTCGCGCTCGCGCCCGGTGAAGCCGACGACGTCGGCGGGCAGCTCGGCGGGCGGCCACCACTGCTGGGCCTGCGCGGCGGGCTGGGGGACCTTGGGGGCCGAGGTGATCCGGTGGGCGCCGCGCCACCTGGCCTGCTCGTCGCGGTCGGCGCCGAGCGCGGCGACGATGTCGACCAGCAGGTCGACGTCGATTCGCTTGCGACCGGGCTGGAAGCACTCGTAGACCGTCACCCGGCCGGGCCGGTCGCCCTCGGGCAGCCCGCGCGCCGCCCGCACGGCGGCGACGCTGTCGCTGATGCGGCTGAACGACGGGTTCCCCGCCCAGGCCCGCAGCTCGCGCAGGCGGGCGCACAGGTCGTCCAGTGTGGTGACACCCTCGGGCGACGGCCGTCCTGCCGGGTCGTGCCCGTCGCCCACCACTGCACCCCTCGCCCCGCCGATCCGGTCCCGGGGACATCCAACCACGACGGTCGCGGGGCGAGCGCGCCAATCCTGCAGAATACGCCCCGGTAAACGCCGGAGCGACATTTCCGAACGAACCCGAATGACCCGATTCGTTACCTGGGCGATTTTCCCGAAAGCGCCCGTCGCGGTTCAACCCGCCGACTAACATCCGTACCAGAGACGGCGCAGAAGTGGGAGAGCCATGACCGATCAACCGCACGGATATCCTCCGCAAGGCAACCAGCCGCCTGTCAGCGGCTCCTTCCCGACGGTCGGATATCAAGGCTCGGGCTACCCGGTCTCGGGCCCGCTGCCCGCGCAGACCCCCGGCGGCGGATTCCCGGCCTCGGCCCCGGCCCCGAAGAAGGGCCGCGGCCCGCTCATCCCCGTGCTGGCCGTCGTGCTCGCCGTGTCCCTGGCCGCGGCGGGCGTGATGCTGTTCCTGTGGCTCGGCGCCGCCGACGACGTCAAGACCGCCGAAGACCGCCTCCAGCAAAGCACCACAGCCCTCTCCGACCGAGGTGCGAAAGCCGACGAAGCCGTCGCCACCGCCGAGAAGGCCGAGTCGGACCTGTCCAAGGTCGAAACCGAGAACCGCGACCTCCAACAGGAGATAACCACCCTCAGAAAGTGCGCCGAACCAGTCCGCGACGCCCTGGCAGCGGCAGCGGCGAAGAACGACACGGCACTGAGCAGGGCCGTCCGCGGCATGCTCGACAACTGCTGAGCCCGGGAGCAACACGATGACCTACCCCACCCAGAGCTGGTCCGCCCAGCCCCCCGCGCCTCAGCAGCAGGCCCCCCGAAGCAAGACCCCCGTCATCACCCTCGCGGTCTTGGCCGTCGTGGTCGCCGTAGCCGCGGTCCTGTTCACCGTCTTCTACTTCAACGCCCAATCCGAGGCCGACCGCCTCACCTCGGCCCAGACCACCGCCGAAGCGGACCTCACCCGGGCGAACGACCGCCTGGAGCAGGCCGAGACCAAGGCCGAAGCCGCCCAGAGCGACCTGACCAAGGCCAAGAGCCGCACGTCATCCCTGGAGTCCGAACGGGACGACCTGGCCACCTGCACGGACGCGGCAGGCCGGTACCTGGACACCAAGCCGGACACCCCCCAGCGCGACGAATGGTTCAAGAAGATGCTGGAACGGTGCCGCAACACGTGAGTTCGTGGCTCGGTGGGCGAGGCCTGCCGGGTGATCAGCCCCGCCCTGCCGAAGTGTCGGTGGGGCGGGGCTGATGTGTGGGTGGATGTGGTTTGGGCTGGATGGGGGAGTGGTTGGTGGGTGGCAGGGCTTGGGCAGGCGGTTGGCGGTAGCGGTGTGAGCTGGTTTGGCCGGCCGGCTCAAGGCTTCAGCTCCCTGCCAAGTGTCCGATGGGGTGGATTCGCCTCGGCGGGGCCCCTGCGAACAGGACCTACCGAGTCCTCTCCTTCGCATACAACGACTTCGACCACGCATACCCCACCACGGTCAACACCACACACCACCCCAAAGCCCACCAAACACTGTCCCCCACAGGAGTCCCGAACAACATCCCCCGCATAGTCTCGATCACCGGAGTGAACGGCTGGTGCTCAGCGAACACCCGCAACCACCCAGGCATCGAGTCCGTCGGCACGAACCCACTTCCAAGGAACGGCAGCAGCATGAACACCATCGGCGTGTTGCTCGCCGTCTCCACCGACTTGGCCGCCAGACCGAACCCCACCGACACCCACGTCAGCGCCACCGTCACCAGCAGCAGCAACCCGGCGGTCCCCAGCCACCCCAGCAGTCCGGCGCTGGGCGAGAAGCCCACCAGCAACGCCACCCCCGTCACCACCGCCAGCCCGAGCACGGTCTGAATCACGGTCCCGATCACATGCCCGGCGAGCACGGAAGCCTTGCTGATGGCCATCGTCCGGAACCGCGCGATGATTCCCTCGGTCATGTCCATCGCGACCGACACCGCGGTGCCGAGTGCCGCGCTGGCGACGGTGATCAGCAGGATGGCCGGGGTCATGTACCCGATGTACTCCGACCGCCCCCCGCCGATCCCGTTGCCCAGGGTGCCGCCGAAGACGAAGCCGAACAGCAGCAGGAACAGGATCGGCTGGGCCAGCAGCATGATGGTCAGCGACGGGTACCGCTGCATCCTGCGCAGGTTGCGGCGCAGCATCGTCGTGGAGTCGCGTACCGCGAAGGACATGGTGGTCATGGGACCAGCTCCCGGGTAGGGCCGGTCCGCTGACCGGTCAGGCTGAGGAAGACGTCGTCGAGGTCGGGGGTGTGGACGGTGAGGGTGTCGACCGGGACGGCGGAGGCGTCGAGTTGGGCGAGGACCGCGCGCAGGGCGGGGACGGTGCCGTCGGTCGGGACGCGCAGGGCCAGGGCCTCGGTGTCCGGAGTGGACCCGGCGAACAGGTCGGCGGCGCGGTGCAGCGCGGTGGGGTCGGCGAAGCGCAGGCGGAGGTGGCCGCCCGGTACGCGGCGCTTCAGCTCGTCCGGTCGGCCCTCGGCGACGACGCGGCCGCCGTCGAGGACGGCGACGCGGTCGGCGAGCTGGTCGGCTTCCTCCAGGTACTGGGTGGTGAGGAAGATCGTCACCCCATCGGCGACCAGGCCGCGGATGATGTCCCACATCGTGCGCCTGCTCCGCGGGTCGAGTCCGGTGGTCGGCTCGTCCAGGAAGATCACCGCGGGGTCGCCGACCAGGGTCATCGCCAGGTCGAGTTTGCGGCGCATGCCGCCGGAGTAGGTCGCCGGGGTCTTCCCGGCGGCCTCGGTCAGCTCGAAGCGGCCCAGCAGCTCGGCGGCCCGCGCCCGGCCCTCGCGGCGGGGCAGGTGGTGCAGGTCCGCCATGAGCTGGAGGTTCTCGGCGCCGGTCAGCAGGGTGTCGACCGCGGAGAACTGGCCGGTCAGGCCGATGGCGGTGCGGATGCCGTCGGGGTCGGTCGCCAGGTCGTGGCCCGCGACCGACACCGTGCCCGCGTCCGGTCTGATGAGCGTGGACAGGATGTTGACGGTGGTCGTCTTGCCCGCCCCGTTGGGGCCGAGCAGGGAGAACACGGTGCCGGGCGCGACATCCAGGTCGATGCCGTCGAGCACGGCCTGCGAGCCGTAGGACTTGCGCAGTCCGCGCGCGGTGATGGCGGGTGTGCTCATGGTGGTCCCCTCAGGTCAGGAGCGGCGGATGGCGCGGCGGATGACGATGTCGCCGAAGGACGTGGCGGCGTGGACCTCCAGCTTGTCGACCGTCTCGTCCGGCGACGTCGACTCGGCCATCTCGTTGCGCACGTGGCCGAAGCGGGTCTTCACGTCCAGCCAGGCCGCCGACCCCTCGTGGATGCCGATCTCGATCTCGCCCATGGCGGTCTCCAGGGAGAGCGCGCCGCGCACGGCGTCGAGGACCCGCACCGCGCCGTTGGCCGTCTTGGCCTCGACGGAGCCGTCGGCGTGCTCGACGACGATGTCGCCGTTGGCCGAGCGCACCCGCACCGGTCCGCCGACCGAGCCGATGGTGGTGGTGCCGTTGGAGTTCTTGACGACCGCGCCGCCCGCGACCGCGCCGAGGCGCACCTGCCCCGAGCTGGTGGTCAGCTCGGCGTTGCCGTCGATGCGCTCGACCACGATGTCGCCTGCCCCGGTGGCGGCGTTCAGCTCGGCGACGTGCTCCAGCACGAGCTTGCCCGCGCCGGACTTGTAGCGGCACTCGGCGAGCCTGCCCGCGGTGTTCAGGTCGCCGACACCGGCGCCGCCCTCGACCCGCGAGCCGGTGGGCAGCTCGACGGTGACGTCGATTGAGCGGGTCTTGTTGGAGAAGTCGAGCGCGCCCCGGCGCGGTCCCTTCACGGTGAGCGTGGTGCCGGAGAACTCCACGGTGGTCTGCTCGGCGGCGCGGACGTCGGAGGGGTTGGTGGGGTCGGTCGGGCGGACCTCGACGACGGTGTCGGCGCGGTCGCTCGCGATCACCGTGACGAGCCCGACGGCGGGCTCCAGGTGCGCGGTGATGGGTCCGGGCGTGGCGAAAGAAGGCATGGCTGTCCCCTCGGATGTGGTCTTGGTGGTGTTTGTGCTGGTCAGGCGGCTAGGTCAGCGGACCCAGCCGGTGTAGCGCTGGGAGGTGCGGGTGCCGCTGGAGACGGCGGGCGGCGGTGTGCTCGCGGAGGTCAGCGCGGCGCTCGCCGCCCGGACGATCCAGGCGTTGACCGACCGGCCGCGCTCGGCGGCGGCCTCCTCGATGCGGGCCTTGAGGTGCTCGGGCAGCCGCAGGTTGATGCGCACCATGACCCCGTCCTCGTCGCCTGCGGATTCCTCTGGCTCCGGTGGTGCCACGGATGGTGCCACGGGTGGTGCCACAGAGTGTGCCGCCGGCTCGGCAGGTGCGGGGGTGACCGCGAAGGTCGCTTCGCCCGCCCGCAGGCGGACCTCGACCGACCCGGGCGCGAGGTCGCGGGTGATCTCGTCCGCGGCTGCGGAGAGGGCATCGAGCAGGGTGAGTCGGATGGCCGACGCCAGCGGTGCGGTCAGGCGCTCGGCGAGCGCTCGGGCATCGTCCCCGCCCGCTTCGGCGGCGATGGCGAGTTCCCGGCGGACGGTGTCGACGTAGGGCGTCAGATCCATGGCACCACTGTGGCACACGTTTGGTGCCACAGCAACCCTGAATGGCTCCTCGGGGTGCCGTAGGGGGCAACCCCGCGCGGAGTGCCAACAGTCCACGCACCGTGAGCTGCTCCCCACGGACGAGTGAGGCGGGCGTCTCACCGCCATCAAGACCGCGTAAAGGTCCGCCGCCTGGGTGTCAAGGAGCCGTCAGGTGTCGCGGACGGTGACCGCGGGCGCGGCACGCTCCCAGCGTCGGAGTCACTCGGATGTAGCGGAAGGGAGCGCGTCATGGCCGACCTGGCCTACGCGTTGCTGCTGATAGGGGTTTTCGTGGTGCTCGTGCTGGCGGTGCGCGGACTGGAGCGCAGGTGAGCGGGGTCGTCGCGAACGCGGTCGGCGGCGTCGTGGCGCTGGGGCTGCTGGTCTACCTGGTCATCGCGCTGGTGAAACCGGAGAAGTTCTGATGTCGCCCACCGCCGCCGGTCTGGCGCAGGTCGGCATCCTGCTGGGCGCGCTGGCGCTGGCCTACCGCCCGCTCGGCGACCACATGGCGCGGGTGTTCTCGGCCAAGGAGCACACCAGGGCCGAGCTGGCCGTCTACCGGCTCGGCCGCATCGACCCGGACGCCGGGCAGCGCTGGACGACCTACGCGTTCGGCGTGCTCGGCTTCTCCTTGGCGGGCATCGTCCTGCTGTACCTGGTGCAGCGACTGCAATCCCTGCTGCCGTTCGCCTTCGGCCGCGGCGATGTGCCGCCCGGGATGGCGTTCAACACCGCCGTCAGCTTCGTGACCAACACGAACTGGCAGTCCTACGTGCCGGAGACGGTCATGGGGCACACGGTGCAGATGGTCGGCCTGACGGTGCAGAACTTCGTCTCCGCCGCCGTCGGCCTCGCGGTCGCGATGGCGCTGGTGCGCGGGTTCGTCCGCACCCGCACCGACCGGCTCGGCAACTTCTGGGTCGACCTGGTGCGCGGCACCCTGCGCGTGCTGCTGCCCATCGCGTTCGCCTTCGCCGTCGTGCTGGTGATCACCGGGGTGACGATGAGCCTCCAGTCCGGTGTCGCCGTCGACGGCCAGACCGTCGCGCAGGCCCCGACGGCGAGCCAGGAGGCGATCAAGCTGCTGGGCACCAACGGCGGCGGCGTCTTCAACGCCAACTCCGCGCACCCCTTCGAGAACCCCAACTCCTGGTCCAACCTCATCCAGATCTTCCTGCTGACGGTCATCCCGGTCTCGCTGACCCGCACCTTCGGCACGCTGGTGGGGGAGCGCAAGCAGGGCTACGTCCTGCTCGGCGTCATGGGCGCGATCTGGTCGGCGATGCTGGCGCTCATCTGGGCGGCCGAGGCGAGCGGGCTGCGGCCGCTGGAGGGCAAGGAGCTGCGCTTCGGCGTCCCGGCGTCGGCGCTGTTCGCCAACGCCACCACCGGGACCTCGACCGGCGCGGTGAACTCCATGCACGACAGCTACACCGGCCTCGGCGGCGGTGGCGCGCTGCTCAACATGCTGTTCGGGGAGATGACGCCCGGCGGCGTCGGCACCGGTCTCTACAGCATCCTGGTCATGGCGGTCATCGCCCTGTTCCTCGCCGGGCTGATGGTCGGCCGCACGCCGGAGTACCTGGGCAAGAAGCTCGGCCGCCGCGAGGTGACCGCCGCCGCGGTGTCCCTCCTGGCCATGCCCGCGGTGCTGCTCATCGGGGCCGGGACCGCCGCCGTGCTGCCCGGCACTGCCGCCGCCCTGAACAACCCGGGCGCGCACGGCCTGTCCGAGATCCTCTACGCCTACGCCTCGGCGTCGAACAACAACGGCAGCGCGTTCGCCGGGATCACGGTCACCTCCGACTGGTTCCAGGCGTCGCTGGGCGTCTGCATGCTCATCGGACGGTTCCTGCCGATCGTCGCCGTGCTGGCGCTGGCCGGTTCCCTGGCCGAGCAGCCGAAAGCACCCGTCACCGCAGGCACGCTGCCGACCACCGGGCCGCTGTTCGCCGCGCTGCTGGGCGGCGCGGTCGTGCTCGTCGCCGCCCTCACCTTCGTCCCCGCCCTCGCCCTCGGTCCCATCGCGGAGGCCATGCTGTGACCACTCGTCCGCTGCTGGCGTCCGCCCCGGACGCCCTGCGCAAGCTCCACCCGCGCCACCAGCTGCGCAACCCCGTCATGTTCGTCGTGTGGGTCGGCTCCGTGCTGGTGACCGTGCTCGCGATCGGCGAGCCGTCGGTGTTCACCATCTCGGTGGCCGCCTGGCTCTGGCTGACCGCGCTGTTCGCCTGCTTCGCCGAGGCCGTCGCCGAAGGCCGCGGCAAGGCCCAGGCCGACTCGCTGCGCAAGACCAAGACCGACGCCGTCGCCCGCCGCCTGCGCGGAGACAGCACCGAAGAACGCGTGGCGGGCACCGATCTGCGCGTCGGCGACCTGGTCGTCGTGGAGGCCGGTGAGCTGGTCCCCGGCGACGGCGATGTGGTCGAGGGCATCGCGACGGTGGACGAGTCGGCCATCACCGGCGAGTCCGCCCCGGTGGTGCGTGAGTCCGGCGGCGACCGGTCAGCGGTCACCGGCGGCACCACCGTGCTGTCCGACCGGATCGTCGTCAAGATCACCGCCAAGCCCGGCGAGACCTTCGTGGACCGGATGATCGCCCTGGTCGAGGGCGCCGAGCGGCAGAAGACGCCGAATGAGATCGCGCTGACGATCCTGCTCTCCACGCTGACGGTCATCTTCCTGCTCGCCGTGGTCGCGCTGCAGCCGTTCGCCGTCTACTCCGGCGGCGAGCAGTCGGTGATCGTGCTGGCCGCGCTGCTGGTCTGCCTCATCCCGACGACGATCGGCGCACTGCTCTCGGCCATCGGCATCGCGGGCATGGACCGGCTCGTGCGCCGCAACGTGCTCGCCACCTCCGGCAAGGCGGTCGAGGCCGCCGGCGACATCGACACCCTGCTGCTGGACAAGACCGGCACCATCACCTGGGGCAACCGCAGGGCGACCGAGCTGATCCCCGCGCCCGGCGTCGACGTGGCCGCCCTCGCCGAGGCCGCACGGCTGTCCAGCCTGGCCGACGGCACCCCGGAGGGGCGCAGCGTGGTCGAGCTGTGCGCCGAGCGCCACGGCCTGCCCGCGACGACCTCCGAGGCGGAGAAGGCAGGCGTGTTCGTCCCGTTCTCCGCGCAGACCAGGATGAGCGGCGTCGACATCGGCGGGCGCAGCATCCGCAAGGGGGCGGCGGGCGGGTTCGACCTCGCGCCCGAGGTGCGGACCGTCGTCGACGAGGTCTCGGAGGATGGCGGGACCCCGCTCGTGGTGGCCGACGGCGACGCCGTGCTCGGCGTCATCCGGCTGTCCGATGTGGTCAAGCCGGGCATCTCCGAGAGGTTCGCCGAGCTGCGGTCCATGGGCATCCGGACCATCATGGTGACCGGTGACAACCCGCTGACCGCGCGGGCCATCGCCGCCGAGGCCGGGGTGGACGACTACCTCGCCGAGGCCAAGCCCGAGGACAAGATGGCGTTGATCCGGCAGGAGCAGGAGGGTGGGCGGCTGGTCGCGATGACCGGTGACGGCACCAACGACGCCCCCGCCCTGGCCCAGGCCGACGTCGGTGTCGCGATGAACACCGGCACCTCGGCGGCCAAGGAAGCCGGGAACATGGTCGACCTGGACTCCGACCCGACCAAGCTCATCGAGATCGTGGAGATCGGCAAGCAGCTGCTGATCACCCGCGGCGCGCTGACCACGTTCAGCGTCGCCAACGACCTGGCCAAGTACTTCGCGATCCTGCCCGCGATGTTCGCCGCCATCTATCCGCAGCTCGGTGGCCTCAACGTGATGGGTTTGGCGACCCCGGAGTCGGCGATCCTGTCGGCTGTGGTGTTCAACGCGCTGATCATCGTCGCGCTGATCCCGCTGGCCCTGCGCGGTGTGCGCTACCGTCCGTCGAGCGCTTCGGCGCTGCTGCGGCGCAACCTGCTGGTGTACGGGCTCGGCGGTGTCGTCACGCCGTTCCTCGGCATCTGGCTGATCGACCTGCTCGTCCGACTCATCCCCGGGATTGGGTGACCCCGATGTCCACCTTCGCCAAGCAAGCCGCCGCGGGGCTGCGCGTCCTGCTCGTGCTCACCGTCATCACCGGGGTGCTCTACCCGGCCGCGGTGTGGGCCACGACCCGCCTGCCCGGGCTGCACGCCAACGCCGAGGCCGTCGGCACCACGCTCGTCGGGGTCGACCGGGAGGGCGACCAGTGGTTCCACACCCGGCCGTCCACGGCGACCCTGCCCGCCTCCGGCGGGTCCAACAAGGGCGAGCTGAACCCGGACTACGACGAGGTCGTCGCTGAGCGCCGTGCCGAAGTCGCCCGGCGCGAGCGGGTCGCTGAGTCCGCGGTGCCGCTCGACGCGGTGACCGCGTCGGCGTCCGGCCTCGACCCGCACATCAGCCCCGAGTACGCCGCGATCCAGGTCCCGAGGGTCGCCCGCGCCACCGGACTGCCCGAGCAGCGGGTCCGCGACCTGGTCGCCGCGCACACGGGCGGGGTCTTCACCACGACGGTCAACGTGACGGCGCTCAACCGCGCCCTCGCCGCGGCGGGCTGACGCGGTGCGGGGAGAGCTGCGCATCCACCTCGGGGCCGCGCCCGGCGTCGGCAAGACCTTCGCCGCGCTGGGCGAGGCGCACCGGCGGCGCGGGCGCGGCACCGATGTCGTCGTCGGCGTGGTGGAGACCCACGGCCGGGCCAAGACCGAGGAGCTGCTGACCGGCCTGGAGATAGTGCCCCGCAAGCGGTTCCACCACCGCGGCGTCACCGTGGCCGAGATGGACGTTGACGCGATCATCGCCCGCGCGCCGGAGGTGGTCGTGGTGGACGAACTGGCGCACACCAACGCGCCGGGCTCGCGCAATGCCAAGCGCTGGCAGGACGTCGACGAGCTGCTCGCCGCGGGCATCGACGTCCTGTCCACTGTGAACATCCAGCACCTGGAGTCGCTCAACGACGTCGTCCGGCGCATCACCGGCGCGCGCCAGCAGGAGACGGTGCCCGACGAGGTGGTGCGCCGCGCCGACCAGATCGAGCTGGTCGACCTCACCCCGCAGGCGCTGCGGCGCAGGCTCGCGCACGGCAACGTCTACCCGGCGCACAGGATCGACGCCGCGCTGGGCAACTACTTCCGCGAGGGCAACCTCACCGCGCTGCGCGAGCTGGCCCTGCTGTGGGTGGCCGACCAGGTCGACGTCGCGCTGCGCCGCTACCGCGCTGAGCAGGACATCACCGAGACGTGGGAGGCCAGGGAGCGGGTCGTCGCGGCGATCACCGGGGGCGGCGAGAGCGAGACCCTGATCCGCCGCGCGCGCCGGATCGCCCAGCGCGCGGGCGCGGACCTGATGGTGGTGCACGTGCTGCGCGGCGACGGGCTCGCCGGCGCCCCGCCCGAGCAGGTCGCGACCTGCCGCCGCATCGCCGACGACCTCGGCGCGAGCTTCCACACCGTCGTGGGCGACGACGTGCCCGCGGCGCTGCTGGAGTTCGCCCGCGGGGTCAACGCCACCCAACTCGTGCTCGGCACCTCGCGGCGCTCGCGGCTGGCGCGGGCGGTGGACGAAGGCATCGGCGCGGCCGTCGTCCGGCGCTCAGGCGCCATCGACGTGCACATGGTCACCCACGCCGAAGCGCGCCGCGGCCCACGGCGGCACGGCGAGGCCGATGCGCTCAGCGGCAGGCGCAGGGCCGCGGGCTGGGCGGTGGCGGTGGGGCTGCCCGCCCTCGTCACCGCGCTGGGGCTGCTGTGGCAGCGGGACGTGGAGTACTCGGCCGACGTCGTCGCCTTCCTGCTGGCCACCGTCGCCGCCGCCGTGGTCGGCGGGCTGGGCCCCGCCCTGCTGGCCGCGTTCCTCGGCGCGGGCCTGCTGAACTTCTTCTTCACCCCGCCCTTCCACAGCCTGGCCGTCGCGACCCCGGAGAACCTGATCACGCTCGGCGCCATGGTCGTGGTCGCGGTGCTCGTCGCGCTCGTGGTGGACCGCGCGGCGCGCCTGGGGGAGCAGGCGGCCAGGGCACGCACCGAGGCGTCCCTGCTCGCCTCCTACGCCCGCACCGTGCTGACCGCCCCCCGCCCGCTGGACCGGCTGCTGGAGAAGGTCAAGGAGAACTTCGGCCTGGAGTCCGTCGCCCTGCTGGAACGCCAGGACGGCCGGTGGGAGCGCATCGCCTGCACGGGGGAGCAGCCGTGCGACCGCCCCGAGGAAGCCGACGCCGCTGTCGCGGTCACCGCCGACGTGCACCTGGCGCTGCGCGGCAGACCACTACCCGCCGCCGACCAGCGGGTTCTGGAGGCCGCCGCGGGCCAAGCCCTGCTGGCCCTGCGCCAACAACGCATGGCCGCCGACACCGCCGCCGCCGAACGCCGCGCCGAGGCCACCGAACTGCGCACAGCGCTCCTCTCGGCCGTCGGCCACGACCTGCGCACCCCACTGACCTCCATCAAGGCCGCCGTCGGCAGCCTGCGCGACCCCGACCTCCCCCTCTCGGCAGAGGACACCGCCGAACTGCTGGCCGCGGCGGAGGAATCCGCCGACCGCCTCACCGCCCTGGTCGACAACCTCCTCGACTCCTCCCGCCTGGCCACCGGCACCGTCGTCCCAGCCCTGCGCCCGATCACCTACGACGAGGTGGTGGCCCGTGCCCTGCGCGGCCTCGACCACCAGACCGTCACCACCGACGTCCCCGAAGACCTGCCCCCGGTGCTGGCCGACCTCGGCTTCCTGGAACGCGTGGTCGCCAACGTCATCGACAACGCCCTCCGCCACGCCCACTCACCGGTCACCGTCCGCGCCGACACCCACGCCGACCGAGTCGAACTACGCGTCGTGGACCACGGCCCCGGCCTGCCCAAGAAGAGCGCCGACACCGCCTTCGCCCCTTTCCAACGCCTGGGCGACCGCTCGGCCACCCCCGGCACCGGCCTGGGACTCAGCGTCGCCAAGGGCTTCACCGAAGCGATGGGCGGCGAGATCCACGCCGAGGACACCCCCGGCGGCGGCCTGACGATCGTCATATCCCTCCCCGCCGCGCCCCCCAGCGCGCCGTTCCCCACCACCGGTCCGACGGCCCAACCCGACCCTCCTGCCACCGGTCCGACGGGATAGCGCGACTTCACCCCATCGGACCCACCCCTCAACTCACGGAGCCCCAAACCACCGCTCCAACGCCACCTCCACCCCACCCTGATCATCCCCCACCCACACCACATGCCCATCCGGCCGCACCAACACCCCCGGAACATCCACCTCACCCACCGCACCCACCACACGATCAACCCGATCCCCCCACCCCCCAACGGACAACCCCCCAGCCTGATCAAGCAACACCCCCCGCCCAGACCGCATCAACTCATACAACCGCCCATCCCCAACCGGAACATCCCGCAACCGCCGCCCCACCAACGAATGCCCATCCCCACAGTCATACCGCACCGACACCGCCGTGATCTTCTCGATCAAGTACCGGTTGACCTCATCAAACTCCACCAGCTCAGCGAACAACCCGCGCACAGCCCGCGGCCCCGGCTCGGTGGACATCAGCTCCATCATCGCCCGCGTAGTGCTCAGCACGTCAGCGGCCACCGGATGCCGCTCAGCCTCATAGGTGTCCAGCAGCCCCTCAGGCGCCCACCCACGCACCGAGGCCGCGAGCTTCCACCCCAGGTTCACCGCATCCTGAATACCGAGGTTGAGCCCCTGCCCCCCAGTCGGCGGATGCACGTGCGCGGAGTCCCCCGCCAGCAGCGCCCGACCGACCCGGTACCGCTCGGCCTGCCGCGTGGCGTCACCGAAGCGCGAGAGCCACCGCGGCGAGTGCACTCCGAAGTCGGTCCCCGCGGTCTTGATCAGCTGTGTCCGGAAGTCCTCCAGGGTGGGCGCGGACCGGTCCTCGCTCACCCCGTCGGCAGGAACCACCACCCGGTAGCCGCCGGAGGGCAGTGGGCCGAGGCCGAAGCGCTTCTGGGTCTTGCGGATCTCGGCCACGATCGCGGTCAGCTCATCCAGCGGGGTGGTCGCCTCCATCTCGCCGAGCAGGGTCTCGTGCTTGGCGGGCTCGCCGGGGAAGGCGATGCCGAGCAGCTTGCGCACCGTGCTGCGGCCGCCGTCGCAGCCGACGAGGTAGCGGGCGCGCAGGCTCCCGTCCGCCAGGTGGGCGGTGACGCCGTCGTCGTCCTGGTCGAGGCCGATCAGCTCCTGCCCGCGGCGCAGCTCCACGCCCACCTCGGCGGCGTGCTCGGTGAGAAGGCGTTCGGTCGCCGTCTGCGGGATTCCGAGCACGTAGCCGTGGGCGGTGTCCATGTGCTCGGGCCATGGCCGGTCGATGCCCGCGAAGAATCCGCCGACGCGGTACTCGGTGCCCTCGGCGAGGAAGCGCTCCAGCAGACCGCGCTGGTCCATGATCTCGATGCTGCGCACGTGCAGTCCGAGCGCCCGGACCTGTTTGGTGGGCTCGGTGTCGCGTTCGAGGACGACCACGCGCAGTCCGTGCAGCCGGAGTTCGGCCGCCAGCATCAGACCCGTTGGCCCGGCTCCGACGACGATCACGTCAACCATCAAACCGCCTGTTCGCTGTAGGTGCGTTTCCCTGATCGTGGCCCGGCGATCTCGCCGCCGACTGGTCACGGCCGGTGATTCTGAGGCACCACAGGGGTCTTGCCGCAAGACCCCCTGTGCGCTATATGTTGAAGTGGGAAGACACGGGGTGTGTGGCCCATCAGCCGCCCCCGCTTTCCCCGATCTCTCCGGAACCGGTCCCGCACCCGCGCTGACTTGCGGGGAAGCGCTTTCTCGATCCAGCGTCGAGAGGCTTGACGCGGCAATGCCGGGTGGCAAGAATCGCCACTCCCGGTACCTACCCACTCACCCGCCAAGGGGGAGCAGTGACCTACCTGGCGTCCGAAGCGCGGCACACCGCGATGGCACACCGCAGATCAGGGCGCAGCGGCCTGCTGCTCCCGGCCGTCTCGGTGGGACTGTCCAAGAGCTTCGGTGAGGACAGCGACCTGCGCCGCCAGCGGTCGGTGCTGCGCCGGGCGTTCGACCTCGGCGTGACGCACTTCGACACCGCCGACCACCACGGGCCTCCGCCCGGCAGCGCCGAGTCCAACCTCGGCCGCGTCCTCGCCCGCGACCTCGCAGGCCACCGCGACGAACTGGCCATCTCCACCAAGGCGGGCGCCCGGGTGTCCGACGGGCCGCACGGCGCGGGCGGGTCGCGCAAGCGGATCGTGTCGGCGCTGGACGCGTCGCTGCGCAGGCTGGGGGTGGACTACGTCGATGTCTTCTACCACCACCGCCCCGACGCCGGGACGCCCGTCGAGGAGACCATGGCCGCCCTCGACCACGTGGTGCGCCAGGGCAAAGCGCTCTACGTCGGGCTCGCCGACTACCCGGCCGACGAGACGAGGGAGGCCGCGAAGATCCTCGACGGCCTCGGCACCCCGCTGACCGTCCACCAGCTCGGCTACTCGCTGCTGGACCGCTGGCCGGAAGCCGACCTGCTCGGCACCCTCGCCGAAGCGGGCGCGGGCGTGGTCTCGCACTCCCCGCTGGCCGACGACGTGCTCGCCGAGCGCTACCTCTCCGGCCTCACCTACGACACTTTCCCGCCCGCGGGGGCCACCCGCGGTGTCGACTCGTCGGTGCCGAGCACCCTGCGCACGGTGCACGCCCTGGACGAGATCGCGGCCAGGAGGGGCCAGAGCCTGCCGGGGATGGCGATCGCCTGGGCGCTGCGCCGCTGCACGTCGGTCGTCGTCCACGCCCAGACCCCCGAGGAGGTCGAGGCCGCCGTCGCCGCCACCGAGGCCCTCGACTTCGCCGGCGACGAACTGGCCCAGATCGACCTCTGCCTGCGGTCCTGATTACCGGGGCCCGCGCGGGGGTACGGCTGGGGAGGGAGCACGGACGTCAGGAGAGGCCGATGACGGATCGCAGACTCAGCAGACACGAGCAGCGCCAGCTCGACGACATCGAGCAGCACCTCCGAGGGGAACTCGGCGACCTCGCCGACGCCTTCACCCCGGTCCCCGACCCCGTCGACCCCGGCGTCCGCGCGACCCTCCTGGCCTTCGGCGCGATGATGACCGGCATCGGGCTGCTCATCGACAGCCCGCTCCTGGCATTCGTCGCGATGGTGGCCTCCGCCGTCGCCGCCGCTGTTCCCAGCACCCGCAAGTCCCCCGTCGAGCCGGAGCGTCCCGATCCGCTGACACCCGCCACCTGAGCGGCTCAGGGCTTCCAGGGCGTGACGTCGAGCCCGGGGTCGCGCAGGGCGAGTCCGCTGACGGTCGCGGGCGTCCAGAACGGGTGGCCGGGCGGCGGGAAGCCGAAGAGGGCGAGCTGGCGCGGCGCGGCCCGCTCGACGAAGCGGTGCCAGGCCGGGCTGTGCGAGCGGTTGGCCGAGGCGGCGCGCTGGCCCCAGTCGTTGGCGCTGGGCCGGAAGCTGAGGTGACAGGAGTAGCGCGCGCCGCGCGGGCAGGTGAGGGCGGTGCCGCGGTGGAAGGTGCCCAGCTCGAAGGCGACGACCGTGCCCGCTGGTCCGACGGCGGGAACCTCGTGGTCGTAGAGGTGCGGCGCGGCGGGGGCGAACTGGTGGTCTCGCCGAGCGGGCTCGGCGCGCGGGTACCAGGTGGGGGCGGCGGCCGCGCCGGTGTACCTCGCCCATGCCTCGGCGGAGTAGAGGCGCAGGTCGTCGGTGCCGAGGAAGACCTCGGCGAGGCGGATCAGCGCGTCGTGGACCGCCAGCAGGCTGACCTCGGGAGAGGAAGCGGTCCCGCCTCGGGTCGGTGGCGTCGTGGAAGCCGTCCGCGCACCCTGGCCGAGCGGCACCCGGCACGGCAACCGGAACAACGGGGGGGCGGCGCCGACGGCGCCGCCCCCCCGCTCGAACCACTACGCTGGACGGGTCTCCAGCGCCTCGATGATCCGCGGGCGCAGCTCGGCCGCGCGGACGACGGCGTCGACCGAGCCGACCTCCACCGCGCGCTCGATGCTGTGGATGCGGTCGAACTCGCCCGCCACCTCGCTCAGCTTCTCCGCCCGCACCGAGGCGCGGACCTCGTCCAGCTCCGCGGTCAGCGCGGCCCGGTCGGCGCCGGAGGCGGCGGCGCTGCGCGCCTCCAGCTCACGGACCCGGGAGTCGGCCGCCGTGCGGGCCGCCACCTCGCGGGTGAACACGACCGCCGCGGCGGGCGCGCCGCCCAGGACGGAGGCGAAGGAGCCCTCCACCGCCAGGACGGTCATGTTCGGGTTGAGCGCCTTGGAGAACACCACGAACGCGCCGCCGTGGTACCGCGAGATCACGCAGAACACGATCGGCCCGTCGAAGTTGACCACCGCGCGGCCGATCTCCGCGCCGTACTCCAGCTGGAGCTTGCGCATCGACTCCGGGGAACCGTCGAAACCGGACAGGTTCGCCAGCACCACGACCGGGCGGTTGCCGCTGGCGGCGTTGATCGCGCGCGCCACCTTCTTGGACGACCGCGGGAACAGCGTGCCCGCGGTGTAGGTGTCCGGGCCGTCGGTGGGGGGGAAGCCGCGGCGGTCCACCGGGCGGGACTCGATGCCCAGCAGACACACCGGGATGCCGCCCAGGTGCACGTCCTGCACGACGGCGGTCTCCGCGTCGGCCATGCCCTTCCAGCGCTCCAGCACCGGCCGGTCCTGGTCGGACAGCGCGCGCATGACCGTGCGGATGTCGAAGGCCTTCTTGCGGTCCGGGTTGTCGGTCGCGGAGAAGATCTGCCCGACGGTGGTGAAGTCGCTGCCCGCCACCTGGTGCGGGTAGTCGGTGACGTCGCGGTCGCGCGGGTCGTTCGACTCCACCCGGCGCGGGCCGGACTCGCCGGGCGCGACGTAGGTGTGGTCGTAGTACGACATCAGCAGGTCCCTGGCCGAGACCAGGTCAGGGGCCCAGTACTGCGCCTGCCCGTTGGGGCCCATCACGCGGTCGTAGCCGCCGATGCCGAAGTTGTCCTCGGCCGACACGCCGCCGGAGAAGTCCAGCGACTGCTTGCCGGTGAGGACCATCGCCGACTCCGGCGTCATGACCAGGATGCCCTTGGTGTGCATGAGCATCGTGGCCTCGGCGTTCCAGTACGGCTGGGCGCCGACGTTGATGCCCGCGACCACCAGGTTGATCTCGCCGCCCGCCTGGGTGAACTCCACGATGCGCTTGAGCGCCGCCGCGACCCAGTCCATGTTCTCCGTGCCGGACTCCATCGAGATCCGCGCACCGGCCGACAGCGCGTACCACTCGACGGGCACCGACAGGCGTTCGGCGAGGTCCAGCGCGGCGATCACCCGGCGGCACTCGCCCTCCGAGAGCGCGCCGAGGGAGTCCGTCGGGTCGCCGAGGAGCACGACCCGGGTGACGCCCTGCGGGTGCCGTTCGGTCGGGGTCGTCACGACGCCCGCGACCATGGCCGCGGTGTTGTGGCCCTTCGGTCGGTCCACCGGGACCAGGGTGTGGGTGTCGTCCAGGTCGTACTCGGCGAACTCGCCGATCATGCCGGTGATCTCGTACGGGTAGACCGTGTTGCGGCTGGCCGCGCGCAGCACCTTCTGGCGGTAGCCGTCCAGCGGCGGGATCGGGGTGTCGGTGGGCTCGCCGACCGACAGCTCCGGGTTCCCGGTCGCGTCGTAGGAGATCCGCACCGCGATGCGCACGAGTTCGCCCGCGGCGTCGCGCTGGCGCAGGATGAACTCGATCTCCTCAAGGCCCGCGCCCGCCGTGGTCGGCAGGATGCGCTTGGCCAGCGTCGAGAGCTCCGCGCCGGTGATGTCGCTGACCGGCCAGACGTAGACGACGATCCGGTTGGTGCTGAACCGCGCCTTCATCGAGCGCCGCGACTGCGCGCGCCGGATCGAGTCCAGGCAGGTCGCCAGGGTGTTCTCGGCGGTGGGCAGGGCGGCCAGGCGGCCCTCCTGGTCGCGCAGGGCGACCAGGTCGCGGATCTGGCTGAAGGCCACGATCCGCTCGTCGGCGCGGTTCTCCTTGGCGACGCAGTGGAACAGGTACACGTCCTCGTCGGCCGAGGGCAGGCGCGTCATGTCGAACTCGCGCAGCCGCTCCAGCTGCATCCGCTGCGCGATGTAGGGGTGCAGGCCGCGGATCAGCCGGTCCTCGGCCATCCCGGCCTCCGACGGGCGGAACGTGACGTGCTGGTGCATGACCGAGTCGCTGCGGCCGGCGACGGTGAGCGTGAGCCGCTGGACCTGCTCGGGCAGCGGGTGCGCGCTCACCACGGCGGCGACGGCCGCGGCCAGGGCCGCGTGGTCCTCCGGCTGCTCGCGCCAGGCGAGGTAGATGTCGGCGGCCAGCGTCCCGGTGTCGGCGGCCAGGGCGGCCAGGTCGCGCAGCGCCTCGCCGAGGCCGTCGAAGTGGGCGGCGGTCGACACGACGGTGAAGTCCGTGCGCTCGGCGGTCACGAACACGTGCTCGCCGACGGTCTTGGTGCGGACGTCGACCAGGCGCTTGTTGCCGTAGTAGCGGCGGGTCAGCACCTCCAGCATGATCGTGTTGTCGCGGGTGTTGCGCTCCAGGTACTGGCTGAGCAGGCGCACCAGCGGCTCGGTCGTGCGGACCATGCGCCCGACGCGGTCCTCGCGGTCCCGCGCCTCCGGGTTCGCCGTCAGGTAGCGCACGTGGTCGCGGACCTCGGCGTAGCTGCGCGCCCGGTTGCGGATCAGCAGCGGCACGCCCAGCCAGGCGAACACGACGCCGCGGGCGAGGTCGGAGACCACCGGGAAGCGCACCTGCGTCGCCGGGACCAGGTCCTCCAGCGCGAGGCCGACGGTCTCGCGCAGCGCCTCGTCGGCCGGGGGCTCGGCCAGCCAGGTCCGCAGGATCGCGACGACGACGCCCGCGTCCGCGGTGGCCCGCTGCAGCGCGAGGAAGATGCGGAACACCGCGGCTTCCAGCTCCGGGGTGCGGTCGAGGCTGGTGACGCCGTAGTGGCTCAGCGCCTTGGACAGCTTCGCCTGGAAGCGCTCCGGCAGGCCGGAGCGCTCCACGTCCAGGCTCTGCAGGTAGGTGTGGAAGTACTCGCGGGCGCTGTGCACGTGGCCGTCGCCGAGGAAGTCCTCACCGGCGGGCCGGTTGCGGCTGAGTTCGGCGAGGTCGGCGAAGGCGGTCAGCAGCGCGACCTCGCCCGCCAGCGGGCGCCTGCCCGTCTCGGCGGCCTGCTTGCGCGCGGCGAGGTAGTCGCGCAGCACGCCGCCGTCGTCCTGCGGGTCGATGTCGAAGCCGAGCAGCTGGCCGGTCAGGTCCTGCAGGCCGCGCTGGACGCGGTCGGCGAGCGAGGTCTCCGCCAGCTCGGCCAGGTCCAGCTCCACCGCGACGTCCTCGGTGGCGTCGTCGGTGTCGCCCTCGGCCAGCGGCTCCAGCCGCAGCAGCGGGGCGCCGGTCTCGACCTGGCTGCCGACCGCGACCGCGCACTCCTTGATCCGGGCGGCGAACGGCGCGCGGAGCACCGTCTCCATCTTCATGCTCTCCAGCACGAGGACCGGGGCCCCGGCCTCCACCTCGGCGCCCACGGCGACCGGGGTGGCGACGACCAGCGCGGGCGCGGGGGAGCGGACCACGCCGCCCTCGTCGCGGCTGACGCGGTGCGCGACGCCGTCGACCTCCACCAGGACCACGGGGCCGGTCGTGCCGACGAGCAGGCGGTGGCGGACGCCGTTGACCTGGATCTGGCCAGTGTGCTGGTCGAAGCGGGTGACCTCGACCTCGGCGGCGCGGGACTGCCCGCCCGCCTCGATGCCGACCCGGAAGCGCCGCGCGCCGACCCGGGAGACGCGGACCCGGTAGGCGACGCCGCGCAGCTTCAGGTCCAGCGGGCGGCCGGAGTCGTGGCGCACCTGCGGGCGGCCGCCGAACGCGGTGGACAGCAGCCGCTGCTGCTCGGCGCGCTCCTCCTCCTCGTAGGCCTGGATCGCGGCGGCGGCGACGGCGACGGCCGAGTTGCGGTGCGCCACCAGGCGGCCCTCGCCGCGGACGCGGTCGATCCAGCCGGTGTCGGCGGAGGCGTCGATCACCTCGGGCTGGTCGAGCAGGTCGAGCACGAAGCTCTTGTTGGTCGCGCCGCCGTCGATGACGACGGTGGTGTCGGCCATGGCGCGGCGCAGCCTGCCCAGCGCCTCGTCGCGGTCGCGGCCGTAGGCGATGATCTTGGCGATCATCGAGTCGAAGTCGGCGGGGATGGTGTCGCCCTCGCTGACACCGGTGTCGACCCGGATGCCGGGCCCGGCGGGCAGGTCGAGGCGGGCGATGCGGCCCGGCGACGGCGCGAAGTCGCGGTCGGGGTCCTCGGCGTTGAGGCGGGCCTCGATGGCGTGGCCGCGCTCGACGGGGGCCGCGCCCTCCAGCTTGTTGCCCGACGCCACCCACAGCTGGGCCTTGACCAGGTCGAACCCGGTGGTCGACTCGGTGATCGGGTGCTCGACCTGCAGGCGGGTGTTGACCTCCAGGAACGCGAACGCCTTGTCCCCGGGGTGGTAGAGGAACTCGACGGTGGCCGCGCCGCGGTAGCCGACCGCGATCGCCAGCCGCTCGGCCGAGGCCTTGAGGTCGGCGGTCTGCTCGGCGCTGAGCACCGGCGACGCCGACTCCTCGATGATCTTCTGGTTGCGCCGCTGCACCGAGCAGTCGCGCACGCCCAGCGCCCACGCCGTGCCCTGGCCGTCGGCGATGACCTGCACCTCGACGTGCCGGGCGCCGGTGACCAGGCGCTCAAGGAACACGACGCCGGAGCCGAACGCGCGGGCCGCCTCCTGACTGGTGCGCTCGTAGGCGTCGGCCAGGTCGGCGTCGCTGGTGATGACGCGGATGCCGCGCCCGCCACCGCCCGCGGTGGCCTTCAGCATCAGCGGGTAGCCGATCTTCGCCGCGGCCGCGGTGGCGGCGGCGAGCGACTCGACCGGGCCGCGGCTCCACGGCGCGACCGGGACCCCGACCTCCTCGGCGATCAGCTTGGCGCCGATCTTGTCGCCGAGCTTGCGCATGGCCTCCGGGCTCGGGCCGACGAAGGTCACGCCGATCTCCTCGCAGAGGGCGGCGAAGGCCGGGTCCTCGGCGACAAAGCCCCAGCCGACCCAGGCGGCGTCGGCGCCGGTGGCCAGCAGCGCCTGCTTGAGCACCTTCAGGTCGAGGTACGGGCGCGCCGAGGCGGGGCCGAGGTCGTAGGCGACATCGGCCTCGCGGACGAAGGCGGCACCACGGTCGACGTCGGTGTGCAGGGCGATCGTGTCGATCTGCGCCCCGGTCTCCCCGGCCAACTCCCGGGCCGCGTGGATGAGCCGCATGGCGGCCTCACCCCGGTTGACGATCGCGATACGGCGGAACATCCGACCGACCATTCCCTTCTGTGACGTCGCCCCGAGCAGGTGTGGTGCTCGAACAGGTGCGTGCACACTCTGCCCGGTCACCTGACACGCGCGGCACCCGGATGGACAACGTCACGAGTATCACGGCCGGGGGTGGCACGTCAGCGGGATGTCGGAATCGGCATCACCGCACGCCAAGCGGCACTCTGCTCGATCCGGGACGGTCGGCGCGCAGTTTCTCGGGCCAGGAGAAGGTCAGCGGCGAGTCAGTCGAGGACCACTCGTCTGCAAGCTCGCGCAGCGTCGTGAACGCCGCGGCCACCTCCCCGTCGCGCCACGGGAAAGGCGTCTCGGCCATCGATCCCCACGCGGAGCGCACGACGCCCGCGGAGAAGGGCTCGCGGTGCTCGGCGAAGTGGTGCAGGGCCCCGGCGAGGATCTCGGCGACGTTGAGGGAGCGTCCGGCGGACTTGAGGACCTGGTCGCTGTGCGCCTTGGCCGTCCGCTTCGGCTTGCCGTCGGCGACGGTCATGTTGTCGAACACGGCGCCGGCCGCGACGCACCCGAAGACGCCGGTGCCGATGCCCAGCTCGCGCTCGGTCACCGCGTGCGCCATGTCGTGCGGGACCCGCCATTTGCGGGTGAAGGACGGCATCAGCAGCACGACCCCGTCGACCCGCTCCACCCGGGTCAGGGCCTCGCCGCGGGGGTCGTGGTGGAACTCGACGCGCATGGCTGGAGTGTGGCCGGACGCCGGGGCAGGGGCCACCGGGTTTCCGGCGGACCGACTGGAGTTACTGACTGGTAAGGCAGAAGTTACCCGCACGTAGGGTGCGGTCTGTTGTGGAGGGATGCCTGGTCAGGGCGTTTCCGTGCCCAGCCAGCTGTTGCCGGGTGCCTGCGGGTCGCGGCTCGTCCAGTACTCGATGATCGCGCCCTCGAACTCCGCGGCCGAGATGCGCCCGTCGCCGTCGATGTCGAGGTGGGCGAAGGCGGCCGCGGCGTCGGGCTCCGACAGATTCGGGAAGTGCCCGCGCTGGAACGCCAGGAACTCGGCGGGGGTGAGGCCCCCGTCGGCGTCCACGTCGGCGATCTCCAGGAACGACCTGGCCAGCGCGCCGAGCGTCGCGGAGGCGGCGGCGGGGTCGTCGGCGAGGGCGCTGGTCGAGGTGATGAAGTCCGCGCGGGCGATGCCCCGCGCGCCGCCGGTCACGTGCGGCAGGTGCACCTCGCGCCAGATCCGCAGGTAGGTGTCGATGATGCGCCGCTCGGCGTCCGAGCCCTCCGGGTGCCCGAGCCCCTCGGCCACCCGCCTGCCCATCAGGACGTGGTCCCGCTCGTCGAGCCACCCGTCACCGTCGGCGTCCAGGTGGTCGAATCCGCGGCTGATCTTGGTGGCGAGCAGGTCGTCCCGGGTCACCGCCCCAGCATCGGATGATCTTGCAGGTCCGACAAGGGGGCTCACCCGTTCGGTGCGCCCGCCGGGCGCGCTGCGTGGCGGCGGGCGATCAGGCATGATCCGGACAGAGGCTTCCGCGCCGCCCCCCGGGTGCGGCGCGGTCACCGAGCGGAAGGCTGGAACCGGTTTTGCTGGAGATCGACGCGCTCACCTGGGGCGTGACCATCGGCCTGGTCGTCCTGCTGCTCGCCGTGGACCTGGTGCTCGCCGCCGTTCGTCCGCACAAGGTCGGCTTCGGCGAGGCCACCGCGTGGTCGGTGTTCTACATCCTGGTCGCCGTGGGCTTCGGCGTCTGGATGTGGATGGCCCACGGCAACCAGTACGGCACCGAGTACTTCGCGGGCTACATCGTGGAGAAGTCGCTGTCGGTGGACAACCTCTTCGTCTTCGTGATCATCATGACGACGTTCGCCGTGCAGGAGGAGCACCAGCACAAGGTGCTGACCTTCGGCATCGTCCTCGCCCTGATCATGCGCGCCATCTTCATCTTCCTCGGCGCCACCCTGCTGTCGCTGTTCTCGTTCATGTTCCTGCTGTTCGGCCTCCTGCTGATCTTCACCGCCGTCCAGCTCTTCCGGCACCGCGACGAGGACCCCGACGTCGAGAACAACGCCGTCGTGCGCGGCGCCCGCCGCTTCATCCCGATCTCGGCGGACTACGACGGCGGCAAGCTGTTCACCAAGGAGAACGGCAAGCGCATCGGCACGCCGCTGCTCATCGTCCTGGTCGCCATCGGCGGCGTGGACCTGCTCTTCGCCCTCGACTCGATCCCGGCGGTCTTCGGCGTCACCGAGGAGCCCTTCATCGTCTTCACCGCCAACGCTTTCGCCCTGCTCGGCCTGCGGGCCCTGTTCTTCCTGGTCAAGGGGCTGCTCGACCGCCTGATCTACCTGTCGACCGGCCTGGCCCTGATCCTGGCGTTCATCGGCGTGAAGCTGATCCTGCACTGGCTGCACGTGGACATCTCCGAGAGCGTGCCCGAGATCGCCACCCCCGTCAGCCTCGGCGTGATCCTCGGCGTCCTCACCATCGTCACCGTCGCCAGCCTCGTCAAGACCCGCAATGACAAGACGGTGAAGGCCAAGGCAGGGTCGCTGCGCGCGAGCAAGCGTCCCGCCGACGAGCAGCGCTAGGGCCGCCCCGCCCAGTCCGCCGCGTGGGACGCTTCCATCACTTGCTTAACTAAGCGAGGGTGGGGGCATGAACGACATCGTGGCGCTGCGGGCCGCCGGAGTGGCCCTCGTCCTCGACCTCGCGGGCGACACCCTTCCCAGGGTCCTGCACTGGGGGCAAGACCTGGGCGAGCCGACCGACGACCTCCGCCTGGCGGCCACCCCGCACCCCATCGGCTTCTCGGTGGACGGCCAGGTCGAGGTCTCCGTGCTCCCGGAACAGTCCGCCGGATGGCAGGGAACCCCCGGCCTCCAGGGCAACCGCGCGGGCCGGGACTTCTCCCCGGCCATGCGGGTCCGCTCCGTCACCCGCACCGGCAACACCCTCACCACCGAGGCGGCCGACGCGGGCCTGGTGCTCGTCCACACCATCGAGCTGACCGAACAGGGCCTGGTCAGGCAGCGGGCCACCCTGACCAACCACGCCGACGCCCCCTACTCCCTGGACGCTCTGACCCTCTTCCTCCCCGTTCCGCCCACAGCCGTCGACCTGCTCGACTTCACCGGCCACCACCTCCGCGAGCGCGCCCCCGTGCGCACCCCCTTCACCCAGGGCCTGCGCACCAGGGAGAACCGCACCGGCCGCACCGGGTACGACGCCGCCTACCTGCTGGCGGCGGGCACGGCGGGATTCGGCAACCGCGCCGGCGAGGTCTGGGCGGTGCACACGGCCTGGTCCGGCAACCACAGGACCATCGCCGAGCGCACCTACCACTCAATCTCCCTGCTCGGCTCCGGAGAACTCCTCGCCTCCGGTGAAGTGGTCCTCGCCCTCGGCGAGACGTACACGACCCCGTGGCAGTACGCCGCCTACGGCGTCGGTCTGGACGAGGTGTCCGCCCGCTTCCACGACCACCTCCGCGCCCGCCCCACGCACCCGACCTCGCCCCGCCCGGTCGTGGTCAACACCTGGGAGGCTGTCTACTTCGACCACGACCTCGACCGCCTCAAGGCGCTGGCCGACGCCGCCGCCGAGGTCGGCGCGGAGCGGTTCGTGCTGGACGACGGGTGGTTCGGCGCCCGCAGGAGCGACCGGACCTCGCTCGGGGACTGGGACGTCTCGGCCGAGGCGTGGCCGGGCGGACTCGCGCCGATCATCGAGCACGTCAGCGGGCTCGGGATGCGGTTCGGGCTGTGGGTGGAGCCGGAGATGGTCAACGAGGACTCCGAGCTGGCCAGGGCGCACCCGGACTGGATCATGGCCGCCGGGGACCGGCTGCCCCGCCGGGCCCGCCACCAGCAGGTGCTCGACCTGGCCAACCCGGCCGCGTTCGCCCACATCCTCGGCAAACTCGACGCGCTGCTGAGCGACCACGACATCGCCTACCTGAAGTGGGACCACAACCGCGACCTCGTCGACGCGGGCCACCGCCCCACCGGGCGCGCCGGCGTGCACGGCCAGACGCTGGCCGCCTACCGGCTGCTGGACGCAGTGCGCGCCCGCCACCCCGGCGTCGAGATCGAGTCCTGCTCCTCCGGCGGCGGCCGCGTCGACCTGGGCATCCTGGAGCGGACCGACCGGGTGTGGGTGTCGGACTGCATCGACGCCGCCGAGCGGCAGGAGATCCAGCGCTGGACCAACGCCCTCATCCCGCTGGAGCTGATGGGCACCCACGTCGGCGCGCCCACCGCGCACACCACCGGGCGGGCGCTGCCGATCGACTTCCGGGCGGGCACCGCGCTGTTCGGGCACTTCGGCATCGAGTGGGACATCACCACGGCCGATCCCGGCGAGCGGGCCAGGCTGGGGGAGTGGGTGGCGCTCTACAAGCAAGTGCGCGGGCTGCTGCACACCGGCACGGCGGTGCACGCCGACCACCCCGACCCGGCCCTGCGGGTGCACGGCGTGGTGGCCGCGGACGGATCGGAGGCGCTGTACGCGATCGTCGCGCTGACCACCTCGCAGCTGTATCCGCCCGGACCGGTCAGCCTGCCGGGACTGGACCCCGACGCCGTCTACCGCGTCCGGCCGCAGCCGCCCGGCGACGTCACCGACGGCAACGCCTTCCACTGGGGCGTCCCGCTGCCGTGGTGGACCCCGCGAGGCGTCTCGCTGACCGGACGCGCGTTGGACGCGGGCGTGCTCCAGGCGCCCGTTCTCCACCCGCAGCGCCTGGTCCTGCTGCGGGCGACGCGCACGTAGGCACTCTCCGGCTTTTGCTCCCGCGACCAGCCCGCTGTCGCCTAGGCTGCTGATCCATGGACGGGACAATCCTCGACCCGGATGGGGCGCGCGCGCACCTGGCGGCGTGGAAGGGGCGCATCGACAAGATGGCCCAGGACACCGAGGCCATGCGGCAGCGGCTCCAAGACCTGCGGATCACCGAGAGCGACCCGCACGGGCTCGCCGAGGTGACCATCGACTCCACCGGCGCGCTCGTCGGGCTCACGCTCACCGATCGCATCGGCAGGGTCGCGCCCGAGGTCGTCGCGGAGGCGGTCATGTCGACCCTCGGCCGGGCGCGCACCGCACTGGCCGACCGGTCGCGGGAGGTCATCGAGGAGACCGTCGGCACGGAATCCCCCGCCGCGCGGGCCATCGCGCAGAGCGTCGACCAGCACCTGCGGCGCGATCTCGGCGGAGCCGCTCCCGAGGAGCCGCCGGCCCGCCGCCCGCGCGCGGACGCGGCCGACGACGAGGACTACGACCCCTTCTCCGGCTACCGGGGGTGAGGCATGGGCTTCCGGGTCGAGATCGAGCAGTTGCGCGTCCACGCGCAGAACGTGCAGGCTGTCCGGGACCGCTTCGCCGCCGTGCAGGCGGCCAGCGGCAACATCAGCCAGAACGACCAGGCCTACGGACTGCTGTGCGGGTGGATCTCGGCCGTGCTGGAGGGCAGGCACCAGAAGCAGGACGAGCTGATCGCCTACGTCGCCGAGAACCTCGACATCGCCGCGCGCGAGCTGGAGCTGAGCGCGGACGCCTACGACACCGTCGACAACGGTGAAGCCGACCGCCTGAACCAGATCGGCCTGGTGGAGATGCCATGACCGACGGCTCCCTCATCGCCCCGGTCGAGTCGACGCGCGACCCGTGGACCGGGTCCAGCTTGGCCGACGGCATCGAGGACCTCGTCAGCGCGATCAAGAGCGAGGACTGGGTCAGCGGCGCGCTCGCGGGCGCCGGACTGGCCGTCGAGGGCGCGGCCACGGTGATCGACCCGTTCAGCGCGCTGCTGGCCAACGGGCTCGGCTGGGCGATGGAGTACTTCGAGCCGCTGCGCCAGGTGCTCGACGAGCTGACCGGCATGCCCGACGTGGTCCGCGCGCACGCGGCGACCTGGAACAACATGGCCACCGAGCTGCACGCCATGTCCGCCGACCTGGGCACCCACCTCGGCGGCGACCTCCCCGGGTGGACCGGCGACGCCGCCGACTCCTACCAGTCGCTGATGGCCAACAACGTCAACGCCATCGGCGGGCTCGCGGCGGTCTCGGCGGGCATGGCCGCGGCGACCGAGGGCGCGGGCGGGCTGGTCGAGATGACCAGGGAGATCGTCCGCGACCTGATCGCCGACCTGATCGCCAGGGTGATCGTGTGGGCGGTCGAGGCGCTGCTGGTGGTGACTATCCCGGTGATCGCCGCGCAGATCGTCGCCGCGGTGGCGAAGTGGGCGGGCCGCATCCTCAACTACACCACCTCGCTCGTGCAGAGCATCACCAACCTTTCCCTGCTGCTGGACGGATAGGCCATGACTCCACGACCACGCCGCCCCGGCAACGGCGGCGGCGACGGTGGCGACGGCACGTCGAGGCCGTCGCGGCGCTCCGGGAGCGTCGACTCCTCCTCCAGCATCTCCGGCGCGCAGCAGACCACCGAGGGCATCGCCCAGCAGGGCAGGCCGGGCCGGGGTTCGAGCACCACGCAGCCGAACCAGACCACCCAGCCGAACGAGACCGGCTCGGGGTCGGAGTCGAGCAGGCCTGAGTGGCTGCGGCGGCAGATCGAGGAGGGCAACGAGTTCAACCGCAGGCGCGAGCCCTATTACGAGGAGCAGGGCGGCGCCAACGAGGTGCACGTCGAGCCGCGCTCGGACAAGGGTCAGTACCCGCGCGTGGACTCCTACGTCCCGGGCGAGGAGATCGTCAGCCGCAAGCACACACAACTGTCGAACGTGCAGGAGAGCACGGCATTCGGCTATCTCCGCGAACTCGCCAACACCTACGGTCCGGGAACGGTCGTCGCCGACACGCCGACGAACCGCCGCGACCTCGGCGACGACGCGATCGGACTGCCGATGGAAGGCGACATGGTCCTGGAAGTCCCGGTCCAGCAGAATGGCGTTCCCCCGGCTGTTCTCGCCGAAGCGAGAAGGCTCGGTATCATTATCAGGGACGAGAATGGCACCACCTACTGATCCGGAAGCCGGGACATGGTCAACTACTGCTTCAAGTGGAACTACGCGGACAACGCCCCCGGCGAGCCGCTGACCGAGGCGCAGGCGCGGGTCAAGCACGAGGCGGGCGAGGAGTACTCGGCGGTCATGCCGCCCAGGTCGGGCGCCCAGTCGCCGACGCTGGTCACCCCGGTGTGGAAGACCGGCGTCGTGGTCGTGACCTTCCTCGACAACCCCGGTCGCAAGGCCACCGAGTACACGTTCATGAGGAAGACCGAGGAAAGCCTCTTCCTCGCCCGCGCCCACATGTGGACGTATCCGAATGATGAGCCGGGCCTGCGCCTGGCCGACGCGATCGCACACGAAACGGTGCACTATCGCGAAGACGGATACGTCAAGCGCGTCATCAAGAACAAGGTCGACCGCACCCAGGAAACCATCGAATACACCGACGTCCCGATCGCCAACAACTGGGAAGCGATTCCCGCTTTCGGCGACTACCGCTCCCTGGCCCGCTTTGAACGCGACGAACAGGTGACGAACCGCATCAATTGATGGCCGCGCGTAACGAGTTGACGTCGCTTCCTTGGGCGACGAAGTGGCGTGTGGGAAGCATTCAGGCAGTACGGATCGACTGACGGGCGGCTGGTGCTGGCGGCGGACGTGACCTGCTGGCTGAGCCCGGTAGCGCACACCTGTCCGCAGCGGATCCTGTGTCACACCTATGGCCGCGGCAAGGACCAGCACATGATGGGTGCAGGGCTGGCCCTACTCGGTGATCGTCGCCCTAGAAGTGGGCCGAGGCTCGTGGACCGCGCCGCTGGACGCGGTCCGGCTCGCACCCGGCGACAACACCGCGAACGTGACCGCGCGGCAGATCTGTGACCTGATGGCCTGACTGACTGCATCTGGGCAATGGTCGCCGGGAGACCCCGACATCGTGCTGGTCGAATGCGCTCCGACCGCATTCTGCACCGCTCAGCGCCCACGCCAGCGGTCGGCGCGATGGGCTGGCCCCGCCGCCACGGCGACGAGTTCGCATTCGGCGACCTCGCCACTTGGGGCGAGCCTGATGTCATCGCCGAGATCACGACGCGGCTCAACGGACCCACGCTGATCCGAGCTTGGGACCGGCTGCACCCGCGCTTGAAATACCGCATCGCCTGGGCCGGCCACGACGGAACCCTACCAATCATCGAAGGCACCGTGATCCGGCTGCAGGTCGACCGGCTGCCGTCCGGGTCGATCCCGAAAGCCGTCTGGCTCTGGCACTCGGCCGCCAGCCTCCACCAAGACCAGGTCGATCTGGCTTGGCAGGCGTTCCTGCGCCGCTTCGACATCGAGCACACCTTCCGCCTGCTCAAACAGACCCTCGGCCGGAGCATCCCGAAACTCCGCTCACCCCAGGCCGCCAACGGCTGGATCTGGCTACTAATCACCGCCCACACCGAACTCTGCCTCGCCCGCGACCTCACCACAGACCTGCGCCGGACTTGGGAGCAACCCCGACCAGCTCACCGGCTCAGCCCAGCACGAGTTCACCGGGAGTTTCGGAACCTGCGTCCACAACTCGCCTGTCCGGCCTGTGTCCCCAAACCCTCCCGACCAGGCCCCGGACGCCCGCCGGAACACACAACCACCAGCCCGCTACACGCCATGACGTCCACACCGTGACCAGCACAAACGAATAGGAACCCCAGCATGGCAAGAAATCCAAGTCAAGTAACCCGCGACCCACCGAACAGGTTCAAACTCAAGCTAGGCCGAGTCTGCCGCTCCCACGCTACCGCTCCTCGCCCAGCGGCAACCCCTCGCTGTCATGGCGGGGTTGGCAGGCCCGCACCGAGGAGTCCCCGATCTCCCACTGAGAGCAATGGCGACGGTTACCTCCTGACGTAGATGCTGCTGTTCGAGTGATATTTCGGCGCGGCGCTCCGAGTTGCGGACGACGAGCCGCTACAAACGTGTGGTGACCGAGGCGTACCCGTTCCGGAGACAGCGCGGCTTTCGCTCCCTCGTGCCGGAAAGCGCTTGGGCTGAGCTTGTGCGACACGGCGTCTGTGTGCCCCACCACGCGAAGGACGAACTGCTGCGCCAAGGGGAGAGTGGCACAGGGGTGATGCTCTCACTGTCCGGGCGACTGAAGGTGTCGTACGCCGAACCCGACGGCGATGAGATCGTACTGGCGCTTCGTGGGCCAGGCGACCTGGTCGGTGAGCTGTCGGTCCAAGACGGGTTACCGCGTTCGGCGACCGTTCGGGCGGTCGAACGGGGCGCGACATGCAGAATCCAAGGACGTCGTTTTGTTGAACTTGTGCAGAGAATTGGCTTGGTGTCGCAGCTGGACTACTACATCTCCGGGAAGCTGAGAGAAAGTGCGCCTCACGCCTGGCAGCTTGCACATCGCACGACAGCCTCGCGGCTCAGCGCGTTGATCTTTTCGATCATCGAAGCGGCTGGCCCGGACCACCCTTCACCCACCATTGTTCCGATGACCCAGGACGAGCTGGCTGCCGCGCTGGGTCTAGTGCGCTCCGCGGTCACCCCGGTTCTGAAGGAATGGAAGGTAACCGGGCTGGTTCGGATCCTCCGGGGAGGGCTAGAGGTCGTGGACTTTCCGATGCTGGTCAGCAGAGGAGTGTCTAGTTCTGGACAGAACGAGACGGCTTCGGGGGGCAGGCTGTCTCCTCGTCAAGCAGGTACCAGCACGGAGGAGTATCGGTGACTTCAGAACTCGCGGGGGCAACCCGCTCGATCGACGAGTACGTGGGCATCTTGGCCGTCGACGTTCGTCACTTCAGTCAGCACAACGACGCCGGACAGGAACTCATCGTTGATCGGCTTCCCGAGATCCTTCAGCAGGTCGCGGACCGAACTGGCCTTGACGCCTTGTGGGGACAGCACCGGTTCAAGGCGTTTCGAGGAGATGGCTACGTTGTGGGATTTGACCGACACTTGATCTGTCTGGTCGTGGACCGGTTCTTCGACGCTCTGCAGGGCGAGTTGCGACGTCGATCCGGAGAGTTTCGTGCCGCTGGCGTCGAGTTCCGCGTGCGCACCAGCCTGCATCTGGGGCCAGTGACGTCCTTCGACGCCCTCTTGATGGACTCGCCACCCGGCCGGGTGCTGATTGAGACAAATCGCATGGTTGACGCAGGTGCTGTTCGGGCGCTGCTGGACAACTCTGACCCCGACGTCACCTTCGTCGCCTCAGTGCTGTCCAGCTCCGTCATGGAGGATGTGATCGTGGCAGGAGCGACAACCCGTCGACCGAGTGAGTTCGTAGAGGCGCCTTTGGGCGTGGCGGCCAAGGAGTACTCGGGAAGGGGCTACCTGCGGGTGCCCGCGCCCTCCGGTGACTTGCTCAGGTATGGCCTGTTGCACGGCCAGCCGGAAGTTCCTGTGGAAGACGCCCCGGAAGCAGCACGAGTAGAAACTGTTGGCGACCAGATTGTCAACCACGTGGGTGAAAGTGCGCACGACGTCGTCCAAGCGCGGGACATCGGAGGCGGAACTCATCACGACGTGGCGCGGGACAAGACCAAGAGCATCGAGGTAGTTGGGCACGGCAACGTCACTGCCGGGAACAACGTGCACCAGACGTCCGGGGATCAGGTGTTCTCGGGTACTTTCAACACCGAAAGTGACGCCAACTTCGGCCCGTCGAGCGGTCGGCGTATCGGCGGCGGCAGCGGTCCGGAACCACGGTGACGATCGTGGACCACTACGACGTCGACCAGTTCAACGTTCTTGATCCGCCCTCGCGACAGCCCATAACGGCAGCTGGCCGCGATCGGCAAGACCCCGGCCCCTTCGTACGTACCTCGCCGGTCTCCGAACAGGGTGAGCCTGGTCTTGCCACGGCGGTGCGTGACGAGGCCAAGCCGGTGGCCGACACCGTCGCACCAAGTCTGAGAAGCCAGATCGAGGGGCACGGCAACGACACCGCATTCGGGAATCTCCACAAATCTGTGGTGACAATCGAGACAGCGCACTTCAACGACCAACTCTTCCAACTGGCTGAAGCCCGGCCCAGGAAACGCAGCGGACGCGGACTTCAAGACCGGGCTGGCCTCCAGTACATGACCAGCCGATACGTGGCACCGTCGGGCCTGCTCGATGCATCGGAGTGTGGTGCGGAGTCTGCGCTCAGCATCCTGCGCCGGGAACAGGTTCTACTGCTGACGGCGAAGGAAAACAGAGGCGGCCAGTTCGTCGCCGGGCTACGCTTGGGGCACGAACTTCAGTTAGGTCGCCCTGAACTCGTTGTACGCGAAGAGCTTATAGATCGACTGAGTGACGACGACCTGCTGATTGACAACGAACCTGCCGTAGTGGTGGTGGACCTCCGTGCTACGCCACTTGACGAACTCCAAGTCGTACGTCGGGACTTGGTGGAACTTGTCAAGCAGTTCGTTGCTCACCACAGCTACCTCGTCCTCATCATCCCAGTTGACCGCGCGCGCGAGTTCGGGGAGTTTCTGCACGGTCGACTGCATTTCCTGGAATGTCCAGAGCCCGTTCAAGTTCTCCAGCGGCATCTGGAGGGTATTTCACTTGATCTGGACACAATTCTGCCAGAACTCGGCGACTGTTTGCGTGACTTGTGGCCGCCAGTCGTGAAGGAAATCGCCGACGCGACACGCGGCGAGATCCTGGGTGGGCAACTACCGAAGCTCGCGCTGAAAAAGGTGTTGCGCGAGCGACAGGATCAGCCGGGACCGAGCCTGCGGGAGGAGGTTCGGGCGAAGCAGTTGGAGGGCTCGGTCGACTGGTTGGCCCTGATACTGGCCACAGCTCTCCTAGAAGGGGCCTCGCCTCACCACATCGCGGAAGCCGCCGACCAGATGCTGGACCTCAACGGAACAATACGAGAGAGCACCTCGCCCCTGCTGATGCCCTCGCCTTACGCGAGGTTGGCCGAGTTGGACTATGAGCCGTTCGATGTCGCCACCTGCCGATTCCGGCCGGTGGGAAGAGGGACGGAGGTGTTCCGGTACTTCTGGCATGAGCACCGAGACCTCCGAACGACATTGCTGAAGTGGATTGGCGATTTGCCCCGGCAGATCTTCGACCTGACGCGCGACGAACTTGAACGCTTCGCCGATCGGTGCGCTGAACTATCTGATTGCGGGGGAATTGAAGCGGTACTGAAGCTGGCCGAGAACTGGGCCCGGACCAAACCGGGAACGATCTCCGAGGACAAGGCAGCCGACCATGGACGGGCTCGTTACTGTCGGTCGATCGCCGTTCGGCTCTTGACCACGACGGCGACAGACCCAACAGCGGGTGCCCGGGTTCGTGAAAGGCTTCTCGCTTGGTCGAAGGGGGAGAATCCTGACTTGCAACTGCTGACGGCCCAAGTGTGCGAAGGTATCGGAGAGGCGTTCCCTCGGATCGCGCTGAACAGGCTGAAACATCTGGCAGATTCCCGAGACCAGCTTGTGCGTTACGCCACCCGGCATGCCACATTCTCGATCGGCGAGGACCTCGGCACATCAAGCTTCCTGCGGCACGTCATGGATTGGCAGGACAAGGCCGGGCCAGCCAGACTGCGTCTCTTGGTGGAGAGCACCGCCACGGTATTTGCTCAGGATTCCCAGAACGTTGACCCCAAGTCCGTGGCTGACTTCTGGCGGCGAGCCCTGAGCGTGATGCCCGTAGAAGACTTGTACCCGGCAATCGCAAACTGGCTCGGTGCTGCGGCCGAGGCGCCCGTCGATCGATGGGACCGGATGATAGATCCTCTCGTGATTGTCACAGATGGGGACCTGCGGCTCATCGGCCTCATGCATCACGCGGCCCGGCAAGCAGTTCGGCACGGACGTGCGGAGCAGAACGGTGCATGGATCGATATATCCGAACGGCTCTCGTGTCGGCTCGACGAGATTGATCCCCTGACGCCGAGCTAAGGAACGATTGTGGGCGCGTGGAGATTGTGGCGGCATAAGCAGGAAGAAGAGATATGTCCGCAGGAACAGGCCCCCAGTGCGGATCATGCGGCTGAGATGGCCGTCAGGCTGGCGAGTGCGGATGAGACGCTGACTTTCGATGTCCGTCTCCTTGTGGAGGCCAAGAGTCCACACGCATCCTCCCAGTCCACGCTGTTAGATATCGCCGGGGAAGGTGTTGTTCGGCGCGCGGAAAGGATAAGTAGACAATATACAGTGACCGACGCGATTCGACTACGAGGGGCGTTGACTACTGCACTGCACAGTTGGTGTGTCGTGCCGGGTACCGGTGTGCTCTCTCGGGGCCGTTGCACGTCGATCGACGTAGATGCCGAAATCGTCGCATCGGTGGCGGCCCGGGAGCTTGCCGAGAAGCGCTCATTCGCGGCCTCTTGGCAGGACGAACGACGAGTGCAACAAGCCGAGCAGGTGCGCTCACGACTCCTCGACCCACTCCGGGCAACAGCCTGGTGGTTCGTTGAAAACCAAGACAAGCCAGAGCGCCTCGAAGAGGTCGCGCTCGCGTTTGACAAGGCGCGCGCGATACTTGCACCTACGGCGGCCTCGGACTCTCCCGGACAGCTCATCGACAACATCGTGGCAACATCTGATCCAGCCGCGAAGTGTAATCTGCTTAGGTTTCTGGTGCGATTCTGCCGTGATTATCAACGAGAAGAACTTGCTCTGTTAGAGCAATGGCTGCGGCACAGCGAAGGAGGCGTGGAGTATGATCGTTAGTCCAATGGTTTCAACTGTTGTGCACTTTCAGGCGTGTGGGCGATTCATTCGTGGCCAGAGTTAAGTGGAGGTGGAGTTCTGATCAGTCTTTGGGTGGAAGGGTCTGGTGCTGGGATCATTCTCACGGCGGCCAACGAACCTGTGCGTAGCAGATTGGGGGTCAGCAGCTCGACCGACAGACCCTTGAGGTCAAACGAGCGGCTTCCTCGGGCGATGTCAGCTTGACTGCGCTCTGAGCGCAGTCCCCGCTGCAGTTGATGCCGCACGCGCGAGATGCCGCAATGTGCACCGCCCCGACGCGGGTGTGACGGGCATTCGAGCTGAGTTGAGCGCGAGTGCGGGTCGTGCGGGGGTTGGTGAATTTGGCGGTGTCTTCTGCGGCAGCGGAGTTGCCTGGCTTTAGCTATCCGACCATAGTGGTCGCAGTCCCAGTCTTTCCGCTTCTAGCCCTATGGGAACGTCTCCAAGCTTTGTGGGACGTTCAATGCTAAACGCCCGATGGTGGTTTGTCAGGCCATCGGGATGCGCACGTCCGAGAATGTCACCGGGGTCGGCTTCGGGCCCACGGGGCGGGGGGCGGCGTCAGTGAGCTGCGGGGAGTTCGCGGGGCGGAAGAGGGCGGGGACCGGAAGAGGTGCGGGGTGAATGGCGGTGGCGGTGCGGTGGCTCGGGTTGTGCACGGGTGGCTCTCCAGTCGGGTGGGGTGCTTGATCGTCTCGTGGGTTGCGGGGCATGTACCCCGAAAGTCGCCGGATGCCACACTTTCGTTCCAGGAAAGTTCCGCGACGTCAGGCGAGCGGGTCGTGGCACCAGTTCATCAGCGAGTAGCGCCACGCCGTATCGCTGACGTCGCCCTTCGGGCGCTGGGCTAGGTGACGGTGCACGTAGCCGACGACCTTGCGCACGTGGGCCAAGTCGTCGTCGGTGAGGTCGCCCGCCTTCTTCTCCAGCAGCGTGGCTATGCGCCTGCCGGACGCGTGCTCCGTGGACTCCCCGCCGTCCTTCTGGCCGACCGCTTTGGGCTCATCGGTGCCGAGCCAGTCCCGCAGCTTGGCGGGGGGCCATGTTGACGGCGTCGGCGAACTCGTCGCGGGTCTGCGTGGTGTCGGTCATCCGTCCGGGTACTCAGTGGTGGGGAGGCGTCAACCGCCAGGGAAGCGGGTAGCCGGGGGCATGGCCGAGAAGAGCTTCGCCAAGGGCGACAAAGTGGAGTGGAACACCCACGGCTCCACCGCCGAGGGCACCGTCGAGGAGAAGATCACCGAGGACACCGAGGCCGCGGGCCGCACGGTCCGGGCCGATGAGGACAGCCCGCAGTACCGCGTGCGCAGCGACAAGAGTGGTCGAGACGCGGTGCACAAGCCGGACGCGCTGAAGCGCAAGAGCTAGCCGACCAAGCAGCGGTGTGCGTCACACCGCTTGCCGACCGAGGTTTGAGTCATCTAAACTCAAACTATGTTCACCAGGGATGACGCACTCGCCGCCGTTGAAGGAGCCACCTCGGCGACCGGTCTGTTCGGGGTTGACGCCGACGCGGGCAGGCGCCGCTACCGGGCGTTCGCCGCCGCGCTGCACCCCGACCGCAACCCCGGTGACCCGCGTGCCCATGCCGCCGCCGCGCGGCTCACCGCTCTCTTCGCGGACTGGGCCCCCGGCCCGCGCGTCACCACGGCGACGTCCACTTACGACCTCACCACGCCGCACGCGGTGGGCAGCGTGGCCACGGTCTTCCGCACCACGGGCCCTTCAGTGGTCAAAGTGGTCCGCGACCCCGCGCTGGCCCCGCTTCTGCACGCCGAGTGGGCCGCCCTGCGGACGCTGGACACCTTCACCGAGCGCCACCGCTGGCTGCGGCCCTACTACCCGCGCCTGCTGGACTCCTCCGGCCCCGTCGCCCGCGGCGAGCGCGCCTTCACCGTCCTCGACGCGCTCACCGACGGCTTCGCCACCCTGGCCGACGTGCGCGCCGCGTTCCCGCGCGGCCTCGACGGTCGGGACTACGCCTGGATGCACCGGCGGCTGCTGCGCGCCGTCGCGGGCGCCCACCGTGCCGGGGTCGTGCACGGCCACATCACCCCCGACAACGTGCTGATCCACCCCGAGCAGCACGGCGTGGTGCTCGTCGGCTGGTCGTTCGCGGTCTCCGACGGCGAACTCCCGCTGGCCACCGACCGCGGCGTCGCCTACCCGCCCGAGATCCACAAGGGACGCCCCGTGACCGCCGCGACCGACGTCCACATGCTGCACACGATGATGGCCGACCTCCTCGCGCCGTCCGAGACCCGCCAGCGCACCTTCGCCGCCTGGTGCGCGCAGGACGACCCCGCCCGGCGGCCCGACGCCGTCGACCTCCTCGACGAGTACGACGACCTCCTCGACGACCTCTACGGCCCGAGGACCTTCCGCCCCTTCGCGATGCCCGAGACAGGAGCCTGACATGGGATACGGACACTGGGACGACAACGCCTACGCCGCGAGCAAGACCTTCCGCGCGGCCAAGGGCGAAGACGACTTCGGCTACACCGCGAGCCTGCGCGGCCGACCCTCCGACGAGTGGAAGGTCGCGCCGCAGCTCGACCCCCGGGGCGCGGTGCGCGAGTGCCGCGACTCGACCGACCACGCCGACTCGACCCCCATCGCGGTCCTCTTCGACGTCACCGGCTCGATGCGCCGGGTGCCGCGCGTCATGCAGGGCAAGCTGGGCAAGCTGCACGGTCTGCTCAAGCGCAAGGGCTACCTGGCCGACCCGCAGATCCTCTTCGGCGCGATCGGCGACGCCGACAGCGACCGGGTGCCGCTGCAGGTGGGGCAGTTCGAGTCGGACAACCGGATGGACGAGCAGCTGCGCCAGATCTTCCTGGAGGGCGGTGGCGGCGGGCAGAAGAGCGAGTCCTACGAGCTGGCCGCCTACTTCATGGCCCGCCACGTCGTCACCGACGCATGGCGCAAGCGCGGCCGCAAGGGGTACCTGTTCATCGTCGGTGACGAGCTGAACAAGCCCGCCCTCACGAGCAAGCACATCCGCGCGGTCATCGGCGACGACGTGCACGAGGACATCGATCCCGCGTCGGTGTACCGGGAGCTGGCGCGCAAGTGGCACGTCCACTATGTGCTGCCGAACCAGTCGTCCTACTACAACGACCCCGACATCGCCGAGCACTGGGCGGACCTGCTCGGCCAGGGCTTCCTGAAGCTGGACGACCCGGGTGCGGTGTGCGAGCTGATCGCCGCGGCCATCGGCATCCAGGAGCAGGCCGTCGACCTCGACCAGGCGCTGGTCGACCTCGCCGACATCGGCTCGGTGGCCGAGCGCGCCGCGGTGGGCAAGGCGCTGGTGCGGGTCGGGGCGGGCGTCGCGGCCGCCCCGGCCCGCACCTCGACGCTGCCCGACCTCACCGGTCCGACCGATGTGGCGCTCCGATGAGAGGGCATGTCGTGGTGGTCGGGCTCGGGTTCGGCGATGAAGGCAAGGGTGCGGTGGTCGACGCGCTCTGCGCCGCGCGCCCGACCGAGGCCGTGGTCCGGTTCAACGGTGGTGCGCAGGCCGCCCATAACGTGATCGTGGGCGGCACCCACCACACCTTCAGCCAGTTCGGGTCGGGCACCTTCGCCGGGGTGCCCACCCACCTGTCCCGGTTCGTGCTGGTGGAGCCGTTCGCGCTGGCCGAGGAGGCGCGGCGGCTGGCCGCGATCGGGGTGGCCGACCCGCTGCGGCTGGTGTCGGCCGCCGGGTCGGCGCTGCTGACCACGCCGTTCCACATCCACGCCAACCGCGCCCGCGAGGACGCCCGCGGCGACCGGCGGCACGGCTCGTGCGGCAAGGGCATCGGCGAGACCGTCTGGTACTCCTTGCTCGGGGCGGCCGCGCCCGGCGAGGTGGTCGAGGGCCAGCGGGTCATCGGGGCGCCGGGGGAGGCGCCCCGGGTCGCCGACTGCGCCGACCCCGCCGCGCTGCGCCGCAAGCTCGACGCGCTCGCCCGGTTCTACGCCCCGCTGGCCGAGCCCCGGCACACCGTCGCGGAGCTGGTCGGGGTCTACCGCGACTTCGCCGCCGCCGTGCGGATCACCGACGCCGCCGAGGTGGGCAGGCTCGCCGACCGGGGCAGGCTGGTCATGGAGGGCGCGCAGGGCGTCCTGCTGGACCAGCACCACGGCTTCCACCCGCACACGACGTGGTCGAGCACCACGCCGGTCAACGCCAGGGAGCTGCTGGAAGGGCGCGAGCACACCGTCATCGGCGTGACGCGGACCTACCACACCCGCCACGGAGCGGGTCCGCTCCCGACCGAGGACGCGGCCCTGCTGGAGCGGTACCCCGAACGCCACAACGGGACCGGCGAGTACCAGGGCGCGTGGCGCGTCGGACACCTGGACGCGGCGCTGCTGGACCGCGCGATCGCGGTGTGCGACGGGGTCGACGCCCTCGCCGTGACCCACCTCGACGCGCCGACGCCCAGCGTGGTCGCGGCACCGGGCGCGGCGCCGGTGCCGCTGGCGGACCCGCTGGCGTTCTTCTCGGCGCGGCTGCCGGTGGCGGTGACCGCGAGCGGGCCCGCCCGCGCGGACTACCGGGTCGGGGAGCCGGTGGGCGCGGGCGCCGGACGGGGCACAATCAGCGGGTGATCGACCTGACACCGGTGTCGGTGGACGTGCTGGCGCTGCGCTTCGACCCGGACGAGCGGGCCGTGCTCATCGGGGTGGCGCCCCGGGCGGCCGAGCCGTTTCTCGGCGAGCAGGCGCTGCCCGGCGTGCTGCTGGGCAAGGGGGAGCGGCTGCGGGACGCGGCGGTGCGGGCGGTGTCGAGCAAGCTCGGCCTCCCGGCCGGGGCGGTCACCGCGACCGGCCAGCTGGCCACCTTCGACGAGCCCTCCCGCGACCCCCGCGGCCCGACGCTGTCCATCGCCCTGTGGGCGACGCTCTCGACGGGCGGCGGGGACGTGCGGTGGAGCCCGCTGGCCTCTGTCCCGCCGCTGGCCTTCGACCACGACCGCATCGTCGCCGCCTGCCGCCCGATGCTGGCGGACAAGCTGTGGCGCGACGTCGCGTTCAGCGCGGGGCTGATGGGCCGGGAGTTCACCACGGCGCAGGCCCTCGACGTCACCGAGGCGCTGACCGGGGACCGCCCCTACCCGGCCAACCTCGGTCGCTCGATGGAACGCCTCCCCGGCCTGCGCCGCACGGCCGAGCACGCCGCCGCGCTGCCCAAGGGCGGCAGGCCGCCGTCGATGTGGCGGTGGGAGGACTCCTAGGCGGACCTGGCGGCGCGCAGCAGTGCCGGGTCGTGGGCGTTGACCATGAGCAGGTCGGGCTCCGGGCTGGTCCACAGCTCGCGCAGCCTGGTGTGGTTGGCGCGGACCCGCCGCCGGTCGTGGGCGACGAGCGCCTCGGCGGCGGCGAGGCCCCTGGCCCCGCCGGTGAGCTGGGCGTGCCCGTAGAAGGCGTCGCCCACGTGCAGCACCCAGCGCTCGCCCGCGTCCACCGCGACGGCGGCGTGGCCCCGGCTGTGGCCGGGGAGGCTGATCAGGACGATGCCCGCGGCGACCTCGGTCAGCTCGGTGGCGGAGGGGAAGCCGCGCCACGCTTCGGAGTCGCGGGGCGTGTGCGGGACGAGCGTCATCCGGTGCTCGCGCACCGAGGGGCGGTACCGGGCGCGCTCCAGGCGTCCGGACGGGTTCCTGGCCGCGTCCGCCTCGGCGCCGGTGACGTGGACGTGCGCGTCGGGGAAGTCCGCCAGGCCGCCCGCGTGGTCGCCGTCGAAGTGGGTGAGGACGATGTGGCGGACGTCCTGCGGCGCGTGGCCGAGCGCGCGCACCTGGTGGACGGCGGTCTCGTCCGGGTCGAGGGCGGGGCGTACCAGGTGGCGGATCGGGCCGACGCGGGTGGCGGGGTCGGCGATGTCGCGCAGTCCGAAGCCGCTGTCCACCAGCACCAGGCCGGCGTCGGTCTCGATCAGCAGGACGTGGCAGACCAGCCCGCCGCGCACGCCCGGCGGGCGCAGGGTGCCGCAGTTGAGGTGGTGGACTCGCACGGTCAGTCGTCCAGCGCGGGGGCGGTGGTGGCGAGCAGGCGGGGATCGGGCTCATCGCCGGACATCGCGATCAGGCCGAACACCGCTTTGCCGAGGGTCAGCAGATCGCGCGGGTTGCGCTTGTCCAGCCCGCCGATGAGCTGCTTGAGGACGGTGAGCTGGTCGAAGTAGACGCGCTCCACCACCAGGTTCTCCTCGTCGTCGAAGAGGAAGTAGGCGGTCATCCGGGTGCGGTGCGCCGAGCCGGTCGGCGGGATCCTGCCCAGCGGTCCGAGGTGGGTGCCCATCAGCCAGAACTCCACCACGACCGCGTCGTGGGCGTGCCGGAGGGCGATGATCTCGTGGCGCTGGTCGGGGAAGGCGACCCGGGTGTCGTGGTAGTACTCGCGGACGTCGCCGTCGCCGTCGTGGACGGTCATCGAGGCGATCAGCTCGTAGTGCGGGTGCGGGAACGTCGACAGCGTGGCGTCCCAGTCCTGCGCCACCTCGTCGCGGAAGTGGTCGAGCACCAGCTTCTCCCGGGCGCGCAGCACGTCCTCGGGCGGCAGGGCGAATCGCGACACGTCCCTCTCCTTGTCGGAGTCGCGGGCATCGTCGCCGGGAAGATTAAACCACGTTGTGGGTTTTAACAAGGTGCGCCATCATGCGTCCGTGAACAGCACCGAGCCCGCGCCCCGCCGGGGCAGGCCGCCCAAGGGCGCGTCCAGACTGTCCCGGGACGCGATCGTGGCCGCGACCCTGGCCGTCATCGGCGGCGAGGGCGTCGCGGCGGTGAGCATGCGCACCGTGGCCAAGGTGCTCGGCGTCGACCCGAAGAGCCTCTACAACCACGTAGACGGCAAGGAGGGACTGCTGGACGCGGTCGCCGAGCGCATCCTCGGCGCGATCGAGCTCCCCGCCCCCGGCGGCGACACCCGCGACGACCTCCGCCGCATCGCGCACGCCTTCCGCGCCAGCGCCTTCGCCCACCCGGAGGCCGCCTCGCTGGTGCTGACCCGCAGGCTCGGCTCCACCGCCGCCCTCGCCCCGACCGACGCGGTCCTGCGCGTCCTCGCCGCGGCGGGCTTCCCTCCGGACCGGGCCGTGCACGTCCTGCGCTTCCTCCTCGCGGCCCTCACCGGGGCCCTGCTCCGCGAGCACCAGGCGGCGCCGGACTTCGGGACCGAGGCCACCGCCGTCGACGCGCGCCGCGCCGTGCTGGATTCCGCCGCGCTCCCGGCGGTCGCCGCCGCGGCGGACCACCTCGCCCGCTTCGACCGCGACGCGGAGTTCGCCTTCACCGTCGAGGCCGCCATCGACGCCGTCATGGTCCAGGCGGGCCCGGCCGGATAGGTTCAGCGGATGGGCAGGACTGATCGAGCGAGCCTGTTGGTGCACGCCGACCCGACCCGGGTCTTCGCCGCGCTGGTGGAGGAGCACGCGCTGACGCGCTGGCTGCCGCCCACCGGGATGCGGGGTCGCTTCGAGCGCTTCGACATGCGCGAGGGCGGTTCCTACCGCCTGGTGCTGACCTACGACGACGCCTCGGCCGCGCCGGGGAAGACCTCGGCGGCCGAGGACGTCTCCGAGGTGCGCATCGCCCGGCTGATCCCGGGGGAGCGGCTGGTGGCGCAGGTGGACTTCGAGTCCGACGACCCGGCCTTCGCGGGCACCATGGAGCTGGACTGGAGCGTCAGCGGCTCCGCCGACGGCACGACCGTGGTCTTCGAGGCCCGCGACGTCCCCGCGGGCATCCGCGCCCACGACCACGCCGCGGGGATGACCTCCTCGCTGGCCAACCTCGCCGCCTACCTCGGCCCTTCCTGAGCAGGCGGCGAGGCGGGCGCTCAGCTCTCGTCGGCCTTCTGGTCGTTCTTGACGTAGGTGGGGTGCAGGGCCACCGGCTGCTTCTCGCGCTTGGCGCGGACCCGCAGGTTGAGGAACTCCACGAAGATGGAGAACGCGATCGGGCCGTAGACGTAGCCCTTCGGGATGTGCTGGTCGAAGCCCTCGGCGATGAGGCTGCCGCCGATGATGAGCAGGAAGGACAGCGCCAGCATCTTCACGCTCGGGTGGCGGTTGACGAACTCGCTGATCGCCCTCGCCGAGACCAGCATGATGATCATGGCGATGACCACGGCCGCGATCATGATGCCGAGCTCGTCGACCATGCCGACCGCGGTGATCACCGAGTCGAGGGAGAACACCACGTCGAGGATGAGGATCTGGACGATCACCGAGGCGAAGGAGACGGCCTTGCGCTCCTTGCCGTGCTCGGGGCCTTCGAGCTGCTCGTGGATCTCGTAGGTGGCCTTGGCGAGCAGGAACAGGCCGCCGACCAGCAGGATCAGGTCTCGTCCCGAGATGTCCTGCCCGAACACCGTGAACAGGGTCGCGGTCAGGCCGATGACCCAGGACAGCGAGGCCAGCAGCAGCAGGCGGGTGACCAGCGCCAGCGACAGGCCGATCACCCGGGCCCGCTGCTGCTGGTGGGCGGGCAGCCGGTCGGCAAGGATTGAGATGAAGACGATGTTGTCGATGCCGAGCACGACCTCCAACAGCAGCAGGGTGCCGAAGGCGAGCCAGAGTTCGGGGCTGAGCATCCAGTCCATGTGCGTGCCTGTTCTGTCGTGCTGGGTGAGGGGTCGCGTCCGCGGGGACCGGGCAGCGCTTCGAGCCTGGGGTTCGGGGCTTCTGCGAACGTGCTGGTCGCGGCGGCTCCGAGCGCCGCAACCGTACAGTCCCACGTGATGCTGTCGGAATTGTAGAGGTCTGCACCCTTGTGCGCTGATGAGTCGCACATTCTCCGCAGTGTCCGATCTGGAGAGGGGGAGGCGTTAAGGACGCGCAAGGATTTCGCGCCTCCGCTGTCCCCGGGCGGCCTCCCCGACAACGGTGGGCGTGCTACGGCCGAGGTCCGGTCGAAATGGGGGAGCATGACCACCGCAGATCCCGTCCTGCCCGCGACGGTGGCCAGCCCGGTCCGCTCGTCACCGCCGTCGTCGGCCGTCGGCCGGTGGCTGCTGCGGCACCGGGTGAACCCGGTGGTCGGCCCGGAGAGCGGGGGGTCGCACGCCGAGCCGACGGCGTGGTGGAAAGTCATGTGCCTGACCGGCGTGGACTACTTCTCCACCCTGTCCTACCTGCCCGGCATCGCCGCTCTGGCCGCGGGCGCGCTCTCGCCGCTGGCGACGCTGCTGATCGTGGCCCTGACGCTGCTGGGCATGCTGCCGATGTACCGGCGGGTCGCCGCGGAGAGCCCGCACGGGCAGGGGTCGGTCGCGATGCTGGAGAACCTGCTGCCGTTCTGGCGGGGCAAGGTCTTCGTGCTGGTCCTGCTGGGCTTCGTGGCGACGTCGTGGATCATCACCATCACGCTGTCGTCGGCCGACGCGACCGTGCACATCCTGGAGAACCCCCGCGCACCCGGGTTCCTGCACGGCCACGAGGTGCTCGTCACCATCGTGCTCCTGCTGGTCCTCGGCGGGGTGTTCCTGCTCGGGTTCAGCGAGGCCGTCGGCGTGGCCATCCCGCTGGTCGCGCTGTTCCTGGCGCTCAACGCGGTCGTGGTGGGCGCCGGGGTCGTGGAGCTGCTGGCCCAGCCGGTGGCCGTCGACCGCTGGCTGGAAGCGCTGACCGCGGGGGGTGGCGGACTGGGCGGGGTCCTGCTCCCGGCGATCCTGGCCTTCCCGCTCCTGGTGCTCGGGCTGTCCGGCTTCGAGACCGGGGTGAGCATGATGCCGCTGGTCGCGGCCGAGGGGAAGACCGAGGCCGAGCGGCTGGCCGACCGCATCCGCAACACCCGCAAGCTGCTCACCGCCGCCGCTGTGATCATGTCCGCTTACCTGGTCGCCACCAGCTTCATCACCACGATCCTGGTCCCCGCCGCGGAGTTCGAGCCCGGTGGCGAGGCCAACGGCCGTGCTCTGGCCTACCTGGCGCACTCCCTGCTCGGTGAGTGGTGGGGAACCGCCTACGACATCAGCAGCATCCTGATCCTGTGGTTCGCCGGGGCGTCGGCGATGGCCGGGCTGATCAACATCGTGCCGCGCTACCTGCCGTCCTACGGGATGGCCCCGGAGTGGGCTCGGGCCGTGCGGCCCGTCGTGCTCGTCTACACCGCGGTGTGCGTGCTCATCACGGTCATCTTCGGCGCGGACGTCAACGCCCAGGCGGGCGCCTACGCGACGGGCATCCTGGCCATGATGGTCTCCGCCACGATCGCCGTCACCATCTCCGCGGTGCGCGCGCGGCGCGGGCGGGCCGCGACCGGCTTCGCCGTCCTCACCGTGGTCATGGCCTACGCGCTGGTCGAGAACGTCATCGAGAAGCCCGACGGGATCACCATCTCGGCCTTCTTCGTCCTCGCCATCGTCGTCATCTCCCTGGTGTCCCGGGTCAGCCGCACGACCGAACTGCGCGTCGAGCACATCGAGTTCGACGCGCTGTCCCGGCTTTTCGTCACCGAGTCCATCCGGCACGACGGCGCGCTGACGATCATCGCCAACCGCCGCCAGGCCGGGGACCTGGCCGAGTATCGCGACAAGGAGGCCGAGCAGCGGGCGGCCAACCCCGTCCCGGGCGCCGCGGACGTGCTGTTCCTGGAGATCGACGTGATCGACCCGTCCAGCTTCAGCGACGTGCTGCGTGTCCGCGGCGTCGAGGTGGACGGCCACCGCGTGCTGCGCGCGGAGAGCCCGGCCGTGCCGAACGCCATCGCCGCGATCCTGCTCGCCCTGCGCGACAGCACCGGGGTCCTCCCGCACTGCCACTTCGCCTGGAGTGAGGGCAACCCGCTAGGCCACCTGCTCCGCTACCTCATCCTCGGCCGCGGCGACACCGCCCCCGTCGTCCGCGAGATCATCCGCAGCAGTGAGCCCGACCCGGGCCTGCGACCCGGAATCCACGTGGGGGGCTGAACCCGGCCCTCGGCCCACCGGTTCGGCGGAGGCGCGCAGCGCCGCCGGTGAGCCACGCCATCCACTCGTCGGCCATCGCGCGCCCGCGGGGCGAGTCGGGGGCCGCGCCCTCCCGCGCCCGTTTCGAGGACGTCCAGCATCGGAGTCGAGGACATCAGCGGTCCGGCCCGCGCGTGCAGGTCTCGCGCTCCTCCTCCGCCATGTCGACCAGCCTAATGACAGCGCGTTCCATTACCCCTATCGGGTGAAGCTCGGGTCTGTGACCAGGCCTTGGTCACGCGCCGGGAACTTGTTCGCCCAGTGACCAATCCGTCGCCCGCTGTCCGTCCGAATGCGACGTGAAGGCAGGGAACGCTAGAGAGCCGCGGAGTCGTGGCTCTGTATTGGAGTGAGATCACGATGAAGTCCTCTGTTCGCAATGCCGTCGTCGTGGGCAGCATCGGTGCGATGGCCCTGGTTCTGTCTGCTTGTGGCAGCGACGACGCGGCCGCCCCGGGTGGCCAGGCCACGACCACGACGGCGATGGCCCCGATGACCACGACGACCACCGCGGCGATG
>NZ_JBHSKF010000012.1:0-234775 GCF_042657845.1 Actinokineospora guangxiensis | reverse complement strand
TTGAACTGATCGCGACCGGTGCTGTGCCGGTCGATGACCTGATCACCCACCGGCTCCCGTTGGACGGTGTCCTGGAGGCCATCGACACCGTCGCCAGCGGCGTCGCCATCAAGGTCACCATCGAGCCCGCCGCGGTCTGATCCGCGCGCCACTGGAGGAAGAACGTTGTCCGACGTGCTGGACGGCAACCCGGCGAGCCCGGGTGCCGCGGCCGGGCCGGTCGCCCGCCTCGCACCCGCCCCGGTCCTGCCCGCCGACCCGCCGCCCGCAGGCGCCCCCGACGCCGAGGCCGCCACGGCGGCCTCGGCGATCGACACCGTCGTCGCCGAGCTGGAGAAGCGCGCCCACGGGCTCACCGGCGAAGCCCGCGACATCCTGGAGACCCAGGTCCTGATGGCCAGGGACTCCGCGATCAGCGACGGCGTCCGCGCCGCCGCCGAAGCGGGCAGACCCGCCGCGTGGGCGGTGCACGAGGCGTTCGGCAAGCAGATGGCCGCGCTCACCGCGCTCGGCGGCTACCTCGGCGAGCGCGCCGGTGACCTCGCGGACCTGCGCGACCGCGCCGTCGCCGTGCTGCTCGACGTGCCGCCGCCCGGCCTGCCCTCGGCGCAGGAGCCCTACGTGCTGGTCGGCGTGGACCTCGCGCCCGCCGACACCGTCACCCTGGACCCGGCGCTGGTGCTGGCCATCGTCACCGAGAAGGGCGGCCCGACCAGCCACACCGCCATCCTCGCCCGCGCCATGGGCATCCCCGCCGTCGTGGGGTGCGCGGGCGCCGCCGGGCTGACCGACGGCGACCGCGTCGTCGTGGACGGCACCCTCGGCAGCGTCACCGCGCACCCGAGCGACGAGCTGGTCGCCAAGGTGGCCGCCGACGCCGAGGCCCGCCGCGCCGAGCTGGCCGCCTTCACCGGTCCCGGCCGCACCGCCGACGGCCACCCCGTCAAGCTGCTGCTCAACGTCGGCGAGGGCGACGCCGCCGCGGGCGGGGAGGTCGACGCCGAGGGCGTCGGGCTCTTCCGCACCGAGTTCCTGTTCCTCGACCGGACCGAGGCGCCCACCGTCGAGGAGCAGCGCGCCGCCTACGGGCGCGTGTTCGCCGCCTTCTCCGGCCGCAAGGTCGTCGTCCGCACCCTGGACGCGGGCGCGGACAAGCCGCTCCCGTTCGCCACCGACGAGTCCGAGCCCAATCCCGCGCTCGGCGTCCGCGGCTATCGCATCGCCGCGGGCAAACCGTCCATCTTGGACGACCAGCTCGCCGCGATCGCCGCCGCGGCTGCCGATCACGACGCTGACGTGCACGTCATGGCCCCGATGATCGCGACCGCCGCCGAGGCGGCGGAGTTCGCGGGCAAGGCGCGGGCCGCGGGCATCGGCACGGTCGGCGTCATGATCGAGATCCCGGCGGCCGCGCTGCGCGCCGGGGAAATCCTCGCCGAGGTCGACTTCGTCAGCATCGGGACGAACGACCTCGCCCAGTACACCTTCGCGGCCGATCGGCTGCTCGGCGAGCTGGGCCCGCTGCTGGACCCCTGGCAGCCGCCCCTGCTCGACCTCGTCGCCATGGTCGCCACCGCGGGCCGCACGGCGGGCAAGCCCGTCGGCGTCTGCGGCGAGGCGGCGGGCGACCCCGGCCTGGCCGTCGTCCTCACCGGGCTCGGCGTCACCAGCCTGTCCATGTCGGCGCCCGCCGTCCCCGGTGTCCGCGCGGCCCTGCGCCGCCGCACGAGCGACGACTGCGCCGCCCGCGCCGACCTGGCGCGCCGCGCTCCCGACCCGGCCACCGCCCGCGCGCGGGTGCTGGGCGGGTGACGGCGGGCTCGGTGACCGCACACACCGAGGAACCCCGATGACCTTGCCCCGCAACACCACCGTCCCGGCCGCCAACCACCAGCCGGTCCACCACCACCCGTCCTACCTGCACCCGGAGCTGGCCGACCTCGCCGCCGCGCGCGACTTCTACCGCGCGCGCATGGGCTGGGAGTCGGTGATCTCCGGCAGCGAGCTGCGCCTGCCGCTCACCATGGGGATGGTCGGCATCCGCATGTCGCCGCTGCTGGCCGCCCGCGTCCTGCCGTGCTTCGCCGAGGCGGGCGCGGCGGCGCCCGCGGTCACCATCGGCAGCCCGCCGGTGGTGGTGCTGCTGGCCGACGCCAACGGCCGCTGGTACTCCCAGTCGGACATGCCCGACGGCGTCGCCCTGCTGCGCGCGCCGGTGGAGCTGCCGCTGCCGCCCAGCCGCGTCGGCGACGTGCCGGTGCGCTGGTCGGGCACCCCGGACCTCGGCACCGGCTTCCTGCCGCTGGCCGAGGGCGTCCTGCAGGTCGTGCGCACGGTGCTCGGCCTGGTCGAGCCCCGCCCGAAGGTCCGCAAGGGCCGCCTCACCTCGCCGTGGCCGCCCTGCGCCCCCGGTTCCCGATCACCTGTCCCGCAATCGAAAGGCTAGGCGATGCCCACTACCCGAGTCACCATCGGTTCCCCGGTCGGCCTGCACGCCCGTCCGGCGAAGCTGCTGGTCGAGGCGGCCCGCAAGCAGAAGGCCACCGTCCGCATCGGCCGCGACGGCGCCGACCCGGTCGACGCCTCCAGCATCCTGGCGGTCATGGCGCTCGGGGTCGCGGGCGGCGAGGAGGTCGTGCTGAGCGCCGAGGGCGAGGACGCCGAGACCGCGCTCGCCGAGATCGCGGAATTGCTGGCGAAAGACCTCGATTCGGCGACGACGACCTAGGCCCATTCTGGCGAATTCCCTAGTGCATTCCACGTCAGAATAGAAGAGAAGGTTCTCGTGGAACCGTTCCGGAAAGGGTGATCATCGTGGCGCAGATCAGTCGAGTGGTGCTCAGCGGTGGCCCGCGGACGCTGTCCGACGGCGGCGTGGTCGAACTCGACCAGCCTGCGGCCGACAAGGTGAAGATCGCCCACCGGGCGGGCTACGAGCACTTCCTCCCCACCGGCGAAGTGCAGGTCGTGAACGGGGAGGCGCTCCCCGTCTACGTGTGGAGCGACCGCACCCGCATCGCCGAATAGCACAGCTCCCCGTCCGCCCGGTGGCCCCCCGCACCGGGCGGACGGTGGTTCCATCCAGGGCCGGTTCGCGATTCCCCCGTCCGCGAACCGGCCCGATCTATCGCTTGCGCGCCAGCGTGATCCCGTCCGCCACCGGCAGCAGTGAGATCTCCACCCGATCATCCTCCGCCAACGCCGCGTTGAACGTCCTGATCGCCTCGGTGTCGGCGTCGCGCGCGTCGGAGTCGACAACACGTCCGAAGTAGAGCGTATTGTCGATGACGATCAATCCGTCGTCGTGGATCAATTCCAGCGCCCGCTCGAAATAGCGCGCGTAGTTCCCCTTGTCGGCATCGATGAACACCAGATCCACCGAGCCCGCCGGGATGCCCCGCAGCGTCTCCGCCGCCGGGCCCAGGAGCAGCTCGATCCGCTCGCCGACCCCGGCCCGCTCCCAGAACCCGCGCCCGATGTCGGCCCACCGGGACGTGACGTCGCAGGTGATGACCCGCCCGCCCGCGCCCACCGCCCTGGCCAGGCAGAGCGTCGCGTAGCCGGTGAAGGTCCCCACCTCGACCACCGTCCGCGCCCGGCACAGGCCCGCGAGCAGGGCAAGGAACTGCCCCTCCTCCGGCGACACCTGCATGGCCTCCCCGGCGGGCAGCTCGGCGGTGACCTCCCGCAGCTCCCGCAACACGTCATCCTCGCGGACAGAAACCGCCCGCACGTACTCCGCCAGCGCGTCGGTCACTGCAACCTGGGTAGCCATGCACCCGACGCTAGGCGAGCGCGATTAGGTGATTTGCCAGACCGGGCCGCGAATCCGATGCGGCCAGGACCGTGCCGCCCCGCTCTCGTGGAGCGCTTTCCACGATGCGGAATCCCCGCAGGGCGGTGGGCTGTCCGCGGGCAAGGTGGGCCCCCGGGCAGCCTCAAGACCTACGCGCCTGTGGGCCGACGACCTCGACACCGCCCTGCCCCTCCTGCCCGACCTCGTCGCGCGGATCATCCGCCGGGACTGGGCCTCAGCCGTGCATCCACAGCCGGACCACGGTGCCCCGCTTGGGGCACGACCGGATCTGCACGAGATCGCACAGCTGGTTCGCCAGCCAGATGCCTCGGCCTCCGCGCACCGACGGCAGCGGCGCGACCCGTCCGGTCATCGCCGAGTCGAGGTGCCCGCTGTCGCTCACCTCGCACACGATCGCCCCGTCCTCGCCCCACACCCGCAGCGTCCCGCGCTCGCCGCCGTGGCAGATGCTGTTGGTGACGATCTCGTTGGCCGCCAGGGTGAGGTCGAGCGCCTTGTCCCGGTCGAGCCCGGCGGCGCTGGCCCTGATCGTCACCAGGTCCCGCAGCTCGGGCAGGTCGTCGAGGCTGAAGTGGGTCACGTCGGTGACCTCGGCCGTCGTGTCCTCCAGCACCGCGCTGAACGTCGCCGCCGCCAGGTCCGGATCGTAGCCCCCGCTCCCGCCCGCGACCCCGTCCGCGACGACCTCCCGGTGGCAGGAGCGCACCCACTCCGGTTTCCGCGTCGGGTAGGGGCAGCGGACCCGCAGGTCGGGCCCGTCGGCGAAGGCGATGTCGACCAGGGCCTCGTGCAGCGCCACCTCGGCGGACTCCGCGGCCGAGCGGCCCGGCCACCACGCCTGGCAGATCGCCACCACGGGCTCGCCGGAGGAGGTCAGCTCGCGCAGCGCCGGGATGATCCTGGCCGGGTTCGCGCCCGCGGTGGCCATGTCGAGCACGCGCAGGTCGGCGCCGACGGCCGAGCGCAGCGGCTCGGCGGTGGCGGGCGGGGCGAAGACGACGGCGCGCGCGCCGTCGTCCAGACCGGCGCGCAGGAAATCGGCCGACCGGGTGATCAAGTCGGCTGGATCGGTGTACACGAGGGCGTCGTGCGCGGATCCTCGTGCGCTCATGGGGCTTCCTCCGGCTGACCGCGTTCGGGGGCCACGGTCGGCCGTCGTAACGGTACTCGCAGCGACCACTGTCGGCGAGACATGCGGTGTGGCTGGTGCCGGTGGCTCGTGCGATCGTTCTGCACCATGGTCGTCTCTCTGGCGGGCTCGCCGAAGAAGCCCCGCGTCAGCCTCGACGACTGGCTGATGATGGTCCTGGCCGTGGTCTCCGTCGGCCTGCTCGTCTACCGCGCGTTCTTCGACCCGCCCGCCGAGGTCGCCAGGACGATCCAGTGGATCGACTGGGGCATCTGCGGGGTGTTCTTCATCGAGTTCCTGTGGCGCTGGTCCGCGGTGCGCTTCCAGGCCCGGTTCCTGCGGGTCAACTGGTACGACATCGTCGGCATGGTGCCGGTCACGAACTGGGGCTTCCGGGCGTTCCGGCTGCTCAGGGCCGTCCGCATCGCGATGGTGCTCACCCGGGTCAGCAGGCCGGCCGACCGGTCGGTGGGGGAGGAGCTGGCGTATCGGGCGCTCGGCCGCTTCGGTGACAAGCTCATCAACCCGGTGGTCGACCTCATCAAGAAGCCGCTGACCGTCGCGGTGCTGGAAGAGGTCGTCGCCGTGCTGCGCACCGGGCACTACGCCCGCAACGTCTCCGCGGCGCTGGAGGAGAACCGCGCCGAGATCCGCGCCATGGTCCTGGAGAAGATCAAGCAGGACCGGCAGGCGGGCAGGTTCTCGGTCCTGCCCTTCCACGACGAGATCGTCGGCACCGTCACCGACACCGTCCTGCGCGTGGTGCTGGAGATGCTGGCCGACCCGCGCACCGACGAGCTGATCAGCGACATGCTGCGGGAGAACATCGACCAGATCCGCGCGGCCGTCCACGCCGGCGACCACCGCGACCTGCCCGCGCCCGCGCCGCCGGACCGCTAGCCGCTACTGCACGTCGCTGCCCGGGTCGGGCAGCTGGAACCCGGTGACCGGCTCGATCCCCTCCACGCCGTCGATCTCGGTCAGCGCCGACACCAGTCCGGTCGGCACCGAGCCGGTGACCACCCCGACCGAGTCGAGCACCTCGTCCACCCGCAGGCCCGCGGCCCGCAGCCCGGCCACCACCTCCGGCAGCCGGGCCAGCCCCGAGTCGGCGATCACGACGACGACCCGCTCGGCCGGGATGTCGGTCACGGGGCCTGCACCAGGCCGCAGCCCACGTCGGTCGAGGGCAGCGGCAGGCGGCGCGCGGTCGCCGAGAGCCGCGCCCACAGCTCCAGTCCGCGCGCCCCGGTCGCCTCGGCGACCAGCGCCGCGATGCCCGCCACGTGCGGGGTGGCCATGCTGGTGCCGCTGATGCGGTTGTGCCGCAGCGGCATCGGCCACGCCGAGTGCACGTCGACGCCGGGGCCGACGATGTCCACCGCGCCGACGGTGTCCACCGTGCCGCAGGAGAACCAGGCCAGCTGCGAGGCCACGTCGACGGCGCCGACAGCCATGATCGACGGGCAGTTCGCCGGGTGTCCGACCGGAGCCACGACGCCATTCTGCCGCTTCGACTCGTTGCCCGCCGCCGCGATGATGAGCGTGCCCTGCGCCAGCGCGCGCGAGGCGACCCGCTCGTAGGTGCGCGAGTACGGGTCACCCGGCCGGGTCCGCGCGCCCAGCGACATCGAGATGATCGGGCAGTTGTTGCTGACCGCCCACGCGATGCCGGACAGGATGCCGCCGTCGGAGCCGGACCCGCCGTTGCTCAGCACCTTCCCGGCGTAGATCTCCGACTGGTGGGCCACGCCGTAGCCGGGGCCGTCGGAGGGCTCGCGCGGCCCGCACGCCGTGCCGATGCAGTGGGTGCCGTGCCCGTGCCCGTCCTGCACCTCCTCGCCGGGGACGAACGAGCTCGACTCGACCTCCCGGCCCGCGAAGTCCGGGTGCGCGAGGTCGAAGCCGGTGTCGAGCACCGCGACCCGGATGCCCGTGCCGGTGGCGGTGCTCAGCTGCGCGCCGACGGCCTGCAGGCCCCGGGTGAACAGCGACTCGTCCACCGCCATCGGCTGCTCGGCCGGGGCGGGCGCGGTGATGGCGTACACCCGCCGCTCCTGCTCCAGCGAGGCGATCGGGCCCGGCTCGACCGCCGCGCGGGCCAGGCGCATCGCCTGCTCCTCGTCGGCGTTGACGACCGCGACGCCGAGCTGGTGCAGGACGACCCCCTCGCTGGCGTCGAAGTCCATGGTGTCCACGCCCGCTTCCGCGGTGCTGGCCGCGTGGATGCCCGCGACCTGGTTCAGCGCCTTGGTGCCCGCGGCGACCGCGTCGTCCTCCAGCAGCACCAGATAGCGGCCGGTCGTGCCGTTGCCCGCCGTAGTCATGTTCCCGCCCCTTCTCGGTCCCGGTGTCCAGCCCCCACTCAGAAGACGTCGGCGCTCGGCCAGCGTATGTAACGGGGGTCACACTTTTGGCCGCACGGTGTTCCGGCATCCGGCCTCGCCGACCCCGCGGTCGCGGGTTGTTTAGGGTCGAACCCATGCAGACTTGGCTCTCCCAGCCGGTGCCGCGGGTGCCCGGGACACCTCGGCCGCTGCGGCTGCACGACACCGCTTCCGGCGAGGTCAGGCCGACGGCGCCCGGGCCGACGGCGACGATGTACGTCTGCGGGATCACCCCGTACGACGCCACGCACCTCGGTCACGCCGCCACCTACCTGGCGTTCGACCTGGTGCACCGGGTGTGGCTGGACAACGGCCACAAGGTCCGCTACGTCCAGAACGTCACCGACATCGACGACCCGCTGCTGGAGCGTGCCGCCCGCGACCAGGACGACTGGGTCGTGCTGGGCATGCGGGAGACGGCGCTGTTCCGCGAGGACATGGCCGCCCTGCGGGTGCTGCCCCCCGCGGCGTTCATCGGCGCGGTGGAGTCGATCCCGGAGATCGTGGAGGCCGTGGCCAAGCTGCTCGCGGGCGGCGCGGCCTACCGGGCCGACGACCCCGAGCACCCCGACGTCTACTTCGACCACCGGGCGAGCGGGCGCTTCGGCTACGAGTCGAACTACGACGAGGCCACCATGGCGAGGTTCTTCGCCGAGCGCGGCGGCGACCCCGAGCGCCCCGGCAAGCGCCATCCGCTGGACGCGCTGCTGTGGCGGGTCGCCCGCGACGGCGAGCCGAGCTGGGACTCCGAGCTGGGGCCGGGCAGGCCGGGCTGGCACATCGAGTGCAGCGTGATCGCGCTGAACCGCCTCGGCGCGGGCTTCGACCTGCAGGGCGGCGGCTCCGACCTGGTCTTCCCGCACCACGAGTACAGCGCCGCGCACGCCGAGGTGCTGACCGGCGAGCACCCCTTCGCCCGGCACTACACGCACTCGGCGATGATCGGCCTCGACGGCGAGAAGATGTCCAAGTCGCGCGGCAACCTGGTGTTCGTCTCGCGCCTGCGCGCCGACGGCGTCGACCCGATGGCCGTGCGCCTCGCCCTGCTGGCGGGCCACTACCGCACCGACCGCTCGTGGACCGATGGGCTGCTGGCCGAGGGCGCGGCCCGGCTTGCGCGCTGGCGGACCGCGGTCGCCGCGGCCGAGGGCCCGGACGGGGCGGCGCTCGTCGAGCGCCTGCGCGACCACCTCGCCGACGACCTCGACACCCCGCGCGCGCTCGCCGCGGTCGACGCCTGGGCCGAGCGGGCCGCGCGCGGCACGGGCGGCGACCCCGACGCGCCCACCGCGGTGCGCCGGGCCGTCGACGCGCTGCTGGGGATCGCCCTGTAGCCGGAGTCGGGGCGGGGAGTCCGCTCCCCGCCCCGACCGCTCAGTGCCTCTGCGGCCTCAGATGCCCGTCGGCCCGGGGCCGCCGTGCCCGCCGAGGCCGCGGCCCGGACCGCGGCGGCGCAGGTAGCGCTCGAACTCCGCGGCGATCGCGTCGCCGCTGGTCTCGCCGAGGGTGTCCTCGGCGTCGCCGCGCTCCTCAAGGGCGCGCACGTAGTTGCGCACGTCCTCGTCCTCCTCGGCCATCTCGCTGACCGTGCGCTGCCACTCCTCGGCCTGCTCGGGCAGCCCGCCGAGCGGGACCTCGATGTCCAGGATCTCCTCGACCCGGTGCAGCAGCGCCAGGGTGGCCTTGGGGGACGGCGGCTGGGAGACGTAGTGCGGCACGGCCGCCCAGATCGAGATCGCGGGCACGCCCGCGCGCACGCACGCGTCCTGGAACACCCCGACGATGCCGGTCGGCCCCTCGTAGCGCGAGCGCTCCAGGCCGTAGCGGGTGGCGGAGTCCTCGTCGTAGGCGGTGCCGGTGACCGGGACCGGACGGGTGTGCGGGGTGTCGGCGAGCAGCGCGCCGAGTGTGACGACCGTCGTCACACCGAGGTCCTCCACGTGCCCGAGCAGCTCGGCGCAGAACTTGCGCCAGCGCATGTTCGGCTCGATGCCGTGCACGAGCACGATGTCGCGGTTGGAGCCGGGCGGCCTGCACACCGACAGCCGCGTGGTCGGCCACTCCACCCGCCTGCTGACCCCGTCGACCAGGCGGACCGTGGGCCTGCTGACCTGGAAGTCGTAGTAGTCGTCGGGGTCCAGCTCCAACAGCGGGGAGGCGTCCCAGGTGAGCTGGAGGTGCTCGATCGCGGTCGTCGCGGCGTCCCCGGCGTCGTTCCACCCCTCGAACGCGGCGACGAGCAGGGGCTCCTCAAGCGCGGGGGTCGTCTGGTCCTCGGTGGTGGGTGGGTCCGGTTGGCTCACCGCGCAAGACTACGGCCCAGGGGTGGCAGGTGGAGATCGAAGGGCACAAGTGCAGGTAGCGTGGCGTGGGAACCGCGCCGAGATCGCTGGAGGACGGATTGACCTCGCCCGCCGCCGTGCTGTGGGACATGGACGGGACCCTGCTGGACTCCGAGAAGCTCTGGGACATCCCGCTCAACGAGTACGCGGCCAAGCTCGGCGCCGAGCTGCCGCCGGAGACCAGGGCCGCCATGGTCGGCTCCAACATCCCGACGACGATGTCGCTGCTCTTCGGCGCCGCGGGCGTTGACCCGGCCCCCGAGGACGTCCGCGAGGCGGTCGCCTGGATCGACCTGCGGATGGCCGAGCTGTTCGCCACCGACCTGACCTTCCGCCCCGGCGCCGAGGCCGCCCTGCGCGTGGTGCGCGACTCCGGCCTGCCGACCGCGCTGGTCACCTCGACCGAGCGTCCGCTGGTGGAGATCGCGCTGGAGGTGATCGGCCGCGGCTTCTTCGACGTGGTCGTCTGCGGCGACGAGGTCGACGGCAAGACCAAGCCGCTGCCCGAGCCCTACCTGCGCGCGGCCCGGCTGCTGGGCGTGGACCCCGGCGCTTGCGTCGCCATCGAGGACTCGCCGACCGGCACCGCCTCCGCGGTGGCCGCCGGGTGCTCGGTGCTCGTCGTGCCGTGCGAGGTGGAGGTCGAGCCGGGGGAGCGCCGCGTCCTGCGCGAAAGCCTCGTCGGACTCGACATGGCTCTGCTCCGCGCAGTTCTGGCGGGCTAGCGCCCGGTCGGGAGCAGCGCGCTGATCAGGGGTCCACCCCGGATCAGCTCGATGATCCTGGTGGTGCCCGCGTCCTCCCACCACAGCAGCGCGGCCGCCGGCAGCGCGCCGCGGTCGGCGAAGTGGCAGTAGAAGCTGCCCCGGGTGACCCCCAGCGCGGTGGCCAGCGGGTCGACGGCCACGGCGCCGACCCCGCCGTCGGCGAGTGCCTTGACGGCGGCCGCGATCCAGTCCTCCTTGCTCAACCTGGGTTTTGCCACGGCCCCACCCCACGGTTCGGCGCGTCCGCCCGTCGCCGCGCGGGAGCGCGCTGTCGCGGTCGTGCTCACTTGGGGGTGATCCCGGTCCCCTAGCTCCCGCTCGCGGGTGCCGGGATGGGAGGATCACGCATCGTGAAGACGTTCGACGAGCTGTTCGCCGAGCTCAGCGACCGCGCGGCGACCCGGCCTGCTGGCTCGGGCACCGTGGAGGCGCTGGACGCGGGCGTGCACGCCCAGGGCAAGAAGGTCCTCGAAGAGGCGGGCGAGGTGTGGATCGCCGCCGAGCACGAGTCCGACGAGCGGCTGGCCGAGGAGGTCTCCCAGCTGCTGTACCGGGTGCAGGTGCTGATGCTCGGCCGCGGCCTGACCCTGGAGGACGTCTACCGACATCTGTGAGGCGGACCCCCACACCCCTCACACCCCTTGGAGCAGAACCATGCTGCGCGTCGCAGTCCCCAACAAAGGCGCCCTCGCCGTCGCCGCTTCCGAGATGCTCAAGGAAGCCGGCTACCGCCAGCGCCACGAGTCCCGCGACCTGACCGTCATCGACCCGGCCAACGAGGTCGAGTTCTTCTTCCTGCGCCCCAAGGACATCGCCATCTACGTCGGCTCCGGCGAACTGGACCTGGGCATCACCGGCCGCGACCTGTCCCTGGACTCCCGGGCGCCGGTGGTGGAGCGCCTCGCGCTCGGGTTCGGCGGCTCGACCTTCCGCTACGCCGCGCCGGCGGGCCGCGACTGGGAGGTCGGCGACCTGACCGGCAAGCGGCTGGCCACCAGCTACCCGAACCTCGTCGCCGACGACCTGGCCGCCCGCGGCGTCACCGCCGAGGTCATCCGGCTCGACGGCGCGGTCGAGATCTCCATCCAGCTCGGGGTCGCCGACGCCGTCGCCGACGTCGTCGGCTCCGGCCGCACCCTGCGCCAGCACGGCCTGGTCGCCTTCGGTGACCCGATCTGCACCTCCGAGGCGGTGCTGGTGGAGCGGGCGGACACCGACCCGTCCCCCGCGCGCGACCAGCTCGCGGCGCGCCTGCAGGGCGTGGTCTTCGCCCAGCACTACATGATGCTGGACTACGACTGCCCGAAGTCGCTGCTGGAGCGGGCCATCGAGATCACCCCGGGTCTGGAGTCGCCCACCGTCGCCCCGCTCGCCAGCGCGGACTGGGTCGCGGTGCGCGCGATGGTGCCCCGCAAGGAAGTCAACGTCATCATGGACAAGCTCGCCGCCGTCGGCGCGAAAGCCGTGCTGGCCTCCGACATCCGCGCCTGCAGGCTCTGAGACGGCTGCGTCGGCTGGGGACGTCCCCGCCACGTCCCCGCCACGTCCCCGCCACGTCACCGTCTGCGCACGAGGAGGGCTTGGGCGCCCCTGGCGACCTCGCCCTCCTCGTCGTGCAGGACGGTGTGGGCCGCGCCCGCGCCCGCCGTCCCGATGACCGAGTGCGCGACCATGCCCATCCACTCGCCGAGCGGTGGCCGGTGGACGTGGACGGTCAGCTCGGTGTTGATGAAGTACCACTCGCGCGGGTCCAGTTCGGACGAGACGCCGTTGCCGGAGTCGGCCAGCACCAGCAGGCGCTGCAGGCCCGTCGGGCGCTCCCCGTCGACCAGGTCGACGCGCTGGCGCGCCCACACCGTCGCCGGGCCGGGCAGCCCGATGTCGCCCACGACGGCGCGCCACTCCATCACGTCGAGGTAGCCGGGCCCCCAGCCTGCGGGCCGACCGGTCGGCCGGGCGGATTCCGGCGCCGGGAGCGCGTCGCCGCCGCTGGTGCGCACGGCGGTGGTGTCCGAGTGCAGCATCCGCCACGCCGAGCACACCGCCACCGGCCGTCCGTCCGCGCTCAGCTCCGCGCGCAGCAGCTCCACCGAGCGGCCGGGCCGGACCACCTCCGCGGTCACCGCCAGCTCGGCGACCGGCACCGGGCCCAGGATCTCCACCGCCACCCTGCCGATCGACATGGGGGCCGCGCTCGGCAGGGCCTCCAGCGCGCGCACCATGAGCGCCGACGGCGGGCCGAGGTGCTGGCTGTGCGCCGACCACGGCCCTGCTGTGTGCTCTGTGGACAGGAAGCGACCGCCGCCGAGCGGGGTGTAGAAGGCCATCAGTCCACCCTGTCCACAAGGGACTCCTCGCCCGCGCTGGGCTCGGGCCAGCCGGGGTAGGCGGGCGGGGTGCCGCCGAACTCGGGGCAGTGGGCCTGGTGCGAGCACCAGTCGCACAGCCGGGAGCGGCTGGGGCGGAAGTCGCCGGTCTTGCCCGCGCGCAGGACCGCCTGCCAGATCGCCTCCAGCGTGCGCTCGAAGCGGGCCAGCTCGGCCTCGTCCGGGGTGTAGGCCAGGGACTGGCGGTCGGCCAGGTACATCAGCCGCAGCTGCCGGGGCACCACGCCGCGCAGCCGCCACAGCGCCAGCGCGTAGAACTTCATCTGGAACAGCGCCTTGGCCTCGCCGATCTCGCGCGGCGCCGTGCCCGTCTTGTAGTCGACCACCCGGATCTCGCCCGTGGGGGCCACGTCCAGCCGGTCGATGTAGCCGCGCAGCAGCACCCCGCTGGGCAGCTCCGTCTCCACCAGCAGCTCGCAGGCCTCCGGGTCGAACCGGCGCGGGTCCTCCAGCTCGAAGTAGCCCGCCAGCAGCCCGCCCGCGGAGTCCAGCCAGCCCGCGTCGCGCCCGAACAGCTCGGCCAGCTCCGGCTGCTCGGACAGCAGCCGCTCCCAGGTCGGGGCCAGCAGCGCGCGCGCCCGCTCCGGCAGCCGCTCGGCCCTGGGCAGGCCGTAGAGCTGCTCCAGCACCGCGTGCACCACCGTGCCGCGCACCTGCGCCGCCGACGGCGTCTCGGGCAGCTTGTCGATCGCGCGGAAGCGGTAGAGCAGCGGGCACTGCTTGAAGTCGCCGGCCCGCGACGGGGACAGCGCGGGCCTGCGCACCGCGGGCGTGTCCTGGGCTGCGACGTCGGGAACCATACGACGACCATATAGTCGACCACCGACGTCCTGGGGGACGGCTCGCGGTCGGCGCCCGGTCCCGGCGGTCAGGAAGGCCGCGGCCCGGGGGACTACGCTGGCCGGATGTCGAGCACCCAGCCCGGACGCGGACTCCTGCTGTTCCGCTACCGCGGCGTTCCGGTGGTGCTCGCCCCGTCCTGGTGGCTGGGGGCGGCCGCCATCGTCGTGCTCTACGCGCCGCTGGTCGAGCGCCTGCTGCCGGGCGCGACCACGACGTCGTCCATCGTGCTGGCCGCCGCGTTCGCCGTGCTGCTCGGGCTCTCGGTGCTCGCCCACGAAATGGGCCACTGCGTCACCGCGCTGCGCCTGGGGCTGCCCGTGCGCAGGCTGCGGCTGTTCCTGCTCGGCGGACTCTCCGAGATCGCCAGGACCCCGCGTCGACCCGCGCACGAGGGAATCGTCGCCGCAGCGGGTCCCGCAGTCTCCATCCTGCTCGCCTTGGTCTTCGGCGCGCTCGTGCTCGTCGTGCCCGGCCAGGGCGCGCTGTGGCTGCTCGTGCTGGAGTGCGCCTTCGCCAACGCCGCCGTCGCGGTGTTCAACCTGCTCCCCGGCCTGCCGCTGGACGGCGGGCGGATGCTGCGCGCGGGCGTCTGGGCGATGACCGGCCGCCGGTCGGCGGGAACCACGGCCGCGGCCGCCGGCGGCTGGGTCGTGGCCGCGCTGCTGGTCGGCTGGGCGCTCTGGGGCGTGGCGACCGACGCCCCTGATCGCTGGCTGCGCCTGGGGATCTGCCTGTTCACCGCCTGGTTCGTCGTCGCGGGCGCGGGCGGTGAGCTGGCCGCCGAGCGGCGGCAGCTGCCCGAGGGGCTCACCCTGGCCGACCTGGTCCGCCCGATCCTGCAGCTGCCCGCCGAGAGCCCGGTCGCCGACGCGCTCGCCGCCGCGGCGGGCCGCGGCGTCGTGCTGGTGCGCGCCGACGGCGTGGCCGCGGGCCTGCTCGACCCGGCCGCCGCCCGGCGGCTGGCCGCCGGATCGCCGTTCTCGCCCGCCGAACTGGCCGCCGAGCCCATCCGGCCGGAATCGGTGCTGCTGGCCTCCGAGCCGGTCGCCGAGATCGTCGAGCGGGTCAGGGAGACCGCGGCGTGGCAGTTCGTCGTCGTGGACGACGACGGCAGGCCCGCGGGCGTGCTGCACCGCGACGATCTGCGCGCCGCGCTCGACGGGGCTGGCTGAAGCGCGCCGCGCCGGTTCTGCGAGCATGGCGGGCGCTCGCAGAGGAGGAACGACACGGTGACCGCGCGCAAGATCAGTGGGCCCTTCCGGGCCGGGGACCGGGTACAGCTGACCGACCCGAAGGGACGGCACTACACCCTCGTGCTGGCCGAGGGGGAGAAGTACCACACGCACCGAGGCGCGCTCGCCCACGACGACATCATCGGCCTGCCCGAGGGCTCGGTGGTGAGTTCGGCCGTCGGCACCGGGTACCTGGCGCTGCGCCCGCTGCTGTCGGACTACGTGCTCTCGATGCCGCGCGGCGCGCAGGTCATCTACCCCAAGGACGCCGCCCAGATCGTCATGCAGGGCGACATCTTCCCCGGCGCGCGCGTGCTGGAGGCGGGTGCGGGCTCAGGGGCGCTGACCTGCTCGCTGCTGCGCGCGGTCGGTCCGGAAGGGACGGTCCAGTCCTACGAGGTCCGCGACGACCACGCCGTGCACGCCGAGCGCAACGTCGTCCAGTTCTACGGCGAGCACCCGCCCAACTGGACGCTCACCGTCGCCGACCTCGCCACCCACACCGGCGAGGTCGACCGGGCCATCCTGGACATGGTCGCGCCGTGGGAGGTGCTGCCGACCGTGGCGGCGAACCTCATCCCCGGCGGCGTCCTGGTCGCGTACGTGGCCACCACGACGCAGCTCTCGCGCGTCACCGAGGCGCTGCGCGAGCAGCAGTGCTGGACCGAGCCGTCGGCGTGGGAGACCCTCATCCGGCCGTGGCACGTGGTCGGCCTGGCCGTGCGCCCCGAGCACCGCATGATCGCGCACACCGCGTTCCTGCTGACGACCCGCCGCCTCGCCGACGGCGTCGTCCCGCCGCGCCCGCAGCGCAGGCCGAGCAAGGGCTGATGAGGAAAGCGGAGGGCCCGTCCGAGGTGGACGGGCCCTCCGCTGCTTCCGTGCCGGGCTGATCAGGGCGAGCCGATCAGCGGTGTCACATGGACACGCACCAGCCGTTGTCGCCCTTCTCGAACAGGATCGGGAAGGGGATCGGCTCGGCGCCGGAGCCCGGAATGGTGACCAGGGTGTCGACGCTGGCGTTCTCGCCGTAGACGTCCGGCTCGCCGGTGATCTCGACGTCGCCGTTGCCCGGCACCACGCTGGTGTACATCAGGCCGGGGTCGCTGCCGGAGCAGCTCAGCGCCTTGGCCCCCGACTCGTCCTTGTCGTTGACCGCGGCGACGTACTTCTCCGCCGCCGTCGCGACGTCGCCCTCGCCGCCACCCTCGCTGCCGCCGCCACCGCTCTCCTCGCTGGTGGTGGTCTCCTCGCTGGTGGTCTCCTCGGTCGTGGTCTCGTCCGTGGGCTCCTCGGTGGTGCGCGGCGCGGTGGTGCTGGTGCCGCCGCCGCCCGCCGTGCCGCCGTCGTCGTCCTTCATGAGGAAGTACACGCCGACGCCCGCGCCCGCCAGGACGATCAGGGCGATCGCCACGATGGCGATGATCTTGCCGGTGTTGTTGCCCTTCGGCGGCTCGCCGCCGACACCCCCGTACGGCTGCTGGTAGCCGCCGCCGTACTGCTGGTTCGGGTCGTACCCGGGCTGCTGCTGGGCGTACGGGTCGCCGTAGGCCTGTCCGCCGGGCGGGGTTCCGTAGGGCTGCTGGCCGTAGGCGGGCTGCCCGCCCGGCGGCGTGCCGTAGGGCTGCTGGCCCTGGCCCTGGCCGTACGGATCCGGCTGCTGGCCGTACGGGTTCTGGCCGTAGGGGGGTGGGGTGGTCATGTGGCCGTGCTCCTCGGGATCGCCTGGTCAGGCGTGGCTGGGATGGGGTGTGCGAAGGGTGGCGCGGTCAGGCCGTTTCCTCCCCGCAGAACCGCCACTCGCCGTCTTCCTTGACGATCTTGATCTCGATGTCGACGTTCTTGACATCGGTGTCGCTGGTGAGCTCCAGAGCGATACGCGCGGTGGCGACTTCGCCCTTGATCTCGGGCTCGCCCTGGGCCGAGCCGGTGATCGTGTACTGCGCGAGCTGGTCCTCCAGCTGCGCGGTGTTCGTGCCGTACTTCTTCTTGTAGGCCTTGCACGCCTGGCCGGTCACGGCCGAGAAGCGCTTGGTCTCGTACGCCGAGATGTACTCCTCCACGACCGTCGCCGGTCCCGTGTCCGCCGGGTCCTCGTCGGTCGTGGCCGCCGGCGAGGAGGTGTCCGTCGCGGGCTCCGTGGTGGTGGTCACCGGAGGTGGGGTGTTCGGCGGGGCGGCCTGGTTCCCCGACTCCCGCGTGAGGAAGTACACACCCACGCCGGTGCCGCCGATCACCAGCAGCGCCATCAGCACGATCGCGACGATCTTGCCGGTGTTGCCGCCGCCGCGCGGCGGCTCGGAGGGCTGCTGCGCCGGGAACGGCTGGGTGCCGAATCCGCCCTGGTAGCCGCCCTGCGGTTGCCACGGGCCCTGACCGTAGCCCGGCGGCGGTGGCCCCCCGTACGGGCCCGGCTGCTGCGGTGGGTAGGTCATGTCGGTCCCCGGCTCGTGGTGTTTGACGCCATCCTATTGGCCCATTCCGGGCGACTTGACACCGCCGCCACCGGATGGCCGGTGGCGGCGGTGCGGCGGTCCCGGTTCCCGCTCAGGCGGGCCCGAGCCGGTCGGCGCACCAGTCGCCGCTGTCGTTCTTCTTCATTGTGATCGTGAGGTCGATGGTCTGGCCCTCGGCCGTCATCGAGACCTTCGCCGTGGCCGTGTCGCCGCTCTCGGTGACCTCGCCGAGGCTGACCTCAAGGTCGGTCGGGAACCCCTCGGTGTCGAAGTCGCCGTCGGAGACCTCGGTCGGGTCGCACAGCACGCCGCGGATGGAGTCGGCGTTGCGGCTCTTGACCCCGTCGACCAGCGTCTGGGCCACGCCCTGCGGGGAGTTTCCGCCGGTCAGGACCAGGATGAGGGTGACGACGACGCCGATGACCACGACGCCCGCGCCCGCCAGGATCAGCGGGAGCTTGCTCTTCTTCTGCGGCTGGCCGTAGGGCTGCTGGCCGTACGGGCCGGGCTGGCCGAACTGCTGCTGGGCGTACGGGTCGCCCTGGGGCGGGGTGCCGTAGCCGGGCTGGCCGCCGGGAGGGGGACCGTAGGACTGGCCGCCCGGCTGAGCGCCATACGGCTGGTGGCCGTGTTGCGGGGGCTGCTGGGGGTAGCCCCCCTGCTGGGGCGGGTAGGGCGGCTGCTGCGGCTGGCCACCGTAGGGGTCCTGCGGTGGCGGCGGGTAGGTCATGTCGTCCCCGGTCGATAGCTGCGAATAAGAGATGCACGAGCTCGGCGCAAGTGGGCTAATACACCGACGCACCGTAGCGGCGCGGCGGTTCCTTCGGATACCGGAACGGCCTATCGCTTGCGGCCGGGCGGGTGTTGCAGTGTGGTGACACGCGAGTTCCGGGATGCGGATGCTCTGTTGTTGTCAGTGATCGCCGGTACCGTAGTGGGTACGAGTTCGGGAGGAGGTGCCGACATGCAGCACGATCGTCCCGGCAGTCGGCCTGAAGATGCCGACGATCAGCAGGGTGAGACGCCCGGCCCAGGGGAAGGGCGCGATCAGCGCTCGGAGGCCGCGCAGATCCGATTCCTGGAAGAGGAAGTCGCACTGCTGCGCCGGAAACTGACGGAATCACCGCGGCATTCGCGGCTGGTCGAGCAGCGGCTCGCCGAGGCGACCGAGCGGGTGAACCAGCTCACTGAGCGGAACACCAAGCTGGTCGACACGCTGCGCGAGGCCCGCGGCCAGTTGCTCGCACTGCGCGAGGAGGTCGACCGCTTGGCGCAGCCGCCCAGCGGCTACGGCGTATTCCTCGAGCGGCACGACGACGGCACGGTCGACGTGTTCACCGCGGGCCGCAAGATGCGGGTGTCGGTCTCGCCCGCCGTCGAGGGCGAGGCGCTGAGCCGCGGGCAGTCCGTGCGGCTCAACGAGGCGCTCACCGTCGTCGAAGGCGGCGGCTTCGAGCGCATCGGCGAGGTGTGCGCGCTGCGCGAGCTGCTCGCCACCGACGGTGAGGAGCGGCCGAACCGGGCGCTCGTCGTCGGCCACGCCGACGAGGAGCGCGTGGTCTGGCTCGCCGAGCCGCTCTTCGACGCGCCGCTCAAGCCCGGCGACTCGCTCCTGGTGGACGCCAAGTCCGGCTACGCCTACGAGCGGGTGCCCAAGGCTGAAGTCGAGGACCTGGTGCTGGAGGAGGTGCCCGACGTCGACTACGCCGACATCGGCGGCCTGTTCCGGCAGATCGAGCAGATCCGCGACGCCGTCGAGCTGCCGTTTCTGCACAAGGACCTCTTCGCCGAGTACGAGCTGCGCCCGCCCAAGGGCGTGCTGCTCTACGGCCCTCCTGGCTGCGGCAAGACGCTCATCGCCAAGGCGGTGGCGAACTCGCTGGCCAAGAAGGTGGCGGCGGCCAGGGGCGACAACAGCCCCGCGGACGCGCGGTCCTACTTCCTGAACATCAAGGGCCCGGAGCTGCTCAACAAGTTCGTCGGCGAGACCGAGCGGCACATCCGGCTGATCTTCCAGCGGGCGCGCGAGAAGGCCTCCGAGGGCACCCCGGTGATCGTGTTCTTCGACGAGATGGACTCGATCTTCCGCACCCGCGGCAGCGGCGTGTCCTCCGACGTCGAGACCACGATCGTGCCGCAGCTGCTGAGCGAGATCGACGGCGTCGAGGGCCTGGAGAACGTCATCGTCATCGGCGCCTCCAACCGCGAGGACATGATCGACCCGGCGATCCTGCGCCCCGGCAGGCTCGACGTGAAGATCAAGATCGAGCGGCCGGACGCCGAGGCGGCCCGCGACATCTTCTCCAAGTACCTCACGCCCAAGCTGCCGATCCACGCCGATGACCTCGCGGAGTTCGCCGGCGACCCGGCGGCCTGCATGGAGGCGATGATCCAGCACACGGTCGAGCGCATGTACGAGGAGACCGAGGAGAACCGCTTCCTGGAGGTCACCTACGCCAACGGTGACAAGGAGGTCCTGTACTTCCGGGACTTCAACTCCGGCGCGATGATCCAGAACATTGTCGACCGCGCCAAGAAGATGGCGATCAAGTCGGTGCTGGAGACCAAGCAGCCCGGCCTGCGCGTGCAGCACCTGCTGGACGCCATCGTCGACGAGTTCGCCGAGAACGAGGACCTGCCCAACACGACCAACCCGGACGACTGGGCGCGAATCTCGGGCAAGAAGGGCGAGCGCATCGTCTACATCCGCACCCTGGTGACCGGCAAGAACCAGGAGGCGGGCCGGGCGATCGACACGGCCAGCAACACCGGTCAGTACCTGTAGCGGACCCACGTCTGGACGGCGGCCCCGGAGCGCGCTCCGGGGCCGCCGCTCTACGCTCGGGGACATGCTGCCGATCAGCCGGTTCGGTCTCGGCCTGGCCGCCCTGGGCAGGCCCGCCTACATCAACCTGGGCGGCGACCTGCCCGCCGACCGCACCGTCGCCGCGCTGCGCGCGGCCACCTGGGAGGTCCTGGACGCCGCGCACGCGGCCGGGGTGCGCCGGGTGGACGCCGCCCGCTCCTACGGGCTGGCCGAGGAGTTCCTGTCCGGCTGGCTCGCCGACCGCGGGCCGGAGGGCGTGTCGGTGTCCTCGAAGTGGGGCTACGCGTACGTGGGGCAGTGGCGCGTCGACGCGCCCGTCCACGAGGCCAAGGAACACTCCGCGGAGCGCTTCCTGACCCAGTGGGCGCAGACCCGCGCCCTGCTGGAGGTCGACCTCTACCAGGTTCACTCGCTGACCGCCGACAGCCCGCTGTTCACCGACGACGCCCTGCTCGACGCCCTCGCCGAGACCGCGGCCTCCGGCGTCCGCGTGGGCTTCTCCACCTCCGGTCCCGCCCAGGCCGAGACCATTCGCCGCGGTCTCGCGCTCGAACGCTCCGGCGTGCGCCTGTTCACCGCCGTGCAGTCGACGTGGAACCTCTTCGAGCGCTCAGCCGACGCCGCCCTCGCCGAAGCCCACGCCGCGGGCGTCGACGTCACGGTCAAGGAAGCCCTGGCCAACGGCAGGCTGGCGGCCACCGCCCCGGCCGCCGTCCAGGAGCTGGCCGACGCCCACGGCGTCGGCCCCGACGCCGTCGCCCTCGCCGCCGCCGCGGCCCGCCCCTGGGCCGACCGGGTCCTGCTGGGCCCGACGAGCCCCGCCCAACTGCGCTCCAACCTGCGCGCCGCGGAACTCCCCACCCTCCCCGAGCTGCCGGAGCTGACCCGCGAGCCGCAGCGCTACTGGGCCGAGCGCTCCCGCCTGGCCTGGGCGTGAGCGGTCCGCGGCAGACCGGTAGGTTCATCGGCGCACCGCCTGCCGATCTTGGGGGGACTCCCGTGCTCCGCCGTGCGCTCGCGCCCGCCGCGGTTCTGCTGCTGGCCACGGCCTGCTCCGGCCGCGCGAACGACCTCGACACCTACTACGACGACCCCGCGGAGCCGACGACCAGCCAGGTCGCGCTCCCGGCCCCGGTCACCCAGGCGCCGGTCACCACGGGGCCGGTCACCACCGACGCCACCACGACGGTTCCGCCCACCGCCGACCCGTCGGCCGCCGTGCTCACCGCCGACGACCTCGCCGAGGAGGGCGTCCAGGCCGCCGCCGGGAGCCCGGACCCGGTAGCCGGGTGCACTCCCGACGCGAGCGGGAACTGGCGGTACCCGAGCGGGTCGGAGATCACCCAGGCGGTCAGCCTGGTGCCCGACGCCGCCGCCCGGGTGGCGGCCATGCGCGAGGAGGGCGCGTGCCTGCCGGACTCGACCACCGAAGGGCCGCGGGTCGCAGACCTGGGCGAGGACAGGCACAGCTGGTGCTACGCGGCCGCCGACGCGATGGGTTGCGCGGTGGCCGTCGCCGACGGGGACCTGCTGACCGTCATCACCGTGGAAGCGGGGAGCACCCGGCGGGCCAGCGAGGCCGTGGGCCGCATCGCCCCGCTGGCGGCAGCGGCGCTGAACAGGGGTCTGGAGCCCTGACCTCCGCCCCCGCTCACGTCTCCGCCGAGGCGTCGTGCTCGGCGAACCAGCGCTCCATCACCAGGCGGCCGTCCGGCACGAAGGGCCAGTCGCGGCCCGCGAGCCGCTCCCGCAGCTCGGCCAGCGGCATCCACCAGCCCTCGGCGATCTCGCTGTCCTGCGGCGTCACCGGGCCGTCCCAGCGGGTCTCGTAGGCGAACAGGTGCATGCGCACCGGGGGCAGCTCTATCCGCATCGTGAACACCGGGGCCAAGGCCGCTCCGACGATGCCGTATTCCTCGGCCAGCTCGCGTTCGGCGGCCGCGGGCGGGGCCTCGCCCGCGTCGATCACGCCGCCCGCGGCGCAGTCGTGCAGGCCCGGGTAGATGTCCTTGGTGTCGGTGCGCCGGTGGACGTACACCCTGGTCCCGTCGCCCGAGCGGACCAGGACGGCCGTGGCGGCGTGCCACAGGCCCTCCGCGCGCATGCGGGCGCGGGTCGCGGACCCGACCTCCGCGCCATCGGCGTCGTACACAGCCACCAGCTCGTCCGCGCTCACCCCTCCCATCCTGCCCTCGCGGCGCGGCTCACCTCCAATGGGCGGGGAGCGCACCGTAGGCTTGCCGGTATGCGGCGGATCATGGGAACCGAGGTCGAGTACGGCATCGCGGTGCCGGGCGACCCCACGGCGAACCCGGTGTTGACATCGACCCAGGTCGTGCTGGCCTACGCCGCGGCGGCGGACATCCCCCGCGCGCGCCGGGCCCGCTGGGACTACGAGGTGGAGTCGCCGCTGCGCGATGCCCGCGGGTTCGACCTCGGCGCGCCCGGCATGGCGGCCACCGACCCCGACGTCGAGGACCTCGGCGCCGCCAACGTCATCCTCACCAACGGCGCCCGGCTCTACGTCGACCACGCGCACCCCGAGTACTCCGCGCCCGAGGTCACCAACGCCCGCGACGCGGTCATCTGGGACAAGGCGGGGGAGCGGGTCATGGAGGAGGCCGCCCTGCGCGCGGCCTCCGTGCCCGGCCAGCCGCGCCTGCAGCTGTACAAGAACAACATCGACAACAAGGGCGCCTCCTACGGCACCCACGAGAACTACCTGATGGCCCGCAACACCCCGTTCACCGCGGTGATCGCCGGCCTGACCCCGTTCTTCGCCTCCCGCCAGGTCGTGTGCGGCTCCGGCCGGGTCGGCCTCGGCGCCTCCGGCGACGAGGCGGGGTTCCAGCTCTCCCAGCGTGCCGACTACATCGAGGTCGAGGTCGGCCTGGAGACCACGCTCAAGCGCGGCATCATCAACACCCGCGACGAGCCGCACGCCGACGCCGACAAGTACCGCAGGCTGCACGTGATCATCGGCGACGCGAACCTGGCCGAGACGTCGACCTACCTCAAGGTCGGCACCACCGCGCTCGTGCTCGACCTGATCGAGGCCGGGGTGCGCTTCGACCACCTCAAGCTGGCCGACCCGGTCCGGGCCGTGCACACCATCAGTCACGACCCGACGCTCAAGGCCAAGGTCGAACTCGCCAACGGCCGCAAGTACACCGCCCTGGACATCCAGTTCGCCTACCACGAGATGATCGCCGACAAGCTCGGCCGCGCGGACGTGGACCGGATCTCCCTCGACGTGCTCGACATGTGGGGCTCGATCCTCGACGCGCTGGCCCGCGACCCCATGGAGTGCGCCGACCGCCTCGACTGGCCCGCGAAGCTGCGCCTGCTGGAGGGCTACCGCGCCCGCGACGGCCTCCAGTGGTCCTCGCCGCGGCTCCAGCTGGTCGACCTCCAGTACTCCGACGTGCGCCTGGACAAGGGCCTCTACAACCGCCTTGTCGCCCGCGGCTCGATGAAGCGCCTGGTCAGCGAGGAGGAGGTGCGCGAGGCGGTCCTCACCCCGCCGCAGGACACCCGCGCCTACTTCCGCGGTCGCTGCCTGGAGCGCTACCCCACCTCGATCGCCGCCGCGTCCTGGGATTCGGTCATCTTCGACCTGGGCCGCGAGTCGCTGGTGCGCATCCCGACGCTGGAGCCGCTGCGCGGCACGAAAGCCCACGTCGGAGCGCTGCTGGACGCCGCGAACACCGCCGAGGAGCTGGTCGACGCGCTGACCGGCGCCAAACGCTGAACCCGCTTCACCCCAGGGCGAAATTCGATCTCGGTCCCGGCGAGGACCGCGACGGATGACGGTCCCCCTGGGTACTGTTCGGTACAGGCCATACCACCGGGAGGCGACGATGTCCCAGGAGCAGAAGCAGCGCCAGGGCGGCGGAGACGGCGACGAGGGCGCCGACGACACCACCGCCGCCGGCCAGGAGCGCCGGGAGAAGCTCAGCGACGACACCGACGCGATCCTGGACGAGATCGACGACGTCCTCGAGGAGAACGCCGAGGACTTCGTCCGCGCCTACGTCCAGAAGGGCGGCCAGTAGCCGCTCGGCCAGGCCCCCGTCCCGCGACCGGAAACGAAAGCAGGCATGGATCACACCTCACCCCGCGGGCTGCCCGCCGCCTACCTGACGGCGGGCACCTCGTCGTTCACCGACTTCCTCCGCGCCCAGTCCCCCGAGCTGCTGCCGGGCAACCGGCCGGTCGGCACGGTGACCTCGGCCGACACCATCCCGCACGGCACCACGATCGTGGCCGTCACCTTCTCCGGCGGCGTGCTCATCGCCGGTGACCGGCGCGCGACCGCGGGCAACATGATCGCCCAACGGGACATGGAGAAGGTGTACATCACCGACGGCTACTCGTCGGTGGGCATCGCGGGCACGGCGGGCATCGCCGTGGAGATGGTCCGCCTGTACGCCGTCGAGCTCCAGCACTACGAGAAGCTCGAGGGCCGGTCGCTGTCGCTGGACGGCAAGACCAACAAGCTCGCGACCATGGTCAGGGGCAACCTGGCCACCGCGATGCAGGGCCTGGCCGTGGTGCCGCTGTTCGTCGGCTACGACCTCGACGCCCCCGACCCGGCCAAGGCGGGCCGGATCGTCTCCTTCGACGTGGCAGGCGGCCGCTACGAGGAGCGGGCGGGCTTCCACGCGGTCGGCTCCGGCTCGACGTTCGCCAAGTCGGCGCTCAAGAAGCTCTACGACCCGGCGGGCGACCGCGACCGCGCGCTGCGCATCGCCGTCGAGGCGCTCTACGACGCCGCCGACGACGACTCGGCGACCGGCGGCCCGGACCTGGCCCGCCGGATCTACCCGAGCATCGTCACCGTCACCGCCGATCTGGGCGCGGTCCGCATCGCCGAGGAGGAGGCCGCCGCGGTCGCCGAGGCCGTCGTGACCGCCCGCGACGAGCGTCCCCGCGGCTGACCCCGCCCACCCCGCCGAGCACCGAGGAACAACCGCCGTGACGATGCCGCTGTACACCTCGCCCGACCAGTTGATGCGCGACCGCAGGGAGTACGCCCGCAAGGGCATCGCCCAAGCGCGGAGCGTGGTCGCCCTCAAGTACGCCGACGGCGTGCTCTTCGTGGCCGACAACCCGTCGGCCACGCTGTACAAGGTCTCCGAGATCTACGACCGGATCGGGTTCGCGGCGGCGGGCCGCTACCCGGAGTACGAGAGCCTGCGCCGGGGCGGCATCCGACACGTCGACCTGTGGGGCTACTCCTACGACCGCCGGGACGTCTCCGCCCGCCAGCTCGCCAACGTCTACGCCCAGACCCTCGGCACCGTCTTCACCGAGCAGGTGAAGCCGCTGGAGGTCGAGCTGTGCGTCGCCGAGGTCGGCGCGACGGCGGCGCAGGACCAGCTCTACCGGCTGATCTTCGACGGCTCGATCATCGATGAGCAGCAGTACCTGGTCATGGGCGGGTCGACGGACCCGATCAACGCGTTGCTCAAGGAGACCTACGCCGACGGCATGGACCTGGCCGACGCCGTGCGGCTGGCGATCAAGGCGGTGGCCGCGGGCGCGGCCAACGGGACGGCCCCCGCGCTGGACAAGCTGGAGGTCGCGGTCCTGGACCGCAACCGGCCCACCCGGGCGTTCCGGCGGATCACCGGCGCCGCGCTCACCGCCCTGCTGCCCGCCGAGTCCGAAGGCGACGCCAAGCCGGTCGAGGACGTCGAGCTGCCGCCTGTCGAGGGCGAGTAGGCGCCAGATTCGCTGTCGCGGCGGGGCGGTCCCTTCGGGGGGTCGCCCCGCCGCTGTGTTACATCTCGATCACCGCATCGGGTGAAATCGCAGGTGGTGTGGATGTTATGGGTGGTCGGGATGGGGGCGGCGATATCAATCGGGCCATAGTGCGCATACGGATTCGCTCGATCGGGTGAGATATCGGGTGTCCGCTACACCCTGCTCGACCCCGAGGAAGCACCCATGCCGCGTTCCAGACCGCGACGTCGCGTCGCGCTGGCCGTCGTCCCCGTCCTGCTGGGGGCCGCTCTCGCCGGGAGCGGCACCGCGACCGGGCAACCCGCCGGGTCCGAGCAGACCGCCGAGGCGCCGATCCGCCTCGTCAGCGGGGAGTTCTTCCCCGGCAGGCTCCCGGCCCCCAGGGTCAGGGCGCTGGCCGCGGGGGAGCGTGGCGGCTACCTCGTCCAGTTCGCCGGAGCGATCCGCGAGGACTGGAAGGCGGGCCTGCTGGGCGCGGGCGCGGAGATCGTGGACTACATCCCGGAGAACGCGTACCGGGTCCGGATGAACCCGGGCCAGGCCGCGCGCGTCGCGTCGCTGCCCGGCGTGCACTGGGTCGGGCGCTTCCAGCCCGCCTGGAAGGTCACCGCCGACGCCAGGGCGGAGATCACCGAGGGCAAGCCCGCGGTGTACGAGGTGCGGGCCGAGGCGGGCGCCGACCCGTCCGCCGTGGCCGCCGCCGCCCGGGGCACCGGAGCGGTCGTCACCGAGACCGGCGACGGCGGCCTGCTGCTGGCCGCCACCCCCGCCCAGGCCACGAGCGTGGCGGGGATCGAGGGCGTCGCCGTCGTGGACGGCTTCCGCGTCCACGAGAGGCACAACGAGCACGCCGCCGGGACCATCATGCGCGGCGAGCAGGCCTACGCGCGCGGCTACGACGGCTCCACCCAGGTCGTCGCGGTCGCCGACACCGGCTTCGGCGGCGGAACAGCCGCCACCGGACACCCGGACGTGCCCGCCTCCCGCGTCGTCGCCATCCGCGACTGGCCGAGCGAGGACATCCCCGACTGCGCCGACGCCCGACCGGACGGCGCGCAGGACGTGGACAGCGGCCACGGCACCCACGTGGCCGTCTCGGCGGTCGGCGACGGCATGGCCGACGGTCGGGGCAAGGCGGCGGCGCACGGGGCCCGCCTGGTGTTCCAGGCGGTCGAGGACCACATCGACATGTTCGGCTCGTGCGCGAGCTACGGGGACGGCTACTACCTGCTCGGCATCCCGATCGACCTCGGGCTGCTCTTCCAGCAGGCCTACGACGACGGCGCGCGCATCCACGCCAACTCGTGGGGGTCGGACTCGGCGGGGGCCTACACCGAGGACTCCCGCTACGCCGACAAGTTCTCCAACGAGCACCGGGACATGCTGATCACGTTCTCGGCGGGCAACGCCGGGGTGGACGCCGACGCGAACGGGGTCATCGATCCCCGCTCCGTCGGCGCGCCCGGCACCGCCAAGAACGTGCTCACCGTCGGCGCGTCGGAGAACGGCAAGGCCGCCTCCCCGTGCGACCCCGCCCTGACCTACCAGGCGCAGGGCGCCGCCGAGCGCGCGACGATGGGCAACCGCTCCTGCGCGCAGGCAGGCGGCCAGAACGTCATCCCGACCTGGGGTGACTGGTGGTCGTCGGACTACCCGGTGAACCCGCTGCGCTCCGACCGCCAGACCGGCAACGCCCAGCAGCTCGCCGCCTTCTCCAGCCGGGGGCCGACGACCGACGGCCGCATCAAGCCCGACATCGTCGCGCCGGGCTCGTGGATCTCCTCGGGCTACTCGGACATGCACCAGCAGCAGTACGACGGCACCGTCAACCCGGCGACCGGCCTCGCCCAGGACGACGGCTACGGCTTCCCGCTGAACGACGACTACAAGTACTTCAGCGGCACCTCGATGTCGAACCCGCTCGCCGCGGGCGGCGCGGCCGTGGTCCGCGACTACTACAAGAAGCACCACGGCATCGACGCCACCTCGGCGCTGGTGCGCGGCACGATCGTCAACAGCGCGACCGACCTGCTGGACGAGAACAACGACGGCGTCAACGACAACGACTTCCCCATCCCGAACATCCACGAGGGCTGGGGCCTGGTGAACCTGGACAAGGCCACCGCGGGCACCGCCCGCCACGTCGACGAGGGCGCCGGGCTGGCCACCGGCGGCGTGACCGAGCACCGCGTCCGGGTCACCCCCGGCAGCCCGTTCAAGGTCACCCTCGCCTACACCGACCGGGAAGCGGCGACCACCGCGGCCCGCTCGCTGGTCAACGACCTCGACCTGGAGGTCGTCTCGCCCAGCGGCGTGGTCTACCGGGGCAACGGGTTCGCGGGCGGCTGGTCGCGTACCGGCACCACCGCCGACACGGCCAACAACCTGGAGAACGTCTTCATCCAGGCGCCGGGCGAAGGCGACTGGACCGTCCGGGTGCGCGGGCGCAACGTGCCCTTCGGGCCGCAGACGTTCGCGCTGGTGATGGACGGCAGGGTCGCCGCGGCCACCAACGAGATGCTGCGCAACCCGGGCTTCGAGTACGGCCCCGCCGCGGACTGGGCGGGCAAGACCTCGGTCATCACCAACTCGACGGCGCGGCCCGCGCACGAGGGCTCGTGGTGGGCGCGCTTCGGCGGCACCGGGCGCAAGGGCACCGAGACGCTGCACCAGGACGTCCCCGTGCCCGGCAACGCCACCGCGGTCGCGGTGTCCTACTGGGTGCGGGTGGACACCGCCGAGACGACCACGACCGGTCAGTACGACAAGCTCCAGCTCCGCGTGCTGTCCACCAGCGGGACGGTGCTGGGCACCCTCGGGACGGTCTCCAACCTGGACGCATCCGGTGCGTACGTTCAGAAGACCCACGACCTGAGCGCGTACAAGGGCCAGACGATCCGCCTCGCGTGGGTCGCCAGCGAGGACAGCTCCAAGCAGACCACCTTCGCGGTGGACTCCACTTCCGTGCGCTGGTCCTGAAAGGCTGCCGCGGCGCGGGCGACGCCCGCGCCGCGGTGTTCCACCCCGGCTCCGCGACCCCGTCCGATGACGAGGGTCCCGGAGCCGTTTCGACACGCCGGAGATCGGAAATGTGTCGCTGTTCCCAAACCCCGATCCGGGATTTGCATAACCCGGTCCCAGGGGGCATAACACTGGTGTGAACGAGCTGGAGCTGCGCCACCTCCGAGTCATCTGCGCCGTCGCCGACGCGGGGAGCCTGTCGAAGGCCGCCGTGCAGCTCGGGGTGTCGCAGCCAGCGCTCACCGCCCAGCTCCAGCGCCTGGAGCGCCGGGTCGGCGGGCTGCTGTTCGCCCGCACCGGCACCGGGGTCGTGCCCACCGACCTCGGCAGCTACGTGCTCACCACCGCCCGGCTGCTGCTCAGCGAGGTGGACGACCTGATGGCGGGCATCAAGCAGCGCACCCAGACGGCGACCGCGACCGGCGTCGTGCGGGTCGGCGGGCCGCCCGGCCTGATCGTGCCGATGTTCGCCACCGCGATCGCCGACCGCCTCGGCGGGGCCGAGGCCGCCATCGAGATCGAGACCCAGCCGATCGAGCTGCTGCGCAAGCTGGTGGACCGCAAGCTGGACTTCGCGGTGCTGGAGGAGAACCCCGGCTTCCGCACCCCGCTGCCCTCGCACCTGCACGCCAGGGTCATGCTGCGCTCGCCGCTCTACGTCGCCATCGCCGAGACCCACCGGCTCGCGGGCAAGACCGAGATCGACCTCGCCGAACTGGCCGACGACAACTGGGTCATGCCGCCGGTCGCCGAGGGCACCGAGCAGCTGGCGTTCGTCCGCGCCTGCGCCGCGCGCGGCTTCACCCCGCGCATCCGCCACCAGATGTCGGACTCCACCACCACCCGCGCCCTGGTCGAGGCGGGCGCGGTCACCCTCGCCAAGCCGGTCGCCCGCGAGGGCAACGGCCTGGTCATCCGCAGCCTGGTCGACTCGCCGCTGGTCCAGGAGATCGTGCTGGTCTGGCACGAGGACAACGCCCTCGCCGACGCCGCGCGCGAAGCCCCCAAGCTCCTGGTCGCGGCCTACGACCAGCTCACCGACACCAACCCGATCTTCGCGTCGTGGTGGTCGGAGAACCGCGACATCCCGGTCGAAGAGCCCGGCTAGCCCGCCTCGGTGGGGCGGTAGATGGCCAGGGCGCTCGGCCGCGACCGGAAGCGGAAGCGGCTGCCCAGCGGGCCGACCTCGCCGTCGGTGGCGATGCGGCGCTCGACGTCGTCCAGCAGGCGCACCTCCAGTTCGGCCAGGTCGCGCTGCCGGTAGACGTGGCTGGTGTGCAGCGTCCTGGTCAGCGTGGCGAGCACGAACCGCAGACGCGAGTACGGGACGTCCGCACGCAGGTAGCGCACGTCGAGCAGACCCGAGTCCAGCACCGGGCGGTGCGTCGGCACGAAGCCCTTGGGGGAGTAGGTGCCGTTGCCGACGAAGAGCCACCACACCAGGTGTGAGCGGCCGTCGACCGACATCCGGATCGGCTGCGCCCGGCGCAGGCTGCGGTGCAGCGCGACCGCCGCGGCGGGCCACTTCGGCCAGCCGCGCTTCTCCAGCCGCTCGCGCAGCCGCACCATCTCCGGGTAGCCGCCCAGGCTGGCGGTGTTGACGAACCAGCGGTGCGCCTCGCCCTCGATGCCCGCGCCCTCGATGTCCACCCCGGCCAGGTCCACCGCGACGCCGTCGCCCGCCCGCACCGCGGCGTCGGCGGCGTCGATGCCGTCGACGCCGATGTCGCGGGCGAAGTGGTTCAGCGTGCCCGCGGGCACCACGACCAGCGGCAGGCGGAACTCCGCCGCCACCGCCGCCACCGCGGCGACCGACCCGTCGCCGCCTGCCACGCCGATCGCGCGGATGTCGCCGGGACCGGCCGTGAGCTCGTCGGAGAGCTGCTCGATCAGGTCGGCGCCGGGCCGGGGGTGCACCACGGTCGCCCGCGGCCAGCGGTGCTTGACCACGTCGGTGGCGTCCTCGCCCGCGATGCCCGCGTTCGGGTTGACCAGCACCAGCAGGCCGTCGCCGTCCTCAACGGCCGTCACCTCGGCGGCGTGCGCGCTCTGGGCGGGCGCGTCGGGGCCCAGCGGCCACCAGTGCAGCGTCGCGTAGGCGGCGCCGACCCCGATCGCCGCGCCCGCGAGGACGTCGGTCGGCCAGTGCACGCCGGTGTGCACCCGCGAGTAGGCCACCGCGCCCGCCACGGGGGCGACGACCTTGCCCAGGCCCTTGCGCTCCAGCCCCAGCGCGGTGGCGAAGGCGACCGCCGAGGCGGCGTGGCCGGAGGGGAAGGACGAGCTGGTCGGGCGCTTGGCCAGCCTGCGGTACTCGGGCAGCAGCTCGGCGGCGGGCCTGCGCCGGGGGAACAGGTTCTTGCCGACGAGGTTCGCCGACACGCTGGCGAAGGTGATCGCCCCCACCCCGCGCAGCGCCGCACGGCGCGTCTTGCCCTTCTTCGCCGCCAGCACGACCGCGATCGCGAACCACAGCCTGCTCTTGTTCGCCGACCTCGACAGCGACATCAGCCAGCCGTCGGCGGGGGTCTTCGGCAGCTGGCCGCTGCGGATGACCAGGTCGCGGTCGACCCGGTTGACCTGGCGGGCTGAGCGCCGGACGTGTCCCATCACGATCGCCGATTGAACAGGACGGCCGGACGCCGCGCCCGAGGGGTCCGGGTCCGGTTCCACGGAAGAGTCCAGGTCGAAATGGTCACGGACCTGAATGGCGCACGGCTGGAGACGGTGTTAGCACCTAGGCTGAGGGGATGCAGCGGCGGATCTTCGGGATTGAGACCGAATTCGGCGTGACCTGTACGTTCCACGGGCAGCGCAGGCTGTCGCCGGACGAGGTCGCGCGCTACCTGTTCCGGCGGGTGGTGTCGTGGGGGCGCTCATCCAACGTCTTCTTGCGCAACGGCTCGCGCCTGTACCTCGACGTGGGCTCGCACCCCGAGTACGCCACCGCCGAGTGCGACGACCTCGTCCAGCTGGTCACCCACGACAAAGCGGGCGAGCGCATCCTCGAAGACCTGCTGGTCGACGCCGAGCGCAGGCTCGCCGACGAGGGCATCGGCGGCGACATCTACCTGTTCAAGAACAACACCGACTCGGCGGGCAACAGTTACGGCTGCCACGAGAACTTCCTGGTCACCAGGGCGGGGGAGTTCTCCAGGATCGCCGACGTGCTGCTGCCGTTCCTCGTCACCCGCCAGCTGATCTGCGGCGCGGGCAAGGTCCTGCAGACCCCGCGCGGGGCCGTGTACTGCCTGTCGCAGCGCGCCGAGCACATCTGGGAGGGCGTCTCCAGCGCCACCACCCGCTCGCGCCCGATCATCAACACCCGCGACGAGCCGCACGCCGACGCCGAGCGCTACCGCCGCCTGCACGTCATCGTGGGCGACTCGAACATGGCGGAGCCGACGACCCTGCTCAAGGTCGGCTCGGCCAACCTCGTGCTGGAGATGATCGAGGAGGGCGTCCAGTTCCGCGACTTCAGCCTCGACAACCCGATCAGGGCCATCCGCGAGATCAGCCACGACCTGACCGGCCGCAGGCTGGTCCGCCTGGCGGGGGGCCGCGAGGCCAGCGCCCTGGACATCCAGCGCGAGTACTACTCCAAGGCCGTCGAGCACGTCGCCCGCCGCTCGCCGGACCCGCTGGCCGACCGCGTCATCGAGCTGTGGGGCCGCGTGCTGGACTCCGTCGAGGCCCAGGACCTGACCAAGATCGACCGCGAGATCGACTGGGCGATCAAGCACCGCCTGATCGAGCGCTACCGCGGCAAGCACGACATGGACCTCTCCAGCCCCCGGGTCGCCCAACTGGACCTGGCCTACCACGACATCCGCCGGGGCCGGGGCATCTTCGACCTGCTCCAGCGCAAGGACCTGGTCACGAGGGTCACCGACGACGGCGAGATCGAAGCCGCCAAGGACACCCCGCCCCAGACGACCCGCGCCAAGCTCCGCGGCGACTTCATCGCCGCCGCACAGCAGGCGGGCCGCGACTTCACCGTGGACTGGGTCCACCTGAAGCTGAACGACCAGGCCCAGCGGACGGTCCTGTGCAAGGACCCGTTCCGTGCCGTGGACGAGCGGGTGGAGCGGCTGATCGCCTCGCTCTGACGCGCTGACCAGCTGAGAAGGCCCCGGCGGACCACCGCCGGGGCCTTCTGGCGTCCGGGGAAAGAGGCCATCTCCTCGACTTTCTCGTCCTCCTCCTGGCATCCCGAGGCGCGCATTCGTTTCTTCTCAAGTTTTCACTTCACACTATCCGCTATCAAGATAATGGCCGAAGGTTGAAGGTGAGGGTTGGGTGCCTTGCGCGAGGAGATCTGGCAAGAGGAAAGAAGCCCAGAAGGGAGGAGTTGGCCTAATCGGTTGGGCCGAACAGCTTACTCCATCGCTCTCGCACACATGTTCGGTGTGTTGGGTGTTGGTCGGCGTGTAGGGCGCGTTAGGGTGCGCGAGTGTCGGTTGCCCGTGCTGAGCGCTTGGTGAATCTGGTGCTGTGTCTGCTGTCCACGCGGCAGTACCTCAGCGCTGAGCGGATTCGGGGGATCGTGCCCGGGTACGGCGAGGCGCCGAGCGACGAAGCGTTCTTCCGGACCTTCGAGCGGGACAAGACGGAGCTGCGCGAGCTGGGCATCCCGCTGGAGGTCGGCCGCAACTCGATGTTCGACACCGTCGACGGCTACCGCATCGCCCGCCGCGACTACGAGCTGGGCGAGATCGACCTGGAGCCCGACGAGGCCGCCGCCGTCGCGCTGGCCGTGCGGCTCTGGGACTCACCAGAGCTGACCGGAGCCGCCCACGGCGCGCTCCTCAAGCTCAGGGCGGCGGGCGTCGAGGTGCACCAGGCGCCGCACGCGGTCGTCGAGCCGAAGGTGGGAACCTCCGAACCCGCCTTCGGGCCGCTGCTGGCGGCCGTGCAGGCCGGGCAGGCCGTGCAGTTCGACTACCGCAGACCCTCGGGTGCGGACGTGCACACCCGCACCCTGGAGCCGTGGGGCGTGGTGTCCTGGCGCGGCCGGTGGTACGTGGTCGGCAATGACCGGGACAGGGGCGCGCCGAGGTGCTTCCGGCTGTCCAGGGTGGTCGGGGACGTGCGCAAGGTCGGCAGGGCGGGGCAGGTGCGCAGGCCCGACGGCGTCAACCTGATGACGTTCGTCTCCACGTTCGACAGCGGTCAGAGCCCTGGTCAGCCGGTCCGGCTGTGGGTGGCGAAGGGGCGCGCGGCGGGGGTGCGCAGGCGGGCGCGGGTGGTCGGCGCCCAGGAGATCGATGGAACGGCGGGGGATGTGGTGGAACTGGACCTCGCCTACCCGGATTCGGCGGGCAAGTGGCTCGCCGGGTACGGGCCGGATGTGGTGGTGCTGGCGCCGGACGTGCTGCGCAAGGCCGTGCGCGAGCGCCTGCTGGGCGTCGCCGAGGAGGCGAAGTGAGTTCCGCGCAGGACCGGCTGCCCCGGCTGCTGGCGCTCGTCCCGTACCTGCTCGCCCGCCCCGGCATCCGCATTGACGAGGCCGCGGGCGATTTCGGTGTCACCGCCAAGCAGCTGCGCAAGGACCTCGAACTGCTGTGGATGTGCGGGCTGCCCGGCTACGGCCCCGGCGACCTGATCGACATCTCCTTCGACGAGGACACCGTCACCGTCACCTTCGACGCGGGCATGCGCAGGCCGCTGCGGCTGACCGGCGCCGAGGCCACCGCCCTGCTGGTCGCGCTGCGCGCCCTGGTCGACGCCCCCGGCGTCGCCGACGCCGACGCGATCCGCCGGGCCCTGGCCAAGATCGAGGACGCGGCGGGCCAGGCCGAGCCCGCCGGGGTGGCGGTCGGGCTGGGCGTGCGCGAGGGCGCGACCGCCGAGGTGCGCTCCACCGTGCAGTCGGCGCTGCTGGAGAAGCGCGCGCTGCGGATGGCGTACTACACCGCGTCGAAGGACGAGGTCACCGAGCGGGTGGTGGACCCGATGCGGTTGATGATCGTGGAGGGACGGGGCTATCTGGAGGCGTGGTGCCGCCGGGCCGAGGCTGTGCGGCTGTTCCGGCTCGACCGCATCGATGACGCCGCGGTCCTGGACGAGCCGTCCACGCCGCCGCCGCACGCGCGTCCCACCGACCTGACCGACGGCTTCTTCCAGCCCGAGCCCAGCCAGCGCGCCGCGCGCCTGGTGTTGGAGCAGGACGCGCGCTGGGTGTCGGAGTACTACCCGGTGGATGAGGTGGAGGAGTTGCCCGACGCCCGCCAGCGGGTCGTCATGCGCTACGCCGACGAGTCCTGGATGACGCGCATGCTGCTGGGCCTGGGCGGTGACGTGCGGGTGGAGGAGCCCGCGGCGCTGGCCGAGGCGCTGCGGGCGCGGGCGGCCGACGCGGTGCGGCGCATCGATTCGCTCGGCTGACGCCGCCGGTTTATTTCCTGCTCATCTCCGCGAAGGTAGAGTCGATTCGTGCCGTACCTGCTCAGCGCACTGCTCGCGGTCGCCGCCCTGACCATCGCCATCGGTCTGGTCGCCGCGCTCAGGCGGGCAGGGCGCACGCGTGCCGCCGCCGAAGCGGCGCGGAAGGGCCTGGCCGACCGGTCGGGCCTGGTGCGGGCCAGGGCCGCGGGGCTGCGCGTGGCGATCGGGGACCTCAGGGGTCCCACCCGGCGCGTAGACTCGACGCAGCGAGGCGAAACAGGAGGACGGCCGTGAACCTTGGACCATGGGAGATCCTCATCATCGCGGTGGTGATCGTGCTGCTCTTCGGGGCGCGCAAGATGCCGCAGATGGCGAGGTCGCTCGGGCAGTCCATGCGCATCCTGAAGGCCGAGACCAAGGGGATGCGCAAGGACGAGGACGGCGACGCCCCGGCGCAGCCGCAGGCCGACACCGCCGCGGCGCAGGCGGCGGCCGCGCAGCCGCAGATCGCCCCGGCGAACCCCGTGCAGCCGCCCAAGACCGCTGAGCAGCTGCAGGCCGAGATCGATGAGCTGAAGCGCCAGCAGCAGAAGAACGCCAGCTGAGCGGACTGGAACGGTGGCGCGTGAGTCCCGCCGGTCAGGTCGTCGCGAGAGCAGGAAGCTGCGCAGCCGCCGTCACAATCCCGACGGCACGATGTCGCTGCGCGAGCACCTGTACGAGCTGCGGCACCGGCTAGGCCTGGCAGTTCTGTTCGTCGTTCTCGGCGGCGTGTTCGGTTTCATCTGGTTCATGCTCCCGCTGGGGCCCGTCCCGTCGCTGGGGCGGATTCTGTTGGACCCCTACTGCGCGCTGCCCACCGACATCCGGTTCGAGCCTCGGCCGGGTGATTGCCAGCTGTTCCAGACGAAGCCTTTCGAGGCGTTCATGGTGCAGTTCAAAGTCGGTATCGCGGTGGGCATCGTGGTGATGGCGCCCGGTTGGCTGTACCAGGTGTGGGCGTTCATCACCCCGGGGCTGTACGCGCGTGAGCGCCGGGTGGCCCTGACGTTCGTGCTGATCGGTTCGGTGCTGTTCGCCTGTGGTGGGTGGCTGGCGTTCTTCGTCATCCCGCAGGGCCTGGAAGTGCTGATGAGCTTTGGCGGCGGGTTCTTCGTCACCGCGCTCAACGCCTCGGACTACATCTCGTTCGTGCTGGTCATGCTGCTGATCTTCGGCGTGAGCTTCCTGCTTCCGCTGCTGATCACGATGCTGAACCGGGTCGGGGTGCTGCCGTACGCGAACCTCAAGCGCTGGCGGCGCTTCATCATCTTCGGGCTGTTCATCTTCGCCGCGTTCGCCACGCCCGGCACCGATCCGGTGTCGATGGTCGTGCTGGCGGCGGCGATGACGGTGTTGTTCGAGGTCGCGGTGCAGATCGCGCGGGTCCACGACCGGCGCAAGGCCAAGCGCGAGGCGCTGGAGGACGCGCAGAACTCGACGGACGTGGACAGCGCTTCGGAGCTGGATCTGTCGGTCCGGCCGGTCGAGCCCGCCAGGAACCTCGATGACGTGACCTGAGCCCTTGAGTCCGTCCGCCGGTTCTGGTGAAGTTACCGTCCGGTAGAGGGAGGGTTCATGCGGGTGGCGTTGGCCGTGCACCCGGCTTCGGGGCACGGTGCCGCGGGTCGGGTCGCTGGTGCTGTGTCGGCGAAGCTGCGGGCGGTCGCCGACGAGGTGACCGTTGTCTCCGCGACGTCGGTGGCGGAGTCGCGTGCGCTGATGCTGCGCGCCCGGGACGCGGGTCTGGACCTGGTGGTGGTGCTCGGCGGCGACGGGTCGGCGCACCAGGGTGTGCAGTTCTGCGCCGAGCACGGGGTCGATCTGGCTGTGGTTCCGGCGGGTACCGGCAACGACCTGGTGCGTGCCCTGGGTGGTCCGGGGGAGCCCTTGGCCGCCGCCGACGCGCTGGTGGCGGCGATCGGGTCGGGGGCGCGGCGCAGGCTGGACCTGGGCCGGGTGGGGGACGGGCCGTGGTTCGCCACGGTGTTGTGCGCCGGGTTCGACTCGGCGGTCAACGAGCGGGTGAACCGGATGCGCTGGCCGCACGGCCGCCGCCGCTATGACCTGGCCATTGTCGCCGAGCTGGCCCGGCTGCGGCCTCGGCGGCTGGTGCTGGACACGGACTCGGGCCGCGTGGAGACCGACGCGGTGCTGGTGGCGGTCGGCAACACCGCCTTCTACGGCGGCGGTATCCCGGTCTGCCCGGACGCTGATCCGGCCGATGGTCTCTTCGACGTCACGGTCCTGGGCCGGGCCTCGCGCCTGGACCTGCTGCGCATTCTGCCGACGCTGCGGACCGGCAAGCACGTCGAGCATCCGGCCGTGCGCACCTTCCGGGCGGCGAAGGCGGTGCTCGGCGGGGACAACGACTGGGTGGCCTATGCCGACGGTGAGCGGCTGCGGCCGTTGCCGGTGGCGGTGGAGTGCGTGCCGGGGGCGCTGTCGGTGGTGGGCTGATCCCGATTACCCCACGCGAACGTCGGTCGGGTGTGAAAGCCTTGGCCGGTGTCCGCTGGTGCATCCCGATCTCCGGCCGAGGCGTACGCCGCATCCCGGCGCCGCGCGAGCCACCCCAAGCTCACCGAGTTCACCGCTGAGCTGTCCTTCGAGCTGGACCCGTTCCAACAGCAGGCGTGCGCCGCGCTGGAGGACGGGCATGGGGTGCTGGTCTGCGCGCCGACCGGCGCGGGCAAGACCGTGGTGGGCGAGTTCGCGGTGCACATGGCGTTGGCCGAGGGCCGCAAGTGCTTCTACACCACGCCCATCAAGGCGCTGTCGAACCAGAAGTTCGCCGATCTGACGGCGCGCTACGGGGCGAAGTCGGTGGGTCTGCTGACCGGTGACACCGCGATCAACGGCAATGCGCCTGTCGTCGTGATGACGACGGAGGTGCTGCGCAACATGCTCTACGCGGAGTCGGCCACGCTCGACGGGCTCGGCTACGTGGTGATGGACGAGGTGCACTACCTGGCCGACCGCTTCCGCGGGGCGGTGTGGGAGGAGGTGATCCTGCACCTGCCGGAGTGGGTGACCCTGGTCAGCCTGTCGGCGACGGTCAGCAACGCCGAGGAGTTCGGTGAATGGCTGGTCGAGGTCCGCGGCGACACCACGGTGGTGGTGGATGAGCACCGGCCGGTGCCGTTGTGGCAGCACATGATGGTCGGCAACCGGATGATGGACTTGTTCGCCGACGGTGAGCCGAGTCCGGACGCGCGGATCAACGGGCAGTTGTTGCGCCGGGTGGAGGATGTCGGGCGCATGCACGCGCCGTGGCGGGGGCCTCGCCAGCGCGGCGGCCGCTCGGAGCGGTCGCCGAGGCCGCGGTTTCGGCCGCCGTCGCGCATCGAGGTGATCGGCAGGCTGGATGCGGAGGGTCTGCTGCCCGCGATCGTGTTCGTGTTCAGCCGGGCGGGCTGCGAGGCGGCGGTGAACCAGTGCGCGCGTTCGGGGGTGCGGCTCAACGGCGAGGACGAGGTCGCCGAGATCCGCGCGGTCGTGCAGCGCAAGACCCGGGATCTGCCGGAGGCCGACCTGGGCGTGCTGGGGTTCTGGGAGTGGCGTGAGGCGCTGGAGCGCGGGTTCGCCGCCCACCACGCTGGTCTGCTGCCCGCCTTCAAGGAGACGGTGGAGGAGTTGTTCGTGCGCGGCCTGGTGAAGGCCGTGTTCGCGACGGAGACGCTGGCGCTGGGGATCAACATGCCCGCGCGGACGGTCGTGTTGGAGCGGTTGGTCAAGTACAACGGCGAGGCGCACGTCGATCTGACGCCGGGGGAGTACACGCAGCTGACGGGCCGGGCCGGGCGGCGCGGTATCGATGTCGAGGGTCATGCGGTGGTGCTGTGGCAGCCGGGGGTGGACCCGAAGGCGGTGGGCGGGCTCGCCTCGACGCGGACCTATCCGCTGCGCTCGTCGTTCAAGCCGGGGTACAACATGGCGATCAACCTGGTCGACCGGCTCGGGGTGCGCTCGGCGCGCGACATCCTGGAGCAGTCCTTCGCCCAGTTCCAGGCTGACCGCTCCGTGGTCGGGATGTCGCGCCGGGTCGACCGCAACACCGAGGCCCTGGCCGGTTACGCGGAGTCGATGACGTGCCACCTCGGCGATTTCGCCGAGTACGCCGAGCTGCGGCGGCGGATCTCCGAGCGGGAGAAGCTGCTGGCCAGGCAGAACACCTCGACGCGGCGGGCGGAGACGGCGAAGTCGCTTGAGGCGTTGCGCAAGGGGGATGTGATCGCGGTGCCCGCGGGCAGGCGCTCGGGGCTGGCGATAGTGATCGATCCGGGCCTGGAGCCGATGGGGGAGCCGCGGCCGCTGGTGGTCACCGAGGACAGGTGGGCGGGCCGGTTGTCGGTGGCGGACTTCCCGGCGCCGGTGGCAGCGCTGGGCCGGGTGCGGCTTCCCAAGCAGGTGGATGTGCGCTCGCCGAAGTCGCGCCGTGATCTGGCCGCGTCGCTGCGCGCGACCGGGATCGAGGTGCCTGGCCGGGGCAGGCGCAGGACCGGTGCGGATGAGGACGAGGAGTTGCTGGCGCTGCGTCGGGCGCTGCGGGCGCACCCGTGCCACGGTTGCCCTGATCGTGAGGCGCACGCCCGCTGGGGTGAGCGCTACCACCGGCTGCGGGCGGAGACCGAGCAGGTGTCGCGCAAGGTGGCGGCCACGACGCACTCGCTGGCCCGGCAGTTCGACCGGATCAGGGCGCTGCTGGCGCAGCGCGGCTACCTGGCCGCTGATCCGCAGCGGCCTGGTGAGCAGGTGGTGACCGAGCACGGCAAGCGGCTCTCGCGCCTCTACAGCGAGTCCGACCTGCTGGCCGCGGAGTGTCTGCGCAATGGTGTGTGGGAGGGGTTGGACGCGGCGTCGCTGGCCGCGGTGGTGTCGGCGCTGGTCTACGAGGCACGTCGGGACGGGCCGATGGAGGCGCGGGTGCCCGGTGGGGCGGTCACCGACGCGCTGGTGGCGACGGCGCGGTTGTGGGCGGAGTTGGAGTCCGATGAGCGCCATCACCGCTTGGACAAGACGAGGGAGCCGGACGCGGGGTTCGCCTGGACGGTGTTCCGGTGGGCGCGCGGGGAGACCCTGGAGCGGGTGATCACCGCGGCCGAGTCGGCGGGCCAGGAGCTCTCGGCGGGTGACTTCGTGCGCTGGTGTCGCCAGGTGATCGATCTGCTGGACCAGATCCGTGTCGTGATGGGTGAGGGCACCGGGGTCGGGGCCGCGGCGGCGGCGGCGGTGAAGGCGATCCGGCGGGGTGTGGTGGCGCTGGCGTCCACCTGATCAGAGCGGTCGCGGGCTCTTGTGGTCCGGGGGGCGGGTCGCCCGGCGCGGGGCCCGCTGATTGTGGTTTGATCGCCCGCGAGTGCTCGCGCGCGAGACCAGGCGGAGGCGAACGATGAGCAGCCCGTACGGGCCGTCCGGTGGACAGGACCCGCAGCAGCCGTGGGGCCGGCAGCCTTACGGCGGGCAGGTCCCCGGCACGCCTTCTGGCGGCTTCCCGGCGCAGGGCGGCTATCCGCCCCCGCAGGGTTACCCGGGTCCCCAGCAGCAGCAGTACCCCGGCTACGGGCAGCCGCAGCAGCCCCAGCCGACGCAGCAGTACCCGGCGGGCGGCTATGGGCAGTCGCCTTACGGCGAGCAGCAGCAGCCGTACCAGGGCTATGGCCAGCCGCCGCAGCAGCAGTACCCGGGTCAGGGCGGGCCGCAGCCGAAGAAGAAGTCCGGCGCGCTGCTGTGGGTCATCGTGGCGGTCGCGGTGCTCGCGGTCGGCGCGGTGCTGGTGCTCGGCTTCGTGACGCCGGGCTGGTTCAACTCCAAGACGCTGGACCACGTCGCGGTGCAGGACGGCGTCAAGAAGATCGTGATCGACAACTACCAGGCGGACTCGGCGAAGATCGAGTCGGTGACGTGCCCGGAGGGCCAGCCGGTGAAGGTGGACCACCGGTTCTCCTGCACGCTGAAGTACGACGGCAAGGAGTTCACCGTCGACATCGTCGTGCGGGACGCGGAGAAGGCCGTCTACGAGGTCGCGGACCCGAGCCTGCCGCAATGACGGTGGAGGTCCGCCCGCTCGCCGACGGCGAGGTCCGTGCCGCGCACACGCTGTTCCGCGCGTCGCTGCACCGCGGTCCGATGTCGGATGAGCAGTGGGAGACGTTTGTCGACTCCTTCGAGCCGGGTCGCACTCACGGGGCTTTCGACGGTGACCGGTTGGTGGGCACGGCGCTGGCGTGGTCGTCGGATCTGCGGGTGCCGGGCGGGGCCGTGCTGCCGATGGCGGCGGTGACGCGGGTCGGTGTGCGGGCGGATTTCCGCAGGCGGGGCGCGCTGCGGGCGTTGATGGGCGTGCAGTTGGCCGATGTCGCCCGCCGCGGTGAGGTGTTCGCGGGGCTGCACGCCTCGGAGGCGGGCATCTACGGCCGGTTCGGCTACGGGGTGGCGACGCGGTCGCAGCGCATGGCGGCCAAGGGCGCCCGGCTGCGGCCGGGGGTGCCGTTCGGCGGCTCCGTGCGGGTGGTCGACGCGGGCGACAAGGTGATCTTCGACCTGTACGCGGCGGTGGGCAGGGCGGGGGTGGGGACGATCGCGCGGCCGGCGGCGATGTGGAAGAACTACGAGCGCGCCTGGGCGATCAAGGAGAACCTGGTCACCGCCGTGCACACCGGTCCCGGTGGGGATGACGGCTTCGTCACGTGGCGGCCGGTGGAGAGCGAGGGCTTCGAGCAGCATGTGCTGCAGGTCGAGGACTTCGTCGCCGCGGATGCCGGGGCGGCCTACGCACTGTGGGACTTCCTGTTCTCGCTGGACCTGGTGGAGCGGGTGCGGGTGTGGCAGCGCCCGGTGGACGAGGCGCTGCAGGCGGCGGTGGTGGACCCGCGCACGGTCACGGTCGAGGGCGTGGAGGACGATCTGTGGGTGCGGGTGGTGGATGTGCCCGCCGCGCTCGCCGCCCGCGCCTACCGGCCGGGTGATCCGGTCGTGGTCGAGGTGCTGGACCCGCTGCTGGAGGCCAATTCCGGCCGTTATGTGATCGGCCCTGGCGGCGCGGAGCGCACGGGGGCCGAGGCCGCGGTGGCGGTCGACGCCGAGGTGTTGGCGATGGTCTACCTGGGTGGGTGGACGTGGACGGCGCTGGCCGCGGCGGGCCGCGTCCAGGTCCGCGACCCGGACGCCCCCGCCGCTCTCGATCGCCTCTTCGCCGTCGACCGCGCGCCGTTCACCGGCACCTACTACTGAGGCCGCTCAGTTCGCGCCGAGGGCCTCGATGAGCCGGTCGACGCCGCTGCCGAGGTCCCAGCGCTGCTTGAGGGCGGTCAGGCGCTCGACGTCGACGGCGCCGGGGATGGGGTCGGCGCAGGTCGAGTCGATCGGGGCGTCGTTGTTGACCCGCACGACCAGCGGGGCTTTGGCGAGGTAGTCGGCGTCGTGCTCGAAGGCCTCGCGCACGCGCAGCGGGACGTCCTTGGAGCCTGCGGCGGCGGCCTCGACCAAGGCTTGGAGGGTGCCGAACTTGGTGATCAGCTTGGCGGCGGTCTTCTCGCCGATGCCGCTGATGCCGGGCAGGCCGTCGGAGGGGTCGCCGCGCAGCACGGACATGTCGGCGTAGGCGGAGCCCTGGGGCGGCAGGCCGTACTTCTCTGCCAGTTCCTGGGGGCCGATGACGGTCTTCTTGCGCCAGCCCGCGCCGACGTAGACGACGCGGACGGTGGTGGGTTCCTCGCGCACGCACTGGAAGAGGTCGCGGTCGCCGGTGATGATCTCGACCGGGTCGGTCTTCTCGCGGTGGGCGAGGGTGCCGATGACGTCGTCGGCTTCGTGGCCGGCGGATTCGGCCATGCAGATCCCGGCGGCGGCCAGCAGTTCCACGATGATCGGGACCTGGGGGGTGAGGGTGTCGGGGACCTCTTCGGCGTTGTTGGCGGGGTCGGCGACGCGCTGGGCCTTGTAGCTGGGGATGGCCTCGACGCGGAAGGCGGGGCGCCAGTCGGCGTCCATGCACGCGACCAGCCGTGCGGGCCGGCGCTCGGTGATGATCTGGGCGACCATCCCGGCGAAGCCGCGCACGGCGTTGACGGGGATTCCGTCCGGGGAGGTCATGGATTCCGGCACCGCGTAGAACGACCGGAAGTACATGCTCGCCGAGTCCAACAACACCAGTGGTCCGCTCACCGGGGTGACCTTGCCACACGGGGCCGACGAGGTCCATGTGAACAGGTACCGGGATGGGGGTGCGTGATGGTGACAAGTTCCTTGATATAGCTGGTGAATCCCCCGTAATGGGGAGGTCGGTAACGCGTCTGAGAGGTATGCGGAAGTCAGCGAGCAGGCGCACCGCGATCCCGGGACCTCGCCGGTTCCCTGCCGAGGAGCGGAGGGTCGAGGTGACCGCTGCGATGGCGGCGCTGCCGGAGGCGCAGCGCGAGATCCTGCGGCTGCGCCTGGTCGAGGGCCTGGCCGCCGACGAGGTCGCCGAGCGGCTGTCGATGACGGTGTCGGCGGTGCGCCTGGCCCAGCACCGCGCGCTGCAGGCGCTACGCGCGGTGCTGCGGGGCTGAGCGGGCTCGGGCGATCAGGTCCCGGTACCACAGGCCGCTGCGCTTGACGGTGCGCTTCTGGGTGTCGTAGTCGACACGCACCAGGCCGAAGCGCTTGTCGTAGCCGTAGGACCACTCGAAGTTGTCCAGGAACGACCACGCGAGGTAGCCGCGCACGTCGGCGCCCTTGGCCCTGGCCTCGGCCACGGCGGCGATGTGGTCGGCGAGGTAGGCCTCGCGGTCGGGGTCGTCGACGAAGCCGTCGGCGTCGGGGGTGTCCACGAACGCCGAGCCGTTCTCGGTGATGACCATCGGCAGGCCGGGGTAGTCCGCGCTCAGGCGCACCAGCAGGTCGGTGAAGCCGGGGGCGTCGATCTCCCAGTCCATGTGCGTCCTGGGCAGGTGCGGGCGGGCGACCTCGCGCACGACGGGGACGCCGTCGGGCCCGGCGAGCGCGCCGGATTCGTCCACACCGGACACCAGGCCGCCGAAGTAGTAGTTGACGCCCAGCACGTCGATCGGGGTGCTGATGACGTCGAGGTCGCCGTCGAGGACCGGTAGCGCGGCGCCGCGGATGGCGAAGTCGTCCACGACGTCCTGGGGGTAGCGGCCCAGGCGCAGCGCGTCCATCCAGACCCGCACGGCCAGGCCGTCGGCGAAGCGGGAGGCGGCGCGGTCGGCGGGGGTGTCCTCGGCGGGCAGGTTCAGCGCCATGTTGAGCGTGATGCCCAGTTCCAGCGGCGCGGTCGCGCTCTCGCGCAGGGCGATGGCGGCCAGGCCGTGGCCGAGCAGCAGGTGGTGGATGGCGCGCACGGCGTCGGGGAAGCTGCGGCGGCCGGGGGCCTGCCTGCCCTCGAAGTAGCCGAGCACCGAGGAGCACCAGGGTTCGTTGAGGGTGCTCCAGTGGCGGACGCGGTCGCCGAGCTTGGCGTGCACCAGCTGGGCGTAGTCGGCGAAGCGGTGCGCGGTGTCGCGTTCGGGCCAGCCGCCCGCGTCTTCCAGCTCTTGGGGCAGGTCCCAGTGGTAGAGCGTCAGCCACGGGTCGATGCCGTGGCCGAGCAGTTCGTCCACCAGGCGGTCGTAGAAGGCCAGGCCGGCCTGGTTCGCCGGGCCGCGGCCGGTGGGCTGGACCCTGGGCCAGGCGACGGAGAAGCGGTAGGTGTCGACGCCGAGGTCGGCCAGCAGGGCGACGTCGGCGGGCATGCGGTGGTAGTGGTCGCAGGCGGTGTCGGCGTGGTCGCCGTTGTCGACCATGCCGGGGGTGTGGGCGTAGGTGTCCCAGATGGAGGGTCCGCGGCCGTCCTCGGTGACGGCGCCCTCGATCTGGTAGGCGGAGGTGGCCACGCCCCAGCGGAAGTCGGCGGGCAGCGCGGCGAGGGGGTCGGGCGATCCGGCGGCCACCGGGTTCGGCTCGCGGTCCACGTGGTCATCCCCTTGCCTCGGTGACACCGGTTCCGGAACCGGTTCCACCAGGCATTCAACGGCAGCGCTCGGGCCCGAGTCAAGATCTCAGGGCGCCGACTCCCGCACGACGAGGGAGGTGGGGAGCACGACGGGCTCGGCCGGGGCGGGCTCGCCGTCGAGCAGGGCGAGCAGCAGCCGGGCCGCCGCCTCGCCCATCTCCCGCGAGGGCTGGCGGACGGTGGTGAGCGCGGGCTGGGTGTGGCCCGCGACCGCGATGTCGTCGAAGCCGACCACGGCGACGTCGGTCGGCACTTTCAGGTCCGCCGCGCGCAGCGCGTCGAGCACGCCGACCGCGGTCAGGTCGTTGTGGGCGAACACGCCGTCGAAGCGCGCTCCCGCCGCCAGCAGCGCCGCGACGGCCACGCGGCCGCCGTCGCGGGTGAAGTCGCCCTCGGTGACCAGGTCCCCGTGCAGCGGCAGGCCGTGCTCGGCCAGTGTGGCGGCGAAGCCCGCCATGCGGTCGCGGGTGCAGCCGAACTCGGCGGGCCCGGTGACGACGGCCAGGCGCTCGCGGCCGAGGCCGATGAGGTGCTCGGCGGCAGCGGCGGCGCCGACGGCGTTGTCGGTGGCCACCGACGGGAAGCCGGGGTTGTGGCCGCGGTCGTCGACCATCACCACCGGCAGTCCGGACTCGTGCAGGCCGGTGATGTAGTCCAGGGTGCCCGGCGGGGCGACCAGCAGCAGCCCGTCGAAGGCCTTCGCGCTGACGTGGCGGGAGAACTGGGCCAGCGACTCCTCGCCGCGGTTCATGGTGTTGAGCAGCAGGCCGTAGCCGTGGGACTCCAGCACGTCGGCGACGCCCTGGAGCACTTCGCCCATCCACGGCCAGGTCAGGCCGGGCACGAACATGCCGACGGTCTGGGTGCGGCCCCGCGCCAGGCCGACGGCGCGGGCGCTGGGGGTGTAGCCGGTGGCGGCGATGATCTCCCGTACCCGGATGGCGGTGGCCGCGTCGACGTCGTCCTTGTTGTTGAGCACGCGGGAGACGGTGGTCTTGGAGACCCGTGCGCGCCGGGCGATCTCGGCGATCGTGACGCGCACGGCGCCTCCTCGGTGTCGCCGCAGTGCGCAGGCCCTGCGGAGTCCTTACGGTGGCACCGTGATCACTTCAGATCTGGCCGACCTCGCCTCAGCCTACGGTGTCGCCACGGGGTACGAGGACGGCGCGGGGCGCTGGCACGAGGTCGACCCCGATGTCGTCGTCGCCGTCCTCGCCCAGCTCGGCGCCGCCCCCGGCGACCCCGCGGTGCCGCCCGTGCGGGTGCCGACGGTGATCAAGCGCGGGGCGCGGGTGGATCTCGGCCGCGGTGAGCTGCTGCTGGAGCACGGCGGCAGCCTGCCGGTCGATGGCGTGCTGCCCGCCGACGTGCCGCTGGGCTGGCACCGGCTGCGCGGCGAGGCAGGCGAGACGCCGCTGGCGGTCACCCCGGAGAGCCTGGCCGCCGTGCGCCGCTCGTGGGGGTGGATGGTGCAGCTGTACGCGCTGCGCTCGCGCGGCTCCTGGGGCATCGGGGACTACGCGGACCTGCGCGCCTTCACCGGGGGCGTCGCCGCGCACGGTGCGGGGGCGGTGCTGGTGAGCCCGGTCGGGGCGATCACGCCGACCGAGCCGGTGGAGCGCTCGCCGTACTCGCCGTCGAGCAGGCGCTTCCACAACCCGCTGCTGCTGTCGATCACCGAGACCGACGCCTTCGCCGCGGCGGACCCGGACACCCGCGCCGCGGTGCTCGCGCTGCGCCCCGACCGCGGTGGCGAGCTGATCGATTACCCGGCGGTGTGGCGGGCCAAGTCCGCGGCGCTGGCCCTGCTCGCCCCCGCGAACTCGGTGGCCGAGGCTGATCTGGCGCTGGCTGATCCGGCGCTGGTCGAGTTCGCCACGTTCTGCGCGCTCGCCGAGCACCACGGCGGCGACTGGCGGCGCTGGCCCGCCGCGCTGCGCAGGCCCGACGCGCCCGAGGTCGCCGCCGCGCGCCGGGAGCTGGCCGAGCGGGTCGCCTTCCACGTGTGGGTGCAGCGGCAGTGCGCCGCGCAGCTGGCCGCCGCGCACGCCGCGGCCGGCGGCATGTCCGTCGGGGTGCTGCACGACCTGCCCGTCGGGGTGGACCCGGGCGGCGCGGACGCGTGGGCGCTGCAGGACGTGCTGGCCGCCGGGGTCACCGTGGGCGCGCCGCCGGACGCGTTCAGCCCCAAGGGCCAGGACTGGGCGCTGCCGCCGCTGCGCCCGGACCGCCTCGCCGCGGCCGGGTACGCGCCGTTGCGGGACATGGTCAGGGCCGTGCTCGCCCACGGCGACGGCATCCGGGTCGACCACGTCGCCGGGCTGTGGCGGCTGTGGTGGATTCCGCCGGGCGAGTCCGCCGACCGCGGGACCTATGTGCGCTATGACGGCGCGGCCATGCTCGGCGTGCTCGCGCTGGAGGCCGAGCGGGCCGGGGCGGTGGTGGTGGGGGAGGACCTGGGCACGGTTCCGGAGGAGGTGTCGCGGGAGTTGCGCGAGCGCGGCGCGCTGGGCTGCGCGGTGGCGTGGTTCGAGCGCGACGGCGACGGCGCGCCGACCCCGCCCGCCCGGTGGTCGCGGCGCGCGGTGGCGACGCTGTCCACCCACGACCTGCCGACGGCGGCGGGCTTCCTCTCCGGTGAGCACGTCCGGGTCCGCGCCGGGCTCGGTCTGCTGGACGACCCGGAGGGCGAGGCCGAGCGGGCCGAGGGCGAGCGGGCGGCGCTGCTGCGCCTGCTGGCCGACGAGGGCCTGCTGGAGCCCGGCGGGGACCCGGTCCTGGCCCTGCACCGCCTGCTCGCGACCACCCCGTGCGACCTGGTCCTGGTGGCGCCCACCGACGTGCTCGGCGATCCCCGCCAGCCGAACCTGCCGGGCACGATCGATGAGTACCCGAACTGGCGCATCCCGCTGGACCGCGACGTCGAGGAGCTGCTGGCGGACCCGAGGGTGGCCCAGGTGGTGGCCCTGCTGCGGGACTGCGGGCGGTAATCGGCTCTTTACCGATGCGGACGTGGGGCTTATGCTCCGGAACTGGGAGCGCTCCCAAGCCCTGTTCACCACGCCGCCGGCCGCCGGCGGTGCGGCACGCCGCTGTGCCGCGAGGCAAGGAGTAACCGTCGATGCTGTCGAGCAAGAGGCCCAGATCGCGCCTGGTGCGGCGGGTCGGGATCGCGGGGGCGGCGGCCCTCGTCGCGAGCGCGGTCGTGACCACCGTGACGACGCTGCCCGCTTTCGCCGACCCGCCGTACGAGCGGGTCGTGGGCGGGCAGTTCGCAGGCGCCACCCCTGACCCGTTCTGGAACGGCACCGGCACCACCGGCCGCGTCGTCAACGGCGAGTTCTGCACGCAGGTGCCCGGCGGCACCGCCAACCCGTGGGACGCCCTCATCGGTCAGAACGGCGTGCCCTTCGAGGCGGGCCAGTCCTACACCCTGACCTTCGACGCGCACGCCACGACCCCGCAGCCGGTCGGCGCGGGCGCGGGCGAGGGCGTCGCGCCCTACCGCGAGATCGCCCGCCGCACCTTCGATCTGACGACCCAGAAGCAGACCTTCACCTTCACCTTCACCTCCGAACTGGACTTCCCGGAGGCCGGACCCGGGCAGGTCACCTTCCACCTCGGCGGGCAGGCCGCGGCCAACACCGTCTGCATCGACAACGTCTCCCTCGTCGGCGGCGTCATCCCGCCCGGCGGCGCTCCGGACCCGGTGCCAGCCGTCAAGGTCAACCAGGTCGCCTACGTGCCGAGCGCGGCCAAGCGGGCCAGCGTCACCTCCGACTCGGCCACGCCGCTGACCTGGACGCTGCGCGACGCCGCGGGCGCCTCGGTCGCCACCGGGCAGACCAGGGTGATCGGCGATGACGCGCTGGCCGGGGAATCGGTGCACACCATCGACTTCTCCGCCTACGAGACCCCCGGCGCCGGGTACACCATCGCCGTCGGCGAGGACGTGAGCGCGCCCTTCGACATCGGCGTCGAGCAGATCCAGTCGCTGCGCGAGGCGTCGCTGTCGTTCTTCTACCACCAGCGCAGCGGCATCGAGATCGAGGCGCAGTACGTGGGCGAGGAGTACGCCCGGCCCGCCGGGCACATCGGCGTCGCCCCGAACAAGGGCGACACCTCGGTCCCGTGCCGTCCGAACACCGGCTGCTCCTACAGCCTCGACGTCAGCGGCGGCTGGTACGACGCAGGCGACCACGGCAAGTACGTGGTCAACGGCGGCATCTCCGTCTGGCAGCTGCTCAACCTCTACGAGCGCTCGGCGGCCTTCGGTGACGCCGACGCCTTCGGCGACGGCAGCCTGGCTATCCCGGAGAACGACAACGGCGTGGCCGACCTGCTCGACGAGGCCCGCTGGGAGGTCGAGTTCCTGCTGAGCATGCAGGCCCCCGCGGGCAGCGTGAACGCGGGCTGGGTACACCACAAGATGCACGACGAGTCGTGGACCGGGCTGCCGATGCTGCCGCACCAGGACGACCGCGCCCGGTACCTGGCGCCGGTGTCGACGGCTGCCACCCTCAACATGGCCGCCGTCGCGGCGCAGGCCGCGCGCCTGTGGGCCGACATCGACCCGGCCTTCTCCGCCCGCGCCCTGGCCGCGGCCCGCACCGCCTACAGCACCGCCAAGACCAACCCGGTCAAGCTGGCCGACCCCAACGACGGCACCGGCGGCGGCCCGTACAACGACAACGTCGTCACCGACGAGTTCTACTGGGCCGCGGCCGAACTGTTCGCGACCACCGGCGAGGCGGGCTACCGCGCCGACGTCACCGGTTCCGAGCACTACAAGGGCACCAGCATCACCACCCGGGGCTTCGACTGGGGCGGCACCGGCCCCCTCGGCGACATCACCCTCACGGTGGTGGACACCGACCTGCCCGCCGCCGACCTCGCCTCGATCGAGTCGGCCATCACCGACACCGCCGACGCGCACCTGGCGAACATGGCGACCCAGGGCTACCCGGCGCCGTACGAGGAGCCCACCGGCGACTACGTGTGGGGCTCCAACGGCCTCATCGCCAACAACGGCGTCATCATCGCCCTCGCCCACGACCTCACCGGCGAGGCGCGCTACCGCGACGGCGTCTTCGAGGCGTTGACCTACCTGCTGGGCCGCAACCCGATGGACACCTCCTACGTCACCGGCTACGGCGACAACCCCGTCCGCAACCCGCACCACCGGACCTGGGCCAACCAGCTCGACCCCAGCACCCCGACCGCCCCGCCCGGAATCCTCTCCGGCGGGCCCAACACCGGCCTGCAGGACCCGATCGCCGCGCGCCTGCTGCCCGGCTGCGCGCCGCAGAAGTGCTTCATCGACCACATTGAGGCGTGGTCGGTCAACGAGATCACCGTCAACTGGAACTCCGCGTTCGCCTGGCTCGCGGGCTGGGCCGCGGAGAACGCCGAGGCCGCGCCGCCGCAGGACACCCCGCCGACGGTCCCCGGCACCCCGGTCGCCTCCGACGTCACCGCCACCAGCGTCAAGCTGACCTGGACGGCGTCGACCGACGACAACGGCGTCGCGGGCTACGACGTGCTGCGCTTCCAGGGCGACGCGATCTCCGTCGCGGCGTCGGTGACCGGCACGACGGCGACGCTGTCGGGCCTGACCCCCAACACCGAGTACACCTACGCGGTGCGCGCCAAGGACACCGCGGGCCAGATGTCCCCGCACTCGGCCAAGGTCACCGCGCGCACCACCGGCGGCGCGAGCGGCTGCACGGTGGTCTACACCGCCCACTCGTGGGACAAGGGCTTCACCGCCTCGGTGACCCTGACCAACTCCGGCACCACGGCGTGGAGCAACTGGACACTGGACTTCGCCTTCCCCGGTGACCAGAAGCTGACCCACGGCTGGTCGGCGACCTGGGCCCAGTCGGGCAAGAAGGTCACGGCCAAGAACCTGGCCTGGAACGGAGCGGTCCGCCCCGGCCAGTCGATCAGCGTCGGCTTCAACGGCAGCCACCCCGGCACCAACCCGAACCCGAGCGCCTTCACGGTGAACGGCTCGGCCTGCGGATAGTCCCGTCCGCACGACACGGCCGCCGGTGGCGACCCCACCGGCGGCCGTGTCGCGCGCGGAAACGAGGGTGGTCGCGTCGTGCGGGCGGGGTCACTCCCGGCCCGCGAACCGCGAAGCCTGCGAATCCCGATGCCAGCGATCTTGGTCGGCGGCGGTAGCGCTCAGTGACGCCTACACTCGAACCGGAGTTGAGTGGGAGTGGCTGATGGTGAGCACTGAGGAAGCGCCCGTCCGCAAGAGCCGGGGAGCGCTGCGGGCACCCTTCGCGGCCGTGCTGGTCGTGATGGTGGCCCTGTTGTTCGGCGTGCCCTGGTGGGCGCTCGTCGCCGGTGGGCAGGACTGGCCGGGGTGGCTGCTCGCCGCGGGGTCGGTGGTGTTCCTCGCCGGCGCGGTCGCCATGCCGGTGGGCATGGTCACCGGGCACGGGCGCGACTCCGACCGCGGGTCGGTGGTGGGCAGCACCCTGCTCGGAGTGTCCTGGGTGTTCTTCAGCACCACCCTGCTCGGCCAGGCCGTCGAGCTGGTCCTGGCCGTCGCGGGCGTCGAGGACCCGCTGCGCTCGCGCGCGGTCGCCGCCGCGACGGTGCTCGTCGCCGTGAGCGCCCTGGCCTGGGGCTACGTCGAGGCGATGCGCGTGCCCAGGGTGCGCCGCACCGCGGTGCCGATCGAGCGCCTCGGGCCGGGCCTGGACGGGCTCACCGTCGCCGTGCTGGCCGACACGCACTTCGGCCCGCTGGACCGCGCGCGCTGGTCGCGGCGCACGATGGCGGCAGTCGCGGCGCTGGAGCCGGACGTGCTGGTGCACGCCGGTGACATCGCCGACGGCCCGGTCGAGCGCCGCCGCGCCCAGTCCGAGCACATGGGGCCGCTGAAAGCCAAGCACGCCAAGGTCTACGTCACCGGCAACCACGAGTACTACAGCGGCGCGCCGTCGTGGGTCGAGCACATGGCCGAACTCGGCTGGGAGCACCTGCACAACACCCACCGGGTGATCGAGCGCGGCGGGGACAGGCTCGTCGTGGCCGGTGTGGACGACCGCACCGCCGCGCACGCCGGCATCGACGGCCACGGCGAGGACCTGGCCGCCGCCCTGGCGGGCGCCGACCCCGACCTGCCGGTGCTGCTGGTCGCCCACCAGCCCAAGCAGGTCGCCGACGCCGTCGCGCACGGGGTCGACCTGCAGATCTCCGGGCACACCCACGGCGGCCAGATCTGGCCGTTCCACTGGATGGTGCGCACCGACCAGCCGCACCTGCAGGGCCTGGCCAAGGCGGGCGGGCGCACCTGGATCTACACCAGCAGGGGAGCGGGCTTCTGGGGTCCGCCGTTCCGGGTGTTCGCGCCCAGCGAGATCAGCCTGCTCACCCTGCGCCGCGCCTGAGGGCTCACACCCAGGCGTCGGTGCGCAGGCGGGAGTGCACATGCATGTCGTGCCAGCCGTCGGCGTGCAGCGCCGCGCCCCGCCGGGTGCCCTCGGGGCGCAGGCCCGCCCGGACGGCCGTCCGGCAGGAGGCGGGGTTGGCGGTGGAGTGCTCGGCGAAGACGCGGTGCAGGCCGAGGTCCTGAAGGCTCCAGCGGAGCAGCGCCCTGGTCGCGCGGGCGGCCGCGCCCGCGCCGCGGGCGCGCGGGGCCGTCCAGTACGACAGGCTCGCCGAGCCCTCCACCAGGTCCACCGAGCGCAGCCCGACCTGGCCGAGAAGCTCGTCGTCGCCGCCGACGACGGCCCAGCTGGCGTCGGCCTCGGCCCGCCAGCGCAGCGACCACGCCTCCGCCCACACCGCCGCCTCGTCCAAGGAGTCCATGCGGCGCACGTGCCAGCGCTGGATCTGCGGGCAGTCGAAGGCGTCCTTGACCGCCGCGGCGTCGTCGGCGCGCCACGGGCGCAGGACGAGCCCGCACGGCTGGGGCAGGGTCGGCTGGGCGCGCCCGCTCAGCGCGCCGGGCGGCAGGGCGGGCTCGGTCAGGACTGGCACCGGCTCATCCTCGCAGGCCGAGCACGTGCACGGCGGTCTCGCGGGTGCGCCCGCGCAGGGTGAGCGCGTCGTGGGGGCGCCAGAGCGCCCGCTCGCCGGCCGAGGCGGCGGCGAGGACATCCCCGGAGGCGGCCAGCGCCCCGGGCAGCGACTTGGCCAGCTCGGTCAGCCGCGCCGCCTCGTTGACCGGGTCCCCGATGACGGTGTACTCGAAGCGCCGCGCCGCCCCGACGTTGCCCGCCACCGCCGGTCCCGCCGAGACCCCGACCCCGGCCGGGCACTCGGGCACCTCGCCGGGCAGCCGGGCGGCGATCGCCCGCGCCGCCGCCAGCGCGCGTCCGGCCGCGCCCTCCACCGCCGCTGGCGCGCCGAAGACCGCCAGCGCGGCGTCGCCCATGAACTTGTTGACGAACCCGCCGTGGGCGTGGACCTCGTCCACCACGACGGCGAAGAACCGGTTGAGCAGGTCCACGACCTCCGTCGGCGGCCGGGTCGCGGCCAGCGCGGTCGAGCCGACGATGTCGACGAACACCACGGCCACCTCGTGGACCTCGCCGCCCAGCCGGTCCGCGCCGCCTGCGACCGCCACGTCGGCGACCTCCTGGCCGACGTGGCGGCCGAAGAGGTCCCTGATCCGCTCGCGCTCGCGCAGCCCGGCGACCATGCGGTTGAACCCGGCCTGCAGCATCCCCAGCTCGGTGCCGTCGTAGACGGGGACCTCGGCGGCCAGGTCGCCGCGCTGCACGCGGTCCATGCCCGCCCGGACCGACTGGATGGGCGCGACGGTGTTGCGCGCGCTGAACACCATGACCAGCAGCCCGATGGCCAGCGCGATCACGCCGAGGACGAGGACGGTCACCGCGAGCTGGGTGGTCGTGTAGTCGCGCACCATCGCGAAGATGGCCACCACGACCAGCCCGGCCACCGGCACGCCGGTGCCCAGCGCCCAGAACAGCAGGGTGCGCACCAGCACGCCCGCGCCGCCCACCCGCGACGGCGGGCTGCCCGAGAGCGCCAGCGCCGAGACCGGCCGCAGCGCGAACTCGCTGAGCAGGTAGGCGTTGGCGCACACCACGATCCCGGCGAAGCTGACGGTGAACCCGACGGTGTAGACCTGGTCCGGCTGGAGCAGTCCGATGAGGATGGTGAACAGCGCGGTGGCGACGCCCCACAGGCTGGCCTGCATGAGGGTCAGGTTCAGCGGCACGCGCAGGGCTGCCCGGCGGGCGGTCTCCTCCTCGCCCGCTGCTGCCTCGGGGGCTCCGCCGAGAGCCCAGCGCAGGTCGCGCAGCGCCCAGCGGGTTCCCCACACCGCGCCCACGGCGATGGCCGCGACGACGTAGGCGGGCACGGCGATCGCGGTCACCAGGGCGGTGCGCCCGTCCGGGCGCGGACCGGGCAGCACCACCGTGGACAGCAGCGCCACCACCGCCGCGCCGATCAGGTTGGCGACCACCAGCGTCACCGTCAGCAGGACCTGCACCCGCCTGCGCAGGGCGGCCCGGTCCTCGCCCGCCGGTCCGAGCAGCCGCGAGCCGAACGGGCGCCGCGAGGGGTCTGCGCTCACCCCGGCAATCTACTGGCCAGTAGTCACCGGTGCGCGGCGGGCCGCCACCGCCGCGGGTGGGCCGCCCGGCGCTGCACTAGGCTGCCGGTCGTGCCCAGCTCAGACCACCGCGACCGACCCGCGCGGCCGCTCGTCGGGTTCGGCCCGATCGACCTGTTCTGCCTCTTCGCCGTCGTGCCGCTGCTGATCGCCGCGGGCATCCTGATCATCGAGGGTGTCGCCTCGATCGGGATCGTGTTCCTGGTGCTGGCCCTGTTGGTGCTGGCCTTCGACTCGTGGGTGCACCGTCCCGACCCTCGGTAGCCTGGGGTCATGACCGAGCGCAAGCCCGCGAACGTCTCCTTCGAGTCCTGGATCGACGCCCAGATCAGGGCGGCGCACGACCGTGGCGAGTTCGCGGACCTGCCCGGCGCGGGCAAGCCGCTGCGCCACCACGAGGACGACATGTGGTGGCTCAAGGAGTTCATCAAGCGCGAGGAGCTGGAGACCGGCGCGCTGCTGCCCGAGGGGCTGCGGCTGCGCAAGGAGGTCGAGCTGCTGCCCGCCGCCGCGGCGGCGCTGCCCACCGAGGAGCGGGTCCGCGCTCTGGTCGGCGAGCTGAACGAGCGCATCGACGCCTGCCTGCGCACCCACACCGGCCCCACCGTGCTGGTGCGCTTCGTCGACCCCGACCAGATCGTCGCGGGCTGGCACACCGACCGCGCGGCCCTGCTGCGGCGACTGGCGGAGGCGAAGGCCGAGGCGGAACCGGAGCCCGCGCCCGCCCCGCGACGCTGGTGGCGTCGCGGCTGAGCCGTCGCGCAGGGTGGCCGAGCACGCTGTTCGCCCTGGAACAAGTGGGTGATTTCCCAACGCACCGTTGTGTCGTCTGGTGAGCCGCGGTTACGTTCGACCCGCTATCAGGGGAATGTCGGCGATTCGCCCGGTGGTGGACCTTAGTGCCCACATGACCGGAGGTGCGCCAGTCGTGCATTCCGCCAAGCGGACCGCGGTGGTCGTCGCCGCGTCCCTCCTCGCCGCCCTGCCCCTGACCCCCCACGCGAGCGCGCAAAGCCGCGCCGAGACCGGCCCAACCCACACCGGCCCAACCCACACCGTCACCCTGATCACCGGTGACCGCGTCCACGTCCGGGGCGGGGAGGTGCTGGTGCGCCCCGCCGAGGGCCGCGAGCACATCGCCCACGCCACCCGCCGCGTCGGCGAGCACCTCTACGTCACCCCCGCCGACGCCGTGCGCCCGATTGCCGAGGGCCGCCTCGACCGGCGCCTCTTCGACGTCGCCGCGCTCATCGACGCGGGCTACGACGACGACCGCCGCGCCGACCTGCCGCTCATCACCGACGCCCCCACCCCAGCCCTGCGCACCACCGCCGAGCTGCCCCGCCTGGGCCTGCGCGCCGCCACCGCGGTCAAGGCCGACCTGGCGGCCGCCTGGCCCGCGATCGCCGCGGCGGGACAGGTCTGGCTCGACGGCAAGCGGACCGCGCTGCTGGAGCGCAGCACCGCCCAGATCGGCGCGCCCGAGGCCTGGGCCGACGGGCTGAGCGGGGCGGGCGTCACCGTCGCCGTCCTGGACACCGGCGTCGATGAGACCCACCCCGACCTGGCCGGGCGGCAGAGCGCCGAGCGCAACTTCACCGCCGACGCCGACGCCACCGACGCCTTCGGCCACGGCACCCACGTCGCCTCGATCATCGCCGGGGAGGGCGGGCGCTACCGCGGCGTCGCCCCGGGCGCGGACATCCTCGACGCCAAGGTGCTCGACGCGACCGGGTCCGGCCAGGAGTCCTGGGTGCTGGCGGGCATGGAGTGGGCGGTCGCGCAGGGCGCCGACATCGTCAACCTCAGCCTCGGTGGGGCCGACACCCCCGACACCGACCCGCTGGAGGCCGCGGTCGAGGCGCTCTCGGCCGAGCACGGCGCGCTGTTCGTCATCGCCGCGGGCAACTCCGGGCCCGGACCGCGCTCGGTCGCCTCGCCCGGCAGCGCCGACGCCGCGCTCACCGTCGGCGCGGTCGACCGCGCCGACGCCGTCGCGCCGTTCTCCAGCCGCGGCCCCCGCCTCGGCGACGGCGGTATCAAACCCGACATCACCGGCCCCGGCGTCGACATCGTCGCCGCGGCGTCCGCAGGCGGCGTGATCGGCGAGCCCGTCGAGGACGGCTACATCGCGCTGTCGGGCACGTCGATGGCCACCCCGCACGTCGCGGGCGCGGCCGCCCTGCTGGCCCAGGCCCGCCCGGACTGGCCGGGGCAGCGGCTCAAGTCCGCGCTCACCGCCTCGGCGGCCCCGACCGGCGGGGAGACCGCCTTCACCCAGGGCTCCGGGCGCGTCGACGTGCCCGCCGCCTTGGCCAAGACCGTCACCACCTCGCCCACCTCGTTGGGCCTGGGCACTCAGCAGTGGCCGCACGATGACGACGAGCCCGTCTCCCGGGAGCTGACTTACCGCAACGACGGCGACGCCCCGCTGACCGTCGACCTCGCCGTGGAGGCGGTCGGCCCGGACGGCGCCCCCGCCCCCGACGGGCTGCTCACCGTGACCCCGGCCCGGCTCACCGTGCCGGCGGGCGGCACCGCCACCGCGACCGTCACCGGCGACACCTCGACGGGCACTGCCGACGGCCTCTACAGCGGCGCGGTCCTCGCCTCGTCCGGGGGCGAGCCCGCGGTGCGCACCCCGGTCGCCGTCGAACGCGAGGTGGAGAGCTACGACCTGACGCTGCGCGCGGTCGGCCCCGACGGCGCGCCCGCCGCGTCCTTCGAGGGCCTGCTGATGAACAAGTCGGGCGGCCCCCCGGTGTTCCTGTCCGACCCCAGCGGCACCGCCACCGCCCGCCTGCCCAAGGGTGACTACCTGCTCGACACGCTGCTCATCGGCCCGACCGGCACCCGCCTGTTCCACGTCGCCCAGCCCGTCCTGGCGCTGTCGGCCGACGCCGCCGCGACCGCCGACGCCCGCCAGACCAGGGTCATCCGCCTCGCCCCGGCCGACGCCGCCGCCGAACTCGTCATCGCGCAGGCGACCTACGCGGTGTACTTCCCCAGCGGCACCGGCATCACCGTCAGCGTCGGCGCGACCGACCCCGGCGCGCTGGCCACCCAGCACGCGGGGGCGGGCGTCGACGGGCTCGCCGCGATGGCGGGCGCGCACTGGGCCACCCCCGATGACGCCTACTACCTGACCGCGCACCGCGACGACACCGCCTTCACCGGCCTGGACCGCACGGTGCCGCGCGCGGAACTGGCCACCGTGCGCACGATGGCCGCCGCGTCGGGCCCGCGCCGCCAAGCCGAGGAGGTCGCCATCGGCCGCGGCGACGCGGTGGGCATGCTGTTCCTCGGCAGCCGCCGCGCCCTGCCCACCGAGATCACCTCCCACGTCACCACCGGCTCGACCTGGTCCGGCGGGATCTGGGAGTACGAGGAAGGCGGCGCCGACCCGGTCACCGACCTGGCCACCCCGCGCGAGCGCCTGGCCGCGGGGCGCGTCTACGAGCGGACCGTCAACTCCCCGGTCTTCGCGCCCGCCTTCGACGGCGAGAGCCGCGCCTGGCGCTTCGGCGACGACCTGGTGCTGAACATCCCGTTCGCCGGGGACGGCGCGGGCAACGTCGGCTGGTCCTCCTACACGAGCGGGCGCACGGTGCTCACCAGGGACGGCGTCGAGGTCCGCGCGGCCGAGCAGCCGGGATCTGCGGTGGTGCGGGTACCGGCCGAGGACGCCGAGTACGGGCTGACGGTCACCGCCGACCGCGGTGCGGTGTTCGCGACCAGCACCCGCGTCGAGGCGTCCTGGACCTTCCGCTCGGCGAGCAGCCCCGGGACGTCCACTCCGCTGCCGCTCGCCGCGATCCGGCTCAGCCCCGATCTCGGCGAGACCGGGGCGGGCGTGCCCGGGCAGTCGCTGACGATCCCGGTGGCGCTGGTCACCAACGGCGGCGGGGAATCGGCACCGAGCGCCCTCACCGCCGAGGTGTCCTTCGACGGCGGCGCGACCTGGCGGCCCGCGGCCTCGACCGCGACGTCGGTGACCGTCGCCCACCCGGCCGCGGCGACATCGGTGTCGCTGCGGCTCTCGGCGGCCGGGCCCGCGGGCACGAGCGCGCTGACCGTCATCGACGCCTACCGGCTGGTCGGGTGATCCACCCGCTCGCGCGGTCGGCGGCTGTCGCCCGCCGCGCGAGCGGGTAGCGTCGCCCGGGACGACCAGGGGAGGACCGGGTATGGAGCACGTCGACGTGCTGATCGTCGGGGCCGGGCTGTCGGGCATCGGGGCCGCGTGCCACCTGCGGCGGCGGCTGCCGTCGGCGAGCATGGCGATCGTCGAGGCGCGCTCGGCCATCGGCGGGACCTGGGACCTGTTCCGGTACCCGGGGGTGCGCTCGGACTCGGACATGCTCACCCTCGGCTACTCGTTCCGGCCGTGGCGCGGCTCGGCGGTGCTGGCCGACGGGACCTCGATCCGCGAGTACATCCGCGACACCGCCCGCGAGTACGGCGTCGACCGGCTGGTGCGCTTCGACAGCAAGGTCGTCGCGGCGTCCTGGGACAGCGCGTCGGCCACCTGGACCGTCACCATCGACACTGGTGCCGAGACCTCGACGCTGACCTGCGGGTTTCTGTTCTCCTGCACCGGCTACTACCGCTACGAGGCCGGCTACACCCCCGACTTCCCCGGCCTGGCCGAGTTCGGCGGCGCGGTGGTGCACCCGCAGCACTGGCCCGCAGAACTGGACTGGACCGGCAAGCGCGTCGCCGTCATCGGCAGCGGCGCGACCGCGGTGACCCTGGTGCCCGCGATGGCCGAGGCGGCGGCGCACGTGACGATGGTGCAGCGCTCGCCGAGCTACGTGCTCTCGCTCGGCTCCCGCGACGGGCTCGGCGACCTGGTCAGGAAGGTGCTGCCCGCCCGCTTCGCCCACCCGGCGGTGCGCTGGAAGAACGCGCTCGCCGGGTTGGCGTTCTACCGGCTGAGCAGGCGCTTCCCGGACCTGGTCCGCCGGGTGCTGCGCTGGGGTGCGCGCAAGCAGCTGCCCGAGGGCTACCCGGTCGACACGCACTTCCGCCCGGACTACGCGCCGTGGGACCAGCGGGTGTGCTTCGTGCCCGACGGCGACCTCTTCCGCGCCATCAGCTCCGGCAAGGCGTCCGTGGTGACCGACAAGGTGATCGGGCTCTCCCGCGACGGGGTGGACCTCGCCTCCGGCGAGACCGTGCCCGCCGACGTCGTGGTGACCGCCACCGGCCTGTCGGTGCTGCCTTTCGGCGGTGTCGAGGTGACCGTGGACGGCGAGCGCGTCGACTTCGCCGACACGGTGGCCTACAAGGGGATGATGCTCAGCGGCGTGCCGAACTTCGCCGTCGCGATCGGCTACACCAACGCGTCGTGGACCCTCAAGTGCGACCTTGTCGCCGAGCACGTGTGCAGGCTGCTCGCGCACCTGCGCGAACGGGGCCTGCGCACGGTCGTCCCGGTCGAGCCGGACGGGTCCGTGCGCAGGCTGCCGTTCATCGATCTGCAGTCCGGCTACGTCAAGCGCGCCGGGGCAGCGCTGCCCAGCCAGGGCGACGTCGCGCCCTGGCGGCTGCACCAGAACTACCCGAGGGACGTCCTGCTGCTGCGCAGGGGCAGGGTCGACGGCGAAGGCCTGGTCTTCTCCTGACCGAGGTCGGTCTAGCCCACCACCGGTGTGGAGCGCCAGTGCTCAAGCATCGGCGCGAGGTCCTCAGCCAGCGACGGCAGCTCGGGGACCAGGGCCATGCAGGCGACACCGCGCAGCATGCCCACGGCGTTCACCAGGGCCAAGACGTCGGGGTCGGTGGTGCGCAGGCCCAGCTCGGCGGCCGTGGCGTCGTAGGAGGCGACGACCTCCGGCGGCATCATCGCCAGGTCCCACTCGACCGGGCCGGTCACGACCAGCTCGAAGTCGGCGAACAGCTGGCCGCTGGTGGTGTCGAGCAGGTTCCACGCGGGAGCGTCCCCGTGCACCACCTGCACGGGCACACCCGGGTGGGCCTCGGCGAAGCGGTCGCGGTCGGTCACGACCGGGCGCAGCGCGGCCCACTCCGCACGGGCGCGGGCCACGTCCTCGGCGGGCAGCAGGTCCGGCCGCTCGGCCAGCACGTCCAGGCTGGCGTCGAGGGAACCGTCCAGGGAGAGCATGAACGGCAGCTCGCCGGGGTAGTCGAGCAGCGCGGCGTGCAGGTGGGCCGTCTTCGCCATGCGCGCCGGGTAGTCGTGCTCGATGTCGAGGGTCTCGACCCACTGCCAGAACGTCATCGACAGGCCGTCGCGCACGACCGGCTCGGTCGGGACCAGCGGGCTCGGCGCGACCGCCGGGAACCCGGTGCCCGCCAACCAGGACGTCACCGCCAGCTCGGCGCGCTGGCGCTCGACCTGCTCGGCCAGCCGGTTGCCCGGCGGCAGGACGGTGGGCACGCGGACCACCACGGGACTGGGAGCGAGGTGCACGACCACGGAGAACACGTCGTAGAGGACCTGGGGGTCGTCGTGCTCGACCCCCAGGTCGCGGGCGGCTGCTGAGGCTGCGGCGACGGCGCGCGCCGTGCGGGATTCGGTGGGCATCGCCCCCGATGGTGCCGGCCACCGGGGGCGCGCGCAGTCGGTTATCGGCAGGCGCCGCCGTTGAGGGTGAACGCCGCGGGCGCGGTGGCGTCGCCGGAGCGGGTGCCGAGGAAGCCGAAGGTCACCGCCGCGCCCGGCGCGATCTGGGCGTTCCAGTCGGCGTTGCGCGCGGTCACCGCCTGCCCCTGCTGGCTGATCCTGGCGTTCCAGGCGGTGCCCGCCCGCTGCCCGTCGGCGAAGGACCACGCCAGGCTCCACCCGCTGACCGGCTCGGCCCCGGTGTTGGTGACGGTGACCTCGGCGCGGAAGTTCGCCGCCCACTGGTCCACCACCCGGTAGGCCACGGTGCAGGTCGCGGTCTGCGCGGTGGAGCGGAAGCTCACCTTGTGCAGCTGGCCGGGCAGGTCGTTGACCAGGTAGATCTCCCCGTCGGCGTCGGTGCCGAAGCTGGTCGGCTGGATCGGCAGCTCGCCGACGCGCGCGCTGGTGTAGGAGCCGTCGGCGTTGGCCTTGATGGCGAAGGCGGGGTTGGTGCAGTAGTCGCTGGCCAGGAACACCCCGTCGGCGATGTCGGCGAAGCGCGCGCCCCGGTAGACCGGCCCCCCGATCACCGCGCAGCCCTCGACCGAGGTCTGGTAGGTGAAGACCGGGTCCACATAGGTCTCCCCGTCGCGGCAGCGGGTGGGGTCGAACACCGCGGTGCCCTCCCGGCACGACCACCCGAGGTTCGCCCCGCCGTCCCCGGCCCGCAGGTGGTCGACCTCCTCCAGGGTTCCCTGCCCCACGTCGGCGATCCACAGCGAGTTGTCGGCCGGGTCCACGGAGAAGCGCCACGGGTTGCGCAGCCCGTGCGCCCAGATCTCCGGCCTGGCGCCGGGGGTGTCGACGAACGGGTTGTCCGCCGGGACGCAGTAGGTCTCGCAGCTGACGTCCAGGCGCAGGATCTTGCCCAGCAGGGTGTCCAGGCGCTGGCCGGCGTCGAACGGGTCGCCCGAGCTGCCGCCGTCGCCGATGCCCCAGAACAGCAGGCCGTCGTTGTCGAAGGCGATCTGGCCGCCGTTGTGGTTGGAGTAGGTGGCGTGCTCCTGGGTGAGCACCTCCTCCAGGGCGCCGTCGCGGTAGCGGGCGAGGGTGACGGCGTTGTCGCTGATCCGGGTGTAGGCGAGGTAGAGGGTGTTGTCGGCGGGATCGACGGCGATGCCGAGGAGACCGCGCTCGTTGCCGCTGACGCTCACCTCAGCGGAGATGTCGATCAGCGGGTCGGGGGCCAGTCCGGTGTCGGGGTGGTAGACGCGGACCCGGCCGATCTTCTCGGTGATGAAGAGGCGCTTGGAGCCGTCGTGGGGCGCGGCGATGGCGGTCGGCCGGTTGAGGCCGAAGGCCAGCTGCGCGGTCTCGACGGTGAGAGCCAGGCCGGCGGCGGAGGCCGAGAGGGTGGCGGCAGGGGGAGTGGGGGCCGCCTGGGACGGCGGGATGGAGACGGCGGCGGCGCCGATGAGGAGGGCGGCCAGCGCCGCGTTGCGCAGGGGACCTCGCACGACCTACTCCTGTCCTCGAACTGTCTGGGAGCGCTCCCAGACTGGCGGTAGCGCTGTTGCCGTGTCAACCGTCGAGCCGGGGTGATCTGGCGGGAACCGGTCAGGCCGGTGCGGCGGCTTCGGTGAGGACGCGGAGGATGTCGTTGACCGGGGTGGGGACGCCCAGGGTCCGGCCGAGTCGGACGATCACGCCGGTGATCGGGTCCGTCTCCAGGGGACGGCCCGCCAGGCGGTCGTAGAGCATCGAGGTGCCGTCGGTGGCGTCGAAGCCCTGGTAGAAGGCGAGGGTGGCCTCGATGTCGGCAGGGGTGAGGTCGGCGCCCGCGGCGCGGCCCACGGCGGCGGCCTCGTGCAGGACCTGGTCGGCCAGGTCTCGGACGTCGCTGGTGTCCATGACTTCCATGCGGCGCAGGGTGAGGGCGGTGATGGGGTTGGCGGCGGCGTTGCCGAGGAGTTTGCGCCAGGCCGCGGTGGTGAAGTCGGGCACCTGGTGGACGGTGAGGCCCGAGTCCGCGAACAGGGTGGCGAAGGCGGCGCCCGCGGGCCCCGCGGCGACGACGACGTCCTGGCCCCGGCGGTGGCGGACCTCGCCGCCGGTGAGGCGTTCGGCGGCGATGTAGACCAGGCCGGGCAGGAAGGCGGCCGGGCCGATCAGGTCGCGGGCGTGGTCGGCGTGCTCCACGCCGTTCTGCAGGACGACCAGGGTGCTGCCGGAGTGCAGCAGGCGGCGCATCCACGGGGCGGTGGAGGCGCAGTCATGGGCCTTGGTGGTCAGCAGCACCCAGTCGGCGGGGGTGGCGGCGTCGGGGTCGGTGAGCACCCGGACCGGAACCGGGTGGCGCCTGCCGTCCATGCGCAGCGCCAGGCCGGGCAGAGGACTGCGCGCGCACACCACCGGGTCGATCCCGACCTGCCGCGCCGCATGCGCGAACACCGTTCCCAGCGATCCAAAACCGACAATCGCCATCGTCGTCACGTGGCCTCCCGACGTCGCCGGGATGGTAAGCACAGATTGTCCACGAATGAGTGAAAGTGAGACGCTTATCCGTGCGCATCGGCGCAGTGGCCTACAGCGGCGAGATGTCCGGCCGCCTGGGAGCGGCCCCAGTTCCACTCCAGTGGACGGTCCTTTGTGATCTTGTGGTTGGCCAGCACGCACGCGCGCACCGGTTCCGGCAGGGCGGCGAGCGCGGGCACGGCGTCGGCCGAGAGGCGGCCGAGGTAGCCGGTGTCGATGCGGCCGGTGCCGGCGTAGCGGTCGACGTTCCACTCGGCGACGAACCGCTCCGGGTTGAGGACCACGAGGCCCAGCAGCGCGGCCAGCGCGCTGGTCAGCACCGCCTTCGGCAGCCACGCCGCGCGCAGCGACCGGCCCGCCGCCAGCACCATCAGGCACACCAGTCCCAACCACACCTCGGCGACGCCGACGAGCAGCCGCAGCACCGTGAACCCGTAGGTCTGCTGGTAGAGCCACAACCGGCTGATCGCGGAGACGACGACCACCAGGGTCGCCGCGGTCAACCCGCCCAGCAGCACCCGCAGCCACGCCCGCTCGGCACCGGTGCCCACCGGCGCGACCCGGGCGGCCACCGCGATGACGGCGAGCACCAGCCCGGTGACGACGAGCAACTGCCAGAACCCCGAGCGCGCGTACCCGGCATAGGTCATCCCCGCGGAGCTGACGTAGGTGTCGCCGCCGAACAGCACCGCCACCTGCACCCCGATGAAGACCACGAACAGTCCCAGCAGCACACCCACGGGCAGCGCCCATTCGATGAGGCGGACCGGCCCGCGCCGCCGCCGCCCGTCCGGTTCGGGCATCGGCGCGGCGACGAGGTGGGCGACGCCGCCGACGAACAGCGCGGCCACCCCGAACACCACGACCCCGGTGCCATCCACTTCGGACGCCTGCGGCGTCAGGGACTCCACCAGCCGCGCGAAAGCCGCGTCCGCCGAGGCGAACAGCGCCCCGAACACCAGCAGCAGCCCGGTACCGACGGCGACCGACCACCCGATCCGGGCCCCGCCCCGCTCGCGGCGCAACGTCTTGCTCCCCTCGAACAGCCACGGCAGCGCCAGGAACCCCGCGATCCACGCGGAGACCGAACCGAACGCCAGCGCCCACGCCGAGCGCCCGGGGGAGAGCGCCAGCGACAGGCACCCCACCGAGGCCAGCGCGCACAGCACGAACAGCCACTCCGCCGCCCGGATCGCCCCCGCCGAGGCCAGCGCGACGGCGAGTCCGATGTAGAGCGGATCGGGCGCCGTCCGCGGCCGGCCGGGCCCCCGCGGTTCGGCCGAGGGACGCAGCTCGGGCCGGGCCAGCAGCACGACGGCGGCGGCCATGACCACCCCCGCCGCGGTCCAGCCCACGCCCACCTTCTGCACCGGCACCAGCACCGCGACCGCCAGCGCGCTGCCCGCGACGACGGCCAGCACCCGCCGGGAGGCGGGCTCACCGGGCGTCACCCACTCCCGGTCGCCCGCCCGAGGCCCGGCCCCGACCTGCGCCACGATGGTTTCAGACATGGATCGACCCCAACTCCCTATCGGTGTGCTCGAAAGGCCGGCGCACCTGAAGACAGGCCTACTTGAAGGCAGGCGTGTTCGGCGGCCGGTGTGCTCGACAGCGATTCCGCGATCGCGGCGCTGTCAGGGAAGCGTCACCCGAATCCGGCACCCGGTGGCCGAATCGACCACCCCGATGGTGCCGCCGTGCATCTCCACCACCCACCGGGCGATGGCCAGCCCCAGCCCGGTGCCCCCGCCGGAGGCGCGCACCCCGCGGCTGAACCGGTCGAACACCTGATCCCGCTCCCCGGCGGCGATGCCCGGCCCGTCGTCGGCGACCTCCAGGCACAGCCCGCCGTCCACGACCGCCGAGACCCGTACGACCCCGCCAGCGGGCCCGTGCCGCACGGCGTTGTCCAGCAGCCCCACCAGCACCTGGTGCAGCCGCTCCCGGTCGCCCCTGACCACGGCCGCTGCGGGGGAGACGGCCACCGCGAACGAGACGTCGCGGCCCGCGGCCAGGGCGTTGACCTCGGCCTCGGCCACCACCTCGCGCAGCAGCGGCTCGACGTCGAGCGCCACGACGTTCAGCGGGTGCACCCCGGCGTCGACGCGCGAGAGGTCCAGCAGTTCGGCCACCAGCCTGCCCAGCCGCTCGGTCTGCGCCAGCGCGGTCCGCATCGTCGACGGGTCCGCCGGGCTGACCCCGTCCACGACGTTCTCCAGCACCGCCTGCAACGCCGCGATCGGGGTGCGCAGCTCGTGGGAGACGTTCGCGATCAGCTCGCGGCGGGTGCGGTCGACGTCGGCCAGCTCGGCGCTCATCTGGTTGAACGCCTGGCCCAGCTCGCCGACCTCGTCGCGCGCGGTGACCCGCACCCGCCGCGAGTAGTCGCCGCGGGCCATCGCCCGCGCCGCCGCGGTCATCTCCCGCAGCGGCCGGGTCATGCCGTGGGCCAGGATCTGCGAGGTGATCAGCGCGCCGATGATGGCGGTGATCGAGGTCGTCGGCGGAATCCAGCCGATCATCAGCCAGAAGTAGGCCAGTGCCGCCGAGCCGGAGGCCACCAGCAGGATGCCGATCTTGACCTTGATGGAGCGCACCGGGTCGAGCGGGCGCGGCAGCAGTTCGAGCACCTCGGCCAGGCGCTGCCTCACCGCGCCACCTCCAGGGCGTAGCCCACGCCGTGCACTGTCCTGATCAGGTCGGCGCCGAGCTTGCGGCGCAGCGCCTTGATGTGGCTGTCCACCGTGCGCGAGCCCGCCGCGTCCGACCAGTTCCAGATCTCGGCGAGCAGCCGCTCCCTGGGCTGCACCGCGCGCGGCCGGGCGGCCAGGTAGGCGAGCAGGTCGAACTCGATCGGGGTCAGGTGCGCCTCGACGCCGCCCCGGCGGACCCGCCGCTGCACCGGGTCGACCTCCAGGTCGCCGACGACCAGCGGCGCCGCCGTGCTCGCCGCGCGCTCGACCCGCCGGAGCAGGACGTGGACGCGCGCGGCCAGCTCGCGGATGGAGAAGGGCTTGGTCATGTAGTCGTCGGCGCCGACGGCGAGCCCGACGAGCAGGTCGGTCTCATCGTCGCGGGCGGTCAGCATCAGGACGGGAACCGGGCGCTCGGCCTGCACCCGCCTGCACACCTCCAGCCCGTCGAAGCCGGGCAGCATGACGTCCAGCACGATGAGGTCCGGCGGGTTCGCCCGCGCGGCGGCCACCCCGGACGGCCCGTCCGAGGCCACCTCGACGGTGAATCCCTCGGCGCGCAGACGGGCGGCCACCGACTCGGCGATGGTCTGCTCGTCCTCCACGACCAGCACGCGTTTGCTCCCCATGCCGCTGACTCTAAGCAGCGCTTGTGCGCGTGCCAGGGGCGAGGTGTGAACGTTCTGTGGAGGTCAGCTGGTCCAGAACGACCAGAAGGCCTGCAGGACGAGCGCGGCGATCACCGCGTACCAGAGCACCAGGACCGTGCTGTGCAGCTTGCGCAGCGTCGGCAGCTCGAAGGTGTCGAGCGTGGTGTACCAGAACAGCGGGATCATCACGACCCACACGACCATGCAGTACGGGCACAGGGCGCGGATGTCGTAGAGGCTGGCGACGATCAGCCAGTGCACGAAGACGACGCCGAAGGTGACGCCGACCTGCATGCCGATCCGGAACCAGCGCGGCGGCTCGAACCCGAGCAGGCCCACCACGCCGACCGTCACCACCACCGCGAAGGCGGCGACCCCGATCAGCGGGTTGGGGAAGCCGAACGCGGCGGCCTGCGGGCTGTCCATCACCGACCCGCAGGACACGATCGGGTTGAGCGAGCACAGCGGCACATGCGTCGGGTCGGCCAGGACGGCCAGCTTCTCCAGGATGAGCGCGACGGCGGCGGCCAGGCCCAGCCCGCCGCCGACGACGTAGAGCCAGGCGAGCCCGCGGCTCACCCGGCCAGCTCCCGGTCCACCAGTTCGCGCAGCTGGCGGTCGACGTCGGCGAAGGTGTCGCCGGTCGCCTCGAACTTCTGGCCGTTGACGAAGATCGTCGGGGTGCCGGAGACGCCCGCCGTCTTGCCGTCGGCGGTGTCCTTGTCGATGCGCGCCTGCACGGCGGGGGAGTCCAGGTCGGCGGTGAACTTCGCGGTGTCCAGGCCCAGCCGCTCGGCGTAGCCGAGGAACACCTGGCCAGCGCGGGCGGTGTCGTCGCTGAGCTGCTGGCCGTCGGGGGCCACGGCCCACTCCTGGTAGTTCTGGTAGATCAGGTGGTACATCTCGCTGAACTTGTCCTGCTCGGCGGCGGCCTCCGCGGCGCGGGCGGCGGGCACGGCCAGCGGGTGGGAGTCCAGGGGATAGTTGCGGACGACGAAGGTCACCTTGCCCGCGTAGTCCTTCTCCACCTTGCTGGTGACGTTGGCGAAGTAGCCCGCGCACGCCGGGCACTGGTAGTCGAGGAACTCGACGATCGTCACCTTGCCGTCGGCGGCCGAGGTCAGCTCGTGGCTGCCGTCGGGGGCCAGCACAGCTGTGGACACACCGCCGCCGCTGCCGCCTGCCTCGCGGGCCGCGTCGCCCGAGTCGCCGGTGCCGCCGGTGCCGCCGGTGGTGGTGTCGGACCCGCCGAACAGCATGATGCCGCCGACCACGAGCACCGCGACGACCACCACGGCGATCGTCATGACCACGTTGAGGGAAAGCCCGTGGCGGGCCTTCACCGGATTCTTGCTCGTCATGTCTGTGGACTCACCTCGGTGCTGGACGGTACCCGTGCTTACTGAGAGTCGGCTGTGGGAGCCGTTGAGTTCCCACCACCGCGCGATTGGCGGGCGGGCGGCGACCGGTGTGGGCCGTCGGTACGGTGGGCCGGGTGCGGATAGCGACCTGGAACGTCAACTCGGTCAAACAGCGCGTGCCGCGCCTGCTTCCCTGGCTGGACCAGCGCGAACCCGACGTGGTGTGCCTGCAGGAGACCAAGCTGTCCGGCGAGGCGTTCACCGAGCTGCTGGGCGCGGAACTGGCCGCCCGCGGCTACGAGGTCGCGGTCAACGGGCTCAACCAGTGGAACGGCGTCGCGCTGCTGTCCAAGGTGGGGCTGGACGACGTCGTGGTCGGACTGCCCGGCGGGCCCGGCTTCCCCGGGCAGGAGCCGCGGGCGGTGTCGGCGGTGTGCGGGGGAGCGCGGGTGCACTCGGTCTACGTGCCCAACGGCCGCGTCCCGGACTCAGACCACTACCGCTACAAACTGGAGTGGCTCGCCGCGCTCACCGAGTTCGTCCGCCCCGACGCCGAGACCACAGTGGTGTGCGGGGACGTGAACATCGCCCCCGCCGACGCCGACGTGTTCGACCCGGCCGCCTACGCGGGGCACACCCACGTGACCGCGCCCGAGCGCGCCGCCCTCGCCGAGCTGACCGGGCTGGGCCTGCACGACGTCCTCCGCGAGCGCTGGCCCGAGGAGCGCTTCTTCACCTACTGGGACTACCGCCAGGGCATGTTCCACAAGAACCTCGGCATGCGCATCGACCTGGTCTTGGCCGGGGGACCGCTGGCCGAGCGGGTCGCGGCGGCGTGGGTGGACCGGGAAGCGCGCAAGGGGAGCAAACCCAGCGATCACGCGCCGGTCGTCGTGGACTTCGACGTGGCTCCCGACGGTGACGTCGGGCCGGTGGTTCCGCCGCCGTCGGCGGCAAGGCCGCGCAAGGGATTCACCCTTCCCCAGTCAGACATCATCAGCTGACGCCAGTGGTTCGGCGTCACCTGATGAAGTCCTGCTCGGCTGGTCAGCGGGGCTGGTTGGGCACGCGGTGCTTGCCGTCCTGCGCAGCCTGGTCGTACGCGCCCTGGTTGTAGGCGTCCCGGGCGTGGGTGTCCCGGGCGTGGGTGTCGGGGGTGTGGGCGTCCGGGGTGTGGGCACCGTCGCGGACGGTACCGGTCGGACGGTGCAGGACCGAGGTCTCCGGGCCCGAGCGGTCCGCGCCGGTGCGCAGGCGGTCGGTGGTCGAGTCGGTGCTGTTCGCGTCCCGGATGTGGCCGTCCTGGCCGTAGGTGTCCAGGTCGCTGTCACGCTTGTCGGCGCTGGTGTCCCGCAGGTGGCCGTCACGGTCGTGCAGGCCGCGGTCCTGCTCGGGCACCTCGGCGACGACGCGGCCGGTGCCCGCGGTGAAGCGGCCGAGGGCGACGGCGGCGAGGAACACGATCAGCGCGCCGAGGCCAACGTGGTAGACCAGCTCGGTGAAGGCGCGCACCCCCGCGGACGCGGCCAGCGGCTCGCCCACAGCGGGCGCGCCACCGGTCCACACGGTGCTCACCGTCGGGCCGACGGCGAACCAGGCGCCGCCGACAGCGGCCAGCCAGCCCCAGAACACGCCGCCGGTGCTGCGCGCGCTGCCGATCAGGCCGAGCCCGCCCAGGATGACCACGACGCCCGGCAGGACGTTGAGCAGGGCCCGCTCCCCGGTGAACACCCACGCGTCGTCGAACCCGTACGGCAGACCGAGGTAGGGACCGAAGAACGGCACGGTCGCGCCCCACAGGCCCAGCAGCACGACCAAGAATCCATTGACCGCACCACGCCGCCGTGGCACCCGTCCGACGTCCTCGTGCCTGGTGGTGACGTCCTCGGCCCTGGTCATCTCGTAGTCCTCTCAACCGGCGATCTCACCCGTGGAGGTACCCCGGCCGAACGGCGGCGAATCACCCGGCGCGCTGCTCCCTGATGTAGTCCCGGTACCAGGAGAAGCTGGCTTTGGGTGTCCGCACGAGGGTCGTGTAGTCGACGTGCACCAGGCCGAAGCGGGGGCCGTAGCCGTGCGCCCACTCGAAGTTGTCCAGCAGCGACCAGTGGAAGTAGCCGCGCACGTCCACACCGAACTCGATCGCGGTGCTCAGCGCGCTCAGGTGGCTGGACAGGAAGGCGACGCGCTCGCGGTCCTCGACGGGCTCGGGATAGGCGCAGCCGTTCTCGGTCAGGTAGATGGGGGGCAGGTCGGGGTAGCGGTTCTTGAGGTCGGTGAGCGCCTCGATGAGGCCGGTGGGCTCGATGGGCCAGCCGAGACCGGTCTTGGGCACGTCGGGCAGCTGGGTGTAGTCCACGCCGATGTCCTCGGCGGTGCGGTCGGCGGGGTCGGCGACGGCGGGTGGCGCGTCGGCGACGTGGCGGCGGTAGTAGTAGTTGACGCCGACGTAGTCCAGCGGGGTGCCGATGACGTCGAGGTCGCCGTCGTGGCGGAAGGACAGGTCGGTGATGGGGCCGAAGACGTCGTCGTAGTCGCCCGGGTAGGCGCCGCCGAACAGCGGCTCGGTGAACTGCCTGCGCAGCAGCAGGTCGAAGCGCCGCGCCGCCGCCTCGCCACCGGGCCCGACGGGCACAGCGGGGGACTGGTTGAGCACGATGCCAAACTTGTCACCGCCAAATCTGTCACCGCCAAACTTCTCACCGCCGAACTTCCCGCCTCCCTGCGCGCGCATGGCGCGCACGCCGAGGCCGTGGCCCAGCAGCAGGTGGTGCGCCGCGGCCAGCGAGCCGTGGCCCTCGCGCGCGCCGGGGGCGTGGCGGCCCTCGGCGTACCCGGCGACGGCGGAGACGAAGGGCTCGTTCATCGTCGTCCAGAACCGCACGGAGTCACCGAGCTCCTCGTGCACGACGGCGGCGTAGTCGGCGAAGCGCAGCGCCGTGTCGCGCGATCGCCAACCACCGTCGTCTTCCAGTCCCTGGGGGAGGTCCCAGTGGTAGAGGGTGACGAAGGGCTCGATGTCGCGGTCGCGCAGGGCATCGACCACGCGCCGGTAGAAGTCCAGGCCGCGCTGCTCGACCGGCCCGCGCCCGGTCGGCTGCACCCGCGTCCAGGCGACCGAGAACCGGTAGGCGTCCACCCCGAGGTCGCTGAGCAGCGCCATGTCGTGCGGCCAGCGGTGGTAGTGGTCGCAGGCGACGGCCCCGGTCCGCCCGTCGCGGGTGGCCCCGGGCCGCTCCGCGAAGGTGTCCCAGATCGACGGGCCCCGGCCGCCCTCGGTGGCCCCGCCCTCGATCTGGTACGCCGAGGTCGCCACCCCCCAGACGAACTCGGCGGGGAACTCGGCCATGGCGCCCTCCTCACGACTGGGAACGCTCCCAGCCTAGCGGGCGGATGCTCAGACCGAGCAGTGCAGGGGGCCGCCGTTCCAGGTGACGGCGTCAGTCATGGCGGCGATGATGTCGATGGTCGCGCCGCGGGCTTCGGCGTAGGCGCGGTGCAGGTTGAGGACGATGCGCTCGGCGTCGGGCCAGGCGGCGAACTCGCCGAGGTCCGCGCTGGTGGCGGCCCGCAGCGGGGTCTTGTCCTCCATCATCGCCGCCTCCGCGGTGGCCTTGACGAAGCGGTAGTAGCGCTCGTGGGCCGCCAGGACCGGCGCCAGGTCGTGGATCAGCGGGCCGTGGCCGGGGACGACCACCTCGGCCTCGAAGGCGGCGAGCCAGTCCAGGGAGCGCAGGGCGCCGTCGATCGATCCCATGAGGACCATCGGCGTGATGCCGTGGAAGAGCAAGTCGCCCGCGAACAGGACGCCGGAGTCGGGCAGCCAGGCGACGACGTCGCCCTCGGTGTGCGCGGGGTGGCCGGGGTGGGCCAGTTCGACGCGGTGCTCGCCGAGGTGCACGGTCAGCTTGTCGCCGACGATCACCGTCGGCGGACGCACGGCGGCGACGCCGAAGTCGGGCATCGGCGCCCAGATCGGCGGCGCGCCGCCTGCCAGCAGGATGTCGTCGAGAAGGCCCTCGCGGGTCTTGGCGTGCCCGATGACGGTGGTCTCGGCGGGCAGCAGGGCGTTGCCGTAGCAGTGGTCGCCGTGCAGGTGGGTGTTGACCGCGTAGCGGATCGTCGCCGCGCCCGCGACGGCGCGGACGGCGGCGAGGAAGCGCTCGGTGCGCCTGCGGGTGGCGCAGGTGTCGATCAGGGCGACGCCGTCGCGGCCGTGCACGACCCCGGCGTTGTTGATCCACCACGTTCCGTCGGGCTGCACCCACGCGTGGACGCCGTCGGCGATCTCCACCAGAGCGGCCTCGTCCAGTGCGGCCCCGACCCGGGCAGCCTCGTCCGTGTGCGTGTCCACCCGCAACCTCCCCGATGAGCCGACGGCGTACCGCCGGAGGCTACCCGCGGGGATCTTGCAGGTCGAGGGCCGCGAGCACGCGGCGGTAGGCGGGCCAAGCGCCGCGGTCGTGGTTGCACAGCACCGCGATGGTGGTCTCGGCGGCGGGCAGGTGCACCGCGATCGCCGAGACACCGGGGTCGCCGCCGTCGTGGCCGAACACCGCGACCTCCCCGTCGGCGAGGACGATCTCCATCCCGTAGCCGTGTCCGTAGTTGTGGGTCGCCATCACCTGAGGGCTGGTCATCGCCGCGCGCGTCTCGGCGCTGACCAGCGAATCCGCGCGCAGGGCGTCGAGGAAGGCGACCATGTCGGCCGCGGTGGTGATCATGCCGCCGTCGGGCATGGGGGAGGCGGTGATGCCGTAGATGTTGGACAGCCACTTCTCATACGGCTTGTCGCTCACCTGGTAGCCGCTGGCGAGCCTGTCCGGCTCTTCGTCGAGCGCCTCGAAGCTGGAGTCGGCCATGCCCGCGGGCGTCAGCACCTCGTCAGCGACGACATCGTGGTAGGCCCTGCCGGTGACCGCCTCGATGACGAGCCCGACGAGGAGGAAGTTGGCGTCGTTGTAGGAGTAGCGCTCCCCGGGCGGGAACGCCGCGGGCAGGGTGGCGAACAGCGGCAGCAGGTCCGCGGGCCTGCGCGCGCGGTAGGTGGGGACGCGGTCCCAGCAGGCGAACCAGGACCGCATCGTCTCGTCGCCGTCGTCGTGGTAGTTGGTCAGGCCGGAGGAGTGCGACAGCAGGTGGTGCAGCGTGTGGTCGCCGGTGAGCGCGGTGGGCCGGTGCTCGGCGGGCAGCACGTCGGACAGCGGATCGTGCAGCCCGACGAGTCCGCGCTCGACCAGCCGCAGCGCCGCGACCGCCGTGATCATCTTGGTCACCGACGCCACCGCGAACCGCGTGTCGGCGGCCACCGGCACCCCGTGGCCGCGGTGCGCGATCCCCCCTGCGTAGGAGAAGACCGGCGTGCCCGCGCGTCGGGCGAGGACGGCTCCGCTGAACTCGTGCCGTGCGACGCGCTCGTCCAGCCACCCGCGCAGTTCATCCATCCCCCCATGATGAGGCCGCGCGCAACCGGTTTGACGTTGGTTGATTTCCGCGACGGTTCAACGACAAATCCGGCATTCGCCAGACCGTCGCCCTGGCGACTGGTATAAGTCGCGCATTGCGCCCTTCGGGTGGGAGATCGCCCGATCGGCTCAGTGAGCGGGCCCGTGGTGCGGGCAGAATGTATTGGGGGGCACGAAAAGCACTGGAGCATCAGGGGGTCGCATGACCGTGGTCGTGGTGCCGGACAGTAGTCGTGCCAAACGGTTGTGCACGATCGTGGAACAGCGTGCCGGGCGCTATGCCGACGAAGTTGAGAAAGCCCTCTCCGAAGGCGCGCTCCGCGACCGGGAACGGGAACTGCTGGACGTATTCGAGCAGCACACGACCAGCATCCTCGACCGCGCGGCGACCAACCGCTGGCCGAAGTCGCACGAGCTGGTGTTCCAGGAGCTCTACGAGCGCAAGAACGACGACCCCCTCGCCAGCGAGCGCCGCCGCGTGCTGCTGGTCGCCCTGATGGCCGCCGAGGTCGAGTTCCACGGCCCGCTCAAGCTCACCCAGGCCCAGAACAAGGACCTCGCCGACGTCCTGGAGGAGCTGGGCGAGGCCTGCCTGGCCGAGAAGCTGTACCTGCACGCCGCCGAGGCCTTCGACCGCGCCGCCGAGCTGCACCTCATGACCAGCGAGAACCTGGCCCGCGACCAGAGCCTCTACCGGCGCAACGCGGCGCTGCAGAAGATCCAGAAGGCGGGTGTGCGCAAGGCGCTGCTGTGGGTGTCCTGGGTGACCTGCGGCTACGGCTACAAGCCCTACCGGCTCCTGGTGTGGGTCGCCGTCCAGCTCGTCGCCTTCGGTGTCGGCGTGATCATCGCGACCGGGGGCGAGGCCCCGCTCGCCAGCCTGCACACGGTGCTGACCAACTTCCTCAACCCGGCGGGCGGCGACGCCCCGATCCCGGGCGCGGCCAAGGCGCTGCTGCTGGCCGAGAGCTACCTGGGCGCGCTGTCGCTCAACATCTTCTTCGCGCTGCTGGTCCGCCGCTGGTTCCGCTGAGCCGGGTTCCGATGCGGGGCGTGCTCAGGCTCGGGCGTCCTGCCAGGCCGTCAGCGTCCGCATCGCCACCTGGTCGCGCACCCACGCCACCTGCTGGCCCCACGACCACGTGAACCCCGGCGTCGTCTCCAGCTGCTGCCACAGCTCGCGCAGCGCGGGCGGCACGTGCGCGCCCGGCATCCACATCCGCACCAGCAGCGAGAGCGCCGCGCCGAGGACCTCCATCGGGTCGGCGCCGCGGGCGATGTCGCGCTCGGCCTGCTCCACGATGCGCCCGAGCGTCGTGTACAGCCAGTCGTGCACGGCCAGGTCCTCGCAGAAGCGGGCCGCCTCGTCCACCAGCGCGCTCGGCAGCACGAGCCGCACGGTCCGGTTCGTCTCGTCCTCGATGCGCAGGTGGACCGACGGCGGCGCGTCGTCGTCGGTCACCGCCGTCCAGCGCAGGGTCGTCGGGCGCGTGCGCAGCTTGGTGACGTGGTCGAGCTGCGGCCTGCCCTGTACGAGGGTGAGCGTGCGCTGGCAGATCGCGCCGAGGTCGAGGGACTCCGGGCGAGCGACGGGCATCAGGAAACCGGCGACGGCCTGCTCCGGCGACAGCTTGCCCAGCACCTCCACCGTCCCGCGGTGGCGGGCGTAGTGCGCCCACGGCTTGCGCTCGGTGTGCGCCGTCCACTCCAGCCTGGCCCGCGAGGACGCCTGCGCGACCAGCCCGCCGACGACGACGGCCCGGCTGGCCACGGTGCCGATGCCGCGGGCGCGGGTGCGCGGCTCGCTGGCCACGACGCAGTCCACGCCCACCAGCGAGTCCGCCGACAGCGTCCGGTTGATCGGCCGCTCGGTCGCCGCCACCTGGCGGCCGGGGCGCAGCGACAGCAGGTCGACCACCGCCTTGGCGGGCAGCGGCAGCGAGTTGTGCAGCAGGCTGGTCCGCACCTCGCCCAGGATCACCACCGCCGCACCGACCCGCCCGCCTCGAAGAACACGTGCGAGATCCGCTCGGTGACCTGGGCGGGCAGCCCGACGCGCTCGGCCGCGGCGCGGCGCGCGGTCTGCGCGACGACGGCCTCGTCCAGGTCGAGGTGGCTGAGGATGACGTCCACGGCGTGCTCGATCTGCAGGTACGCCTTCGGCAGGATCGAGATCGTCCGGTACGCGGCGAAGGGCTGCGGCTGGTCGGTCAGCCGGATGACGGCGGGCAGGTCGCGCCAGCGCGTCGGCCACTTCTCCGTCCACGGCGTCGGTTCGGCGACCGGCTCGCCGCGGTGGCGCAGCGCGCCGAGGCGGATCAGCTGCCACACCGCGGCCAGGAACGGGCACGACCACTTGCGCAGCTCGGTGCGCACGCCGTCGACCACGGCCACCTCGTCGCTCCACATCTCCACGTCGGTGAAGATGGTGTGGTTGCGCTTGCCGAACTCCTCCGGCGGCCGCCACGCGGTGCCCGGCATCATCGCCTGCACGGGGGGAGCGGGGGTGCGCTGGCCGTTGCACAGCCAGCCGGACTCCTGCGCGGGCGGGCGGGCGCCGGTGGTGCCCGCGGGCGGCTCGGGCAGCAGCATGCTGGCGGTGATCTCCGCCAGCGGCACGCCCTCGGCCTCGTGGCAGCCCGCCTCCCTGGCCAGGTAGTCGATCTCGACGCGGCACTCCTCGGCGATCTGGAGCAGCCGGGGCAGGATCACCGAGGGGTCGGTGTCGGGGCGGAAGTAGTCGTCGATGAGGAAGCACGTGCTGATCCGCGGCTTGATGCCGTCGCGGTCGTCGTGCAGCGCCGCCCGCTCGGCCCTGAGCCTGCGGGCCACCTCGCGGAACTGCGCGCGGATGCGCTCCTCGCCGTTGAGCAGGTCCTCCATGTAGAAGTGGCCGACCTCGATGGACACGTGCGAGAGCGCCAGCTGCCGCGGCTCGGGGCTGCTGCCCGCCTCGGTGTAGACCGGCGCGTTCACATCCCCTCCCACACGTCGTCGTCGGTCAGCCGGACCGCCAGCTCGTGGAAGCCCCTGACCGTCTCCGGGTTGGCGATCTTGGTGGACACGTCCGCGTCCGAGATCAGCCGCTCCCGGTACTGCAGGACCGGCTCGACCGGAGTCGACCCCAATACTCGGCTCTGCCCCAGCTTCTTCGCAACGGCGAGTCTGCGCAGCTCCTCGTCGCATTGCAGCAGCCACGCGGCCTGGGCGGGAGTCTGGCCGGGATTGTTCTCCTTGAGGTTGGGCACCGCGACACGGACGAACCGGATGTCGTCGCGCAGGGCGTCGGGGTGGTGGCCGAGCTTGGCGCCGATGTCGAGGATGCCGCGCTCGCCGTGCACCAGGCCGTTGGCCGCCACGATGTGCTGGCGGGTCCAGCGGTGGAACACCAGCCAGCGGGTGGTCGCCGAGCGCAGCGCCGAGGTCGCGGTGGCCGCCAGCGCCATGGCCAGCGCCGTCGAGCGGCCCGCGCTGAGGTCCACGATGCACACGGCGAACTCGCGGTCGAGCGTGGTGAGCAGCTCGGCACAGCGCTGCACCACGGTGTCGGACATGCCGAACTCGGCGCCGCCCTGCTCGCCTGCGAACAGCGAGAGCCTGCCCGGCCGCACGTTCGCGCCGCGCAGGTCGGTGCGGCTGGTCGAGTGCCAGACGTCGAGCTGGCGCGGGTCGGTGGCGCCGTCGGTGAAGTAGGAGTGCAGCCCGTCGCGCTCGACGCCGCGCTCGGCCCTGGCGATCTCGAAGATGGCGCCGGAGGTGGGCGAGCCGAAGTCGAAGTCCAGGTACGCGACATCCTCACCCTGGGCGAGGTGGTAGGCGATGTTGCAGCTCGTGACCGAGCGCCCGGTGCCGCCCTTGTCGGACGCGGCGAAAACCAGCACTACACACCCCTCGACGCGTTGTCCCTGGCGACCACCAGTTCGTCAAGACCGCGCAGCGCCTCCAGGGCCAGGGCGTTGGCGGTGCCGGGGCGCTCGGTGATGACGTCGGCGGCCCGGTTGAGCTTGGTCTCGATCTCGGTGAGCCGGACGCTGCGCGCCGAGGCGTCGTCGGTCGCGGTCTCCAGCAGCAGCTTGTTGAGCAGGTGCTCGGCCTCGTGCAGGACCTCCTCGGCCCGCGAGCGCATGGCGGCGTGGCGCACCGGCTCGCCCTCGAAGGTCCTGGTCGCGGTGACCAGCGCCTCCACGACACGCTCGGTGAGGTGCCAGGACGGCTCGTCCTGCCCGGCGACCGGCAGGTCGAGCCGCATCGCCTCCCGCGGGTTGTCCCACAGCCCGGCGGCGGCGCCGTTCTCGATGCGCCTGCCCACCAGGTGCCGCATGGTCGACTTGGCGAGGGCGAGCAGCCGGTCGCGCGCCCCGCGGTTGCCGGAGAGGGCCGCGGCCTGCAGGCAGCGCTTCATCAGCAGCGGGGCGAAGTCGCGGGCGTGCCAGTACAGCTGCGGGCCGATCTCCGTCTCGCCCCGCTTGTCCGAGCCGCCGAGGCGCATCCGCACGCCGGGGACGTGCAGCGCGACCGACGGGTCGTCCACCACCACGCGGCGGGTGATGCGGCCGCGCTGGGCCAGGGACTCCAGGACGTCGACGGCGCGGTCGAGGTCGTCGTCGTTGGCCTCGCGGGTCTCCATGTCCTGGATGAGGACGGCGGACACCAGCAGCGTGTAGTAGTCGGACTCGTCGCCGTCGGAGGTGCGCCAGGGAATGTCCTCCAGCGGCCAAGTGTCGCCGAAGCGCGCGATCGACGACCAGTACCGCTGGGTCAGGTCGAACCGGATGCGCAGCGCCTCGGCCAGGCGGCGCTGCTCGTCGTCCAGCAGGTTCAGCTCCAGGGTGCGCTGCGAGCGCAAGTCGTTGATGCCGTCGAGGGCGATGACCGTGGAGTAGAGGTACGGCCGCGGGTCGGCGACGCCCTCGGCGGTGCAGATCGAGGGCTCCTCCTCGAAGGCGCACTGCCCGAGGTCGAGCTTGACCGGGGGAGCGGTGGTGACGATTCCCCAGCCCCAGCCGATCTCGAAGAGCCTGCTCTCCTCCTCAAGGTCGCCGTCGGTGCTCACACCGATGCGCACGCCCTCGACCAGCCGCGCGCGCACGCGCTGGAGCCGCTCGCGCAGCCGGGCGATGACGACCTGGTCGGGCTCGTTGTCCTGGTTGACCATCGCCAGCATCGCCGCGCGCACCGGCTCGTCGTCGCGGCCCGTGCCGACGGTGTTGACCACGAACGAGCGCAGCAGGCCGACGAGGGCGGCGGTCAGGCGCCTGCTCAGCGCGCCTTCGAGGTCGGCGATCCTGGCCACCAGCGCCGCGCGCCGCGTCGGCGGCTTGTACTCCCTGAGGAAGCCGAGCGCGGCCAGGCAGAGCGTCACCGAGATGGAGTAGGACTCGACCAGCCCGAGGGAGAGCTGCTGCTCGGTCGGCTCGCCCTCCTCGGTGCTGAGGTAGCCGCGCCCGCCGAAGTGCGGCTCGCCGTGGACGGTGTTGCGGGAGACGTAGTCCTCGATGACCTCGATGAGGCGGTAGGGGATCGTGCTCGGGTCGCCGAAGCGGTAGAGCGCGTCGGCGACGTCGTCCTTGATCATGTCCGGGTTGTCGAGGAGCAGCGCGGGCACCTCGGTCGCCGGGTACAGCAGGCAGAAGAGCTGTTCGGCGTCGCTGACGGAGTTCGACTCGTCGCGCCCGCGCCACGTCCAGTTCCCGTCGCGGTAGGAGGACCGGATCACCGACCGCCAGATGTCCAGGATCTGCCGTCTCGGCTGAATTCTCATGGCAGCCATCCCGGGGCGAGAGGAAGGGGCGCTGAATGAATCCGATTCGCGGTCCCCCGACCGCGAAGTGCTGGCGGGGCGAACCGTAGCACGATCACGACGACCACCCCGTCACGACGTCGGCACCGGAACGGGGGACCGCCGACCCGGTGGCCCGTCCGCACGCGACAATCATGCCGCTGTAGCCGACACGGAGTCTATTGACGCCCGCTGGAATTCTGCTGACGGCGACATCGCGGGCCGAACCGGCCAGGCAGGCGTCGACGTCACCGGCCCCGATCGCGACCGCGGGGAATCGCACGCCCCCGACCTCGTAGCCCACCGAGTTCTCCATGAATGCGATGGCGAACGGCGCGCCGGGCCGCAGCGCGCCGAGGAACCGGCGCACCGCTTCGGTGAATTCATGGCGGTCGTCGGTAATGGATTCGGCGACGAAGAACATGGTGCCCATGTCCCACGGCTCGGACCGGGCGTCCAGCTCGAAGACGCTGCCCTCGGTGACCGCCGTCCGCTCGGTGAGCACCCGCCTCGGGTGGCCGTCGAGCCCGGCGTACGGGGCGCGCTCGCGCAGCAGGGCCCAGAAGTCGCGCCACACCGGTCCCCACGACGGCCACGCCCCGGCATGCTGCTCGGTGAGCCACTCCAGGTTCGACTTGGCGTGCTCGTAGAGGGTGATGGACCGGCAGAACGGCAGCATCGCCAGCGCCGGGTAGAGGTTGGAGCCGGTGCCGACATCGATGCCGCGCGCGGTCCGCGGGCGCACCCCGGCGCCGTGGAAGAAGTCCCTGACCAGCTCCAGCACGACCCGGTCGTCGGCGCGGACCTCGGCGTAGTTCCTCAGCAGGTAGTCGCGCGGGTCGAACTCCGGCCACGGTGCGCCTGCGTTGCCATGCCCCTCACCCGTCACCGCGTCCCCTCGTCCCCTTCGCGATCACCTGGGACCATCATCGCCCGCGCGCGCGGCGGCTGGCGATCACCGAGATGGCGCAATGGGTTTCCAGATCACCAGTTCGTGCCGCGTCCGTTCTCCGTTCCCGAGTCCGGTTCGGCCCGTTTCGGTGGCAGGCTTGGCCGCCGGGAAATGGGGGTACCTCCGGCCTCGTGCGGCGCAGCAACCCGGCGGGGCCCGGTATCAGCAGACGGCGGCACGGCGGCGGGTGGCGGTTCCGCAACCCCGACGGCACGCCGGTGGCCAAGGCCGACGCCGAGCGCGTGCGGGGACTGGCGATCCCGCCTGCCTGGCGGGACGTGTGGATCTGCCCGCACGCGGGCGGCCACATCCAGGCGGTCGGCACCGACGACGCCGGGCGGCGGCAGTACCTCTACCACGAGCAGTGGCGGCAGCGCCGGGACCGGGCCAAGCACAAGCGGGTCACCGAGCTGGCCGGGCTGCTGCCGGACTTCCGCGCCGCCGTCCACGCCGACCTCGGCCGCTCCGGCCTCGGTTGTCAGCGGGTGCTCGGCGGCGCGCTGCGGATGCTCGACCGCGGGGTGTTCCGCACCGGCGGCGAGGAGTACGTGGAGGCCAACGGCAGCCACGGCGTCGCGACGCTGCTGCGCGACCACGTCGTCGTGCGGCGCGGGCTGATCTGCTTCGACTACCCGGCCAAGAGCGGCCTGCGCCGCGAGGTGTGCCTGGACGACCCGGAGCTGGCCGCCCTGGTGCGCTCGCTGAAGCGGGCCAGGTCGGGCACCGACCGCCTGCTGGCCTACCGCGACGGCCGCACCTGGCACGAGATCCGCTCGGGGGAGCTCAACGAGCGGTTCAAGGAGCTGACCGCCGCGGAGTTCACGGTGAAGGACCTGCGGACCTGGCACGCCACCGTGGTCGCGGCGATCGCCTTCGCCAAGGCGGACGCGCCCGCATCCGAGCGGGCCCGCAAGCGGGTGGAGGCCGCGGTGATGGACACCGTCGCCGAGGACCTCGGGAACACCAGGGCGATCGCGCGCAGGTCCTATGTGGATGCCCGCGTGGTGGACGCGTTCGCCGAGGGGGAGACGATCGCGCCCGCGCTCAAGCGCGTGGGCGACGACCTCGCCGACGAGCGCACGCGCGGTGTCGTGGAGAAAGCGGTGCTGAAGCTGCTGGCCTAGCCCGTTTTCAGCCCTCCAGCTCGCGCTCGATGGCCGCCAGCTCCTCCGGGGTGCCCTCCACCTTGGGGCCGGTGAACCAGTGCCGGGCCGACACCAGCCACCAGATGCCCGCGAAGCCGAGCACCACCAGCACCGCGATCGGCGTGTAGTTGAAGGTCTCGGCGGTCACCGGGCTCACCTGCGGCAGCATGAACAGCACGGTGATGAACCCGACCCAGATCACCGCGGCGATGCCGATCGGCCTGCTCCAGCGGCCCAGCGACCACGGGCCCGCCTCGAACGCCGAGCCTTGGCGCAGCCGCAGGAAGGTCGGCAGCACATACGCGATGTAGAGGCCGATGACGGCGATCGAGGTGACCGCCGCGTAGGCCGTCTCGTTCCACAGGTAGGGCAGCCCGAGCAGGAAGGCGCCCGCCGCGGCCAGCCACACGGCGTTCGTGGGTGTCTTGGTGCGCTTGTTGATGCGGTGCCAGAAGGCCGAGGCGGGCAGTGCGCCGTCGCGGGAGAAGGCGTAGATCATGCGGGAGTTGGCGGTCACCGACGCCATGCCGCAGAACAGCTGCGCGCCGATCGCGATGAGCAGCAGCAGCTTGCCGCCGGTGGTGCCCAGGGCGTCGATGAAGATCTGCGCGGGCGGGACACCGGTCTCGCTGTTCAGCGCGCCGTCGTAGTCCTGGATGGCGAAGGTGATGCCGACGAGCAGTATCCAGCCCGCGATGATCGACACCACGATGGACATGACGATGCCGCGCGGTCCGGAACGGGCCGCGCCCTGGGTCTCCTCGGTCATGTGGGCCGAGGCGTCGTAGCCGGTGAGGGTGTACTGCGCCAGCAGGAGCCCGAGCAGGCCGACGTAGAACGTCGAGGTCCAGCCGGTGTTGTTGACGAACTCGCCGAAGACGAAGCCGGGGGACTGGTGCTCGGCGGGCGCGATGGCCAGCACCACCACGATGATCGCCACGCCGAACAGGTGCCACCACACACTGACCTGGTTGAACACGGCGACCAGCCGCACCCCGAAGGTGTTCAGCAGCCCGTGCACCGCGAGCACGATGCCGAAGATGAGGATGGTGTTGCCCGGGGTGGCGGCGAAGCCGAACTGCAGGTCGAGGAAGGCGTTGATGAACGACGCCGCGCCGAAGTCGATGCCCGCGGTGACCGCGACCTGGCCGAGCACGTTGAACCAGCCGGTGAACCACGACCAGGCCGCCCCGTTGCGCCGGGCCAGTTTGGCGGCCCAGTAGTAGAGGCCGCCCGCCGTCGGGTAGCTGGAGCACACCTCGGCCATCGCCAGGCCGACCATCAGCGTCATCAGCCCGACCAGCGGCCAGCCCCAGACGATCATCGCGGGGCCGCCGGTGTTCATGCCGAACCCGTAGAGGGTCAGGCAGCCGGAGAGCACCGAGATGATGGTGAAGGAGACCGCGAAGTTGGAGAACCCGGACATCGTCCGGGACAGTTCCTGCTTGTACCCGAGTTCGTGCAGCCGCCGTTCGTCGTCGCTCAACCGGGGCCTCCCGTGCGCGCAGGTGATCTATTTGTCCGCCGTCGGGGTCCGGCTGTCAAGCGCAACGCCGATCAAGGGGCATATGACCGTTTCGGCGTACTCGCGGAACTGTGCGTCGGTCGTCAGCTCCGGCGGGCCCGACGGGGTGAGCACGAGGGAGTGGACCAGTCGCACGACCGTGGCGGCGGCGGCCTCGACGGGCGGGGAGTCGGGCAGGCCGAGCGCCGTCCGCAGTTCGGTGATGGCGCCGACGACGTAGGCGGTGGCGATCTCCAGCGCGGACTCGGCGTCCACGGTCAGCCACAGCAGGGTCTCGTCGCGGTCGACGGCGAGCAGCTGACGCAGCAGCGGGTTCTCGCGCAGCGCGGTGACGGTGGCGCCGAAGCCGCTCAGCTGCCGCTCCAGCGGGTCGGCGATCGGGGCCAGCCGCGCCTCGATCTCGGCGAGCACCTTGCGCACCTCGTGCGCCATCGCGGCCCGCACGATCTGCTCCTTGGTGCCCATCCTGCGGTAGAGGGTCGTGCGGTTGACCCCGCAGCGCCGGGCGATGTCGTCGGCGCTGGTCCTGCGGATGCCGACGAGCGCGAACTGGGCGACGGCCGCCTCCAGGATGCGCACGTCCGCCAGGTCGGTGGGCGGCGCGGGCAGCGGGGTGAGCACCGGGCCAGCGTAGCGGGTTGCAACAGAACAACGCGATGTGTTGCACTGTTCCGCATGCGTTCCGCTCCGCTCGGCCCCGGCTCGCTGACCTGGCACCACTTCGGCGACAGCCGCGGCCTGCTGTTCCTCGGCCGCATCGGCACCCTGCAGAACATGCACCCGGCCGTGGGCGCGGCGCTGCGCGAGCATTCCGACTTCTTCGACAACCCGCTCGACCGGCTCTTCCGGTCCATGCCGCCGATCCTCGGCGTCGTCTACGACCCGCCCGGCAGCGACACCGGTGCGCGGGTGCGCGGCTACCACACCGGCCTGAAGGGCCACGACTCCCGGGGCAGGCGCTACCACGCGCTCAACCCCGATGTGTTCTGGTGGACCCACGCCACGTTCGTGGAGGGGATCATGGCCGTCAACGAGTTCTTCGGGACGCCGCTGACCGCCGAGGAGAAGGACCGGCTCGTCGCCGAGGGCGTCACCTGGTGGCGGCGCTACGGCCTCACCGACCGGCCCGCCATCGACAACTACCCCGACTTCGCCGCCTACTGGCAGCGGATGCTCGCCGAGGAGCTGGAGTCCAACTCCACCACCGACTACGCCGTCACCATGGTCCAGGCCCGCATCCCGCCGCCGGGCTTCCTCCCCGCGCCGGTCTGGGCGCTCGTGCGCTACCCGGTCGTGCGGTTCATGACGTGGCTCTCGGCCGGGCTGATGCCCGAGCGCGCCCGCGAGATCCTCGGTCTCACGTGGACGGCGGGCGACCAGCGCCGCCTCGCCGCCGTCGCCGCGGTCGTGCGGTGGACGTGGCCGAAGCTGCCCAGGCGGCTGCGCTACCTCGACCGCGCCTACCGCAACATGCGTCGAGTCGATCACGGTCGCTGGTGGGCGGTTTAGGGGAGCGACCTGCGGGTATCTGTGGGGGTATGCAGACGACCACCGCGCTGCGCTCGCTCTGGCTGGACGGCATCGAGCCGACCCCGTACCCGACCAGCGCCGCGGACGACGGCGCGCTGTTCGACGTGGTCGTCGTAGGTGGCGGCATCACCGGCCTGACCACGGCCCTGCTGCTCAAGCGCGCCGGGCTGACCGTCGCCGTCGTGGAGGCCGACCTGGTCGGGCGCGGCGTCACCGGCAACAACACCGCCAAGGTCACCGCGTTGCAGTCGACCGTCTACTCCGAACTCGAAAGCGTCCACGGCACCGACGCCGCCGCGGGCTACGCGCGGGCGAGCGCCGCCGGGGTCGACCTGGTCGCCGAGCTGGCCGAAGGCATCGACTGCGCCGTCGAGCGCCGCCCCGCCCACACCGTCGCGCTGCGCCCGGACGATGTCCCCCGGATCGAGGCCGAACTCGACGCCGCGGTGCGCGCGGGCCTGCCCGCGGTGTCCGACGCCGCGCCGGACCTGCCGTTCCCCGTGCACGCGGCCGTGCGCCTGGACGAGCAGCTCCGGCTGCACCCGCTGCGCTACGCCATCGGGCTGGCCGCCATGGTCGAGGGCGGCGGCTGCCGGGTCTTCGAGCGCAGCCGGGTCCGCAAGGTCCGCGAGGGCGATCCCTCGACCGTCCACACCGAACACGGCGAGCTGCGCGGCGGCCACGTGGTCATCGCCACGCACTACCCCATCCTCGACCGCGGCCTGTTCTTCGCCCGGCTCGAACCTCTGCGCTCCTACTGCGTCGCCGCGACTCTGAAGGACGGCTCGCCGCCCTCCAGCATGGCCATCTCCACCGGCGGCGAGACCTGGTCCATCGTCTCGGCGGGCGACCGGCTCGTCGTCGGCGGGCAGGGCCACCAGGTCGGCGAGCGCGGCGACTCCGAAGCCCGCTACGCGGCCCTGGAGGAGTTCGCCCGCAGGCACTGGGACGTCGCCGGGTTCACCCACCGGTGGTCGGCGCAGGACCCGGTCCCCTACGACCGGCTCCCGATGATCGGGGCCTACCGGCCGGGCGCCGACCGCCTGCACGTGGCCACCGGCTTCGCCAAGTGGGGCCTGTCCACCGGCACCTTCGCCGCCACACTGCTCACCGACCGCGTCCTCGGCCGCGAGATCACCGACCTGTTCTCCCCGACCCGCCTCACCCCGCGCAAGGCCGCGACGCTGGCCAGGATGAACGCGAAGGTCGGCGTCGACATGGTCACCGACCACCTTGCCCCGACCGGCTCCTCCGACCTCGACGACCTCGCCCCTGGCACCGCCTGCGTCCGACGCGACGGCCTCGGCAAGACCGGCGTCTACCGCGACGCCGACGGCGCACTGCACGCCGTATCGATGAAGTGCACCCACCTGGGCTGCGTGGTGCGGTTCAACACCGCCGAGCACAGCTGGGACTGCCCGTGCCACGGCTCGCGCTTCGATGTCGACGGCGCGGTGCTCGAAGGACCGGCGGTGCGCCCGCTCGACAAGCGCACGCCATGACAGAACCACACAAGAGGGGCGAAATGGACCAGTTCACCTTCCAGGACCCGCGCTGGCAGTACCCGGGGCCGGAGAAGCAGACGCCCCAGCGGCAGAGCGCGCCCGGCAGCACCGAGGCCATGTCGCCCGAACCTGACCACGGTGAGAAGACCTACCGCGGCTCCGACCGCCTCTTCGGGCGCAGGGCGCTCATCACCGGCGCCGACTCCGGCATCGGACGCGCCGTCGCCGTCGCCTTCGCCAGGGAGGGCGCGGACGTCGTCATCTCCTACCTGGAGGAGGACGCCGACGCCGCCGTCACCGCCGAGCTGGTCGAGTCCGCTGGGCGCAGGGCCGTGCTCGCCCGCGGCGACGTGCGCGAGGAGTCGCACTGCGGCGAACTGGTCCGCAAGACCGTCGACGAGCTGGGCGGACTCGACATCCTGGTCAACAACGCCGCCTACCAGATGTCGGGCGCGGGCGTGGCCGGGCTGTCCACCGACCAGATGGACCGGGTGTTCAAGACCAACCTGTACGCGCTGTTCTGGCTGTGCCGGGCCGCGGTCCCGCACATGCCGGCCGGCTCGACCATCGTCAACAGCACCTCCATCCAGGCACGCGACCCCTCCCCGGAACTGATGGACTACGCCGCCACCAAGGCCGCGATCCTCAACGCCACGCAGAGCCTGTCCGGCGACCTCATCGAGCGCGGCATCCGGGTCAACGCGGTCGCCCCCGGCCCGGTGTGGACGCCGCTCATCCCGGCGACCATGCCCGAGGAGAAGGTCTCCGACTTCGGCAGGCAGACCCCGATGGGCCGAGCCGCCCAGCCCGCGGAACTGGCACCGGCCTACGTCTTCCTCGCGTCGCCGGAATCCAGTTACATCACAGGGGAGACCCTCGCGGTGACCGGGGGGAAGTTCCTGATCTGAGGAGCGGTGGGCCATGACGGCTACGGCACGACGACGCGCCCGCATCTGCCGCGACCGCTACCTCTCCGGGTTCGGCGGCGACCTCGACATCACCGTGGTCGGGCACATCGCCCGCGATGTGGTGCTCGGGATCGACGCCGTCCCGGGACCGCGCGGCAGCACCGAAGTCCGGGAGCGCCGCGAGCTGCTGGGCGGCAAGGGGGCGAACCAGGCCGTCGCCTGCGCCCAGCTGGGGGCCTCGGTCGCCCTGCTGGGTGTCGTCGGCGATGACGAGGTCGGCACCCGCCTGCTCGCCCAGGCGCGCGCCGACCGCGTCGACGTCGCCTGCGCGGTGCGCAGGCCCGGCGCGCGCACCGCGCTGATCGTCAACGTGGTGGAGGCGGGCGGCGACTGGCGCTACTTCGAGGACCTGGCCGGCGCCGACCTCACCGCCGCCGACATCGAGAACGCCAGGGGCACGCTGCTGGCGGCCACGTCGGTGCTCGTCCAGCTCCAGCAGCCCGCCGCCCGGGTCGCTGCCACCCTGGCCCACGCCGCGGGCAGGCGCGTGGTGCTCGACGGCGTCCCGCCCGCCGACGATCGCGCTGACCTGCTCGCCGCCGCCGACGTGCTGCGCGCCGACGCCCACGAGGGCGGCCTGATCACCGGGGTGGAGCTGACCACCGTCGAGGCCGCGACCGGTGCGGCCAGGGAACTCCTGCGGGAAGGCCCGTCCCTGGTCGCCCTGGGGGTGGACGGCGAAGGCGATGTCGTGGCCTGGTCCGACGGTGAGGTGTTCCTCCCGTTCTCCGGCGACCCGGTCGCCGACACGACCGGAGCGGGAGACGCCTTCACCGCCGCGTTCACCGTCACCCTCACCGTCACCCTCACCCGGGGCGGCTCCCCTGAGGAGGCAGCCCGCGCGGCGGCAGCGGCGGCGGGCTCGACGGTCCGCAGGCTCGGCGGGCGGCCCGCGCTGGGCCCGTGACCCCGGCGGGCGCGTGGCCCGGCCAAGGAACGAGGGGAACTCCGGCCGCAGGGACCGTGCGGCCGGAGAACCCTGTGCCATTGGGGGCCGCACCGCCGCTCCCGTCAAGGTCCGCCCCGTCGATCACAGCCTGCGGAGCCCGGCCAGCACCCGCTCCATGATCCCGATGTCCGGTGCGGCGCCGGAGCTGCGCACCACCAGCACGCCCCGGGTCGCCAGGTCGCCGACCAGCACCTTCGCCACCCCCAGCGGCAGGGACAGCAGCGCGGCCACCTCGGCGACCGAGCGCGCCGCCCGGCACAGCTCCACCACGGCGTGGTGCTCGGCGGGCAGGCGGGCCGTCGAGCAGCCCTCGGCGAGGGACACCAGGGTCTCCAGCTCCAGCCGGGCTTCCGAGCGCGTCCGGCCCGCCGTCCACGCGTAGGCGCGGACGATGTCGGCGGCCTCGGTCGGCTCGACCGCGGCCGACGGGGCGCGGTCGACAGTCGGCGGCGGGGCGGCGGGCTGCTTCTCCCGTCCCCTCCGACTGCCCTGTCTGCCCAGGGTGAGCCCGTTGAGCAGGTCGGCGAAGCCACTGCCTGCGGAGCCGCTGCCTGCGGAGCCACTGCCCGCGGAGCCACTGTCGTCGGTTCCCATGGCGGCCCTCACCCGGTGTGCGCGGCCTGTCGGGACCCGCGCAGCTGCGCCCGCAGCTCGGGGGTCAGCATCTGCCCGACCTGGTCCACGAGCACGTTCATCTCGTAGGCCACCTGCCCGACGTCGCAGCTGGGCGCGGCGAGCACCGCGAGGCACGAACCGTCGCGGATGGACATGAGCAGCAGGATGCCGCCGTCCATCTCCACGATCGTGCGCAGCACCCGGTCGCCGCCGAAGCAGCGGGACGCGCCTTCGGTGAGGCTGTTCATCCCGGCCGCGATGGCCGCGAGCTGGTCGGCTCTGTCTCTCGGCAGCCGTGCCGATGTGGTGAGCAGCAGTCCGTCGACCGAGATGACGATCGCGTGCGCCACCCCGGGGACGCGCTCGGTGAAGCCGCCGACCAGCCAGCCGAACTGGTCCACCTGCCGCGACGGGGATGTGCTCATGGCCGCTCATTCCGCTCGTTGGCCTCGGGCGCGCTCCGGCGCGCCCCGGACTGGTAGTTGGACAGGAAGCCGCGGACCCGCTCCGGGTCGCGCTTGCGCGCCGCGGCGGGCGTCCGCGCCGAGCCGAACCCGGGCGTGCGGGCCACCCGCTTGGGCAGCTCACCGCTGAACCAGGCCCCCGACGGCGCCATGGGCACCGGGCTGTCGGGTGCGGGGGAATCGGGTGCGGGGGAATCGGGTGCAGGGGAAAAGGGTGCGGAATTGCGGGCCGCGGGGGAGCGGGGTGCCGCCGGCGCGGGCACGGGGCGGGTGGTGAGGGTCGGGGCGGACATCGCGGTGGTTGGGCCGGGCTTCGGGACCGCTGGGGAAGCGGCGCTCGCGGTGGGCCGCTGGGGGGCCGCCTGCGCCCGGACCAGTTCGGCCGGGACGACGACCGCGGCGCGCAGTCCCCGTCCGTCGCCACCGTCGCGGCGCAGCCGCACCGCCAGCCCTTGCCTCCTGGCCAGCCGCGCCACCACGAACAGGCCCAACTGGCGCGACACCGGCAGCTCGCTCGGCGCGTCCTCGGCCAGCCGCCGGTTGACGGCGGCCAGCTCGGCGGACTCCATCCCGATGCCCGCGTCGACGATCTCGACCACCAGCCCGCCCCCGGTGCCCGTCCGCGCGCCGATCACGACCTGCGAGCCGGGCGGCGAGAACGCCGTCGCGTTGTCCAGCAGTTCGGCGACCAGGTGCACGACGTCGCCCGCCGCGTAGCCGACGACGTCGATCGGCGGGGCGGGCTGCACCACGACCCGCTGGTACTGCTCGATCTCCGAGACCGCGGCGCGCAGGACGTTCACCAGCGGCACCGGCCTGCCGAAGCGGCGCGAGACCTCGGTGCCGGAGAGCACCATCAGGTTCTCGTTGTTGCGCCGCATGCGGGTGGCGAGGTGGTCGAGCTTGAACAGGTTCGCCAGCTGGTCGGGGTCTTCCTCCTTGCGCTCCAGTTCTTCCATCAGCTTGAGCTGGCGTTCCACCAGGCTTTGGCTGCGCCGCGACAGGTTGACGAAGATGTTGCGCATGTCCGAGCGCAGCTCCGCCTGCTCGGTCGCCGAGACCACCGCCTGGCGGTGCACCTTGTCGAAGGCGCGGGCCAGCTGGCCCAGTTCGTCGGTGGTGTGCACGGGAACCGGGTCGATCGCGGTGTCGGGGTCGGCGTTGGCGCGGATGTCGGCGACCACGGCGGGCAGCCTGCGGTCGGCCACTTCCAGCGCGGAGCGGCGCAGCGCGCCCAGCGAGCGCAACAGCTGTCGTCCGATGACCCAACCGATCGCGCCCGCCACGACGACCATTCCCAGCAGCACCACCGCCGCCAGCCCGGCCCGGTCGCTGGTCTCGTCCTGGAGCCTGCCCGCGGTGGCGCGCAGGTCGGCGGCGAGCGAGCCGCCCGCGTCGGTCAGCACGCCGATGGTCGCCTCCGACGCGCGGTTCCACTCCGACGGGTCGGTGCGCACCGCTCCATCGCCGTTGAGCGCCGTCTGCACCAGCCGCTCGCGCACGGTCACGTCCACGGCGTCCAGCCGCGCCAGCAGGTCGCGGCGCTGCCCGGAGGTGGCGACCGCCTGGAAGTCGCTGAGCCGGTCGGTCAGGCGCAGGTGCGACTCCGACAGCGTCCGCAGTTCGGCGCCCAGCAGCTCGCCCCGGGAGATGCCGATCAGCAGGACGGCCTGCTGCAGCGCCACCTGCTCGCGGGCGACCTCGGTGTGGTGCAGCGCGATCGCCGTCCCCGACAGCAGCGGGTCGCCGAACTGGCTGACCAGGGCCTGGTCGAAGTCCAGCAGGGACTTGACCGCCACCGTGTAGGCGGTGATCGACCTCGGCCCGTCGCCGGGCTCGGCCCGCAGGCCCGGCAGCGGGTCGAGCTGGCGTATCGCCTCGAAGAACCGGGAGGCCGAGACGTCGCCGAGGCCGTCGGTCTCGGCGCGCAGCTCGCGCAGCCGCTGCGCGGCGGTCTGCGTGGTGCGGCCCTGCTCCTGGTAGACGCCCGCCTCCGGCACGCCCCTGGCGACCATGGTCCGCTCGGCCTGCAGGCTCGTGATGAGCGGGATCAGTCCGGCGCGCACCGCGACGAGATCCTGCAGGTGCGCGTAGGTCGCCGCCCGGCCCGCGTAGTTCTGGATCTGGAGCACACCCGCGCCGAGCGCGACGAGCACGGGGACGACGAGGACGGCGGCGAGCTTGACCGGGAGCCGCCAGTTGCGCCAGTCGAGCACCGGTGGCGCCGTCGCGGGCTTGCGGTGGCGCAGGCGAACGGGGTCGGCGGGCGTCACGTCCACCCCGTCCGCCCTCGCGCGGACAGGCCGGCGTCCGACAGTGCCACTATCCGCCGACCTCCTGTGGAGCCGCCCCCGAACCACTGGAACCGGCATCGTAAGACAGAGATCGTTCGTCTACAACGATCTCACCGAACCTCGGCGGCACGTTACTTCTTCACCGCGGTCCGGCGCAGCGGGTTGCTTGACTAGGCCGGCCGGATCGTTACTCTTTGCCTCCGCACGAGGGGAGTCTCCGGTGACGAGATCGGTGTTCGCGCGCTCGCGGCCGGGGTTCGCGAGCTTTGAATCCGAAGATGATTCGGGCTTCCTGGACGCGGACGGCGAGATCGACTATGTCGCGCTGCAGCGCAGCCCGGAGTTCCAGCGGCTGCGCCGCCGGGCGCTGCGCTTCGCGCTGCCCGCGACCGCGTTCTTCCTCGTCTGGTACCTGACGTACGTGATCCTGTCGGCCTACGCGCCCGGTTTCATGAGCACCCCCGTGCTCGGCGTCGTGAACATCGGCCTCGTGCTCGGGGTGCTCCAGTTCGTGTCCACTGTGGTCATCACCCTGCTCTACGGCAGGCACGCCCGCAAGCACGTCGACCCGGACGTCGACGCCGTCCGCGCACTGGTGCAACCGCGGTGACCGGCGCCAACCAGGCGCTGAACCTGGTCGTTTTCGCACTGTTCGTGCTGATCACGCTCTACATCGTCTACCGGGTCAGCAGCCGCAACGTGTCCCAGTCGGACTACTACACCGCGGGCAGCAGCTTCACCGGCGGGCAGAACGGCATCGCGCTGGCGGGCGACTTCCTGTCGGCGGCGTCGTTCTTGGGCATCTCCGGGGCCATCGCGGTCACCGGCTACGACGGGTTCCTGTACTCCATTGGCTGGGTCGTGGCCTGGCTGATGGGGCTCATGCTGATCGCCGAGCGGCTGCGCAACACCGGCCGCTACACCCTCGGCGACGTGCTCGCCTTCCGTATGCGCCAGCGCCCCGTGCGGGCCGCGGCGGCCAACGCCACGCTGGTGATCTCGCTGTTCTACATGATCGCCCAGATGGCCGGGGCCGGTGGGCTGATCGCGCTCCTGCTGGACGTGCACGGCGCGGGCGGACAGGCGCTGGTGATCGCCGTCGTCGGCGCGGTCATGCTCTTCTACGTGCTCGTCGGCGGGATGAAAGGCACCACCTGGGTGCAGATCATCAAGGCGGTGCTGCTCATCCTCTGCGTCACGATGATCACCGCGTTCCTGCTCGGCAAGTTCGGCTTCAACCTCTCGGCGATCCTGGAGCGCGCCGCCGAGCGCAGCCCGCTGGGCGATTCGGTGCTCAGCCCCGGCGCCAAGTACGGCGCGACCGACACCACCAAACTCGACTTCATCTCCCTGTCGCTGGCGCTCGTGCTCGGCACCGCGAGCCTGCCGCACGTGCTCATGCGCTTCTACACCGTGCCCAACGCCCGCGAGGCCCGCCGCTCGGTGACCTGGGCGATCTGGCTGATGGCCACCTTCTACCTGTGCACGCTGGTCATCGGCTTCGGCGCGATGGCGCTGGTCGGCCCCGAGGCGATCGCCGCCGCGCCCGGCGGGGAGAACTCCGCCGCGCCGCTGCTGGCCTTCCGGGTCGGCGGGACGGTGCTGCTGGGCATCGTCGCCGCCGTCGCCTTCGCCACGATCCTGGCCGTCGTCGCCGGCCTGACGATCACCGCGTCGGCCTCCTTCGCCCACGACGTCTACGCCAACGTGATCAAGCGCGGCGACGCCGACCCGCGCACCGAGGTCCGCGTCGCCAGGATGACCGCGGTGGTCATCGGCGTGCTCTCGATCATCGGCGGCATCGCGGCCAACGGCCAGAATGTCGCTTTCCTCGTCGCGCTCGCCTTCGCCATCGCGGCGTCGGCGAACCTGTCGACGATCATCTACTCGCTGTTCTGGAAGCGGTTCAACACCCGGGGAACCCTGTGGGCGATGTACGGCGGGCTGCTGTCCTGCCTCGTGCTGATCCTCTTCTCGCCCGCGGTGTCCGGTACCCCGACCTCGATCCTGGCCGGGGTCGACTTCCAGTGGTTCCCGCTGAGCAACCCCGGCCTGGTGTCGATCCCGCTGTCGTTCCTGTTCGGCTACCTGGGGACCGTGCTCGGCGGAGACCCGGCCGACCAGCGCAAGCAGGCGGAGATGGAGGTCCGCGCGCTGACCGGCCTCGGCTCCGGGCTCAAGTAACCCCGCCGCGGGCGGTGCTCGCGCTGACCGGACCCCCCGGTTCCGGCTACGGTGATCCCCGGGTACGCCATGACACGAGGGACCTGGATGACCGACTCCCCCCGCCGCTACTCCGGCCGCGACGCCGCCGAGCGCAGCGCCGACCGCCGCCAACGCCTCCTGGCGGCGGCCCTGGACCTCTACGGCACCGACGGCTACGCCACCACCCCCATCGACCGCCTCTGCGCCGCCGCGAAGGTCTCCACCCGCCACTTCTACCAGGAGTTCACCGGCAAGGAGGCCGTCCTGATCGCCCTGCACTCCGCGATCACCACCGAAGCCCTCACCGCCACCGCCACAGCGCTCGACGGCGCGCCCGCCGAACCGGTCAGCGAACGCCTGGTGGCCGCCATGCGCGCGTACCTGCGGACAGTCACATCAGACGTCCACCGGGTGCGGGTGAGTTTCGTGGAGGTGGTGGGCGCCAGCCCGGCCGTCGAGCGGATTCGGCTGGAGTACCGCGAGGCGATCGTCGCCGTCATCGAGCGCGAGGGCAGGGAGGCGGTGTCTCGGGGAGAGATCGCCGACCGCGACTTCCGGTTCGCGGGCCTGGCCCTCATCGGCGCCATCAACTCGGTGGTTTACGACTGGTACCTGACAGCGGGGTCGGAGAAGTCGACCGAGCAGCTGGAGGCTGCCGTGATCACCCTGGCGACAACGCTGCTGACCGGATGATGGCGCGCCGCGCGTAATCTCCGCCCATCGGACACACCGCAAGCAAGCCGCGGAACCGCAGGAACAGCCAGCCAGAACACCCGGGAGTCGCCGTGCCGCGAGGACAAGCAGGCCAGGTCCTGGCCACCAACCTCCGCGCCCTCCGCGAGCAAGCGGGCCTCTCCCTCTCCGAACTGGCCCGCCGCTCCGACATCGCCAAAGGCACGCTCTCCCAGCTGGAGACCGGCGCGGGCAATCCCACCATCGAAACCGTGTTCAGTCTGTCGAACGCTCTCGGCGTCCCCGTCTCCACCCTCCTCGCCGAACCCGCGCCCGATGTCGTCCTGGTCCGCTCCACCGACCTCGATGTCCTCAGCAGCAACGCCGTGGACCTGCGCATGCTCCGCAGGCTCGACCTGCCCGACACCGTCATCGAGGTCTACGACCAGCGGGTACGCCCAGGCGCGATCCAGCATTCCCCAGGCCATCCCGGCCGCGAGCACGTCACCGTCATCACCGGGACGCTCAGGGTCGGCCCCCCGAACGCCCCTTACGTCCTGGGCCCCGGCGACTACGTCAGCTTTCCCGCTCAGGCCCCGCACATCTACGAGGCGGTCGACGGTCCGGTCGCCTCGGTGCTCCTGCTCGAACACCGAACCCCTGTCTCGTGCGTCCAGGGTTGACCCCGCCTTACCTCAGATCTACGCTATCGTTCATTCTACTGAACGGTGAGGCGGTGAAGTCGGGCGATGGAGTCGGACGTAGCCGTGGTCGGCGCCGGCGTGATCGGCGCGGCGTGCGCCGAGGCGCTCAGCGCCGAGGGCCTGCGCGTGACCGTCGTGGACCGAGCCGACCCCGCCTGCGGGACGACGGCGGCAGGGGAGGGCAACGTCCTGCTCTCCGACAAGGAGCCCGGCCCCGAGCTGGACTTGGCCCGCGCCTCCCGGTCCCTCTGGCCCGAGCTTGTGGACCGCATTGGCGCTGACGTCGAGTGGGAGGACAAGGGCGGCATCGTCGTCGCCACGACCGACGACGGCGCGAGCGCTCTCCACGACTTCGCCGCCACCCAGCGGATGTCCGGTGTGGACGCGATCCCGCTGACCCCCGGGGAAGCCCGCGACCGCGAACCGCTCCTCACCCCCCGCGTCACCGCCGCCGTCCACTACCCCCAGGACGCCCAGCTCCAGCCGGTCCTGGCCGCGGTCGCCCTGCTCGACGCGGTCCGCTCCCGCGGCGGCAGCGTCCTCGCCGGGCACACCGCCACCGGCGTCACCACCCGCGCCGGGCGGATCACCGGCCTGCGCACCTCCCGCGGCGCCATCTCCGCCCCCGTCGTCGTCAACGCCTGCGGCCCCTGGTCCGCCGCCTTCGCCGAGGCCGCGGGCGCCCCCATCGCGATCCTGCCCCGCCGCGGCCTGATCCTGGTCACCGCCCCGCTGCCCGCCACCGTCCGCCACAAGGTCTACGACGCGGACTACGTCGGCGCGGTGGCCAGCGGGGACGCCGACCTGCAGACTTCGACCGTGGTGGAGTCCACCAGGGCGGGGACCGTCCTGATCGGGTCGAGCAGGCAGCGCGTCGGCTTCGACGAGGCCATCTCGGTGCCCGTGCTGCGCGAACTGGCCGCGAAGGCCGTCGCGCTCTTCCCCTTCCTGGCCAACGTCGCCGCCATGCGCGCCTATGGCGGCTTCCGCCCCTACGCCCCCGACCACCTCCCGGTCATCGGCGAGGACCCCCGCCTCCCCGGTCTCTGGCACGCCACCGGCCACGAGGGCGCGGGCATCGGTCTGGCCGCCGCCACGGGCAGGCTCGTCACCGACCTCCTCATGGGCCGCGAGAGCGCCGTCGACCCGACGCCGTTCCGCCCCGACCGGCCGGGGGTCGCCCGATGAGAGCCGAAGTGGACGGTCAGCCGGTGGCGGTCCGGGAAGGACAGACGGTCGCGGCCGTGCTGCTGGGAGCAGGCCGAGCGTCCTGGCGCACCACCAGGGTCGGCGGACGGCCGCGCGGTGTCTTCTGCGGCATCGGCGTCTGCCACGACTGCCTGGTCGTCGTCAACGGCATCCCGGACGTCCGCGCCTGCCAGCGCCTGGTGGCCGACGGCGACAGCATCCGCACCCAGGACGGCGCGGAGCTGCCGTCATGACCCGGGTCGTGGTCGTCGGCGCCGGGCCCGCCGGGCTGGCCGCCGCCCGCGCGGCCGCCGGAGCGGGCGCGGACGTGCTGCTGATCGACAGCGGGCCACGGCGCGGGGGCCAGTACCTCCGCCAGGACTCCCGCGGCCCCGAGGCCATCGCCCTCCCGGACGGCGTCGAGCACGCCGCCTCGACCGTCGTCTGGGCCGTCGAACCCGGCTCCGACGGCCACCGCCTGCACCTGCTCACCGGCCCCGCCGACGGACCCGGGCGGGTCCCCAGGACCGTCACCACCCCAGCCCTCGTCCTCGCCACCGGCGCCCACGACCTGGCCCTGCCCTTCCCGGGCTGGGACCTCCCCGGCGTCTACACCGCGGGAGCCGCGCAGGCCCTCGCCAAAGGCCAAGGCGTCGCGGTGGGGGAGCGGGTGATCGTCAGCGGGACGGGTCCGTTCCTGCTGCCCGTCGCCCGCGAGCTGCTGGGTGTCGGCTCCCGCGTGCTCGGCGTCCTGGACGCGAACCTGCCCGGCTGGGCGGCGCATCCGCTGGGCGCGCTGGCCGGGATCGGCAAGGCAGGCGAGCTGGCGGGCTACCTGCGCGTCCTCGCCCGGCACCGGGTGCCGTACCGGTTCCGCCGGGCCGTCGTCGCCGCGCACGGCCGAGACCGGGTCGAGGCCGTCACCGTCGCCGCGCTCGGCCGCGACTGGCGCGTCGTCCCCGGCTCCGAGCGGCGCGTCGGGGTCGACGCGGTGTGCGTCGGCCACGGGTTCGTCCCCCAGCTGGAGCTGGCGCGCGCGTCCGGGTGCGCCACCCGCGGCGGCTTCGTCGTCGTGGACTCAGCGCAGCGCACCTCCGTGCCCGGCGTGCACGCGGCGGGCGAGCTGACCGGCATCGGCGGCGCCGACCTGGCCGCGGCCGAGGGCGAGGTCGCCGGGCTCGCCGCCGCGGGCGCGCCCGACCCGCCGCACGCGGCCCTGCGCCGGGTCCGCCGCCTGCGCCGCTTCGCGGCGGCGCTCGCCGCCGCCCACCCCGTCGGCGAGGCCTGGCCGTCCTGGCTCGCCGAGGACACCCTCGTCTGCCGGTGCGAGGAAGTGCCGCTGCGGGCGGTCCGCGCCGCCGCCACCGGGGCCAGGGCGCTGCGCCTGACCAGCCGCGCGGGCCTGGGCCTGTGCCAGGGCCGGGTGTGCGGCCCGGCCGTCGCCCGGCTCACCGGCCTGCCCCCCGACGCCTTCGCCCGGCGGCCGATCGCCGTCCCCGTCCGACTCGCCGAACTCGCCCACGAGGAGCCCGAATGACCGAACGGCTGGATGGCGTCATCGTCGCCACCGCGCTGCCCTTCGCCGAAGACGCGTCCGCGCCCGCGGGCCTGCGCGTCGACTACGACCGCTTCGCCGAGCACTGCCGCTGGGTGGTCGACGGCGGCTGCCGCGGCGTCGGCCCGAACGGCTCCCTCGGCGAGTACTCCGCCCTGACCGACGAGGAGCGCCGCGCCGTGGCGCGCACCGCCGTCGAGGCGGTCGGCCAGGACGGGATCGTCGTGGTCGGCGTGCACGGCCCCGGCTGGCACCAGGCCCGCAGGTGGGCCGAGCTGGCCGCCGAGGACGGCGCGCACGGCGTGCTCTGCCTGCCGCCGACGATGTACCGCGCCAACACCGGCGAGGTCGTGCGGCACTTCACCGAGGTCGCGTCGGTCGGGCTGCCGGTGATGGTCTACAACAACCCCATCGACACCAAGGTCGACCTCACCCCGGACCTGCTCGCCGAGCTGGCCCAGATCGACAACGTCGTCGCCGTCAAGGAGTTCTCCGGCGACGTGCGGCGGGTGCTGGAGATCCGCGAGAAGGCCCCGGACCTCACCGTCGTCGCAGGCGCCGACGACGTGGTCCTGGAATCGCTGCTCATGGGCGCCACCGGCTGGTTCGCGGGCTATCCCAACGTCTTCCCCGCCGAGTCCGCCCGCCTGTTCGCCCTGGCGCTCGACGGCAAGCTGGAGGAGGCCCGCGCGCTCTACGAGCCGATGGTCGCGGCGTTCCGCTGGGACTCGCGCACCGAGTTCGTGCAGGCCATCAAGCGCAGCATGGACATCGTCGGCCGCTACGGCGGCCCGTGCCGCCCGCCGCGGGGCCCGCTGTCGGAGTCGCAGCTCGCCCAGCTTGAGGCCGAGATGCACCGCGCGGTCGAGGCGCGCTAGCCGTGCGCGCCTCCCGGTACTTCGCCGCCGTCGACTCCCACACCGAGGGCATGCCCACCCGGGTCATCACCGGCGGGGTCGGCGTCCTCCCCGGCGACACGATGGCCCAGCGGCGGCTGCACTTCATGGAGCACCTGGACCACATCCGCCACCTGCTGATGAACGAGCCGCGCGGCCACGCCGCGATGAGCGGCGCGATCCTGCAGCCGCCCACCAGGCCGGACGCGGACTGGGGCGTGCTGTACATCGAGGTCTCCGGCTGCCTGCCGATGTGCGGGCACGGCACGATCGGCGTGGCGACGGTGCTGGTGGAGACCGGCATGGTGACCGTCACCGAGCCCACGACGACCGTCCGGCTCGACACGCCCGCCGGGCTGGTGATCGCCGAGGTGGCCGTGTCCGGCGGGCGCGCCACCTCGGTGACCATCCGCAACGTCGCGTCCTTCGCCCACCGACTCGACGCCGCCGTCGACGTCCCCGGCATCGGCTCGGTCGGCTACGACATGGCTTTCGGCGGCAACTTCTACGCCATCCTCGGCGTCGCCGACCTCGGCCTGACCTTCGCCGACAAGGACCGCATGCTGGGTGCGGGCCTGGCCATCATGGCCGCGATCAACGAGCAGGACCGCCCCCAGCACCCCACCGACCCGGCCATCTCCGGCTGTCACCACGTGCAGCTGGTGGGGGAGGGTGCGGCAGGCAGCCACTCCCGGAACGCCATGGTCATCCACCCCGGCTGGTTCGACCGCTCACCCTGCGGCACCGGCACGGCCGCCCGCATGGCCCAGCTGCACGCGCGCGGTCAGCTCGCGCTGAACACCGACTTCGTCAACGAGTCGCTGCTGGGCACCCGCTTCACCGGGCGGCTGGTCGAGGAGACCACGGTCGGCGCTCTCGCGGCCGTCGTGCCGACCATCAGCGGCCGGGCGTGGGTCACCGGGATGGGCCAGTACCTGCTCGATCCCGAAGATCCTTTCCCCACCGGGTTCAAGCTGTGAGCGCAGTGGTACACCTCTGCTGAGAGAGACCCCTGGAGGAAGGCTGACAATGGCCAAGGACCCGTCCCGACGCTCCCCGCGCCTGCTGGCCGCCATCGCCGCCGTCGCGCTGCTCCCGTTCCTCGGCGCTTGCGGCGACGGTGACGACGATGATGACGATGACGGTGACGACGACAGCATGCGTGGGCCTGTCTCTGTCCTTATCGTGCCGATGTAGCTCGCACTTCTCGGGCCCCGCGGTGAGTGTGCCGCGGGGCCTGGTTGCGTTGTAGGGCCGGTTTCGCCGGGTCCGTGGTTGGTGGGGTGCGCCGTTGTCTTGCGTTGGGGGTGGGCAGGTCGTTGTGGTCTGGCGTGGCAGGGCGTCAGGTTCCGTGTCGTCCTGCTCCTGAGGCGAAGCGTGTCGCGCCTGCGCGGGTGTCGGCGGCCAGGGAGGTCAGGCCGTGTCGCCACTCGTTGGCGATTGCGTCGGGCGTGGTGAGGCCGTGCTGCTCGTAGGTCGAGAGGCGGTCGTGGCGCAGGCAGGTCTGGGGGAGTGCGGCGAGTTGCTCGGCCAGTGCGATCGCCTCCTCCAAGGCCGCGCCGGGGGCGCTGATCCGGTTGGCCAGGCCCATGCGCAGGGCTTCCTCCGCGCCTACTGGTCTGCCGGTGAGGATCAGGTCGAGTGCGTGGGACTGGCCGATGAGTCGGGGCAGCCGCACGGTGCCGCCGTCGATCAGGGGGACGCCCCACCGTCTGCAGAACACCCCGAACACCGCGGTGGGGTCGGCCACGCGCAGGTCGGCCCAGATCGCCAGTTCCAGGCCGCCCGCCACGGCGTAGCCGTCCACGGCGGCGATGACCGGCTTGCTCAGCGCCATCCGGGTCGGTCCCATGCCCGCTGGGCCTTCGCCGGGTGCGCCCACCTCGACGCGTCCTTCGGCCACGGCTTTCAGGTCCGCGCCCGCGCAGAACACCCCGCCCGCGCCGTGCAGCACCGCGACCGACTGTGTCTCCTCGGCGTCGAACTCCGTGAAGGCCTTGGTCAGTGCCGCCGCGTGCGCGGAGTCCACGGCGTTGCGTGCCTCGGGGCGGTCCAGGGTGACGACCGTGACCGGGCCGCGCCGATCGACGCGCACGCTCACGGCAGGGCCCGGGCGATGATCGCGCCGACGTCGGCGGAGGCGGGCAGCGTGCCGAACGTGCTGCCCCAGTCGCCGCCGAGCCTGCTCGCGCAGAACGCGTCGGCCACCGCGGCGGGGGAGTGGCGCACCAGCAGCGATCCCTGCAGCGCCAGGGCCATCAGCTCGACCACCCGCCGGGCCCGCATCTCGATCGCGGTGGGGTCCGACAGCTCCTTGCCGAGTCGGGTGATCGCTGCGTCCAGGCGTGCGTCCGCTCCGGAGGCCGCTGCCAGTTCGGCGAACAGCGCCTCGGCCGCGGCGGGCTCGCGGCCCAGCGCGCGCAGCACGTCGAGGGCGTTGACGTTGCCGGACCCCTCCCAGATGGACAGCAGCGGCGCCTCCCGGTACAGCCGCGGCATCGGCGATTCCTCGACGTAGCCGTTGCCGCCCAAGCACTCCAGCGCTTCGGCGGTGAACGCGGGGCCGCGCTTGGTGACCCAGTACTTGCCCACCGCCGTCGCGATCCGCCGGAACGCCCGCTCGGGCTCGTCGCCGCGCACCGCGCGGTCGGCCGCCCCCGCCAGGCGCAGCGACAGCGCCGTCGCCGCCTCGGACTCGACGGCGAGGTCGGCGAGCACGTTGCGCATCAGCGGCTGATCGATGAGCTTCGCGCCGAACACCGCCCGATGGCGGGTGTGATGGCCGGCCTCGACCAGGGCCTTGCGCATGATGGCCGCCGTGCCCGCGACGCAGTCCAGCCGGGTGAAGTTGACCATCTCGATGATGGTCTTCACCCCCCGGCCCTCCGCGCCGACCAGCCACGCCACCGTCTCGTCGAACTCCGGCTCCGACGAGGCGTTGGAGCGGTTTCCCAGCTTGTCCTTGAGCCGCTGGATGCGGAAGGTGTTGCGCGAGCCGTCGGGCAGCACCCTCGGCACGAGGAAGCACGACAGGCCGCCCGGCGCCTGGGCGAGCACCAGGAACACGTCGCACATGGGCGCGGAGGTGAACCACTTGTGGCCGCGCAAGGTGAACACGCCGGGCTCGGCGGTCGGGGTGGCGGTGGTGGTGTTGGTCCGCACGTCCGAGCCGCCCTGCTTCTCGGTCATGCCCATGCCCGCGAGCAGGCCGCGCTTGGTCGTCGGCACGCGCAGGCCGGGGTCGTAGACGCGGCTGGTCAGCAGCGGCTCGTAGACGGCGGCGAGGTCGGGCTGGTGGCGCAGCGCGGGGACGACGGCGTAGGTCATCGACACCGGGCAGCCGTGCCCGGCCTCGGTGTGGCCCCACACCAGCGAGGTCGCGACCCTGGCGACGTGCGCGCCCGGCCTGGCCTCCGCCCACGCCGAGCCCGCCCCGCCCTCGGCCACGGCGACGCGCATCAGGCTGTGCCAGCTCGGGTGGAAGTCGACCTCGTCGACCCGGTTGCCGTAGCGGTCGTGGGTGCGCAGCTCGGGCGGGTGCCGGTTGGCCTGCTCCGACCAGTCCTGCGCCTCCTCGCCGCCCGCCAGCGCGCCGAGCCTGCGCACGTCGGCTTCGGCCCAGCCCGCGCCCTCGCGGCGCAGGCCCTCCAGGAGCGCGGCGTCGTCGGCGGCGTCGTAGGGGGACAGCGGGGGCGGCTGGTTGGCGACCTCGTGGGTGGCGGCGGACCGGCTGGCGAGGGTCATGCCCTCGACGTTACGTTCGGGCTGCGGGTGTGGCAAGAGTGTAATATCTGCGGGTGTGACCACCGTCCGGCCGGTGTCGGCCCGCTCGGCGCTGCTCAGCATGCTGCTGGGCGCCCACCCGCCCACGATGACCGCCCGCGCGCTCGTGGCCGCCGTCGGCCTGGTCGGCGTCGCCGAGTCCGCCGCCCGCGCCGCCCTGTCGCGGATGGTCGCCGCGGGCGACCTCGACCGCGCCGACGGCCGCTACACCCTCTCCCCGCGCCTGCTGGCCCGCCAACGTCGCCAGGACGCCGCCGTCGACCCCGAGACGTGCCCGTGGTCGGGCGCCTGGGAGGCCGCCGTCATCACCACCACCGGCCGCGACGCCGCCGACCGGGCCGCCCTGCGCGCCGACCTCTCCGCCCTGCGCCTGGCCGAACTCCGCGAAGGCGTCTGGCTGCGCCCGGCCAACCTCGCCCGCCGCTGGCCCGACCTCCCCGTCACCCGCCTCACCGCCCGCCCCGCCGACCACCCCGCCACCCTCGCCGCCACCCTCTGGGACCTCGACGCCTGGTCCACCCACGCCCGAACCCTCCTCAAAGCCGCCGCCACCACCGACGAGCCCGCCCGCTTCGCCGCCGTCGCCATGTCGGTCCGCCACCTGATGACCGACCCGGTCCTGCCCGCCGAACTCCTGCCACCGCACTGGCCCGGCCCGGCCTTGCGCGCGAACTACGCGGAGTATCGGGCGTGGCTGAAGTCGCTGGCGGGCGCGGACTTGGCCGAGCACATCGGCTGATCCGTCCGGAAGGGAGGGTCCGAGGATCAGATCCTCGGCAGCGTGCGCGCCTCGGCGAGGGCGGCGGCGCGGATCTCGCTCAGCACCGGGTGGAACGGGTGGTCGGGGTTGTGCTGGACGTTCAGCGGCGGCTTCGCCCGGGCGATCACCGCGGGCCTGGCGGTCCAGGGCTCGTCGCCGAGGTGCCTGCAGACCCTGGTGTGCCGCACCATCCAGCGCGTCAGCGCGGCGGGATGCCGAGCGGGCAGCCGAGGGTCGTCCGCACTGTGGAGCCTTCGGCGTCGCCGCAGAAGTGGTAGCCGATCCACAAGCGCAATGTCTCCTCGCTGGTCGCCGAACCCCGATTTCGCAGCCGGGTGATCAGGTCGCGCACGCAGCCAGTGTGCCGCGCTGCGGACCGGACCGCGATGGGCGTTGCGCGAAGGGCGGGTTTCTGCGGTATGATCAGTCCGGTTCCGCGCTCCCGGTGACCCCCAGGCCGGTTGAGCGCGGAACTCCTTTTCTCCCTCCCGGTGGTCACCTTTGGCGACTGTCCCGGGTCGCGAGTCCCACCCATAACTGGCAGTTGACCGCTAGGGCACATCGTTGTGGGCCGGGAGGCCGCGTTGTCAACGCACAGTTACCCTGGGACACTGGATCGGCTGTTTCCGCGACACACACTTGGGGGACGGATGTCGGACGGCGACACCGCGCCGCTGACGGGCAGGCTCGACCGGCTCTTCAAGATCAGCCGGCCCCAGGGGAAGCAGTGGTCCAACGCCGAGGTCGCCGCCGAGATCAAGCGGGGCAACCCCGACCTCCGGGTCAGCGGCGCCTACCTGTCGATGCTGCGCACCGGCAAGCGCACCAGCCCCTCGACCGACCTGCTGGTCGCGCTCGCCCGCTTCTTCGGCGTCAACCCCAGCTACTTCTTCGACGACGAGGCGGGCCAGGGCGAGCGGGTGCGCAAGCAGTTGGAGCAGTTGGAGATGCTGCGCCAGCGCGGTGTCGTCGGCATCGCGCAGCGGGCCGTCGGGCTGCCGCAGGCCAACCTCGACCTCATCACCGCCATGCTCGACCAGGCTCGCCGCCAGCAGGGTCTCCCGCCGATCACCGACAGCTCCCAGGACTGAGGCCGTGGCACGGCCCAGACCCGACCTGCGCAGGCTGCGGCGGCAGTGCGCCGCGGTCATCGATGACCTGCGCCTGCCCTCGCGGGCCGACCTCCCCTCGCTGTGCTCGCACCTGGCCGAGGTGAGGAAGCGCCCGCTGCACGTCGTGCCGGTCGCCCTGATCGAGCAGCCGTGCGGGATGTGGGTCGCCACCCGCGACGCCGACTGGATCTTCGTGGACGACGGCACGTCGCCCGCGCACCAGGAGCACATTCTCTTGCACGAGATCGGTCACCTGATCTGCGGGCACGAAGGCGGCGCCCAGGACGTCGCCGCCTTCTTCCCCGACCTCGACCCCGACCTGGTCCACGCCACCCTCGCCCGCACCACCTACAGCGACGAACAGGAGCAGCAGGCCGAGGTCATGGCCTACCTGCTCGCCGAGGTGCTGCGCGCGCCCGGGTTCGCCGCCGCCGACGACGTCACCGCCCGCATCGCCGACTCCCTCAACCATTCGGCGAGGCGCGAACAGCGGTGAACGCCGTCCTGTACCCGGTCTGCGCCTGCATCGCGTGGATCAGCCTCGCCTTCAAGCTCGCCGGCCGCGGCCGGGGACCCGCCGCCGTCGCGGTCGCGCTGTTCTACCTGTTCATGGGCCTGACGTTCACCATCAGCGATCCGCGTGTGTGGGGGCTGCTCGGAGAGGTCAGCGGGGTGCCGAACCTGGCGCTGCTGCTGTCGCAGGGCAGCGTCATGGGGGTCGCGGCCAGCCAGCTCGCGGCACTGACCTACTGGGAGCTGCCCGCCGAGGTCGCGCGGCCCAAGGTCCGCAACCAGGTCTACGCCTTCAGCGCCGTGTTCGTCGCGATGGCGGCGCTGTTCGTCCTCGCCGACCTGGAGACAGAGGACACCACGACCGCCGTCATCCGCTACGCGGGCAACTGGCGCTATGCGCTCTACCTCCTGCTGTACGTCACCGCGTTCGCCATCGCGCAGTGCTTCCTGGTCGCGCGCTGCCTGCGCTACGCGCGCGCGGTCGAGGGGCGATGGCTGGGCCGGGGGCTGCGGCTGGCCGCCGTCGGCGCGGTCGGCGGCCTGGCCTACGTGCTGGCCCGCTACGCCGACATCGCCGCCGCGCCGCTCGGGCTTGACCCCGCGGCCTGGGAGCCGGTCGCCCGGCTGGGCGCGGGTCTCGGCGCGATCCTCGCCCTGGTCGGGTGGAGCCTGCCCGGCTGGGGGCCGCAGGTCAGCGCGCTGCGCGACTGGGTGCGCGATGTCCGCGCCTACCGGGCGCTGCACCCGCTCTGGGCGGCGCTGTGCCGCGCCAACCCCGACCTCGCCCTCGACCCCGGCGCGGGCCGCACCGCGCTGCGCGACGTCGACTTCCGCCTGCACCGCAGGGTCGTGGAAATCCGCGACGGCAGACGCTGGCTGCGCGCGCCCGCCGCCCCGCCCGACCTGACCGCCGACGAGCGCGCCGCCGCCGAGGCCGCCGCGATCGCCGCCGCCCTGCGCGGCGGGGACCGCCTCGCCCCGCCGCCGCACGCCGAGCCGCACACACCCTCCGACGACGAGACACGCTGGCTGGCCAGGGTCTCCCGCGCCTATGCCGCGCTGGAGCGCTGATGTTCGACTTCGACGCCGAGTTCTACGCCGACCCGCACCCCGTCTACGCCCGCCTGCGCGCCGACGGCGGCGTCCACCACATGTCCACACCAGACGGAGCCAAGGCCTGGCTGGTGACCCGCCACGCCGACGTCCGCGCCTGCCTCGCCGACCTGCGGCTCTCGCTCAACAGGGCCAACGCGGGCGCGGGCTACCGCGGTTTCGCCCTGCCGCCCGCCCTCGACGCCAATCTGCTCAACCTCGACGCCCCCGACCACACCCGCCTGCGGCGCGCCATCGCCGCCGAGTTCACCCCGGCCAGGGTCGACGCGCTCGCCCCCGCGATCGCCGACGGTGCGGCCGAGCTGCTCGCCCGGCACCCGGCGGGCGAGCCCTTCGACCTGATCGCGGAGTTCGCCGCGCCGCTGCCGCTGCGGGTCATCGGCGACCTGCTCGGCGTCCCGCCCGCCGACCGGGCCCGCTTCCAGGGCTGGACCCGCGTGCTGCTCACCGACCCGGCGGGCGCCCGCGACGCCGTGGCGGGCATGCACGACTACCTGGTCGGCCTGGTCGCGGCCAAACGCGCCGCGCCCGAGGACGACCTGCTCTCCGCACTGGTCTCCGCGGACGGCATGAGCGAGACCGAGCTGGTCTCGATGGCGTTCCTGACCCTCTGGGCGGGCTATGAGAACCTGGTCAACCTCATCGGCAACGGCATGCACGCGCTGCTGGGCACCGAGCACACCATCACCTCGCTGTCCCTGGCGATCGAGGAGCTGACCCGCTTCGACCAGCCGCTGCAGTTCGCCATCCGCCGCTTCCCGCTGACCGACGTGCGGATCGGCGAGCACACCATCACCCCCGGCGAGACCGTCCTGCTCGGCATCGCCTCGGCCAACCGCGACGAAGCGGTCTTCGCCGACCCGCACCGGCTGCGCCTCGACCGCGATCCCAACCCGCACCTGAGCTACGGCCACGGTCCGCACCGCAGCTTCGGGTCCCGCCTCGCCAGGACCGAGGCGGCCATCGCGGTGGCGGCGCTGGTGGAACGCGGGTGCGCGCTCGCGGTCGCGAAGTCGGACCTGCGGTGGCAGCCGTCGTTCCGGAACCGGGGGCTCGTGGAGCTGCCGGTCGTGCTCGCCTAGGCGAAACGCTTCACGCGCCGTCGAGGTAGGCGCGGGCGGCGGTGTACTTGGCGATCAGGCGCTGCCTGGTGGCGTCGTCGAGCGCGGCCAGCCGGGTCGGGGAGCTGTTGTCGGCGATGTCGGCGAACTTGACCGCCTTGGCCATCGGGTTGGCGGCGACCCTGGCCAGGTAGTCCTCCTGCGCCTCGCCGTCGGTCTTGCTCAGCGCGACCACGGCCGCCACCACCGGCTCGGGGCAGCCCGCCGCGCGCAGGTCCGCCGCGGTGACCGGGGTGTCCTCGATGACGTCGTGCAGTACGGCCGCCATCCGCTCGTGCGGGTCGGCGAGGGCGGACATCACCCGCATCGGGTGGCCGATGTAGGGCTTGCCGGACTTGTCGAGCTGCCCGTCGTGCGCCGCCCTGGCGATCTCGACCGCGTCGGCTTCGGTGAACATGCCGAGACGGTAGCGCCTCGGCCGGGATCGCGGGCTGATGTCGGGTGGTCGTCACGGGTGTCGCCGACAGCCACGGCAAGAACGCGATGGTCGCCGAGGGGACCTAGAAGTCGCCCGACCGGAACTTGTCGAGGACGCGGCGCTCGCGCTTGGTGGGGCGGCCCGCGCCGCGGTCGCGCCGGGCCACCGGGATCGCCATCTCCGGCTTCGGCTTCGGCGTGCGGTCGATGAAGCAGGTCGCCGCGTCCGCCGCGCCCACCCGCTTCTGGATCACCCGGACGACCTCCAGCACCTTGGTCACGTCGCCGACGCGGGCCCGGACCTCGTCGCCGGGGACGACGGTGGTCGCGGGCTTGGCGGGCCGGTCGTTGATCCGGACGTGGCCGCCCCGGCAGGCCGCCGCGGCGTCCGGTCTGGTCTTGGTCAGGCGCACCGCCCACAGCCAGCGGTCGATTCGGGTGGACTCCACGCCGTACATCATGCCCGGCCGGGTCGGGCTGTCCAGCGCATAATGGGCCGATGGCGCACGTGATCATCGGAGCGGGACTGGCCGGGGCGAAGGCGGCGGAGAAGCTGCGCGCCGAGGGCTACGACGGCGAGCTGGTGCTCGTCGGCGACGAGAAGGAGCGTCCCTACGAGCGGCCACCGCTGTCCAAGGGATACCTGATCGGCGACCAGGACCGCGGCGACGTCTTCGTGCACGACGAGGGCTGGTACGGCGAGCACGGCGTCGACCTGAGGCTGGGCACCCGGGCGGTGCGCATCGATCGGCGGGCCCACGAGGTCGAGCTGGCCGACGGGGCGCGGTTGGGGTACTCGAAGCTGCTGCTGGCGACCGGGTCGTCGCCGCGCAGGCTCAAGGTCGAGGGCAACACCCTCGACGGGGTCCACTACGTGCGCAGGCTCGGGCACACCGCGGCCCTGCGCGAGGCGCTCGGCGAGGTGAGCCGGGTCGTCGTCGCGGGCGCGGGGTGGATCGGTCTGGAGATCGCCGCGGCGGCGCGCGGCAAGGGCTGCGAGGTCACGGTGGTCGACCCGGCCCCGTCCCCGCTGCACGCGGCGCTCGGCGAGGAGATGGGCGGCTTCTTCGCCGACATCCACCGCGACCACGGCGTCGAGTTCCGCTTCGGGGAGGGCGTCGATCGGTTCGCGGGGGCGGGCCGGGTGGAGGCGGTGGTCACGCCGTCCGGGGAGATTCCGGCCGACCTGGTCGTGGTCGGCGTGGGGGCGCGGCCGAACGTCGAGCTGGCCGAGGAGGCTGGGCTGGCCGTCGACGGCGGCGTGCTGGTCGACCAGGCGCTGCGGACCGAGGACCCGGACATCTTCGCGGCGGGCGACATCGCGGCGGTGCCCAGCCCGCGCTACGGGCGGCGGCTGCGGGTGGAGCACTGGCAGAACGCGATCAGCGGGGGTGAGGCGGCGGCCGTGGCGATGCTCGGCGGGGAAGTGGTCTACGACGACCTGCCGTACTTCTTCTCGGACCAGTACGACGTGGGGATGGAGTTCGTCGGGCTTGTCGACGGGTACGACCGGGTGGAAACGCGGGGCGATGTGGCCGGGCGCGCCTTCACCGCCTACTGGGTGGCGGGGGAGGAGGTCGTGGCGGGCATGCACGTGAACCTGTGGGACGACGGCATCGGCGCGATCCGCGACCTGGTGGCGGAACGGGGCCGCCCTAGCTGAAGTCCCCCGCGCGGAGGCGGACGGTGAAGCCCGCCGGTTCGGTGATGAGGGCGACTTCGATGTCCAGCTGGTGGGCCAGCCAGAGGCCCAGGCCGCCCCGGTCCCGCAGGGCGGGCGTCAGGCCCGCGAACGGGTCGCTCGGGCCGGGGCCGGTGTCGCTGACCCGGACGACGACCCGGGTCGGGGAGGCCCAGACGCGGACGGTGCTCGGCCCGGTGCCGTGCAGGTGGGCGTTGGTGGTGGCTTCGGACACGGCGAAGACCAGGTCTTCGGTGGTGGCGGTCGGGAGCCTGTGGTGAGCGGTCTGCTGCACGGTGTGGCGGGACTCGGCGGGGGTGGGGTCGGTGAGGGTGTGCAGGGGGGAGTCGGACTCCAGCGGGTCGTGGTGGCTGGGGAGGGCGCTGAAGGTGGGGTCGTAGTGGGGGTTCCGGGAGGTGGGGGTGGCGGGGTGGGTGCGGTCGAGCACGTCTTTGAGCCACGCGGTCGGGGCCTGGTAGAGGCACAGGGAGTCCAGCGGGTAGTCGCGCCACAGCTGGTTCACGGCGGCCTCGTAGCGGTCCCAGCCGAAGTTCCTGCCCGTCGACTCGGCCAGCGGGGTCGCGCCGACCAGGCGGATGCGCGTCGCGGGGCCGGTCAGCAGCGAGTCGAAGAGGCGCTGGTAGGTGGCGATGGTCTTCGCCGGGTTCGCGTACACCTCGGCCCACGGCAGGACCGTCGCCGTTCCCGGCTCCGGCAGCCACGAGCGGATCAGCTCGGCCGACTCGTGCGCGATGACCAGCGGGCCCGTCCGGGAGAGCAGCGGGGTCAGGGTGTCGCGGAGGTCGTCTTCGTCGGTGTAGTACCCGGCCGCGTGGACATGGCCGGTGGTCATGTCGGGTCCGGGTGCGCGGGCATGACAGGCACGGTACCCCGAACGGCCGGTGCGGACGGCGGAACCGTCCGCACCGGACCGCTTCACGGTTCGACGGCGGTGGCCGCGCCCGCGTCCAGATCCGGGTACTTCGGGACCAGGCCCCGAGCGGGAGCGCTGCCGACCTCGGGCACGGCGTACGGCGAGCAGCCGCCCCCGCCGACAACGTCACACCGCGCCAGGGCCTGGCTGCCCGTCGACCGGTAGATCGCCGACGACGGGCTGTCCCACACAAGCCGGTAGTCCTCGCGCGGGGTGACCTCCTCCCGATCGATCTCACCCGCGAACGCCTTCGCCAGGTCGAGGCGCACCTGCCTGCCCTCGGCAGGGCCGATGAGGAAGCGGCCGTCGGGGGTCAGCAGCGGGACGCCGTCGGCGAAGGAGAACCCGGTGCCGCAGGCGCGGGCCGTCTCGGCGAGGGCCAGGTCGACGCGCACCACGCAGGCGCGCCCGTCGGCCGGGACCAGCCCGATGACAGCCTGGTCGGTGGACCCCAACGTCAGCATCTCCCCGCGCAGGGCGGCAGTGGCGCCTGCGGTCCAGTACGCGTAGGGCACCGCTCCGGCGTCCCCGTTCGGCGTGGTGACGAGGAGCTGCTCGCCTGCCCAGCGGTTGACCACCTGCGCCGAGGCGGGCGAGCTGCCGAGGGCGGCGGCCCCCGGGAAGGCGAACACCCGGATCTCGGTGGCCTCGCCCCACGGCTGCACGGCGACCCGGGTGCCCGCCCGGTTGACCGCGACGGTCGCCTCGCCGGGTCCCAAGACCACCGGCGGCCCCGCCACCGGCACGTAGGACACGGCGGTCGCCGTGGTGGTCACCCAGCCGCCCGCGACCGACTGGACGGCTGAGAGCCGCTCGCCGGAGACCTGCCGCCGCGTGCCGTCGGCCAGCAGGACGTCGCGCTCGCCGAACGCCACCGTCGCGGGCCGGGGGGTGGCGACCGGGAACTCCTCGGTCGCCGACCGGGGCCCCGGCGAGATGGCGAGGAGCGCGACCGCCGCGACGAGGACCGTGCAGGCGGCGGCCGCGAGGACCGTCCGGCGCCTGCGGATGGCCGTGGCCCGGCGGATCACCGCGTCGGCCAGGTCCGGGGTGTCCGGTGCGTCGGCGGCGCGGGCCGCGAACAACGCCTTCAGCTGGTCCTCGATCACGGGGCCACCTCCGCGACGGTCAGGCGGCCGCGCAGCGCGGCGATGGCCCTGGACGTCTGGCTCTTGACCGTGCCGACGCTGATCCCCAGCTCGGCGGCGGTGTCTGCTTCGGACAGGTCGGCGTGGAAGCGCAGCACGAGCACCGCGCGCTGGCGCGGGGGCAGTGCGCGCACCGCCCGCCACAGCGGGTCGTCACCCGCGGCGCGGTCCGGGTCGGTGACCGCGCGGTCCGGCGGCTCCGCGGTCGGCCGCTCCGACCACGACCGCTTGCGCGCCCATGAGATCGCCAGCCGGGCCATCGTCTTGCGCACGTACCCCTCGACCGCGCCCTTGTCCTCGATCCTGGACCAGGCCAGGTAGGTCTTGATCAGCGCGGCCTGCACCAGGTCTTCCCCCGATGCCCAGTCGCCGGTCAGCAGGCGCGCCGTGCGCACCAGCGCGGGCTGGCGCTGCGCGACGAACTCGCGGAACCGCGCGTCGTCCTCCCCCTTCACCCGTCCCCCTTCCCCCTGCGCAGTGAACCCCTACGCGCACTGGACGCGGTGGGGCTGCGCGGGGGTTGTCACCGATTCGGGTGACCGGTGACGGCGTAGGCGCGCACCGGGAACGTGCCCATCCCGACGACGGCGACCGGTGCGGCGTGGAAGCGGAACCCGGTGCTCGGGAGCCGGTCGAGCCCGCGCAGGTGCTCCACGACCGGCACGCCCGCGCCGAGGAGCGCGGTGTGCGCGGGGCGGACCGGGTCGGCCAGGTCGTCCACGTTGACCGAGTCGATGCCCACGACGGCGGCCCCGCGCTCGGCGAGCAGGGCGGCCGCCTCGCCGGTGAGGAACGGGTGCTCGGCGGAGCCGTACTCCGGCGTGCGCCAGTGCCGGTCCCAGCCGGTGCGGACCAGCACGGCGGTTCCCGCGACGTCGAGCCCGTCGAACGCCTCGGCCCCGACGGCCCGGCCGCGCGCGTCGACGACCAGGCCTGGGCGGTCGACCAAGCGGTCGAGGTCCAGCCCGGCGAGGTCGGTCCCGCCGTCGAAGCGGTGGAACGGGGCGTCGATGTAGGTGCCGGTGTTGGCGACCATGGTGATGGCGCCGATCTGGAACTCGGTGCCGGGCGCGTAGCGGCCCCGGGAGTCGGCGCGGCTGAGGTGGTCGGTGATGACGGGGCCGGGCAGGCCGGGGTGGGTGGCCATGCCGTGTTCGAGCGGGTGCGACAGGTCGATGACGGTCATGCCGCCACCCAACCGCTACCCGGTCTCGATGACCACTTCCAGCGTCCTTGGCCCGTGCACGCCCTCGACCCGCTCCAGTTCGATGTCGCTGGTGGCGCTCGGTCCGCTGATCCACGTCTGGGTCGCCACCCCCGCCAAGGCGGCCACCGCGTCGGGCACCCCGGCGACGATCTGGTCGGCGCGGACGACGACCAGGTGGTAGTCGGGGACGAGGGTGAAGGCGCGCGGGCCCTGGTCGGGGGCGGCGTGGTCCAGCACGATCGTGCCGGTGTCGGCGATGGCGGTGTGGCAGGCGGTGATGACACCGTCGCACCGGTCGAGGTCTTCGATGGAGGGGGTTCCGCGTCGGCCGCCCCATTCGGGTGGGCAGCCTGGGGCGGCTCGGAGGTCGCGGCCGGTGGCGGCGATGGCGGCGGGGACGTTGTCGGTCAGGTGGACTTGGGCGCGGTAGTCGCGGAGGACCTCGGCGAAGCGGGTGAGGTCGCCAGGGCCTCGGGTTCCGGGGCGGCGGTAGTCGCGGGGGATGGGGGAGGTGGGGCGGTCGGTCAGGGCGGCGCGGATGCGGGCCAGGACGGCGGAGCGGGCTTCGGGGGTGCTCATGGGGGGTTCCGGCTGTGGAGTGTGGGTGTGGGGTGATCCGGTGGTGGGGGTTGGTCCGGTGGGAGGGGGTTGTACCTCATCGGACTCAGAGGTCTGGGGCGGTGCGGGCCGGGGTGGCGCGGGCTGGGGTGGAGGGCCGGGTTGGGGTGGGAGGGTCATCGGGAGGCCCACCAGTCGCGGAAGGTTTGGGGTGGGGGTTGGGGGAGGTCGCGGGCGCGGGTCCAGGCCGACAGTGGGGGCGGGGCGGTGTTGCGGCGAGTGAGGGCTTTGGCGAAGCGGCCCGCTCGTAGGAGGCGGCGCCAGCGGTTGTGGTTGGACATGGCCCAAGCGGCGGCGCGCATGGTGGCGGATTCGGTGGGGGGTTTGGGAGTGTGGGCGCGCAGGTGTACCAGCATCGAGGGGATGTCGATGGCGACCGGGCAGACGTCCAGGCAGACGCCGCACAGCGACGAGGCGTAGGGCAGGGTGGGGTTGCGGTCGACGCCGGTCAGTTGGGGGGACAGGACCGCGCCGATCGGACCGGGGTAGGTGGAGCCGTAGGCGTGGCCGCCGGTGCGCTCGTAGACCGGGCAGGAGTTGAGGCAGGCCGAGCAGCGGATGCAGCGCAGGGCGGCGCGGCCGTCCGGGTCGGCGAGGGTGGCGGTGCGGCCGTTGTCGACCAGGACGATGTGGCTGGTCTGGCCCTCGGTCGGGCCGGTCCAGACCGAGGTGTAGGGGTTCATGCGCTCGCCGGTGGACGAGCGGGGCAGCAGCTGCAGGAAGACTTCCAGGTCCTGCCAGGTCGGGATCAGCTTCTCGATGCCGACCACGCTGATCAGGGTGTGCGGCAGGCTCAGGCACATGCGGCCGTTGCCCTCGGACTCCACGACGACGAGCCCGCCGGTGTCGGCGACGGCGAAGTTGGCGCCGGAGACCGCGACCTCGGCGGCGAGGAACTTGCGGCGCAGGTGGGCGCGGGCGGCTTCGGCGAGGGCGCGCGGGTCGTCGGTGAGGTCGCGGGTGAGGTCGGCGTCCATGGTGGCGGCGAAGATGGCGCGGATCTCGGCGCGGTTGCGGTGGATGGCGGGCACCAGGATGTGACTGGGCTTGTCGTGTCCCAGTTGGACGATCAACTCGGCGAGGTCGGTCTCGACGGCGGCGATCCCGGCCGACTCCAGCGCCTCGTTGAGCCCGATCTCGGCGGTGGCCATCGACTTGACCTTCACGACCTCGCGCGCGCCGGTCGCGGCGATCAGGTCGGTGACGATCCGGTTGGCCTCGTCGGCGTCGCGCGCCCAATGCACCGTGGAGCCGCGTTCGGTGGCGGCGGCCTCGAAGCGGGTCAGGTGGGTGTCGAGGTGGGCGAGGACGTCGTCCTTGATGGCCGCACCGGCGGCGCGCAGCTCTGCCCAGTCGGGCAGCTCACCGACGACGGCGGCGCGCTTGGCGCGGATGGTCCCGGTCGCCTTGGCGAGGTTGCGGCGCAGTTGGGCGTTGCCGACGGCCTCGCGGGCTGCCTCGGGGAAGGGGACGCCGGTGAGGTTGCCGGTGCCGCGGGGCATGCCGAGGAAGGTCACGTCGCCGCCAGGATCTCGGCCAGGTGGACGGTGCGCACCCCGCTGCGCAGCCGGGTGAGGCCGCCGCCGATGTGCATGAGGCAGGACGCGTCGCCCGCGGTCAGCACGCGCGCGCCGGTCGCGGTCACCGCGGCCATCTTGTCGCCGAGCATCGCGGTGGAGGTGTCGGCGTTCTTCAGCGCGAAGGTGCCGCCGAAGCCGCAGCAGACCTCCTGGTTGGGCAGCTCGACCAGATCAATGCCGCGCACCGCGCGCAGCAGGCGCAGCGGCCGGTCGCCGACCCCGAGGACGCGCAGCGAGTGGCACGTCGGGTGGTAGGTGACGCGGTGCGGGAAGCGCGCGCCGACGTCCTCGACGCCGAGCACGTCCACGAGGAACTCCGAGAGCTCGTAGGTCTTGGCGGCCACCGCGCGCGCCGCCGCCTCGACCCCGGGGGCGTGCTCGCGCGCGACGGCGGCGTGCTGGTGGCGGATCGAGCCCGCGCACGAGCCGGACGGGGTCACCACGACCTCGGCGTCGGCGAAGGCGGCGGCGTGGTTGGCCACCAGCGGCGCGGCCTGCTCGGGGTAGCCGGTGTTGATGTGCATCTGCCCGCAGCAGGTCTGGCGCTCGGGGAAGACGACCTCGTGGCCGAGCCGCTCCAGCAGCGCGACGGTCGCCTTGCCGACATCCGGGAAGAGCCCGTCGACCAGGCAGGTGACGAACAGCGCGACTCTCACGGCCCGCAGTCTAGACTGTTGTGGTCTGACCACACCAGCTCTGTGGTCTGACCACATGGGAGGTCGAGAGTGGGCGGGTACGCGGCCGTGCTGCGGCACGTGGAGGCCGAGCTGGCCTCGGGCAGGCTCGCGGTGGGGGAGCAGCTGCCCGCCGAGCGCAAGCTGGCCGAGGGCCTCGGCGTCAGCCGCCCGACGGTCCGCGAGGCGATCCGGGTCCTGCAGGCGCTGGGGGTGGTGCGCAGCGGCGTGGGCTCGGGGCCGGAGGCCGGGACGACGGTCATCGCCGATCCGGCAGGCGGCATCGGCGCGGCCCTGCGCCTGCACCTGGCCACCCGCCGCCTGCCGATGGCCGACCTCGTCGGCACCCGAACCATGATCGAGAGCGCGTCGGTCCGCGCCGCCGCCCGCACCCCGGGGCACCCCGACCTCGACGTCGCCGCCGAGCTGCTGGCGGGCATGGACGCCCCGGGCATTGACGCCGACACCTTCCACCAGCTCGACGCCGACTTCCACGTGGCGATCACCCGCGCCGCGGGCAACGTCGTCAACGCCGCGATCATGACCGCCCTGCGCGACGCGATCCACCACGCCGTGCTCGATGCCGTCGCCGCCCTGCCCGACTGGGACCGCACGGCCGCGCGCCTGCGCCGGGAGCACCGGGCGATCCTGCGCGCGGTCAGGTCCGGCGACGGCGAGCGCGCCGCCGCCCTGGTCACCCGGCACGTGGAGGGCTTCCACCGAGAGTGGGCCAAGCACGCCGGGTAGGTCTGGACCTTGTCGCGCCGGGGTCGCTCGGAGTACAAATAGCCGCCGGCGTCGCACGTTGTCGGCCGGGTGGGGAAGCGCTCACCCAGGTCCCCTGACCGCCATGTGGCGGGAAGCTCCGGAGAAAAGGCAGGTCAACAGGATGGGACAGCCGCCGAACATCCGTGGAAGCGGTATCACACGACGTGGCAGACTTTCCGTCTTAGCTGTGGCCGGGGTGCTCCTCGCCGCCATCGCGCCCGCCGCGGCGGCGCACCCCGACAAGCCGGGCACGCCCGGGGGAGGTGCCGTGGACCTGGGGCCGAACGTGCGGGTGTTCGACCCGAGCACGCCGGTGGAGGAGATCCAGGCGGTGCTCGACGCCACCCACGCCGAGCAGGTCGACGCCGAGATGGGGACCAAGCGCCAGGCGTTCCTGTTCAAGCCCGGCGTCTACGGCAGCGCCGAGAAGCCGCTGCAGATCAAGGTCGGCTACTACACCGAGGTCAGCGGCTTGGGCGCGCAGCCGACCGACGTCGTCATCCACGGCAAGGTCGAGGTCTACAACCGCTGCCTGACCGAGGGCGGCACGGCCAACTGCATCGCGCTGGTGAACTTCTGGCGGACGCTGTCGAACCTCACCATCGACATCGACGCCGCGGGCCAGGACGAGTGCCGGGCCTCGGCCAACTTCTGGGCCGTGTCGCAGGCGGTCTCGCTGCGCAGGCTCGACATCACCGGCGGCACGCTGTCGCTGATGGACTACTGCACCGCGGGCCCGCAGTATGCCAGCGGCGGGTTCATCGCCGACTCGCGGCTGCCGCAGGTCACCAACGGCTCGCAGCAGCAGTGGCTGACCCGCAACAGCGAGGTCGCGGGCTGGTCGAACGGCGTGTGGAACCAGGTCTTCGCGGGTGTTGAGGGAGCACCCGACGACGCCGGGTTCCCGACCCCGCCGTACACCACGCTCGACACCACCCCGCTGAGCCGGGAGAAGCCGTACCTCTACGTCGACTCGGCGGGCAAGTACCAGGTCCGGGTGCCGACCGCGCGCCGCGACACCCGCGGCGTCTCCTGGGCCGACGGCCTGACCCCGGGCCGCACGATCCCGCTGCGCGACTTCTTCGTGGCCACGCCGCGCTCCTCGGTCAAGGACATCAACCGGGCGCTGGCGCAGGGCAAGAACCTGCTGCTGACCCCGGGCGTCTACGACATCTCGCGGACCATCGAGGTCAAGCGCGCCAACTCCGTTGTGCTCGGCATCGGCCACGCCACCCTGACCGCCGTCAACGGCGCGGTGCCCATGGAGGTCGCCGACGCGCCCGGCATCATCATCGCCGGGGTCACCATCGACGCGGGCACCCGGCTCTCGCCGGTCCTGCTGCGGGTGGGCAAGAAGCACGGGCACGGCCACGCCTCGCCGGACAACCCGACGACGCTGTCCGATGTGTACTTCCGCATCGGCGGCCCGCACATCGGCAAGACGCGCACCGCGCTGGAGGTCAACAGCGACCACGTGCTCATCGACCACACCTGGGTCTGGCGCGCCGACCACGGCGTCGAGGGCTTCACCGACACCCAGCGCTGGCGGATCAACACCGGCATCAACGGCGTGATCGTCAACGGCGACCACGTCACCGCCACCGGCCTGTTCGTCGAGCACTTCCAGGAGTACAACACCATCTGGAACGGCGAGCACGGGCGCACGGTGCTCTACCAGAACGAACTGCCCTACGACCCGCCCACGCAGGCCGACTGGATGAACGGCAGGACCCAGGGCTGGGCGGGCTACAAGGTCTCCGACCGGGTGCGCCACCACACGCTGCACGGCGGCGGGGTGTACGTGTTCAACCAGAACAACCCGGAGATCCACACCGAGAACGGCTTCGAGGTCCCGCGCCGCCCCGGCGTGCGGCTGCACCACATCATGACGGTGAACCTCAGCGCCGGGACGATCGACCACGTCGTCAACGGGGTGGGCGAAGCGGCGGACATGACCAAGGTCGGTCAGCCGGTGTACATCACCGAGTACCCGTGAGCACCCGGGGTGGCGTCCGCCCGGCGGGCGCCACCCCGCGCCTGCGGGCGGCAGGTGCCACATCGTCGGGGTGCCGATGACCACCGGCTCGGCGGGCACGTCCAGTTCCACGCAGAAGCGGCCCAGCACCTCGGCGACCTGGGCGGTGACGTGCGCGTGCTCGGCGCTGTCCTTCGCCGAGGCCGGCAGCGCCGCCACCCGCCTGCGGTTCTCGGCGTCGTCCGAGCAGCGGGGAAACGCCCCGGCCATCGGGTTGGCGAGCACCATCGCGCCACGGCGGGAGACCAGCAGCTCAGGACTCGCGCCGACGAGGGTGCGCGGCGCGGGGTCGCCGGGGGCGCTGACGTCCAGCTCACAGTCGACCCGCCGGGCTGCGTCAGGGAGCGGTCAGGCGATCGAGGGGCGCGCGCCACAGGGCGGCCCGCGGCTCGTCCTCGCCGCCGGCGAGATAGAGCGCGCCCGCGTGGGTCGCCAGGGCGAAGGGGCGGCCGGTCGGGCCGGAAACCGCGTGCGCGGTCCACGCGCCCGCGCGCCAGACGGCCACCTTCGGACCGGAGGCCAAGCCGACCGCGACGCCGCCGTCGAGCAGCGCGGGGGAGGCGACCTCCTCCCGGTCGCCGATCGGCGTCGGGGGCAGACCGGTCAGGCGGGTCCAGCGCTCGCCGTCGAAGCGCCAGGCGGCGACCGAGCCGTCGACCCGGCCGGTGATCGCGCAGAACTCGTCGTCGCAGGCGATGGCGTCGGCGGTGGCGTTGGACCCCGCGTCGGGCAGGGGGGTCTTGGTCCAGTCGGTGACGCCGGACGCCGAGCGCCAGACGACCGGGACCTGCTTGCCCGCCGCGATCTGCCAGCCCGCGATCACCACGCCGCCGCCGTGCGCGGCCGCCGACATCGGGAACCCGATCTCCTCGCGGCTGCTCTCCAGCGCCGTGCCCGCCGAGGACCGGCGGGTGGCGGTGTGCTCGGCATCGATCGTCCACACCGCCACGTCCAGCGCGGTGTCCCCGCTCTCCCACGCCCCGACCACGACCGGACCGCCAGGCGTGGCCACGCCCTCGACCAGATCGCCCGCCCCGTACCCGCCGAAGGTGCTGAAGCCCTGCTTGCGCTCGGTCAGCCCGGAGGTCGAGCCCGTCCACACGCTCCACCGCACGTTCCCGTGCGCGCCGCCGCGCTCCCCGCCGACCGCGACGACGGCCGAGCCGTCACCGGACACCGACGCCCACTTCGCCACCGCGCCATAGGGGGTGGACGAGGTCAGCGGCACCTGCGTGGCCGCCGCGCCCGCGGTGATGCCGAACAGCCCCGGCCCGTCGTCCAGCGCGACCCCGACCAGCAAGGTCTCCCCGCTCGTCCCCAACGCCGACGGCACCCCGGCGGGCAGGTCGACCCGCTCGAACGCCACCCCCGCCGGGGTGTCGTCGCCGCACCCGGCGAGGGACGCCACCAGGACCACCGCCAGCAGAACCCGCATGATGGCCAGTATGTCCCAGGCGGTCAGCCCAGCGCCGCCAGCAGCCGGTCAAGGAAGCCGGTGATGTGCTTGCCCAGCAGCTCGGCGGCGCGGTCGGCGCGGCCCGCCTTCGCCGCGCGCAGGATGGCGGTGTGCTCGCGCTGCTCCCGCTTGGCGCTCGGCGCGGCCTCCCAGCCGGTCACGGTGATCAGGGCGGCCAGGTCGCGGACGTCGTCCAGGGTCTTGGTGAGCAGCGGGTTGCCGCAGCCGCGGTAAAGCGCGCAGTGGAACTCGCGGTTGAGCATGCTCAGCTCGGCGCGGTCGCCGCGGGCCAGGGCCGCGTCCGCCTCGGTGAGCGCGGCCTCGGCGTCGGCCAGGTGGGGACCGCCCGCGAGCACGGCGCGGCGCACCGCCTCGGGCTCCAGCAGCGCCCGGATGTCGTAGACGTGGCGGGCCATCTCGGCGTCCACCACGCTCACCTTCGCGCCCTTGTAGAGCCCGAAGGTGACCAGCCCCGAGCCGGAGAGCAGCTTCAGCGCCTCGCGCACCGGCGTCTTCGACACCCCGAGCCGCTGCGCCAGCTCCATCTCCACCAGCGGCTGCCCCGGGGCCAGCTCCCTGGTCAGGATCGCCCGCCGGATCGCTTCCAGGACGGCGTCGGTGCGCGACGCGGGCATGCTCACCTGGCTCAGCACCGCAGGCCTCCTCACTTGACCCTGGAAACGCTCTCAGCACATCATATATGAGACGCGATACGCGAGAAGGGTTGGTCCATGGAGCAGCTGGCGGACGAGTTGGCGGGGGTCGTGGCCATCCCGGTCACCCCCTTCGGGGCCGATGGCGGGGTGGACACCGCCGGGCTGCAGCGCGTCCTGCGCCGCATCGTGGACGGCGGCGTCCGCGTCGTCACCCCCAACGGCAACACCGGCGAGTACTACGCGCTGACCTCGGAGGAGACGCGCCTGGCCGTGGACGTCACCGCCGACACCGTCGGCGCGGAGGCGACCATCGTCGCCGGAGTCGGCGGACCGGTTCCCTCGGCGGTCCAAGCCGCTCGGTACGCGCTTTCCCAGGGCGCCAAGGTGATCATGGTTCACCAGCCAGTGCACCCCTACGTCTCGGCGGAGGGCTGGATCGAGTACCACCGCGCCATCGCCACCGCCGTCCCCGAACTGGCGGTGATGCTCTACGTCCGCAACCCGCGCATCACCGGCACCGCCATCGCCCGGCTGCGCGAACTCGCCCCGAACGTCCTCGGCGTCAAGTACGCCGTCGCCGACCCGGTGCGCTTCGGCACCGTCGCCCGCGAGGCCGGTCCCGGTCCGGTGTGGATCGCCGGCCTGGCCGAGTCCGCCGCGCCCGGCTACTTCGCCCTGGGCGCCACCGGGTTCACCTCGGGCCTGGTGAACATCGCCCCGGAGATCTCGGTGCGCCTGCTGGGCGCGCTGCGCGAGCACGGCGACGTCGTGGGCATCTGGCGCTCGATCCAGCTGTTCGAGCAGCTGCGCGCCGCGGGTGAGTCGGAGAACAATGTCAGCGTGGTCAAGGAAGCACTGGCGCAGATCGGCGTGTGCCGCCGCGACGTGCGCCCGCCCAGCTCACCGGTCGACGCCCGCACCCGCGAGCTGATCGGCGAGGTGCTGGTCGAGTGGGGCCTGGCGTGAAGCGCCCCGAGGACCTGCGCAGCCACCGCTGGTTCGGCGGCGACGAGGTGCGCGACTTCAGCCACCGCGCCCGCGCCCGCCAGCTCGGCCTCAACGCCGAGGAGCACCTCGGCAAGCCCGTCATCGCGATCCTGAACACCTGGAGCGGCATCAACCCCTGCCACATGCACCTGCGCGAGCGCGCCGAGCAGGTCTCGCGCGGGGTGTGGCAGGCGGGCGGGTTCCCGGTCGAGTTCCCCGTGGCGACGCTGTCGGAGACCTACCAGAAGCCGACCCCGATGCTCTACCGCAACCTGCTCGCCATGGAGACCGAGGAGGTGCTGCGCTCCTACCCGGTCGACGGCGCGGTCCTCATGGGCGGCTGCGACAAGTCCACCCCCGCCCTGGTGATGGGCGCGGCCAGCGCCGACGTGCCCGCCGTCTTCGTGCCCGCGGGGCCCATGCTGCGCGGCCACTGGCGCGACCAGGTCCTCGGCAGCGGCACCGACATGTGGAAGTACTGGGACGACCGGCGGGCCGGGCTCATCGGGGACGCGGAGATGTCCGAGATCGAAGCGGGCCTGGCCCGCTCACCCGGCACCTGCATGACCATGGGCACCGCCTCCACCATGACCTCGGCCGTCGAGGCGATGGGCCTGAGCCTGCCCGGCTCCGCCGCGATCCCGGCCGTCGACTCGGCCCACCACCGGATGGCCGCGGCGAGCGGGCGGCGCGTGGTGGACATGGTCTGGGAAGACCTCAAGCCCTCGCACATCCTCACCGCCGACGCCTTCGCCGACGCCATCACCACCGTGCTCGCGTTGGGCGGCTCGACCAACTCCGTCATCCACCTGATCGCGATGGCGGGGCGGGTGGGGGTGAAGGTCGGCCTGGACGACTTCGACCGCATCGCCAGGAGGGTTCCGGTGCTGGCCGACGTCCGGCCCGGCGGGGAGCACCTGATGGAGGACTTCTACTACGCGGGCGGGGTTCCCGGGCTGCTGTCGCGGCTGGTGGAGCTGGACCTGCTCGCCTGTGACCGGGTCGTCGCCACCGGGCGCACGCTGCGGGAGGAGCTGGCGGGGGCGCGGGTGCACAACGACGCGGTGATCCGGCCGGTGTCCTCGCCGCTGGCGGCTGAGGGCGGGCTGGCGGTGCTGCGGGGGAATCTCGCTCCTGGTGGTGCGGTCATCAAGCACATCGCGGCTGAGGCGCATCTGCTCACGCACACCGGGCCCGCTGTGGTGTTCGACGGGTACGCGGATCTGAAGAAGCGGATCAACGATCCTTCGTTGGGGGTCACGAAGGAGTCGGTGCTGGTGTTGCGGGGGGTGGGGCCGCTGGGGGGACCGGGGATGCCGGAGTACGGGATGCTGCCGATTCCGGATCGGCTGCTCGCTGAGGGGGTTCGGGACATGGTTCGGGTGTCGGACTCGCGGATGAGTGGGACGAGTTACGGGGCTTGTGTGCTGCACGTGGCGCCGGAGTCGTTTGTCGGGGGGCCGTTGGCGCTGGTCCGGACGGGGGATCTGATCCGGCTGGATGTTCCGGCGCGGGAGCTGGTGCTGGAGGTGGGGGAGGAGGAGTTGCAGCGGCGGCGGGCGGAGTGGGTCGCGCCTGAGCCGAGGTACGAGCGTGGGTATGGGGCGTTGTACGCGGCGCACATCACGCAGGCTGATGAGGGGTGCGACTTCGACTTTCTCGCTCGGCCGGGGGTGAATCCGGAGCCTGATCCTCGGTGATCGAGCTGTCCACAGGTCGTTGGTTGGTGGTGCGGTGGCCTGTGGTGGCTGGATAGCCTGGCGGCGGGGGGCCGGATACTTCGGCTGGTTCCGGGCCGGCTGTCGTGGGTCGTCGTGTCGGGTGGTCGGACACTCTGTGTGGGTGTCGGTGTCGTCCGCGGGGCTTAGCTTGCGAGCAGCCTTTCCACCCGCTCCGGCTCGGTGTGGCCGTCGAGGACCACTGCGGTGAAGCGGCGGGTCAGGCCCGACGGGGTGACGGTGGCGGGGGCAATGGAGGAGCCGATGCCGGGGTAGCCCTCCTGGCGGACGAACCACCGGTCGGCCGCCGTCTCGTCGTCCGTGCCGCGCAGGGCGATCGTGAACGGGTGGGTGCCGTCGTCGCCGTGGTAGGCGATCCAGGGGGCCGGGGAGCCGTGGACGGCGTGTTCGCCGCGGGCGTCGGGGGTGAAGACGGTGGCCTCGGATGCGGGGCGGGGCAGGCGCCAGAAGAAGCCGCCGTAGCCCGCTGCCTCGCGGCCGTTGGTCTCTGGGCTGCCCAGGGCGACCGGGGCGGGGGACTGCAGGGTGAAGGTGAAGGTGAAGCGGTAGCCGTCATCGGCCGGTTCGGCGCGCACGGTGCGGTGTTCGGTGACGATGGCCGTGCCGTCGGGGCCGAGCCAGTCCAGGTCGTGGTCCAGGACGGTGTCGGACAGTTCGCGCCAGGTGGTGTGGATCATCGAGCCGTGGTCGTCGCGCCATTCGTAGCCGGTGCCTCGGACGTAGGTGCGGCCGCCCCAGAGGTTGGCGCCGCCGACGTCCTGCACGGCCACGCCGACGCCCAGGTGCCAGCGGTGGTCCTCGGGGGCGATGTCGGTGACCTTGGCGCCGCCGAGGGTGGTCAGCTCCAGGTGGGGGCGCGGCGCCAGGGTCGCGGGCAGGCCCTCGCCGGAGTGGTAGCGGCCGACGGGGGTTCCGGCGACGGTCAGGGTTGCGAGCACGTCCACTCCAGTCCGAGTTCGGAGAACAGCAGCAGTTCGTCGGCGCAGCGGCGCACGGCGTCGTCGACGCCGGGCAGGACGTGGCGCAGGGTGTCGCCGGAGCCGACGGGGCGCGCGGCGACGACGGCGGGTTCGGGGGCCAGTCGCACGGCCTCGAGGACCTCGGTGAACGCGCCGGTCTCCTCGGCGGGGGCGATGAGGCGGTGCTCGGCCGAGCGGGCCCTGGCGACCAGGTCGCCCAGCAGGCCGGTCTCCGGGAACTCCGTCGTCTCGTCGCGCTCGGCCGTGCGCAGCCGGATGCGGCTCTCCTTGTAGTGGAAGGTGATGGCGCCCCGCTCGCCGTGCACGACGAGGTACGGGGACGCCACCTGCTCGGCGCACAGCGTCACCGCGGCCACGATGGTCGCGCCGTTCTTCGTCCGCAGGCGAACCGCCGAGGTGTCGTCGGACTCGATCGCGTTGGCCCGGTACAGCTCGACCTCGATGTCGCCGACCTCGCCGACGCGGGTGGAGCCGTCGATGGCCAGCGCCGTGGCCAGCGAGTGCGCGAACGGGTTGGTCAGCGCGCCGTCGACCACCGCGACGCCGTCCAAGACCCGCCTGCCCGACCAGGTCGTCCGGGAGAAGTAGCTCGCGTCGCGCTGCCAGGCGCCGGCGATGCCGATGCCGCGGACCGGGCCGATGGCGTCGGCGGCGATGAGGTCGCGGACCGCGGCCACGGCGGCCGAGCCCAGGCTCTGGAAGCCGACCTGGCAGGCCAGGCCCGTCTCCTCCACGGCGGCGACGAGCCTGCCGAAGTCCGCCAGGGTCGAGGCGGGCGGCTTCTCCAGCAGCACGTGCGAGCCCGAGCGCAGGGCGGCGACGCCCAGGTCGACGTGGGTGTGCAGGGGGGTGGCGATGACGGTGACCCGCGGCCGCGCGCCGGGCGGCGGCAGGTCGCCGAGGGCGGCGTGGTGCGGCACGCCTGCGAGGACCTCGGCCAAGTCGCCACCAGGGGGCCGGGGGTCGCAGACGGCGACCAGCCGCACCTCCGGGTCGACGGCCGCGAGATCGAGGATGGCGCGCAGCTGGTGGCGGCCGAACCCGTGCACCCCGACAAGGACCACTTCCACCGCAGAACCCTTCACGTCATCCTCCGCTGGATCGCAGGCCCGCCGACGATAGCGCGTCCCCAGGCGGTGAGAAAGCGCTATCTCCACTGGGGAACCGGTCTCCGGCGAAGTCTTGACGCGGTAGGCCTTGAGCAGCTAGAAAGCGCTTACTGGGAGCGTGACCACGACGAGGTGAGGCCAAGTGCCAGTGCTGACATCGGCGAGAGCCCCCGTCCGCGAGCCCGCGCCGCCCGCGGGCCAGGGCAGGCGGTACCGCCGCGAGATGGGCCAGGGGAAAGCCGCGTACCTGTTCCTCGCGCCGTGGTTCCTCGGCCTGCTGCTGATCACCATCGGCCCGATCGCCGCGTCGGCGTACCTCTCGTTCACCGACTACAGCCTGATCGGCGCGCCGGAGTGGATCGGCTGGGACAACTTCACGCGGATGGCCGACGACGCGCGGTTCTGGTCGGCGCTGGGCGTCACGTTCACCTACGTCTTCGTCTCCGTGCCGCTGCAGCTGGTGTTCGCGCTGGCCCTGGCGCTGGTGCTGGACAAGGGCGTGCGGGGACTGTCGCTCTACCGCTCGGCGTACTACCTGCCGTCGCTGCTGGGCGGCAGCGTGGCGGTCGCGATCCTCTGGCGGCAGGTGTTCGGCACGAACGGCCTGATCAACAGCCTGTTGACCTCGCTCGGGTTCACCGACCTGCCGGGCTGGGTGTCCACCCCGGACTTCGCGCTCGGCACGCTGATCGTGCTCAACGTCTGGACCTTCGGCGCCCCGATGGTCATTTTCCTGGCCGGGCTGCGCCAGATCCCCCGGATGTACTACGAGGCCGCCGAGGTCGACGGGGCGAGCAAGCTGCGCCAGTTCCGCCACGTCACGCTGCCGCTGCTGAGCCCCATCATCTTCTTCAACCTGGTGCTGCAGATCATCGGCGCGTTCCAGACGTTCACGCAGTCGTTCATCGTGAGCGCGGGCACCGGCGGGCCCGCCGACTCGACCCTGTTCTACACGCTCTACCTCTACCAGCGCGGGTTCGGGAACTTCGACATGGGCTACGCCTCCGCGCTGGCGTGGGTGCTGCTCATCATCGTCGCCGTGCTCACCGGCCTGAACTTCCTGGCCTCGAAGAAGTGGGTGTTCTATGGCGACAGCTGAGCTGACCGAGCGCCCCGGCACCCGGGTCGCCAAGGGCAGGCCGCGGCGGGTCAAGCGCAGGCCGCTGACCCACATCGGGCTGATCGCGTTCGGGTTCGCGATGCTCTACCCGCTCATCTGGATGCTCTCCAGCTCGTTCAAGCAGACCGCGGACATCTTCACCGAGCCCGGCCTGATCCCGTCGAACCCGACGCTGGAGAACTACTCCGACGGCTGGAACGCCCTTGGCGAGCCGTTCAGCACCTACCTGATCAACAGCGGCATCGTGGTGCTCGGCTCGATCATCGGCAATCTGGTCGCCTGCTCGCTGGCGGCGTACGCGTTCGCCCGGCTGGAGTTCAAGTTCAAGAAGGTCTGGTTCGCGGTGATGCTCGGCAGCATGATGCTGCCGATCCACGTGGTGATCGTCCCGCAGTACATCATGTTCGCCCAGGTCGACATGATCAACACGTTCTGGCCGCTGCTGCTGCCCAAGCTGCTGGCCACCGACGGGTTCTTCGTCTTCCTGATGGTCCAGTTCATCCGCGGCCTGCCGCGCGACCTGGACGAGGCGGCGCGCATCGACGGCTGCGGGCACTGGGGCATCTTCTTCCGGATCATCATGCCGCTGTGCGTGCCCGCGCTGGCCACCACCGCGATCTTCACCTTCATCTGGACCTGGAACGACTTCTTCAGCCAGTTGATCTTCCTGACCGACCCGGAGATGTACACCGTCCCGGTCGCCCTGCGGACCTTCGTCGACGCGACGAGCCAGACCCCGTGGGGCCCGGTCTTCGCCATGTCGATGGTCGCCCTCGGGCCGATCTTCGGGTTCTTCCTCGCCGGGCAGCGCTACCTCGTGCGCGGGATCGCCACGACCGGACTCAAGTAGCGGGGACCAGCAGCCGGGGGACCGTTCAAACAGAAGGAGAATGACAGTGCGACACCCGAGACTGGCGTTGTTGGCCGCCGCTTTGGTGGCCATCACCGCCGCGGGCTGCGGCTCCGACAGCGGCGAAGCGGGCGACGGCGGTCCGGTCACCCTGCGGTTCCTCTGGTGGGGCAGCGACGCCCGCCACAAGATGACCCAGCAGATGATCGACGCCTTCGAGGCCGAGCACCCGAACATCAAGGTCGAGGGCGAGTTCACCGGCTGGGGTGACTACTGGGACAAGCTCGCCACCAGCGTGGCGGGCGGCAACGCGCCGGACGTCATCCAGCAGGAGTCCCGCTACGTCCGCGAGTACGCCGACCGCAAGGCCCTGCTCGACCTCTCCCAGCACAGCTCCGTGCTGAAGATGGACAAGCTCGACCCCGCCGTCGCCCAGACCGGCACCATCGACGGCAAGACCTACGCGGTCCCCACCGGCGTCAACGCCTACACCGTCGTCGCCAACCCCGCCCTGTTCCAGAAGGCGGGCGTCGAGGTGCCCGACGACACGACCTGGACCTGGGACGAGTACCTGCAGACCGCGGCCAAGGTCAGCAAGTCCGGCCAGAAGGACCTCTACGGCCTGCAGAACTTCGGCTTCAACGACGCGGGCCTGGAGATCTACGCCCGCCAGCGCGGCGAGTCGCTGTTCAACGCCGAGGGCGCCATCGGCGTCTCCGACAAGACGCTGACCGAGTGGTTCACCATGGTCCTGAAGTCCCGCGACCTGGGCAGCGAGCCGCAGCCGTCGCTGACCGTGGAGATCCAGGCGGGCGGCATCGACCAGTCGCTCATGGCGACCGGCCGCGGCGCCACCGGCGTGTGGTGGACCAACGAGGTGCCCACCCTGAGCAACGCCGCGGGTGTCGAGCTGGAGCTGCTGCGCTTCCCCGGCGAGTCCGAGGCCAAGCCGGGCATGTACCTCAAGCCCGCCATGTTCCTCTCGGCCTCGGCGCGCACCGAGCACCCCGAGGCGGCGGCCACCTTCATCGACTGGATGATCAACAGCCCGAAGGCCGCGGAGATCCAGCTCAGCGACCGCGGTCTGCCGATCAACCTCGACAACCGCAAGGGCGTCTTCGACAAGCTCAAGCCCGCCGACCAGATCTCCGGCAAGTTCCTTGAGGAGATCACGCCGAACCTGCAGCCGCCGCCGGTGCTGCCGCCCATGGGCGCCGGAGAGGTGCAGTCGGTCATGCAGCAGCTCAACGAGCAGCTCCTGTTCAACCGCATCACCGTCGCCGACGCCGTCAAGGAGTACCGCAGCCAGACCGAGGCGGCGCTGAAGTGAGCCGTCGCCGCTACGCGTTCGTCGGCACAGGACACCGGGCGCAGATGTACTTCGACAGCCTGCTCGGAGCGCACAACGCCGTAGGCGTTCCGGTGGCCTTGTGCGACACGAACCCGACCCGCGTGGAGTACTACCAGCGGCTCTTCACGGCCGCGGGTGGGTCAGGTCCGCTGCCGGTCTACCCGGCGGAGCGCTACGCGGCGATGCTGCGCGAGACGCGGCCCGACGCGGTGGTGGTCACCTCGGTGGACGCCACCCACGCCGACTACGCCGTCCACGCCCTGGACAACGGCGTCGGCGCGATCGTGGAGAAGCCGCTGACCACCGACGCGGAGGGCTGCGCGCGCATCAGCGAGGCCGCGCGCCGCTCCTCCGCGCCGCTGGTGGTCACCTTCAACTACCGCTACTCCCCGCGCAACAGCGCGGTGAAGCGGCTGCTGAGCGAGGGCGCCATCGGCCGGGTGACGGCCGTGCACTTCGAGTGGGTGCTCGACACCGTGCACGGCGCGGACTACTTCCGCCGCTGGCACCGCGAGAAGGCCAACTCCGGCGGACTGTTCGTGCACAAGGCCAGCCACCACTTCGACCTGGTCAACTGGTGGTTGGACGACACCGCCGACGTGGTCACCGCGCACGGCGGCCTGCGGTTCTACGGGGACGCCGAGCCGCCCGCCGAGCGCGCGCCGTTCGGCATGGACCTGGCGGCCGACCCCCGCCTGAACGCCCTCTACGGCGGAGCCGCGCGCGACGACGGCTACCACCGCGACCAGGACGTCTTCGGCCCCGGAGTCACCATCGAGGACACGATGGCCGCGCTGGTGCGCTACCGGCGCGGCGCCGTGCTGACCTACTCGCTGGTCGCCTACGCGCCGTGGGAGGGATACCGCGTCTCCATCACCGGCACCGGGGGCAGGCTGGAGCTGGAGGTGGTGGAGCGGTCGAGCGTGCCCGCCGGGGACGCCTCGGAACTGGTCAGGTGGAAGGCGGTCGACCCGAGCGCGGTGGACGACGGCAACGCCGACCAGGTCAGGGCGTCCGGCACCACGCTGCTGGTGCAGCGGCACTGGAGCGCCGCGGAGGAGGTCGCGCTGCCCGATGCGGGCCCCGGTCACGGCGGCGGCGACCGGCTCCTGCTCGACGACCTGTTTCAGCCGGGCGCGCGGGCCGACCCGCTCGGCCGGGCCGCGGGCTGGCTGGACGGCGTGCGCGCCGTGCTGGTCGGCGCGGCGGCGAACGAGTCCATGGCACGCGGCGGCGAACCCGTCCGCGTGCAGTTGCCCGGGGTGGAGGAGGCGGCGTGACCGAGCTGCGCGTGATCATGAACGGCGTGACCGGACGGATGGGGTACCGGCAGCACCTGCTGCGGTCGATCCTGGCGATCCGCGACGACGGCGGGATTCCGATGCCGGACGGGGACCGGCTGGTGCCGGTGCCGATCCTGGTCGGCCGTGACACCGCCAAGGTGTCGGCCATCGCCGCCCGCCACGACATCGCGTCCTGGACCACCGACCTGGACACCGCGCTGTCGGACGACACCGCCGAGGTGTACTTCGACGCGCAGATCACCTCCGTGCGGGAGAAGTCGGTGCTGGCGGCCATCGCCGCGGGCAAGCACATCTACGTCGAGAAGCCCACCGCCGACACCCTCGACGGGGCGCTGGCGCTGGCCAGGGCTGCGGCGGCGGCCGGGGTGCGCAGCGGGGTCGTGCACGACAAGCTGTTCCTGCCCGGCCTGCTCAAGCTCGGCAGGCTGATCGAGGGCGGGTTCTTCGGCAGGGTGCTCTCGGTGCGCGGCGACTTCGGGTACTGGGTGTTCGAGGGCGACTGGCAGCCCGCCCAGCGGCCCAGCTGGAACTACAAGGCCGAGGAAGGCGGCGGCATCGTCGTCGACATGTTCGCCCATTGGTCCTATGTGCTCGGTGAGCTGTTCGGGGCGGTCGAGGCCGTCACCGCGCGCGCCGTCACCCACATCCCGCATCGCTGGGACGAGAAGGGCGAGGCCTACGAGGCCACCGCGGACGACGCCGCGTACGCCATCTTCGAGCTGGCGGGCGGCGTGATCGCCCAGTTCAACTCCTCGTGGTGCACCAGGGTCGACCGGGAGGAGCTGCTGCGCATCCAGGTCGACGGCACGCACGGCAGCGCCGTGGCCGGGCTGACCGGCTGCAAGGTCCAGCACCGCTCGGCCACGCCGAAGCCCACCTGGAACCCGGACGTGCCCAACGGCGAGGACTTCCGCGAGCAGTGGGCCGAGGTTCCGGACAACCAGCCCGCGGGCAACGGCTTCCGGGCCCAGTGGGAGCGGTTCCTGCGCGAGGTCCGCCTCGGCCAGGACCACCCGTTCGACTTCCTGGCGGGGGCGCGCGGCGTGCAGCTGGCCAACCTCGGTCTGGAGTCCTCGGCGCGCGGCGCCCGGCTGACCGTCCCGGAGCTGGTGCTCTGATGGGCGGCCCGGTCATCGCGGACCTGCGCACGACGCCCCTGCGGGCGCCGCTGCGCAGGCCGTGGGGACCGGACGTCACGAGCCTGCGCGTTGTCGCCGCCACCATCGCCGACAGCGCGGGCGGCAGCGGCGTCGGCTTCAGCTGGACGCCGTCGGCGGGCGCGTCCGCCGTGCGGGCCCTGCTGGAGACCGACGTCCGCGCCGCCGTCTCGGGCCTGCCCGCCGAGCCGGAGCCGGTGTGGGACCGGATGCGGGCGGCGCTGGCCGACGCGGGCGCGGGCGGGGTGACCACCATGGCGATGGCCGCCGTTGACATCGCACTGTGGGACCTGCGCGCGCGCCGCGCCGCGCTGCCGCTGGTCGAGCTGATCGGGCGGCGCCGCACTGCCGTCCCGGTCTACGGCAGCGGCGTGAACCTGCACTGCCCGGTGGACGAACTGGTCGAGCAGGTGCGGCGGCAGGTCGACGCCGGGTACGCGGGTGTGAAGATCAAGGTCGGGCCCGGCGTGCCGCTGATGATCGATGCCAACCAGCGCTGGGACCTGCCCGCCGCGCTGCGTGCCGTGCGCGCGCTGGCGGCCTACGAGCCGCACTGGATCGAGGAACCGCTTCCCGCCGACGACCTGCGCGCCCACGCCGCGCTGCGGGCGCGCTGCGCGGTCCCGGTCGCCATCGGCGAGAACCTGCACACCGCGGCCCGCTTCGCCGAGGCGATCCGGGTGGGCGCCTGCGACATCGTGCAGCCGAACGTGGTCCGCGTCGGCGGCATCACGCCGTTCCGCGCGATCGCCGCCCTGGCCTCGGCGGCCGGTGTCGGCTTCGCCCCGCACCTGCTGCTCGACCTCGTCGGGCAGCTCGCCATGACCCTGCCGCAGGACACCTGGGTGGAGGACGTCGAGGACGCCGACTTCGCCGCGCTGGGCCTGCTCGCCGCCCCCAGCGGCGTGCGGGTGGCCGACGGGGTGCTCACCGCCCACACCGGACCGGGGCACGGCCTTCGGTTCCGCGAACCGAACCCGGAGGACGACGCGTGACAGTTCAGCCGACTGGCCTCCCGCCGCCGAGCAGGCCGTCATCTAGAGTTATGGCCATGGCGGGAAGATCGCACGTCACGCTGGAGGACGTGGCACGGACGGCGCAAGTCTCACTCGCCACCGCGTCCCGGGCGCTCAACGGCGCGGCCAGCGTCGGGCAGGAGCTGCGGGCCAGGGTGCTCGCGGCCGCCGAGGAGCTGGCCTACGCGCCGAACGTGCACGCGCGCGTGCTCGCCGGCTCGGCGCAGCCGACGGTCGGCGTCATCTGCCACGACGTGAGCGACCCTTACTTCGCCACCATCGCGCGCGGTGTCATGCGCGTCGCCGGGCAGAACGACCTGCTGGTCATGCTGGCCAGCACGTTCCGCGACCCGGCGAAGGAGATCGCCTACGTCTCGATGCTGCGCGCCCAGCGCGCCTCGGCGATCCTCCTCATCGGATCGGCGTTCGAGGACCGCGCCTGGGAGCGCGCCCTGGCCGCCGAGATCGAGCCCTACCAGCGCGCGGGCGGGCAGGTCGCCGTCGTCAGCAGGCACCGGGGTCTGCGCGTGGACAGCGTGCAGCCGGACAACCGCGCGGGCGCGGCGGCGCTGGGGCGGGCGCTGCTGGCGCTGGGCCACCGCCGCTTCGCCGTGCTCGCCGGCCCGCGCGACCTGACCACGGTGGTCGACCGCATCGACGGCTTCCGCGACGCGCTGGCCGACGCCGGGGTGGCGCTGGCCGAAGCCGACGTGGTCGAGGCGGGCTTCACCCGCGACGGCGGGCACGAGGCGATGCGCGAGCTGCTGGCCAGGAAGTCCGGCGCCACGTGCGTGTTCGCGGTGACCGACGTGATGGCCATAGGAGCCATGACGGCGGCCCGCTCCGCGGGTGTGCGGGTGCCGGATGACATGTCGCTGGCCGGGTTCGACGACATCTCCGTCGTCCGCGACCTCACCCCGGCGCTGACCACCGTGTCGCTGCCGCTGGAGGAGTTGGGCGAGCACGCGATGAACCTCGCCATCCGCGCCGACCGCGGCAAGCGCAGCCGGGTCGTCCGGGTGAACGGCGAGGTCGTGCTCCGCGCCAGCACCGCCGCCCCCCGGCACTGACCCGTCCCCGCTCGCACAGGCCCGAACCGGCCCAGCTGGTGCGTTCCGACGTGCGAGAAAGCGCTTCCAGCATTGGAGGAACACCATGCCGGCCCTGCTGCTGCCGCACCCCGACGGCACCGTCCGCCCGTGGGCGCCCACCGCACCTGACACCACCGCCGCAGGTCCCGCCCCCGCGGCGACCGCGGCCCGGTCCGGGGTGCGGACGGCCTACGCGGCCGTGCACGTCGTCGCCGACCCGCTCGCCGACGCCGACCCCGCTGACGTCGTCTCCGTCGACTGGGACGCCACCCTGGCCTTCCGCGAGCACATCTGGTCCTGCGGCCTCGGGGTGGCCGAGGCCATGGACACCGCGCAGCGCGGCATGGGCCTGGACTGGACCACCACCCGGGAGCTGATCCGCCGCACCGGCGAGCTGGCGCGGCCCACGGCGGCCCCGTGGTGCGCCGGGGTCGGCACCGACCACCTCCCGCCCGGCCCCGCTTCCCTGGACCAGGTCGTCTCCGGCTGGCTGCACCAGCTCGACGTCGTCGTGGAGGCGGGCGCGGTGCCGGTCGTCATGGCCAGCCGCGCGCTCGCGGCGGCGGCGGCGTCGCCCCAGGACTACCGCGACGCCTACGGCGCCCTGCTCTCCCGCTCACCGGTCCCGGTCCTGCTGCACTGGCTGGGCGAGCCGTTCGACCCCGCGCTGGCGGGCTACTGGGGCCACCGCGACCTCGGCACGGCGGCGGCCGAGCTGGCCGCCCTGTGCGCCGAGCACGCCGACAAGGTGGTCGGGGTGAAGGTGTCGGTGCTCGACGCGGACGTGGAGATCGCCTTCCGCCGCGCCCTGCCCGGCGGCGTCTCCTGCTACACCGGCGACGACTTCAACTACCCGGCGCTGATCGAGGGTGACGAGCAGGGCCACAGCGAGGCGCTGCTGGGCATCTTCGGCGCCATCGCCCCGGTCGCGGGCGCGGCCCTGGGCGCGCTGGCGGCCGGGGACCCGGCGGGCTACCGCAGGCTGATGGACCCGACCGTGGCGCTCTCCCGGGAGGTCTTCCGCGCACCCACCCGCCTGTACAAGGTGGGCGTGGTGTTCCTGGCCTACCTCGCCGGGCACCAGGAGCACTTCCGGATGGTGGGCGGGCTGGAGTCGGCGCGGTCGGTGGTGCACCTGTCGGAGCTGCTGCGGCTGGCCGACACCGCCGGGGCTCTGCCCGACCCCGACCTCGCCGTGGCCCGGATGCGGCCGATCCTGGCCGCGGCGGGCATCCGGTAACGGGTGTGGCGGCCCCCGGTGTCCTCAGTGGGCTCCGGGGGCTCCGGGGGCTCCTCCAGATGCTTCCTCTGCGGTGAAAGGGAAACAGGCCGCACCCGCTCAGAGGTGTGGGACGACCAGTTCGACGTGCCTGGCCGCCACCTCGGCCAGCACCTCCGCGCCCGGCCGGGCCCAGACGTCGGCGTTGAAGACCTCCACCTCGACGTCACCGGAGTAGCCCGCCGCGGCGACGGCGGCGGTGATCGGGCCGAAGTCGATGTGACCGTCGCCGGGCAGTCCCCGGCTGAGCAGCGAGTCCGCGGGCAGTGGGGTGATCCAGTCGCTGACCTGGTAGGACAGGATGCGCCGCCCGGCCCGCGCGATCTGCGCCAGGACGTCGGGGTCCCACCAGAGGTGGAAGGTGTCGACCACGACGCCGACCGTCTCGTCGTGCCGCTCGGCCATGTCGAGCGCCTGTCCCAGGGTGGAGACCGCGCCCCGGTCGGCGGCGAACATCGGGTGCATGGGCTCGATGGCCAGTTTCACGCCGCGCTCGCGCGCGGGCCCGACCAGCGCGGCGATGCCGTCCTCGATCAGGGCGCGCGCGCCCGCGATGTCGCGGCTGCCCTCGGGGAGCCCGCCGGGCACCAGGACCAGGACATCGGCGCCGAGGGCGGCGGCCTCGTCCAGGGCGGCGACGTTGTCGGCGTGGGTGTTGCCGCCGGTGAAGAAGCCGCCCCGGCACAGCGAGGACACGCGCAGGCCCGCGTCGGCGACCAGTGACGCGGCTGTGTCCAGCCCGACTTCGGCGACCGGCTCGCGCCAGAGGCCGATGGCGGGCACCCCGGCCGCCGCGCAGCCCGCGATCGCGTCGGCGAGCGGCCAATGCGCACAGGTCCGCTGGTTGAGCGAGAAGCGGGTGAGGGGGCGCGCTGGGGCGTCGGTCGTCATCGGGTCTCCCTGCTGGAAGCGCTCTCGGTAAGCGCTTTCTCAGCCTACGTGCGGGGGAGCGGGCACTGCAAGAAGGCTCAGAATCCGCGGGCGGCTGACGGCGTGGTGCCGTGCCAGCGGCGGTAGGCGTGGGTGAAGGCGGCGGGGTCGGAGTAGCCGAGGCGGGTGGCGACCTGGGCGATGGTGAGGGCGGGGTCGGCGAGGAGGCGGTGCGCCTGCGCCGAGCGGTGCTCGTCCAGCAGGGACTGGAAGGTGGTGTCCGCCTCGGCGAGGTGGCGGCGCAGGGTGCGCTCGCTGGTGGCCAGGGCGCGAGCGACCTCGGTCATGTCCTGGACACCGCGGGCCAGTTCGGCGCGGACGGCGGCGGCGATGCCGGTGCGGGCGCGGCGCGCGCGGGCCAGCGCGGTGAGGTGCGCCTCGGCGCCCGCGATGGTCTCCGGGCTGGCCAGGGGCAGCTCGCGGGCCAGCAGCGCCGGGTCGTAGGTCGCGGTCGGGATCGGGGCGCCGAAGGAGATGACGGCGTCCCCGCCCGGGTCGAAGGTGGCGTGCAGCTCGGAAAGCTCCTCGGGCGCGGGGTAGGGCAGCGACAGCGACCGCAGCGGTGCGGGGGAGCCCGCCAGCTCGCCGAGAACGGTGTGGATGGCGGCCAGGTCGCGGTCCACCAGGAAGCGGGTGACGTCGGCGGGCAGGTGCGTGGTGTCGAGGGTCAGACGGGCGCCGTCGGCGTCGATGGAGGCCGACGGGCTGGTGAAGGCGAAGGTGAGGTCCAGGTACCGCAAGGCGGTGTTGACCGCGTCCAGCATCGTGCGGCTGCTGAGGAACGCGTAGCCGAGCATGCCGAAGGTCGTGGCGTGGTAGCGGCGGCCGAGGGCCAGGCCCGCCGCCGGGAGCGCGGACACCAGGTTGCGCACGACGCGGAGCTCCTGGTGGGCCTCCACGCAGCCGTCCGGGGCGGAGAGGTCGCCGAGGGTGACGCCGGTGCCCGCCAGCAGGTGGGCGGGTCCGACGCCGTGGTCGGCGGCGAAGCGGACCAGGACGGCCACCCCTGCGACCGCGCGCGGGAAGTCCCAGTGGCGGGTGACCGGGTCGTCGAACGTCATGGCCGGAATTATCAAGCACGCGGCCGGGACTGTCCTGGCCGGCGGCGGCCCGGGTTCGTAGGTTCGACAGGGTGGAGCGGACACGGGTGGTGATCGTCGGAGCGGGCTTCGGCGGGATCGGGATGGCGCTGGCGCTGCTGCGGGCGGGCATCGAGGACTTCCTGGTGCTCGAACGCGCCGACGACGTCGGCGGGGTGTGGCGGGACAACACCTACCCGGGCGCGGCCTGCGACGTGCCGTCCTCGCTCTACTCGTACTCCTTCGCGCCCAACCGGACCTGGCCGCGGCGCTACGCCGGGCAGGCCGACATCCTCGACTACCTCAAGCGCACCGCCGCCCCGGTGATGGGCAGGGTCCGCACCCGCGCCGGGGTCACTGGCGCGGAGTACCGCGACGGTCGCTGGCAGGTGCGTACCGAGCGCGGCGTGGTCGTGGCCGACGTGCTCGTCTCGGCCGTCGGCCAGCTGTCCACCCCGGCGGTGCCTCGGCTGGCCGGGGCCGAGCGGTTCGCCGGGCCCGCGTTCCACAGCGCCCGCTGGCGCCACGACGTCGACCTGCGCGGCAAGCGGGTCGCCGTGGTCGGGACCGGGGCCAGCGCGGTGCAGTTCGTGCCGCACGTGCGGAAGCAGGCGCTCGGGCTGACGGTGTTCCAGCGGACCGCCGCGCACGTGGTGCCCAAGCCCGACACCGCCTTCCGACGCACCGCCACGCGCCGCGGCGGGCGGCTGGCCACCTGGCTGGTCGGCGAGGCGCTCTCCGCGGCGCTGGACTCCCGGCACGTCGGCGCGGTGGAGGCGCTGGCCGCCGCGCACCTGCGGCTGCGGGTGCGCGACCCCGTCCTGCGCGCCAAGCTCACCCCGCGGATCAGGGCGGGCTGCAAGCGGCTGCTGTTCTCCAACGACTGGTACCCGGCGCTGGCCAGCCCCAACACCGCCGTCGTCACGCAGCCGATCGCCGAGGTCACCGCGCACGGCGTGCGCACCTCCGACGGCGTGGAGCACCCCGCCGACGTCCTGGTCTACGGCACCGGCTTCGCCGCGACCGACTTCCTCACCTCGCTGCCGGTCGCCGGGCTCGCCGAGGCGTGGGCGGACGGCGCGCGGGCGCACCTGGGCATCACGGTGCCCGGGTTCCCGAACCTGTTCCTCGTCTACGGCCCCAACACCAACCTCGGCGGGAACTCGATCATCACCATGATCGAGGCGCAGTGCCGCTACATCGCCTCGGTGCTGCGCGCGACCCCGGCGGGCGCCCGCGTCGAGGTGCGCCGGGAGGTCGCCGAGGCCTTCGACGCCGAGATGCGGGTGCGCCTCGACCGCAGCGTGTGGGCCACCTGCGACAACTGGTACCGGCAGGGCGACGGCCGCATCACCACGAACTGGCCCGGCCTGGTGTGGGAGTACGCGCGGCGCGTCCGCAGACCCGACCCGCGCGACTTCCGGGTGGTGGCCTGATGGGCGGCTCCGCGACCGACTACGACGTCCTGGTGATCGGTTCCGGCTTCGGCGGCAGCGTGACGGCGCTGCGCCTGACGGAGAAGGGCTACCGGGTCGGCGTGCTGGAGGCGGGCCGCCGCTTCGCCGACGACGAGCTGCCGCGCACGTCCTGGCGGCTGCGCCGCTACCTCTACGCGCCGGTGCTCGGCTGCTTCGGCATCCAGCGCGTCGACCTGCTGCGCGATGTGCTGGTGCTCAGCGGCGCGGGCGTCGGCGGCGGGTCGCTGGTCTACGCGAACACCCTCTACGAGCCGCCGGAGGCCTTCTACCGCGACCGGCAGTGGGCGCACATCGCCGACTGGCGGACCGAGCTGGCCCCTTGGTACGACCAGGCCTCCCGGGTCCTCGGCGTCGCCGACAACCCGTTCACGGGCCCGGCCGACCTGGCGCTGCGCAGTGTCGCCGACGGCATGGGCGTGGGCTCGACCTTCCGCAGGACCCGAGTCGGCATCCACTTCGGCGAGCCGGGAGCGGACCCGTACTTCGGCGGCGCGGGCCCGGACCGGGCGGGCTGCACGTTCTGCGGCGAGTGCATGACCGGGTGCCGGCACAACGCGAAGAACACGCTGGTCAAGAACTACCTGTACCTGGCCGAACGGTCGGGCGCGACAGTGCGCCCGCTCACGACGGTCACCGACGTCCGCCCGCACGGCGACGGCTACCTGGTGCGCGCGCACCAGACGGGCAGGCGTCGGCGGACGTCGGTGTTCACCGCTCGCGAGGTCGTGTTCTCGGCCGCGTCGCTGGGCACGCAGAAGCTGCTGCACCGGCTGAGGGCGCGCTCGCTGCCGGCGATCTCGCCCCGGCTCGGGGCGCTGTGCCGGACCAACTCCGAGGCCATCATCGGCGTGCGGGTCCGCGCGGGCGCCGACTACTCCACGGGCGTGGCGATCACCTCGTCGTTGCACCCCGACGACCACACCCACATCGAGCCCGTGCGCTACGGCAGGGGCAGCAACCTGATGGGCCTGCTGATGACGGCCCTGGTCGACGGCGGCCCCCGGCGGCTGCGCCGTGGCCTGCGCGAGCTGGCCCGCACCTGGCGCGACCTGCCGTGGCTGCATTCCCCGCGCGGCTGGTCCGAGCGCACCATCGCCCTGCTGGTCATGCAGAGCCTCGACAACTCCCTCACCACCCGCCCCGGGCGCTTCGGCCTCACCAGCCGCCAAGGCGACGGGGATCCGAACCCCACCTGGATTCCCGCGGGCCACGAGGTCGCCCGCAGGCTCGCCGCCGAGGTGGGCGGCGAGCCGCGCGGCGCGTGGCCGGACCTGGTCGACATCCCGCTCACCGGGCACCTCATCGGCGGCTGCGTCATCGGGGACTCGCCGCTGACCGGCGTCGTGGACCCGTACCACCGGCTCTTCGGGTACCGGGGCCTGCACGTGGTCGACGGCTCGGCCATCCCGGCCAACCTGGGGGTGAACCCGGCGCTGACGATCACCGCCCTGGCCGAGCGCGCGATGTCGATGTGGCCCAACAAGGGCGCGGCCGACCCGCGCCCGGAGCCCGGGTCGCCCTACCGGCCGGTCGCGGCGGTGGCGCCCGCCGCACCCGCCGTTCCCACCGGAGCGCCGGGGGAGTGGCGGTCGTGACCTACCCACCGGAGCCGTGGTCGCTGCGCGGCGAGGCCGTGCTGTCGTTCTGGATCGTCGACGGCGGACTGCTCTGCACGGCGTTCGTGGACTACCAGCCCGGAGGGGTGATGGCCTACCACGAGCTGCTGGTCGCCCGGCCCGCGCGGTTCGGGGTCACGATCACGCAGATCTGGGTGGACAGCGAGGCCTCCCGCGACGGCGGCCGGGAGCTGTGGGCGATCCCGAAGGAGATGGCGTCCTTCGACGGGGCCCACTCGGCGCGGGGCATCGCTTCGGCGGAGTTCTCGTGGCCCAGGCGGGGCCTGCGGGTGCCCGCGCGGGCGAGGACCCGGCAGGGGGAGGTGGTGGCGAAGCTGGCGGCGTCGGGGAAGGTGGCGCCGGTTCGGGTGGGGTGGGCCTTCGACCCCGGCGGCCCGCTGGCGCGGCTGCGGGGACGTCGGCCGGTGGTGAGCCTGGCCGTGCGGGAGCTGGCCATGCGGTTCGGACCCAGGGCCTGAGCGGGCGGGCGGGGTTCTGTCGGGCGGCGCCGCGCGCGGGCGTTTACCGTGTGGGCATGGCTTCCATCGCGTCCAGGCCGAAGGTGAATCCCGTACTCGGGCTGGTGGTGTTCGTCGCCGCCGTCGCGGTCGTGGCGGTGCTCGGGTCGCTGGCGTCGATGTCGGCGAAGACGGAGTACCAGGCGCTGGAGTTGCCCGCGTTCGCGCCGCCGCCGTGGCTGTTCGGTCCGGTATGGACCGTGCTGTACGTGATGATCGCGGTGTCGGGGTGGTTGGTGTGGCGCCGGTACGGGGTGGCGGGGGCGAAGGCGGAGCTGGGGCTCTACGCCGTGCAGTTGGTGCTGAACGGGCTGTGGACGCCGTTGTTCTTCGCCGCCGACCTCTACACGATCGCGTTGGTGGACATTCTCCTGCTGCTCGGGGTCATCGGGGTGCTGATCGCCCGCTTCTGGCGCAAGGACAAGGCGGCGGCGTGGCTGCTGGTGCCGTACCTGGTGTGGGTGGGGTATGCCACGGCGTTGAACGCGGCGATCGTGGTGCTGAACTGACAGCGGTGGTGGGGCCCATGCCAGGACCCCACCACGACTTAGGTCAGACCGTCACCGACCAGCTGTCCAGGACGCCGGTGTCCCGAGGGCCGTTGTCGCCGATGCGGAGCGTCCAGGTGCCGGAGGCAGGCTCGGAGGCCGCCGGGGTGACCGTGAAGGTCTTGTTCGCGGGGAACGGGGTGCAGGCGTAGTTGCCGCCGGGCCAGCGCGCCAGGGCGTAGGAGCGGCCGGTGGGGGAGACCAGGGTGATGTTGAGGTCGCCGTAGCAGGAGTGGGTGGCGTTGACCAGGACCGTCACGGGTCGGGCCGCCGCACCCGCCGCCGTGGAGCGGACCGGGCTGACCGCTGTCCGGAAGTCCTGGATCGGGTAGTCGGTGATGTTGGTGAACGTGCGGCCGCCACCGCCTCCTGGCTGGGTGCGGGCGTTGACCGCGGCGCTCGGCGCGGACCGGTTGCCTGCCGCGTCCCTTGCCCGCACGGTGAAGGTGTAGGCCGTGTCGGCGGACAGGCCGTCAACGGTCGCGCTCGTGCCCGCGACGGTGGTCGCCAGGGTGGAGCCGTTGTAGACCTCGTAGCCGGTGACGCCGACGTTGTCGGTGGCGGCGTCCCAGGCCAGGGACACGCTGGAGCCGGTGCTGCCGGTCGACCTCGGGTTGGCGGGCGTGCTCGGGGCGGTGGTGTCGTCCTCGCCTCCGCCGCCGGTCACGAGGGTCAGGTTCCACTTCCTGAGGGCCTCGTTGACCGGCTGGAACAGCGACAGCTCACCGTCCGACGGGTTCTGCACGCAGCGGCTCGGGCCGCCCTCGTGCAGGCCGACGGCCTTGTCGCCGAGCATCCACGCGCCGCCGGAGTCGCCGCCGAGAGAGCACGCGGTCGTCCAGGTCAGGCCCTCGATGACGAGGCCGCCCCCGTAGTCCACGGCCCGGTTCGTGTACTTGACGACGCCGCACTGCCACTTCGAGGTGTTGCCCGAGTGGCAGACCCGGTCACCCACCATCGCCTCGACGGAGCCGGTCACGGTGACGGCGGGCTGGCCCCAGGTGTTGACGGCGGCGGACAGGGTCCAGCCGGGCTCTGTCACGGCGACGACCCCCATGTCGCCTTCGCGGCCGTTGACGCTGCGGGTTCCGCCGACGTTGGAGGTGCCGATGCGGTTCTGCTGTCCACTCTGGCCGTAGGCGGGCTGGTTGACGTCGTTGGTGCAGTGGCCCGCCGTGAGGAAGTGTTTGCCGCCCGCGGAGTCCGTGGTCGCGAAGCCGATGGAGCAGCCGCTTTCCGAGCCTGGCCACCACGGGTTCCCCGGCTGGACTGTGCCGGCCTGCCTGCGCTGTTGGGTGGTGGTTTCGGAGATGGACACGCCGGGGCCGAGTTCCCGGGCCTTGGTGAGGAAGGTCTGGGTGGCGGAAGTGGCGGCGGTGGTGTTGACGGTGATCTGGATCTGGTTGTTCTGGACGTCGGTGCCCCAGCCGAAGACGCCGGGGACGCCCTTGCCGATCAGGGTTCGGACGGCGGTGTCGAGGCGGGTGAGTTCAGCCTTGGTGCGGGGGACGATGACGGCGTCCGCGCCTGCTTCGCGGGCTGCTTCGGCGTGTTTCTGGGTGGTTACCGCGAGGGTCAGGTTGCCGGTGGTGGGGTTGAACCAGTGGCCGGCGAGGTGGGGGTGGAGCGGGGTTAGGGAGTGGTAGAGGGAGTGGGCTTGGCGTTGGCTGACTAGGTCTGTTGTGGCTTGTTCGGGGGTGATGTTCAGGGCTTGGGCTATTCCTAGGGTGGTGGGGTCGGTGGGGGCTGCTGTGGCTGGGGTGTGGATGGTGGCCAGGGCTGTGGCGCAGGTCGCTGTGGCCAGGGCTGCGGTTAGGGCGGCGCGCAATCGCATGGGACTCCTCGATTACCTTGCAGGGTGGTTGCACGGTAAGTTGGGGAGTTGTTGGGGTGGAAGGGTTAACTGTTCAGTCGGTTCCGACGGCGGTGTTGTTCGGTGGTTCTGTTGGGTGGGCGGAGTCCGATGGGGTGGGAGTGCGGAGCGTTCGTTAACACTTAACTTGAGGGGCGGTTGGGCTTCCGATCGGTGGAAGGCGGGGTTACTCTTCTCGGTCCGTGACGGCGACGCGGGGAGTGGGGATGGGTACGTCGGCTTCTGTGTCCTGTGAGGATGGTGGAGGCTTCGCTGGGGCGTTTCGGGCGGCCATTGTTCGGCGGGGGTTGTCGTTGGAGCGGGTGCGGCAGCATCTGGCTCGGCGGGGGGTTGTGGTGAGTTTGGCGACCTTGAGCTATTGGCAGACGGGGCGAAGTGCGCCGGAGCGGCGGGCTTCGGTGGTGGCGGTGGGGCATCTTGAGGAGATTCTGGAGGTGGAGGCGGGGGTGTTGCTGGGGCGGCTGCGGCCGCCGGTGCGGCGGGGGAGGGTACGGGAGCGGGGGGCTATTGGGGATCTGTGGCCGTGGCCTCGGCGGGTTGAGGAGTTGGTGGGTGGGGTTGACTCGGGGTGGGATGAGCGGCTCACGCGCATCAGCCAGCACGATGTCGTGACGGTGGGGGCGGGGAGGGGGGAGCACGCGTACCGGTCGCGGCAGGTGTTGCGGGCTGAGGCTGACGGGCCGGATCGGTGGGTGGCGATCATGCATCTCGACGAGCACGACCGGGTGCTGCCGTCGGTGCGGGCGGTTCGGGGGTGTTCGCTGGGCAGGGTTGTGGTCAGCGAGGAGGAGGGGCTGCTGGTCGCGGAGCTGGTGTTCGACGCGCCGTTGCGGAGGGGGGAGACGGTGATCACCGAGCACGAGCTGGTGAACCGGGTGCCGTATCCGGCTGACGGGAACTACGAGCGGAAGTTCCGGTTGCCGGTGCGGGAGTACGTGCTGGAGGTGTGCTTCGACACCGCCGATCCCCCGGTGGCGTGCGAGCGGTACGCGCGTACGGCGGTGGGGGAGGAGCGGGTGTGGGAGGTGGCGGTGCCCGCCAGTGGGGCCGTGCACGGGGTGGCGCTGGACTTCGGGCCGGGGTGCTTCGGATTCCGCTGGTCGTGGTGAGCCCGCGGGGGATCACCCGATCGGGGAGGAACCGGCGGTGGACCGCGGGCGACTCCTGGGGTACGCCGTCGCGGTCGGTTCACCGCGTCGGTGTCTGCTCGGCGGGAAGGAGGGGCCTGGCCGCACGGCCGGGCCGCCACCATCGGAGGGGAGACCCGGAAATGACCGAACTGCGCCACGTCGCCACATTCTGCGGCAGCTGCAACTGCGGGTGTCCGGAGCTGTTCCTCGACCCGGGGGCGCCCGATGAGCGTCGGGTCGTGATCACCGACGACTTCGGGCAGCGCATCCAGATGAGCCTGGAGCAGCTCGCGGTGCTCGTGGCCGACATCCGGGCGGGCAAGCTTGATGAGGTCGTGCCCGCCTAGGGACTTCGACACGGGCCCTCGGGGTCAGGGGCGGGGTCGCCAGCGCTTCCACAGGGCGGTGGCCTCGGCCCTGGGCTTGCCGTCCCACCACAGGGACACCTCGACCGTCATCTCCGCTTCCGAGGCCTGCGTGACCTCGGCGCGCAGCTCGACGGCCTCGCGCAGGGGAGACGGGCGCAGGTAGCGCACGTCCAGGCCCGCCGTGACGTAGGACAGCTTCGCCTCGCCGAGGGGGTGCCAGCCGCGGGTGTCGGCGGTCTGCATGACCGCAGCGGCGCTGTGGCAGTCCAGGACGGTGCAGATGATGCCGCCGTTGAGGTAGCCAAGGCCGTTGTCGTGCTCGGGCCACGGCAGGAACTCGGCGGTGACCAAGCCGTCGGGGCCGTCGGGGCTTGGGTGGCTGCGCAGCTTCAGCCCGCCCTCGTTGGCGTGGCCGCAGCCGAAGCACGGCAGGTCGGGGTACAGGCGCTCCTGGATGCTGCTCACCAGCGCCACCCTAGTCATGCCCCCCGGTCGCCGGACCCGGTCGGGGGTGCGGGCGGGGTCGTCCGGTACTCGGCGATGTAGCGGGCCTCGGCGGCGGCGCGGATGTCGGCCTTGCCCGCGTCGCGGACCGCGCGGGCGGCGCCGTACTCGTGGCCGTGGCGGGCGGCGCGCATCTCGCAGCTCTCCTCAAGGTAGGAGAACGAGAAGTAGTAGCCGATGATCACCGCCATCCCGGCCATGGCCAGCCGGATGCCGATCGGTCCGGGGACCAGCAGGCAGGCGATGACGAGCGGTCCGACGATCACCGTCGCCCTGGCCGCGTGCCGCAGGACCCACGTCCGGCAGGTCACGTCGTGCAGCACCCACGCGTTCAGGTGCTCGGGCAGCCTGCCGCCGACCGCGTACTTGAGCCACTGGACCGGGTTGGGTCGCATGGTGACCACCTCCTCCGAGGTTCATAGTATGCTAATCGTTAGCGTGCTAACTAATTGGCGGGAGTGGGGTGCGTCATGGCGGTCGACCTCGGGGAGGACCCGCTGGCACTGGAGCGGCAGGTGTGCTTCGCGCTGTCGGTGGCGTCGCGGACCGTCATCGGGATCTACCGGCCGCTGTTGGAGCCGCTGGGGCTCACCCACCCCCAGTACCTGGTGATGCTGGCCCTGTGGGAGCGCTCGCCGCGCTCGGTCCGCGACCTGTGCGACGCCCTGCACGCCGAGTCCGCCACGCTTTCCCCGATGCTCAAGCGCCTGGAGTCGATCGGCTACGTGACCCGCGCCCGCAACCGGGCCGACGAGCGCGAGCTGTCCGTCGAGCTGACGGAGTCCGGCGCCGAGCTGCGCCGGGAAGCCCTCAAGATCCCCTATCGCGTGGTCGAGGCGCTGGGAATGCAGGTCGCCGAGCTGCAAGAGGTGCATGCGGCGCTCACCCGGGTCATCACCGCCGCGACCGGCCGCTGACCCTGTCGCCCGGATCTGTTCGCCTCTATGATTGTCGTTCCTGTACGTGAACGATGGAGGTGTGCGTGGACCTCGCCTGGCCGACGGGGCACACCGATGACCTCGCCGCCGCCGTGCACCGGGTGGCCCGGGACGCGACGGCGGCCGGTGGGGCGATCGGCTGGGTCGCTCCGCCCACCCGGGAGGAGACCGACCAGTGGTTGGCCGGCGTGCTCGCCGCGGTCGCTGACCGCGACGGCGCGCTGTGCACGGCCTCCGTCGACGGCGAGCTGATCGGGTTCGGCACCTGGCGGCGCGATCCCGAACTGGTCTTCCGGTACCGGGCCGAACTGGTGAAGGTGACCGTGCACCCGAGCGCCCAAGGCCGGGGGCTCGGCAGGCTCATCACCGCCGGGCTGATCGCGGGCGCGTGCTCGGCGGGCATGGAACAGGTCCACATGCGGGTGCGCGGCAACAACACCCGGGCGATCGAGCTGTACCGCTCGCTCGGCTTCACCGAGTACGGCCGGATGCCCAACTCGATCGCGGTCGGCCGCGACCGCTTCGACGCGGTGTGGCTCTACCGGGAACTCGAACGCCCGCACGGCATCCGGCTGCGGGGATCGGCCTAGCGATAGGTCCGGCGGTCAGGCCCGCGATCAGACGTCGTCGGCCTCGTCGGAGTCGTCATCCTCGTCATCGTCGTCGGATTCCTCGCCCAGGCTCCACTTGAGCTGGAACTCGATCTCTTCCTCGTCGTCGCCGCGCTCGTGCTCGATGGAGAACTGGGCCCGCGCGGGCACGCGGACGCGCTCGCCCGCGATCTGGATGCGGAAGGGCGAGCCGCTCTCCAGCGCGTCGGCGAGCCTGCGCAGTTTCGCGACGACCTCCGCGTTCGAGTACACCTTCTCGACGTCGCGGGCTTCGGCGCTCATGGGGACCTCCAGGGCAGCGCGCCCCGGGCGGGCGCGACGGTGATCATCTAATCCGACCGCCGCCCTGTCCGATTCGCCGGGTCTGCGGCCCGCGCGCCGTACAGGTCGCGCAGGAGGGCGACCTCGGCGCAGTGGTGGATCACCTCGCGGTTGATGTGCAGGACGAGCATCGCCATCGGCTCCTTGTCGAAGGGCGCCTCGGCCTGTCCGCAGGGCGCGGCGAGCGCGTCGGCGTCCAGTCCGCGCACGCCCGCGCTCCAGCCCGCGTAGGCCTCGTCCAGCTGCTCCAGCGCCGCCTTCGCCGTCGAGGCGTAGTCGAACTCGTAGTAGTCCATCCTCGGCCCGCCGAAGTGGTTCATGTTCCGCATCCCGAGCACGCCCACGATGAGGTGGCCCAGCCGCCAGGCGATGGTGGTCACCGGGGCGGGCTCCGGCTCGGGGATGGCGAACTCGATCTGGTGATCGCCGGTCCCGCCGGTGATGGGGGCGGTGGTCTCGCCGCGCGGGCGGATGCTCCAGCAGCCGGGCACGGGCTCCCAGAAGTACTCCTCGTCGGTCAGTCCCGCAAGCCGCGGCCTGGTCTGGTGGCGCCAGATCCAGTCGGTCTGCTCGTGCAGTTGGACGGTCCAGTCGATGCTGCTCATCGCCCGACGGTAGGACCACTTGCGGACATCCGCTGTCCGCGAGCGCGGTCGGGATTGGTCTGGACGACACCTTGACGGGGCCGCCGCCACAGCCATATCGTCGCTCTTTAATTAGACACACTTCCTAATTAAAGGGGCTGCGCACCATGACCCAGCAGGCCGGATCGTCGCGAATGCTGCGCGAGCTGAACGAAGCGGCGGCGCTCGGGCACCTGCTGGAGAGCGGCCCGCTGACCCGCGGCGACCTGTGCGGCCTGACCGGGCTGGCCCGGCCCACCATCTCCGACGTCGTGCGCAGGCTCCAGGACGCCGGGCTCGCCAGGATCGTCGGCCGCACCAGCGGCGGCCGCGGGCCCAACGCCGACATCTACGCCGTCAACCCCAACGCCGCCTACGGGGTCGCGGTCTCCCTGCGCGCCCAGGACTCCACCATGGCCGCCGCCGTCTGCGACCTCGACGGCGAGGTGCGCGCCCAGGTCGAGCTCCCCGTCGAGGGGGTGGACCCGGTCGACGCCGTCGCCGCCGCCGTGGCCGCCGCGGCGAAGCAGGCCAGGGTGGCCGTGCGCCGCGTCGAGCACGTCCGCCTGGCCGTTCCCGGCTCCTACCACGAGAACGCCGAGGTCATCCGCTACGTCGACGTGCCGGGCTGGTCGCGGCCGGGGCTGGTCGGGGAGATCCGCGCCCGGCTGCGCACCGACCTCGCCGTCGACAACGACGTCAATCTCGCCGCTGTCGCCGAGCGGGCCCACGGGATCGCCGCCGACGCGGACGGGTTCGCGCTGCTGTGGCTGGGCGAAGAGGGGCTCGGCCTGGCGATCGACCTCGGCGGCACGCTGCTGCGCGGCGCCAGGGGCGGCGCGGGCGAGATCGGCTACATGCCGGTCGGCCTGCCCTCCGCGGAGCGCATCGACTTCCACGACCTGGTCAGCGGCGAAGCCATCCGCGCGCTCGCCGCCGAGCACGGGATCGTCGCCGACACCGGCCACCTCGCCGTCGCCGCGGCGGCGGAGGCGGGCCGGAGCGGGTGCGCGGCGTTCATCGACGCGCTGGCGGTGCGCATCGCCGTCGGCCTCGCCGCCGTCATCGCCGTGCTCGACCCGCCCCTGGTCGTGCTCGCGGGCGAGGTCGGCCAGGCGGGCGGCGCGGTGCTGCACACCGCCGTCGGGGCCGCGCTGCGCGAGATCTCGGTCCTGGAGACCACCGTCGCCTCCACCGCGCTCACCGACGACCCGGTGCTGCGCGGCGCCATCGACACCACCCTCGCCGCGGTCCGAGAAGCCGTGCTCGACCGCGGGTAGTCCCCACCCTGCTGGAGGTTCCCCTTGCGCCGCCACGCGTTGCCAGCCTGAACCACCTGACCTGGGAACGGGCGGCCACCGTCGGCGTCGACCGGCTGCCCGAGCTGCTGGGGGCCCGGGGCGGCGAACTCGCCGACCTGGTGGGCGTCCCGGTGGAGGTCCTGCACTCCACCAGGACGCTGCCGTCCTACTACCTGCGCTACTTCTACGGCCACGACGAGGTCGTCGCCGAGCAGCGCGCCGCGCCGAGCCGGGGCGCGCGGGTCGCCGAGATCGAGCGCGAGCTGCTGGCGATGTACCGCGACCCGGCGCTGGACCGCAAACCGGACCTGCTCGGCGAACGCGGCGGCGCGTTCTACTCCGAGGCCGCGGTCGGGCTGCTGGACTCGCTGCTGGGGGCAGGCCGGGCGGCGGTGCACGCGGTCAACGTGCGCAACGCGGGCACCCTGGCCTGCCTGCCTGCCTGCCTGCCTGCCTGCCTGCCGGACGCGGCGGTGGTCGAGGTGTCCTGCCGGGTGGACGGTTCGGGGGCGGCGCCGCTGGCCGGGCCGCCGCTAACGCCGGAGCTGCGCGGTCTGGTCGCGCACGTCGGCGCGGAGCGCGTCTACCGGGCGCTGCTGGCCCACCCGCTCATCGGCCAGGCCGACCGGGACGGGCGAGGCGCGCCGACCGCGCTGTCGGCCGCCGTGGCCGTCCACTTCGGATGCCCGAGCGCCACGGACGTCGGCATCGGCGTGCACCTCGGCCGCGACCTGGCCGCGCGGATGGGGGAGCTGGCTCCCGTGGTGTTCGCCGTCGCCGCCGACGGGGACGAGACCGCTCGGGCCATCGTGCGCGGGCAGGGAGAGGAGGTCGCCACCTTCGCCGCCGCCGCGCTCGCCAGGCTGGGTCTCACCGGATCACCCGCCGACGTGGTGCTCGGCGGGGGAGTGCTGCGCAGCCGGGACCCGTTGCCGCACAATGCGATCAACGACAGGCTGACCGCCATCGCGCCGCTGGCGAGGACCCGGGTGGTGACCGCCCCGCCGGTGCTCGGGGCCGCCCCGTCCGCCTTGGACGCGGTAGGCGCCCACCCGGCGGCGGAGCGGCGAGTCCGGGAATGGTCCAGACCTTGACACGCCTAGTTGATTACAGGAAGGTTATCTAACAATTAGCTCGGCCTCCCGACCCCTGTGAGGAGATCGACTTTGTCCCGACGACGATGGGCGGCGCTGCTCGCCCTGCCCCTGCTGGCCGTCTCGATCCCGGTGGTCGTCTCGACCGCCGCGCAGGCCGCGACCCCCGTGGAAGCCCATGGGCAGCTGCGGGTCTGCGGCGTCAAGCTCTGCGGCGAGAACGGCCAGCCCGTCCAGCTGCGCGGCATGAGCACGCACGGCATCCAGTGGTACAGCGACTGCGTCAACGACGCCTCCCTCGACGCCCTCGCGGGCGACTGGGGCGCCGATGTCGTGCGCATCTCGATGTACATCCAGGAGGGCGGCTACGAGACCGACCCGGCCGGATACACCAACAGGGTCAGCAACGTCATCAACGAGGTCACCGAACGCGGCATGTACGCGATCGTGGACTGGCACATGCTGTCCCCCGGCGACCCGTACCACAACCTGGAGCGCGCCAAGACGTTCTTCACCGAGATCGGCAGGCGCCACAACGGCAACCGCAATCTGCTCTACGAGATCGCCAACGAGCCCAGCGGCGTCAGCTGGTCGCGGATCAAGGGCTACGCCGAGGAGCTGATCCCGGTCATCCGGCGCACCGACCCGGAGACGCCGATCCTGGTGGGCACTCGGGCGTGGTCCTCGCTCGGGGTCTCCGAGGGCGCGACCGAGTCCGAAGTGGTCAACAACCCGGTCAACGCGCAGAACATCATGTACACCTTCCACTTCTACGCGGCGTCCCACCGCGAGGCGTACCTGAACGCGCTGTCGCGCGCTGCCGACCGCATCCCGATGTTCGTCACCGAGTTCGGCACCCAGGACTACGCGGGCGAGGGCGCCAACGACTTCGCCATGGCGCAGCGCTACCTGGACCTGATGGCCAGCAAGCAGATCAGCTGGACCAACTGGAACTTCTCCGACGACCACCGCAGCGGCGCGGTCTTCACCGAGGGCACCTGCCCGGGCGGCACGTTCACGGGCACGAGCAGGCTCAAGGAGGCGGGCCGCTGGATCAGGGACCGCGTCCGCGAGGGCGGCACCCCCACGCCGAACCCGGACGCGCTCATCTCCCGGGGCAAGCCCGCGACGGCGTCCTCAGTGGAGAACGCGACGCTGACCGCCGACAAGGCCGTCGACGGCAACACCGGCACGCGCTGGGCCAGCACCGAGTACGTCGACCCGCAGTGGATCAGGGTCGACCTGGGGCAGGGCGCGACGGTCAAGCGGGTCAAGCTGACCTGGGAGGTCGCCCACGCCAGGGCCTACCGCGTCGAGATCTCCAGCGACGGCTCGAACTGGACCAGACTGGTCGACGAGACCGCGGGCAACGGCGGCGTGGACGAGTGGACCGGGCTCAACGGCCAGGGCCGCTACCTGAGGGTCTACGGCACCCAGCGCGGAACCCAGTGGGGCTACTCGCTGTGGGAGCTGGAGGTCTTCGGCACGGCGGGCCGCTGACCGCCCCGCGACCGGCCCGCGTCCCCTCGCCGCGTGCGGGGCGGGGGAACGCGGACCTGGCCCGCCCGTCCGGCCCCGAGCGCAGCGGGGACGGGCGGGCGGGCCGTCATCCGGCCAGCCACTCGGCCTTGGTCAGCGCGTACTCGACGTCGCCGTGCTCGTCGCCGGGGATGGACTCGGGCCACTCGGCGAAGAAGGTGCGCACGAAGCGCAGGCCCGACTTCTCCATCACCCGCCGGGAGCCGGTGTTGACGGTCATCGTCTCGGCGAAGACGCGGTCCACGCCCAAGTCGGTGAAGCCCTTGGCGATGAGTGCCCGCGAGCCCTCGGTCGCCAGTCCCCGCCCCCAGGCCGAGCGCTTGAGGCGGTAGCCGAGTTCGACGCCTTCGCGGCCCTGGACCGGGCGGAAGTGGAACCAGCCGAGGAACCGGCCGCCGCGGTCCTCGGCCGCCCAGAAGCCGAAGGCCGGGTAGCGCTCGTAGTAGGCGAACCAAGCGGGGAGGAACTCCTCGCGCATCTGCTCGCGGGTGGTGGACCTGCCGCCGGTGATGTGGCGCATGACCTCGGGGTCGCCGTCGAGGTCGACCAGGTCGTCGAGGTCGGCCTCGGTGAAGCGGCGCAGCCGCAGGCGCTCTGTCTCCAGGAACACGTCCATGGGCCCATCGTCGCGAGCCAGGCCCGAGCGGGCCAGTGCTTTACATTGCTCAGCGTCTTGTCAAGCGAGTCGGTTAGGCGTTACCGTCGGTCACAGGAGGTGGCTCATGGCCGAGCGGTGGACTGACGGGAAGCGGTACCTCTGGTTGATCGGGCTTGTGGTGCCCCTGCTCGTCTTCGGCGCGATCGGGCTGCACGACGCGACCGGCTGGGGCGGGGCGCTGTGGCTGGGGCCGTTCGTCGTGCTGGTGGTGGTGCCCGCCATCGACCTCGTTGCCGGGCTCGACCGGAGCAACCCGCCCGAGGACATGATCGATGCCCTGGAGAACGACCGGTACTACCGCTGGATCACCTACCTCTACCTGCCCGTCCAGTACGCGGGGTTCGCCTTCGCGTTCTGGGTGATCGCCACCGGGGACCTCGGCGTCGCCGACAAGGTCGGGCTCGCGGTGACCGTCGGGGTCGTGGGCGGTATCGGCATCAACACCGCCCACGAACTCGGCCACAAGAAGGAGAGCCACGAGCGCTGGCTGTCCAAGGTGGCCCTGGCCCAGAGCTTCTACGGCCACTTCCACATCGAGCACAACCGAGGCCACCACGTGCGCGTCGCCACCCCCGAGGACCCGGCCAGCAGCCGGGTGGGGGAGAGCTTCTACCGGTTCTGGCCGCGCACGGTCGCGGGCTCGCTGGGCAGCGCGTGGCGACTGGAGCGCAAGCGGTACGCCCGCCGCGGCAGGCACCCCTACCGCATCGGCAACGACGTGCTCAACGCGTGGCTGATGTCGCTGGTCCTCTGGGGCGCGATGGTCGCCTGGCTCGGCCCGGGAATCCTGCCCTACCTGCTCGTCCAGGCAGTCGTCGGCTTCTCGCTGCTGGAGATCGTCAACTACATGGAGCACTACGGGATGCTGCGTCGGAAGGTCAGTGGATCTGACCGCGACCGATACGAGCGGGTCAACCCCAGCCACAGCTGGAACTCCAACAACGTCGCCACCAACGTTCTGCTCTACCACCTCCAGCGGCACAGCGACCACCACGCGCATCCGGTCCGCCGCTACCAGACACTGCGCGACTTCCCGGAGTCCCCGGTGCTGCCCACCGGGTACGCCGGGATGATCGTGCTGGCGCTGGTGCCGCCCCTGTGGCGGCGCGTCATGGACCCCAGGGTGCTCGCGCACTTCGACGGCGACATGAGCCGCGCCAACATCCAGCCAACCAAGCGTGCCGGCGTCCTCGCGCGCTACCCCGCCCCCGGGCGCGGTGTCCAGGACACCCCCGTCGAGCGGCTGCAGGTCGTGGAGCGGGGTGACGCCCGCTGTCCGGAGTGCGGCTACGTCTACCGGCAGGCCGCGGGCGAGCCGCGCGAGGGCTTCGCGCCGGGAACGCCGTGGTCGGCCGTCCCGGACACCTGGTGCTGCCCGGACTGCGGAGTCCGGGAGAAGGTCGACTTCACCGCGCTCGCCCCTGCCTGACCCCCGCCTAGGATGGCGGCCGTGACGGAAGCAGCGGCCGGACGCGTCGGCCCCAAGGTGGTGGCCGCCGCCATCGAACTCACCGCGAGCGAGGGGTGGTCGGCGGTGACGATGTCGCGCCTGGCCGAGGCCGTGGGCGTGTCCCGGCAGACCGTCTACAACGAGGTCGGGTCCAAGCCCGCCCTCGCCGCGGCGATGATCGGCGCCGAGCTGGCCCGCTTCCTCGCCGCGGTCGAGGACGCCTTCGACGCCCACCCCGACTCGCCGGTCGACGCGGTCCGCGGCGCCGTGCGCGGGGTGCTGGAACTCGCTGAGGACAACGTGCTGCTGCACGCCATCGTGTCCGCGTCGCACGGTGCCGAGACCGACCTGCTGCCCCTGCTGACCACCCACGCCGAGGCGCTGCTCAACCAGGCCAAGGCCGTCGTGTCCGCGCGCATGGACGCCCACAGCGTCCCGATGTCCGAGCGGGAGCGCGCCGTGGTGATCGATGTCCTGGTGCGGACCGTGCTCAGCCACGTGATGCAGCCCTCGGCGGGTCCGGCGGACACCGCCGACGACATCGCCTGGATGATCGGGCGTCTGCTGGTCTAGGCCGTGTTTCAGGTGTGGGCCTCGGCCGCTCCCCAGGTGCGCAGGTAGGCCTCCGCGCCGCCGAGCAGGTCGTCGACGATCTCGTCGCCGCCCACCTTGCGGATGTCCTCGATCCAGTCCGGCATCAGGCCGTAGTGCGCCATGCCGTCGGTGTTCATGTCCCAGGTGCGCTGCGCCATCGTGTACTTCTGGACGGTGACGGAGCCGTCGGCGGAGGTGAACGGGTAGGTGACCGGGTCGCCGCCGCCGCGCGGGCCGGGCAGGCCACCGATGCCGTTGGCGTCGATGCCGAACCCGTAGCCGGACACGCCCTGCTGGTCGCGGATCGGCTCGCTGCGCCGCCACTCCTCGGTGAACTGGGTCGCGCCGTGGCCGTACTGCGAGACCATGCCGCCGAGGGCGTAGATGCGCGGGAACAGCTTCGGGTCCGACCAGCTGTGCGAGGACACCACGCCCGGGTAGTCGGCCTGCTCCAGGATGTCGAGCGTGCGGGTCGCGGCCTTGACGCTCATGTGGTCCAGCTCGATGACCATGCCGCGGGCCATCATGCCGCGCACCATGTGCTCGCCGAGCGCGGTCAGGCCGTGGATATTGCAGTGCGGGGCAGGCGGGTAGACCGGCAGCGGCGGGATCAGCGGCGCGATCGGGTCGGGGATGACGCCCGCGGGGGTGGCGGTGTTGTCCGACAGCTCGCCGGTGCACGTGCGCGCCTGCCAGAACCGGCCGGTGCCGAGGAAGTTGCCCGCGTTGACGATGACGCCCTGGGTGTCGGAGTCGAACCGCACGCCGCAGAGCGCGTTGTCGTACTTGTGGCAGACGAACATCGAGCGCACGCCGAGCGCGTGCATCTCGTCCAGGCCGCGGTCGATCGAGGCCCGCGTGCACAGCGGCACACCGAGCACCTGCCTGCACCCGAACGGCTCCGAGGTCTCCACGCCCAGCAGCACCGCGAGCCTGCCGCCCTCGATGACCTGCCGCGCCTCGGCCTCGCTCCGCACGATCCGCAGCCAGCCCCGGCCGGGACCGCCGTTCTCCCGGTCCACGAAGGCCACGAGGTCGTTCATCATCCTGGCCTGCAGGCGGATGGAGTCCATCTCGCCGCACGGCTGGCTCTTGAGCGGGTAGATCTCGCAGAGCTGACGGTTGGCGACGAGGTGGTTGACCATCAGCCGCAGCCCGCCGCGCCAGGCCCGCTCGATCCACTTGTAGTAGGCGGCCTGGTGGGTGAGTGAGTCGTGCGCGGGCCAGTCGGCGAAGGTCGGGTAGCCGACGGGGTCATGGGTGCCGATCGGGGAGCGGTGCCGGGTGAAGTTCTCGAACCACGCGAGTTCGCCGTGCGGGTGGTGGTCGTGGCAGTCGGTCAGGGCGGCGGCGGGGCCATCGGGGTGGTGGACGTCGCCGCAGATCAGGTTGCCGCCGAAGGCCACATCGGCCATGACGTGGTTGTGGGCGTCGAGGAACCCCGAGACGGTCCCGTCCGGGCGGGTGCCCTGGAACGGCCTGCCGACGACGCCGACGTCCGCGCCGGGGGCGGGATCGCTCTGCGCGGCGGGGGCGGTGACGGCGCCGAGGGCGGCCAGCACCGCCAAGCCGAGGATCAGGGAGCGGGATCGGGGCATGGCAGGGGCCTCCTCGCGCACCGGTGCGTCCACCAGACGGTACTCGCGAGAACTTTTCATGTATAGCGCCGCACGGACGACAGCTCGGCCAGGACGACAAGGGCCCGGCACGTCACCGTGCCGGGCCCTTCGGTTCCTGCTGTCAGGCGTCGGTCGGCGGCGCCAGGCAGTAGATCGTCTTCGGCTCGGTGTAGGCGAGCGCCTCCCCCTCGGTGCACTCGGCCTCGGTGTTCACCGTGGTCACCTTCAGCGCGCCGGTCGCCGAGCAGTCGACGACGGGGTAGCCCATGCCGCTGCCGGAGACGTCGTGGCACTCGCCGCTGACCAGCTTGGGCACCAGGCACAGCTTCGAGTCCGGCCCGCGGCTGCTGGTCTCGGTGTACTCGTCGTAGTTGTCCCCGCAGCGCTCGGTGGTGGACTCCAGCACCTTGCCGATGATGTAGTTCGCCTCGGGCGTCTGGCACCCGACGGTCGTGAACTCCGGCTTGCTGGACGTGCCGGTGATGCTGGCGCAGTCGCCCGCCTTGGTCTGCGCGGCGTCGCTGCCGAAGTAGTTGAACGCGTAGGCGACCCCCGCGGCGACGATCAGACCGACGACGACACCGCCGATCCGCTTGAGCAGGCTGGGCTTCTTCGGCGCGGCCTGCTCCTGCTGCTGCTCGGGGGCGGGCGGGGGCGGCGCGGGCTGGTTGATGGTCATGAGCCTTCCGGATTTCGGTAGTTCCCCAGGATCGCGAGGAAGTGCGCGGGGGAGAGTACCCACGGTGATCGGAGGTGACTATGGAGGGTGTTGGCCCACTCGAATGGGGGAAGGTGTATGGGAATCCGGTTGCGGAATGTGAGCCATCGTCGCTCTCGCCGGACACCTGTCCACAGCCAGGTTTCCGGCATGGCGGCACTCAGAACCGGCTGGATGGCCTGGCGGCGGGGGGTCGGATGCTTTCGCCGGGCGAGTAGTCCCGGCCGCGTGCTAGCGGAAGGCGTGGGTCGGCACGGTGGCTGCCAGGGCGGCCATGCCGGCGTCGTTGGGGTGCAGGTGGTCGCCGCTGTCGTAGCGGGGGTGCAGGCGCAGCGGGTCGGCCGGGTCGCGGAGAGCGGTGTCGAAGTCGATCACCGAGTCGTAGGGGGCCGAGGTCCTGATCCAGTGGTTGACCTCGGCGCGCTTGGACTCGTTCTCCTGGCTCCAGAAGCCGAGCGTATCGCCCTTGAAGGGCAGGATCGTGCCACCGTGGATCTTCAGGCCCGCCTGGTGCGCCCTGGTGATGAGCTGGTGGTGGGCGGCGATGATCTCCTCGGCCGAGACGGTCTCCGACACGGGCGCCGAGGTGCCGGGGTGGCCCAGGTCGTTGACGCCCAGCAGGACGATCACGTGCTCGACGCCGGGCTGGCCGAGGACGTCGCGGTCGAAGCGGCGCAGGGCGCTCTGGCCGAAGTAGGCGGCGTAGGACTCGGCGGGGTGGCCCACGGGTGGGTTCGGGTCGTGGAGGAGGCGGTTGCCCGCGACGCCGAGGTTGAGGACACCGGTCCTGCGCAGCCGCTGGGCGAGCAGGTCCGGGTAGCGGCGGTTCGCGCCGACGGTCGACTCGGCGCCGTTGGTGATCGAGTCGCCGAGGGCGACGACCGCGCCGCGGGGCTGGGGCGACAGGACGCTGACGCCGGAGAGGAACCACCACTGCGTCAGGGTTTCCGCCGGCGTGACGGAGCGGTCGCCGGTGACATTGCCCGCCGCGAGCGCGTTGCGCTGGTAGGCGAAGCCGTGAACGGTGCTCACGGTGGTGCGCTCCGGGAGGTGGATGCTGACCACCAGGTCGGCGTAGGCGGGGACGCGCAGCGGCACCGCATCGCTGATGATCGGAGCGCCTGCGGCAACGGTGACCGAACGCTGGCCGCCGAAGCGCACGGCGCGGTCGGTGCGCGGGTCGATGTCGGTGCCCGTCCCCGCGCGCAGCGCCACCCGCACCTCGCCGACGCGCAGCGGGGTGGAGCCGAACTCGTTGGTCAGCCGCAGCCGCACCTGGTCGCCGCCCGCGCTGGCGTGCACGACCTGGCGCACGGTGACGTCGGTGACCGTGCGGGTTCCGGAAGCGGGCGTCGCTGTCGGCACGCTCGCCCACGTTCCCACCCAGGTCGGCTTCGACCGCGCGCTCGCGCCGGTCACGGACAGCCCGCTGAGGAGCAGCAGCACCCCGAGGAGGAGCACGGTGAGACGGCGGCGGTACGACATCGGGCCTCCAACCGGAAGTTTCCGGAAGGAATCTATCCGAGCTGTCAACGGCCCCGGGGCGCCGTGCTGTCCCGGATGACCAGTTCGGTGGCCAGTTCCACCCGCGGGCTGTCGACCTCCTCGCCACGCACCAGCCGGTGCAGCGTGCGCACGGCGAGCCTGCCCATCTCGGCCATCGGCTGGCGGACCGTGGTCAGCGGGGGAGAGGACCACCGCGCTTCCGGCAGGTCGTCGAAGCCGACCACGCTGACGTCGTCGGGCACCCGCAGCCCCCGCCGCCGCAGCGCCTCGTAGACCCCCAGCGCCATCTGGTCGCTGGCGGCGAAGACCGCCGACGGCGGATCGGGCAGGGCGAAGAGCCGCTCGCCGCCGCGGAAGCCCGACTCGTAGTCGAACTCCCCCGGCATCACCAGCTCCGGGTCGAAGGTCAGGCCCGCAGTCTCCAGCCCGGCGCGGTAGCCGTCGAGGCGGGCGCGGCTGCACCACAGCTCCGGGCGTCCGGCGACGAAGCCGATCCTGCGGTGCCCCAGCCGGATCAGGTGCTCGGTGGCGCTGAGCCCGCCCGCCCAGTTCGTCGCGCCGATCGTCGGCGCGTCCAGCGCGGGCACCCCCGCCGGGTCCACCACGACCCTCGGCAGGCCCAGTTCGCGCAGCTCGTCCTGCAGCGCCGGGTCCAGGTCGGTGGTCACCAGGATGACGCCGTCGCTGGCCCGCGAGCGGACGTTGTCCAGCCAGAGCCGGGCCGAGCGCGCCTCGCGGTGCACGGCCGAGACGACCGTGCCGGAGCCCGCGGCGTGCGCGGCGTCCTCGACGCCGCGGATCAGCTCGACCGCCCATGGGCTGTCCAGGTCGTTGAACACCAGGTCGACCAGGCCGACGCTCTGCCGCGCCGGGGCCCCGCGCCTGCGGTAGCCGTGCTCGCGCAGCAGCGCCTCCACCCGCTCGCGGGTCGTCGGGGCGACGTCGCCGCGGCCGTTGAGCACGCGGGAGACCGTCGGCGCGGAAACCCCGGCCGCGGCGGCGATGGCCGAGATGGTGACGGCGGGGCGGTCGGTGGCCACGGTGTCCTCCACGTGCGTCGTGCCTCTTGCTTTTCGATCCGGGCGCAATCTAACGTCCCCGGCCATCGGTTTCCGGAAGATTCCGAAAGTTTATCGCAGAAGCAGGAGATCGCGATGAAGCCGCTCCGCATAGCCACCGCCGTCTTGGTCGCCGCGGCGATGGCGACGCCGCTCGTGTCCTCGGCGTCGGCCACACCCCAGCACCAGCCCCCCGGCCAGTCCAAGAAGGACGCGCTGCGCGCCGAAGTGCCGAAGGGCTTCTTCATCGGCACGGCGGTCGCGGGCGGCGGCCACCACGAGGACCAGCCCTATCCCGACCCGTTCTCCTCCGACCAGCCCTACCGGAACGTGCTGGCGAAGGAGTTCAACTCGGTCTCGGCCGAGAACCAGATGAAGTGGGACTTCCTGCGCCCCGAGCCCGGGGTGTACCGCTTCGGCCCCGCCGACGACATCGTCGCCTTCGCCAAGCGCAACAACCAGGTCGTGCGCGGGCACACCCTGCTCTGGCACAGCCAGAACCCGGCGTGGCTCACCGAGGGCGGCTACACCAAGGCCCAGCTCAAGCAGATCCTGCGCGACCACATCAGGACCGTCGTGGGCCGCTACAAGGGCAAGATCCAGCAGTGGGACGTCGCCAACGAGATCTTCGACGACCAAGGCGTGCTGCGCTCGCAGGACAACATCTGGATCCGCGAGCTGGGACCCGGCATCGTCGCCGACGCGTTCCGCTGGGCCCGCCAGGCCGACCCGAAGGCGAAGCTGTACTTCAACGACTACAACGTCGAGGGAATCAACGCCAAGAGCAACGCCTACTACGCCCTGATCCAGGACCTGCTCGCCCAGGGCGTGCCGGTCGACGGATTCTCCACGCAGGGCCACCTGAGCCTGCGCTACGGCTTCCCCGGCGACCTCACCGACAACCTGCGCCGCTTCGCCCGCCTGGGCCTGGAGACCGCGATCACCGAGGTCGACGTCCGCATGGACCTCGCACCGGGCGCCACCCCGACCCCGGAGCAACTGGCCAAGCAGGCCGAGTACTACCAGCGCATGCTCGACGGCTGCCTGAGCGTGAGCAGCTGCAACTCCTTCACCATCTGGGGCTTCGTCGACAAGTACTCATGGGTGCCGGTCTTCTTCCCGTCCGAGGGCGCGGCGACGATCATGTGGGACGACTTCAGCCGCAAGCCCGCCTACCACGCCCTGCGCGACTCCCTCAAGGACTGCTACTGCGGCAGGAAGTGACGGCCGGACCGTCCTGGGTGCACACGTGGGTGGCCACGGCGCAGCTCACCGAGCCGCACAACATGCCACCCGGGCCGTTCACCCGGGACGGTCTCGTCAGTCCCGGTCGGCGCGCTCGACCTGGCCGGGGCGACCACGACGCACCACTGGTGCTTCCCCAGCGGTGTCGAGGTGCCCGCGGCGGGCACCGCCGCGCTGGTGGTCGTCGGCGACTCGCTGACCGACGGCCGCGGCTCCACCACCGCCGAGCCGACGGAGCCTGCCCAGCACCAGGTGGCCGACGACCTCGTCGCCGCCTACAGGCAGATGGCCATCCGGGCCCAAGCGCACGGCGTCGGCGGCTACGGGGCGACGCTGACGCCTTTCGGCGGCCACGGGTACGACGACCCGGCGGGGCACCGGGAGGCGGCCCGACAGCAGGTCAACGGCTGGATCAGGGACAGCGGCGCCTCCGACGCCCTAGCCGACGCCGTCCCCCTGCGCCTGCTCACCGACGCGCCGTAGCGCCCGGGGAAGGGTGACCGCGACCAGGACGGTGGCGACGACGCCGCCCGCGCCCGCGATGACGAACGTCGTCGGCGCGTCGGTCGCGCTCAGCAGCACCCCGCCGCCGACATAGGACAGCGCCGCGGCCACCCCGATCGCCCCGTAGAGGGTGCCGAACACCCGCGCCAGCATCCCGGCGGGCACGACCCGCTGCACCAGCGTGTTCGCCGCGACGTCCATCGCCGCGATGCCCAGCCCGCGCACCGCCTGCACCGCGAACGCGGCCGCGACCGCCCACGCGAAGCCGGTCAGCAGGTTGCCCGCGCTGCTCACCAGGAACCCGCCGACCAGCAGCGCCGCCATCGACCGCCCCGCCGAGAACCGGGTCAGCAGCGCGTAGCCGACGAGCAGCCCGATGCCGACCGCCCCCAGCAGCAGCCCGACCGCGGAGTCGCCCGCGCCCAGGGTGTCCTTGGCCAGCAGCACCAGGGCGACGTCATCGATGCCGTTGAACGCGACCACCGCGCAGAAGCCGAGCACCAGTACCCGCAGCGCCGGGACCCGCAGCACGTGCCCGAGCCCGGCCCGCGCCGAGGCCACCAGCGACCCGGGCTCGCGGGGGCCGGGCGGCAGCGCGGGCAGCCGCAGCAGCACCAGCGCGGAGACCAGGAACGTCGCCGCGTCGACCAGCAGCACCCCGCGGATGCCCGCCACCGGCAGCAGCGCGGCCGCCAGCAGCGGCCCGAACGCCTCGGCCGCGTTCGCCCCGAACCCGACCAGCGAGTTCGCCTTCTCCAGCTCCCGCCCGTCGACGATGCCGGGCACCGCTGCCCGCGAGGCGGGCTGGAACACCTGCCCCGCCACCGCCCGCACCGCGACCAGGGCCAGCAGCACCGGCAGCGGCGGCAGGGCGAGCGCGATGACCAGGACGACCGCGCCCTGCACGACCTCGGCGGCGACCATCACCCGCTTCAGGTCGAACCGGTCGCCGATCGCCCCCGTCAGCGGCCCCAGCAGCGCGGGCGCGAAGTCCCCGACCAGCAGGAGCAGCGCCACCGCCAGCCCCTCGCCGGTGGTGTCGGCGACGAACAGCATCAGCGCGACGAGGCCCATCGAATCCCCGGCGTAGGACACCACGCGCGCGGCGAACAGCGCCCGCAGCGCGCCGTCGCGGCGCAGCAGCGCCCGCGAACCCCCACCCATATCGGCCCCCAACCCGTTCAGCGCGACCGTAGCGGCAGCCGCGCGGAGGGCCAACCGGGATTCGCCGTGCCGCGTTCGTGACCACCGCCCACCGTGACAGCGGTGCACCCGGCCGACATGATCTGCGGATGCGCAACGGTGTGGTGGCCCTCGTCCTGCTCGCGGTGATGGGGGTGGTGGGGACGCTCGCCGTGCTCGCCTTCCAGCCGCCGAGCCCGGTGGCCGACGCGCCGCCCGAGCGGTTCTCGGCGGGGCGGGCCGAGGCGCACCTGGCGCAGATCGCGCAGCGCCCGCACCCGATCGGCACCGCCGACAACGAGCGCGTGCGCGGCTACATCGCCGACACCGCGCGCTCGCTCGGCGCGGACGTCACCGAGGAGACCGACCAGGTCGTCGTCCAGCGGCGCGGCGTGACCAGGGTGGCGACCGTGCACAACGTGATCGCCGAGGTCCGGGGCACCGCGCCGGGGGCCAAGGCGCTGCTGCTGCTCTCCCACCACGACTCCGTGCCCACCGGCCCCGGCGCCGCCGACGACGGGGCGGCCGTCGCGGCGATGCTGGAGACGCTGCGCGCCCTGCGCACCACACCGGTGCCCAACACGGTCCGCTTCGTCTTCACCGACGGCGAGGAGGTCGGCCTGCTCGGTGCGGAGGCCTACGTGCGCCGCCACGGCGTGGCCGACCTCGGCGCGGTGCTCAACTTCGAGGCCCGCGGCGGCGGCGGTCCGGTGTGGATGTTCCAGACCGGACCGGGCAGCTCCGGGCTGATCGACGCCTTCGGCGAGGCCAGCAGCAGGCCGATCGCGAACTCGCTGGCCGTCGAGGTCTACCAGCGCATGCCCAACAGCACCGACTTCACCGTCTTCATCGAAGCAGGCGCCCCGGGCCTCAACAGCGCCTTCATCGAGCGCGTGCACCACTACCACGCGCCCACCGACGACCTGGTGCACCTGGACCGCGGCAGCGTCCAGCACCACGGCGAGACCATGCTCGGCCTCGTCCGCGCGCTCGGCGACGCGGACTTCGAGCCCGGCGGCGCGTCCGTCTACTTCGACCTGTTCTCCCGCGTCCTGGTGCACTACCCGGCCTGGCTGGCCTACGCCCTGGCCGGTCTGACCGTCGCCGGACTCGCCGCCGCGCTGGTGCGGGTGCGCCCGAGCGCGACGGGGACGGCCGCGGTCGCGGCGGCCTCGGTGGGCGCGCTGCTCGCCGCGGGCGCGCTGTCGCTCGGCGTGTGGTGGGTGGTGTCCTCGACGCGGGGCGAACTGGCGTTCCTGCCGCTGTCGGAGCCCTACAACCGCGGGTGGTTCGTCGCGGGGTTCGCCGTGCTCGGGCTGGCGGTCCTCGCCGCGGCCGTGCGCCTGGTGCGCGGGCGGAGCCGGGCCGAGCTGGTCGCCGGGCCGCTGGTGTTCACCGCCGTGCTGCTCGTGGTCACGGTGGTCGCGGTCCCGGGGGCGAGCTTCCTGTTCCAGTGGCCGCTGCTGGCGGCGCTGCCCGCGCTGTGGTGGGCGGGCAGCGAGCGGGCCGGGCTGTGGCTGGCCGGTGCGGGCCCGCTGGTCGCCGCGGCGGTCTACCCGCCGCTGGTCGGGACGCTGCTGGTCGCGCTGGGCATGCCGCTGGTGGCCGTCGGCGTGGTGTTCGCGCTGCTGGCCGGGGTGCTGCTGGTGCCGGTGCTCGCCGAGGTCCCCCGACCCGCGGCGGCCGTGCTCGTGCCGCTGGTCGCCGCCGTCGCGCTGCTGGCCTCCGGCGTCGCCGGGGTCGGCTTCGACCGGGAGTCCCCGCGCCCGGACTCGCTGGTCTACCTCGTCGACGACGCGGGCGCGCACTGGCTCACGCCCGACCCGTCGACCGGCCCGTGGACGGCGAAGGTGCTCGGACCGGACCCGGAGCGGGTCGACCTGTCCGAGCGCTTCCCCGTCCTGGACGAGCCGGTGCTGCGCGCGCCCGCGCCCCGCCACGACCTGCCGAAGCCGACCGCCGAGGTGCTGGAGCGCACCGCAGGCGAGGTGCGGCTGCGGGTCGCGCCGTCGCCGTCGGCCTGGCGCACGCAGGTCGCGCTGCCCGGCGGGTGCCGGGTGGGGGAGGAGCCGGTCGGGACCATCACCGAGGTCTACGGCGGTCCCGCCGAGTTCACCTGTGCCGTCACCGGAGCACTGCGGGTCGAGCTGACCGACCACTGGATCGGCCTGCCCGAGCCCGCTGCGGCGATCGCCGGGCCCCGGCCGGACGACTCGACGCTCGTGCCGTCCGGGACCCGGCTCTACGACTCCGCGCTCGTCGGCACGGTCGTCACACTCTGACCGATGCCCCGCTCAGAGCCGGGTGAGCGTGAACTGCCGGTTCTGGCCGCCGGTGCACGGGTACGTCGTCTGGCTGCCCTGGATCGGCAGCACGTAGGCGGGCTGGGAGCCGAACGTGGCCGAGTCGGCCGCGGTGCGCATCGCGGACAGGCGCATCCGGTGTCCTGGGCAGGCCGAGCCGGGCGCCGATGCCCCGGGCCGACCGCTCGGCGCGGCGGGCCACCACCGTCGCCGCCGACCACAAGTCGCGGCGACCCGATTCCGGGAGTGCTCTCAGCCTCTTCTGCCGCGCGGGAGCAGCGGGGTGGCGGGCAGCCGCGGAGCGGGCAGCGGGTCACCGTCGTAGCCGGGGACGGGTCCGAAGTCGCCGCGCTCCCAGGCGCGCACCGATTCCACGACCTCCTCGCCGGAGCGCGCCACGAAGTTCCACCACATGACGATCTTCTCCGCGAACGGGACGCCGCCGAGCAGCAGCGCCCGGCCGGACCCGGACAGCGCCAGTTCGCGCCTGCCGCAGCCGAGGTAGACCAGCGAGCCGGGCGGCACGGCTGTCCCGCCGACCGACACGCGCCCGTCCACCACCGCCACCGCGTACTCGAAGTCGCGCTCGACCGGCACCGTGCCCGGACCGGACACCCGCAGGTCCACCCCCACCATCGGCGAGTGCACGACACCGGGGGAGCGCTGGCCCTCCACCTCGCCGAGCAGCACCGTCCCGGCCACCCCGCCGGAGGTCCACGCGGGCAGCTCGGCGTGGAACTCCCACGACGGGTCGCGGTGGCGCTGGCCCTCCGGCAGGGCCACCCACAGCTGGGTGCCGTGCAGCCCGCTCGGGTGCACGGGCGGGGACTGCTCGGAGTGCGCGATCGCCGAGCCCGCCGTCATCAGGCCCAGGGTGCCCGGCCGCAGCAGCTGCGCGCTGCCGAGGCTGTCGCGGTGGAAGATCTCGCCTTCGAGAAGCCAGCTGACCGTCTGCAGCCCGGTGTGCGGGTGCGGCGGGACCTGCATGCCGTCGGATGTCGCGATGTCGTCGGGCCCGTAGTGGTCGAGGAAGCACCACGCGCCGACCATCCGCCTGCCCATGGTCGGCAGCAGTCTGCGCACCGAGGCGTCCCCGAGCGTGGTGACCCGGGGTGGCAGCACGTCGAAGGCCGGTGCGGAGAGGACATCGCCGCTGCCGCCGCACAGGGTGACCGGCGGCCGCACATCAAGGTTGCTCACGCAACCACATTACGTGGTGTCACGGCGGCCCGAGACGGTCAAGCGTGTATCCCTCGGGGTAACCCGGAGTGACGCCGTCCGGGGTGAACGCCGAGTTCTGCCGGGCATCGGACAGTCGGATCACCCGACCGCGCAGTCGGAACGCCGCCCTGATCGCCCAGCGCACCGGCGCGGGCGGCCCGGTGACCCCGAGGACCCGCCGCAGGGTGTCGTCGAGCAGCGCGTTGCCCATGGTCACGCCCAGGAAGCCCAATCGCGGCGGGAACCGGTTCACGAACAGTTGGTGCGAGGCCGCCAGCAGCGCCTTGCCGTGCGGGGTCGGCCTCAGGTGCTCGCGCTCGTAGGCGTCGAACCACGCCGCGAACTCGGCGTAGCTCCCCGGAACGCCCGTGATGCCCATGCGCTCGCCCAGCTCGCGGTAGAAGCGGTAGGCGGCGGTGTACTCCTGCGGCAGCGGCTTGCGGTAGCCGTAGACCTCCAGCCACCGCATCGGCGGCACGAGGAACACGCCCAGCACGTAGCGGAACTCGTCCTGGCCGATGTCCCACTTGCGGTGCATGGCGTTCATCGCCCGCAGGATGCGCCTCGACCGCTCGTGCTCGAACCCGTGCTCGACGATCTCGAACACCATCAGCCCGGTGTCCTCGCCGCGCTTGACCGGCCGCGCCGCGATCTCGCCGCTGGCGGCCAGCGTCGCGCTGATCGAGGGGATGGCGTAGGTGCGGTAGAAGCTCATCTGCAGCGCGAGCGCCACGTCGAAGGGGAACTCGTACAGCGTGGTCAGCCGGTAGACGCGCTGGTAGTCGACCTCGGGGTCGAGCCGGGATATCTCGGTGACATGGCGGTCGCGGTCACGCATCGGCTGTCCTCGGCAGGGTCTCTTCCAGGTATTCCGCCAGCACGGCGCCGGGAATCGGGCTGCGCCGGTGCGCGCGGGCGACCCGGCGCCACCAGTCGACCTCGTCGGCGAGGTCGCCGCCGCCGAACCCGGGGCCCGCGCCGATCACCTCGGCTTTCGGGCAGGCGCTGCGGCGGCGCAGGCCCACCTCCACGGTCGCCGCGGTGATCACCGCGGCCAGGTCGTCGCCTGCCAGACCGGCCCGCTCGCCCAACTCCTTGGCGCGCAGGGCGACCGGGTCCTCCGGCGGAACGAGCGAGCGGATGTGCCGAGCCCCGTCCCAGGTCTCCACGACCGCGCGGCGCAGCCGGAAGGCGGCGTTGTCCAGCAGCAGCCAGTCCGGCACCACCCGCCCCGGCGGGATCAGCCCGATCTCCGGCATCACCGTGCGGAAGCGGTGCCACAGCGGGTAGAGCGCCCGCCGGGCCCGGTAGTGGCCCCACCACATCCGCACCGGCCCGCGCGGTCGGCGGCCCAGGTGCGCGCCCGATGCGGCGAGCACCACCCCCGAGGCCGACAGCGCCGTCGCCGCAGGCATCAGCCAGCCCTCCACCGACGACACCGTCCACCCCGGCTCCCAGCCCGCCACCGTCGCCAGCTGGTAGAGCAGCTTGTGCAGGCAGTAGGCGAACCCGAACAGCGTGCCCGCCGAGACCAGCGCCAGACCCGCGCTGAGCCACGGGATGTGCCGCGCCTTGCGCGCCCAGCGCGCCGACTGCCGCGAGATGACCACGATCGCGGTCCCGAGGTACACGCTGAAGACGAGGAACGCCCCCGCCCCCGCCGCCGTCGGCGACCCGCCGGAGTCGTTGAGCCCGCCCGGCCCGTGCACGAAGTCGCGGGCGCCGGGATCGAGCGCGAACAGCCCGCACATCAGCGCCGAGGCCGCGATCGCGACCCCGCCGAGGGCGTTGACCCGGCGGCGGAATCCCGGCCCCTCGGTCCTCGTGTCCTTGGTGGAGTGCAGGAAGAACACCACGACCAGGTGCGCGGCCAGCACCGCGAGGACGTGCTGCACGGGCCACGCGGCGTTGAACCCCGCCGCGTCGTTCAGCGCCAGGTACACCGGCGGCAGCTGGATGGCGACGGCGGTCGCCAGCGCGACGCAGCTGACGGTGAGGGCGCGCATCGCCGGGTCGGTCCAGTCGCGCAGGAAGTGTCGCAGCTTGACCGCCGTGGCCGCGATCCCGACAGCGGCCGCCACCACCAGCAGAACCGCCGAGGTCACCGGTCCCGCCCCGGCTCGGCGCCGAGCACCTGCGCGAGGCGGTCGACGACGCGCTCGTCGGCGGGCGCCAGCCGCGCCGTCGGCCGGATCAGCGCGTGCCCGTCCACCCCGCGCCGCCGCCACAGCAGCGAGGCGAACATCTCGGCCTCGATCTCCTGGCGGTCGGTGTAGCCGCGCCTGCCCAGCGCCGTGGACAGCATGCGCCGCACCATGTCCGGGTCGAGGTCGGGCAGCAGGCTGCTCAGCAGGTCGAGGTCGTCCTCGCCGGCCGGCTGCCCGCCCGCGCTGTGCCCCAGGACCAGGTGGCCCAGCTCGTGCATGATCGCGTTCTCGCGGAAGGACGGCGAGGTTCCGTCGTCGTAGAAGAGGTAGTCCGAGTTCGGCAGGGCGACCAGGAGCCCGGTCATCGGCACCGGACGGCCGCCGAGCAGCGGTCCCATGGCCAGCAGCGCGATGGGCCGCCCGCGCAGCTCGGCGAGGCGGGCGCAGAAGTCGGCGATGTCGAAGGGCGTGCCCGGCTCGGCCGGGATGCCCGCGACGACGGCGTCGACGGCGTCGGACACGCGGCGGCGCGCGCGGCGCAGCGACGGGGCGCGCTCACCCATCGCGCTCCTCGCGGGCCCGCTCCAGCTCGATCACCGCGTCCAGCATCTTGGTCACCGCGGCCAGTCCCTCGGCCGACACCAGCGACGCGCGCTGCGCGATCCCCATGACGCCGTTGGCCACCATGCGGTCGAGGACGGCCAGCTGGTCGTCGACCCGCCGGGCCAGACCGGGGTCGTCGTCCACGTACAGGTAGCCGCACGGCACGCCGAAGAACCCCTCCAGGCTGCGCAGCAGGTTGATGCTCGGGTTGTCGCGCTGGCCCGACCGCAGGTACCCGATCATCACCGGGGTGCAGCCGACGGCCGCGGCGACCTCCTTGTTGGTGTACTGGCGCTCCGCGTCCGGGCGGATCGAGGTGAACAGGGTGTTCAGCTTCGCCGCCAGCGTCGGTCCGCCGGGCTCGGTCACGCTTGGTCCACTCTCCCGCTCACGCTCGGTGCCGGAACCTTGATCTGATCGGGTGGAACGCCACCGGCGACCGGATCGTGCCGCCAAACTGTCATAGCCTCTGCCAGGAAGATATCCGCCATATCAGTTAATCGCCGAAGTGCGCGGGTCTCGACGGGTCTGGGGGAGGTGGGCAGGACGTCCGGTCCGGGTGCGGTCCTGCGGGCGCTGGCCGTCGGCGAAGGCGTCTCCACCTTCGGCGACCAGCTGGCCAGGGTCGCCGTCGCCATCCTCGTCTACCAGGCGACCGGGTCGGCGACGGCCGCCGCGCTCACCTACGCCGCCACCCTCCTGCCCGACCTGGTCGCAGGCCCGCTGCTGGTGCCGCTGGTCGACCGCCACCCCCGGCGCGCGGTCATGGTGGTCTGCGCGCTCGCCCAAGCCGGGTTCGCCCTCCTGCTCGCCCTGCCCACCCCGCCGGTCGCGGTCGTGGTGGGCGCGGTCGCGGGCATCGCCGCGGCGGGCGCGCCGTTCCGCGCGGCCCAGTCGGTCACCGTGCGCGCCGCGCTGCCCGAGGGCTGGCACGGTCGCGGGCAGTCCCGGCTGTCGATGGTGCGCGAGAGCGGCCAGCTGATCGGGCTCGGCGCCGCGGCCGCGGTCATCGGCCTCGTCGGACCCACCACGGCGCTGCTGGTCAACGCCGCGTCGTTCGTCTTCGTCGCCGTGGTCGTCCTGCGCTACGTCCCCGCGCTGCCCGCACCCGCCCCCGGTCCCGGCGGACCGGTGCCCGGCACCGGATTCCGGCTGCTGTGGACGGACCGGAGGCTGCGCGTGCTCAACGGTCTGGTGCTCATCGGCACGCTGGCGATCCTGCCCGACGCGGTCATGGTCCCGCTGGTGGCGGAGATGGGCGCTCCGCAATGGGTCGTCGGCCCGCTGCTCGCCGCCGACGTCGTCGGCTTCCTCATCGCCGCGGCCGTGCTGGACCGGCGCGGCGACACGGCGGGCCAGTCGCTGATCGGTCCGCTGGTCGTGCTCAGCGTCCTGCCGCTCGCGCTCTTCGCCGTCGACCCGGGACCGGTGACGGCGGCCGTGCTGCTCGTGCTCTCCGGTGTCGGCGCCGCGCACATCCCCGCCGTGCGCGCCGCCGTGCTCGCGCTCGTCCCCGACGAGGTGGGCGGGCGCACCGTCGGCTGGGTCAGGACCGGGCTGCGGGCCGGACAGGGGCTCGGCGTGGTCGCGGGCGGCCTGCTCGCCGACGCGCTCGGCTCGTCGGGCGCGATCGCCGCGGTGGGGTTCGTCGGCACGGCCGCCGCGCTCGTGGGCGCGGCGGCCTGGCACCGCAGCAGGCCCGATCAGGGCCGCTGCCGCCTGGGGGTGTCGGCGTGACCGACCGGATCACATATCGCGGTCGCCGAGCATGGCAGCCCCTCCCTTCGCGGCGAGCCCGCCGCTCCCGTCCCGCCGGGAGCGCTCGCGGCTCGACCATGGCCAGACTGGCACGGGTGATCACCTCGGCGAAATCCGCCCTGCTGCCCTCCCGCTGGGCGCTGTGGTCCCTCGGGACGCCCGCTGTGCTGGCGATTCTGGCCATCGATCTCGCCGCGCTCGCCGCCACCGTTGCGGGATCGTTGCTCTCTCCTGGTCCATCCGGCCGCGACTGGGCGTTGCTGTCGCTGTTCACCGGCTGCGCCTTGGTGCACGTGGCGCTGACCCGTTTGGCCGAAGAGCGGCGGCGGGGGCGCAGGCTCCAGCGCGGGGCGGTCGAGTTCGTGGACCAGTCGAGCATCTGGTTCTGCGGGGCCGCCCTGGTGCTGCCGGTCGTGCTCGTCGTCCCGCTGGTGGTGCTTGTCCGCGCCGCCCGCTACCGCATCGCCCGCAAGCCGCCCGCGCTGTGGATCGCGACCTCCTGCACGGTCCTGCTGTCGGTGCACGGCGTCGCGCTCGTCCGCCACGCCATGGGCGGGTTCCTCGACGACCCGGCGGCGGCCTACCCCGCCGAGGGCTTCCACACCGCCGCCGTGCTGCTGGCCTCGATCGCGGTGTACTTCGCCGCCCAGGCGGTCCCGATCGCGGTCTACCGCGGCGTCCGCTTCCGCGACTGGCGTCCGGTCACCCTGCTCGGCACCGCGGGCGACAACTGGCTCATCGTGCACACGCTGCTGCTCGCCGGGGGCGCGGCCATCGTCGCCGCGGTCGCCCCCGCCGGGCTGCTCGGCGTGCTCGCCGTCGCCGTCCGGGAGACCCTCAACGTCGGCCGGATCGCCGCCCTGGAGTCCGAGCGCGACCAGCTCGCCTCCGACGCGCTCACCGACTCCCTCACGACGCTGCCCAACCGGCGCGGGTTCGAGCTGGTCGCGGGCACCGCGCTGGAGGTCGACCGCTCCGGCGGGCACCCGACGGCCGTGCTGATGCTCGACATCGACCACTTCAAGGAGTGGAACACCCGCCTCGGCCACTTCGGCGGCGACCAGGTGCTGCGCGCCGTGGCCGAACGCCTGCGCGGCTGCGTGCGCCGCGGCGACATCGTCTCCCGCTGGGGCGGCGAGGAACTCGCCGTCGTCCTCCCGGGGGCCACCGCGCCCGAGGCCGTCGACATCGCCGAGCGCATCAGGGTCGCCGTGCGCGAGCTGGACACCGAGATCAGCACTCCGGCGGGCGGCAAGTCCGTGCGCGTGGGCCGCGGCGGCCTGCCGCCGTGCACGATCTCCATCGGTGTCGCCGTCTCCCCCGAGCACGGACTGACCCTGGCCGACCTCCAAGACGTCGCCGACCAGGCGCTGCGCACGGCCAAATGGGCAGGTCGCGACCGCGTCCGCCTGGCCGAGCGGGTGCAGCTGCCCAGCCAGTCCCGCTATGCCAAGACCGAGCACAGGTGAGGCGGGCGGGGCGGGCTGGACCCGTCGGTAGAGTGACCCGCATGACGTGGGCGGCGGCGTGGCCGCGGCGGGTGGCGGCCTCGGTGCTCGCCGGCCTGCTGCCGCTGCTCGGCGCGCTCACGATCATCGCGGCAGGCCCCGCGTCCGGCGTCGCCGACGAGGTCGTCACCGCAGGCCACCACGTCGACGCCATCGCCCCCGGCCGGGTCGTGCTCGTGCGGCAGGCCGTCGTCGCGCCGCCGCAGCTGGACCGGGTCGACCCACCGCCCGCCGTGCTGGACAGCGGCCCGCCCCGGCGTGCCGAGCTGCCCCAGCCGCCCGCGCCCGCCGCACCGGTCGGCGCCGGGGTGAACGCCGTCCCCGTCGACGTCCCCGACTACCGTGGTCCGCCACCGGGTTCCGCTCCCTGACGCAGCAGAACCCCCTGGAGAGGAACCCAGTACGTGGCGCGCAACCCTGCGCGGCGCGGGACGCTCGGGCGCGCAATCGTGTCCCTTGTCGTCCTCGCCGCCTCCGTCTACCTGCTCATCACCACCGCCCCGAGGCTCGGCCTCGACCTGCGCGGCGGCACCCAGATCACCCTGGAGACCAAGGACTCACCCACCACCGTCGCCGACGCGACGTCCACCGACCGGGCGCTGGAGGTGCTGCGCAAGCGCGTCGACGCCCTCGGCGTGGCCGAACCGCTGATCGCCCGCTCCGGTGAGAACCGGATCATCATCGAGCTGCCCGGCCTGCAGGACCCGCGGGAGGCCGTCGAGGTCATCGGCCGCACCGCGCAGCTCACCTTCCACCAGATCACCCCCGACGGGCGGCAGGTGCCCGACGAGAGCGGCAGCCAGATCCCCATCGGGCCCGCCGCGTTCACCGGCGAGGGCGTGGAGAACGCGACCTCCAGCGCCGACCCGCAGAGCGTCGGCTACCAGGTCAACATCGACTTCAACGGCACCGGCGCCCGGCAGTGGGAGGACCTGACCGGCCAGGCGGCCTGCTCGCCGCCCGGGGACCCCGGCAGGCGCATCGCCATCGTCCTCGACGACAAGGTGATCTCCTCCCCGCAGGTCGACCCGTCGATCCAGTGCGACATCGGCATGATCGGCAACAACACCCGCATCACCGGCCAGTTCGGCCAGGAAGAGGCCCGGGACCTGTCGGTGCTGATTAGCGGCGGCGCGCTGCCCGTGCCGGTGGAGATCATCGAGCAGCGGACCGTCGGTCCCACCCTCGGCGCCGACGCCATCGACGCCAGCGCGAAGGCCGCCGTCATCGGTCTGGCCCTGACCGCGCTGTTCCTCATCGTCGTCTACCGCGTCGCGGGCTTCCTCGCCGTCATCGCGCTGCTGGGCTACGCCGCGGTCTCCTACGGCGCGCTGATCGCCATCGGCGCGACGCTCACCCTGCCCGGCCTCGCCGGGTTCGTCCTCGCCATCGGTATGGCGGTGGACGCCTCGGTCCTTGTGTTCGAGAGGGCGAGGGAGGAACGCGGGGCCACACCCGCCCGCGCCGTTGAACGCGGCTACGCGGGCGCGTGGACGGCCATCATCGACTCCAATGTCACCACCCTGCTGGCCGCGGGCCTGCTGTTCGCGCTGGCCTCCGGGCCGGTTCGCGGCTTCGGCGTGACGCTGAGCATCGGTGTGCTCGCTGCCCTGTTCGCCACGCTCGTCCTCGGCCGCGTGCTGCTCATGCTCGGTCTGCGCGAGCGCATGGGCAAGGCGACCGGCCTGGCCCACCAGGGCCGCGTCCGGCTCTGGGTGAACCGCCAGGACGCGGGCTTCCTGCGCAAGCCCGCCCGCTGGCTGGCGGGCGCGTTCGCCGCCGTCGCGGTCGCCCTCGTCGGCGTCGTGGTCATCGGCCCGTCGCTCGGGCTGGAGTTCACCGGCGGCCGGGTGCTGGAGTACACGACGCCCGGCGCGGTCGACGTCGACCGCGTGCGCGCCGAGGTCGCCGAGGCCGGGTTCCCGCGCGCGGTCGTCCAGGAGTCCGGCGACAACGCGGTCACCGTGCGGACCGAGCCCATCGACCAGGCGGGCGCGGACAAGGTCAGGGCTGCCGTCAGCGAGGCCACGGGCGGCGCGGAGCAGCTGCGCGACGAGCAGATCGGCCCGAGCCTCGGCGACGAGCTGCGCACCAAGGCGCTCATCGCGCTCGGCCTGGCCATCCTCGCCCAGCTGATCTACCTGGCGATCCGGTTCAACTGGCGGCTCGGCGCGGCCACCGTCGTCGCGCTGGTGCAGGACGTCCTCATCGTGATCGGCGTGTTCGCCTGGCTGGGCAAGCCGTTCGACGGTGTGTTCCTGGCCGCGCTGCTCACCGTCATCGGCTACTCGGTCAACGACACGGTGGTGGTGTTCGACCGGGTGCGCGAACTGCGCGGGCAGAACCGCAAGACACCGTTCTCCGACGTCGTCGGCCGCGCGGTCCTGCAAACCCTGCCGCGCACGGTCAACACCGGTATCGGTGTGCTGTTCGTGCTGGGAGCGCTGCTGTTCCTCGGCGACGGGTCGCTGGCGGACTTCGCGCTGGCGCTGCTGCTCGGCCTCATCACTGGCACCGCGTCGACCATCGTCACCGCGGGCCCGGTCGCGATCGTCCTCGACCGCAAGTGGCCGCCGCCGGTCAAGCAGGCGGTCAAGGCCCGTCCGCAGGCGGGCGACCGCACCGACGGCGCGGTCGTCTAGCCGCGTTCCCGGCTCCTCCCGCGGACGGGAGGAGCCGGGAACCAGCCGCGCTCGGTAACCTGGCACGGGATGGCGGAACTCGACTCGGACCTCAGCATCGGCCCGTACCAGGTCGTCGGGCGGCTGGGCGGTGGCGCGATGGGCACGGTGCACCTCGCGCGATCGCCCGGCGGACGGCTGGTCGCGGTCAAAGTGGCGCGCCCGGAACTGGCGGGCGACCCGCGCTTCCGCGAGCGGTTCCGCCGCGAGATCGAGGCGGCCCGCGCCGTCGGCGGGTTCTGGACGGCGGCCGTCGTCGACGCCGACCCGTCGGCCCCGCGCCCGTGGCTGGCCACCGAGTACGTCCCCGGCCCCGACCTGCACGAAGCCGTCCGCGCCTCGGGCGCGCTGCCGCCGGAGTCGGTGCGCGGCCTCGCCGCGGGCCTGGCCGAGGCACTGGCCGCCATCCACGCCGCCGGCGTCGTGCACCGTGACCTGAAGCCGTCGAACGTCCTGCTCGCCGCCGACGGCCCCCGCGTGATCGATTTCGGGATCGCCAAGGCGCTGGAGGGCGCCGGGCTGACCCACACCGGGATGGTCGTCGGCACCCCCGGCTACCTCTCGCCCGAGCAGATCGAGGGCCGCGAGGTCGGCCCCGCCTCCGACGTCTTCGCCTTCGGCGCGGTCCTGGCCTTCGCCGCGTCGGGCCGCAACCCCTTCGGCGAGGGCGACACCGCCGCCCTGCTCTACCGCGCCGTCCACACCCGCCCCGACCTGCGCGACGTCCCGCCGGACTTGCGCGAGCTGGTCACCCGCTGCCTGGAGTACAAGGCCCGCGCCCGCCCGACGGCCCTGGAACTGGTCGCCGAGCTGGGCGGCACGACGCGCGCCGAGTGGCTGCCCTCGGCGGTGAGGACGATGGTGGAGCAGCGCCAGACCGAGGTCGTCGCGGCCCGTCCGCCGACCAGGGTCCTGCCCGCCGACCACCTCAGCGCCAAAGCCCGCTGGTGGCTGGAGCGCGGCGCCCCCGCCCACCCCCCAGCCCACCCCGGCCCCCCGAACCCGTCCGCCCCGCATCCGGCCGCCTCCGATCCCGCCGCCCCGCTCTCTGTCGCCCCGCCCCTTGCCGCCCCGCTCCCTGCCGCCCCACCCGCTGCCGCCGCACCTCATTCCGACGCGTACCCGGCCGCCCCGCACCCCGGCGACGCCCAGCAGTCCGCCCCGCACCCCGCGGGCGCGCCGTCCGCCGCCCACCCGACCCCGCAGCCCTCGCTGCACCCCGACCCCGCGCCCGGCCACCCGTCGCAGGTCCACCCCGCCGCCGCGCCGAAGGTCGGTTTCGCCGAGCGCCTGCGCCGCGCGATGGCCCCGCAACCGGTCGCCGCGCCCAACCAGGCCTACCCGACGCCCGCCCACCAGACGCCTCTCCACCAGACGCCTGCCTACCCGACCTCCGCCCCCGCACAGCCCGCTGCTGCCCAGCAGACTCCGGCCCCTCCAGCCCCTGTCCAGCCCGCTCCGGCCCACCCGGCACCCGCGCAACCTGGCCCCGCCCAGTCCGCTCCCGCGCACGCCGCGTCAGCGCCTGCCGTCCCCGCCCAGGCCAAGGTCCTCGCACTCGCGCCCGGTATCGCGTCCGCCCGCGCCGCGCTCGGCAAGTGGTGGGGCAAGGCGCTCGGCTGGGTCGAGCAGGCACCGCCGCCCCCGCCGCCCGCCCCCGAGCCGAAGCGCGAGCTGGCCGACCGGGTCAGCAAGCTGGTCGAGCAGGCCCGCGAGGCGATGGTGGACTCCGAGCGCCCCAAGGCGGTCAAGAAGTCCAAGAAGTCCAAGACGGCCGAGCCCGCCAAGAAGCCGAACCTGCCCGAGCGCAAGCGGACCGGCAACCAGGCCGTGTTCACCGCCGCGCGCGGCCCGCGCGTCGTCGCGGCCGGGGTGGGTCTCGGCGGCGCGGCGCTGCTGGCCGCGGCGGCTGCCGAGGCCGCTCGCACCGGGCAGCAGGCGATGGCGCTGCTGGTCTTCGCCGTGGCGGTGCTGCTCGCGCTGGTGGCGGTGCAGCGGATCGGGCAGGCGGTCGCGCCGCGGCGCGGGGTGGAGATCACCGCGGCGGGCCTGTCGTGGCGGCGCGGGGCGACGGTGACGACGCTCAAGTGGCCGAGGGTGGCCAGGGTCCGCATCGTCGAGGACAAGGACCGTCCGTGGCTGGTGGTGTGGCCGCGCGACCCGTCGTCGCTGCCCGCCAAGCCCGACCACCACGGTGGCTACCGCGTCTACCCGATCGCCCATGGCAAAGCCGCCAAGGCCCGCGCCCGCGAAATCGGCGAGCTGCGCGCCGCGTTGCAGTGGTACGGCCGTTCGGCCTACGACGACACCAAGTGATCTAGCACAGCGCGCAGCTCGGCGCCGCCGCCGCCTCATCGGTCAGGTGCGGGCGCAGGTGGGTGGCCACCGCCTCGGCAAGCCGCGGCGGGACCGCGTTGCCGATCTGCCTGGCGATCTCGGCCTTGGTGCCGCACCAGGCGAAGTCGTCGGGGAAGCTCTGCAGCCGGGCCGCCTCCCAGTGCGTGATCGGGCGGTCCTGGCGGGGGTGCAGGTACTGGCCCTTCTCCGGCTTGTAGAACTCCGTGCGGATGGTCAGCGACGGCTGGTCCCAGCGCATGCGGCCCATCACGTCGGTGGTGCCGGTCCGCTTCTCGCGCCAGCAGCGGGGGAGCAGGTGGTCGGGCAGGTCGAAGCGGCCGCCCCCGGGCGGGATGTGCCGGTAGCGCTCCAGCGACAGGGCCGTCGGGGTGCGGCCCAGGTGCAGGTCGGTGCTCGTGAACACCCCGGGCACCGAGCCCCAGCCGAGGTCGGTGCGCGAGTCCGGCAGCTGCTTGACCGCGGGCGTCTCGGGCAGACCCGCCAGCACCGCGCCCGTCCCGTGCCAGGAGTCGCGGGCGTGGGTGGCGGTGGGCAGGGCCACCGGTCCCACCCGCGAGCCGATGACGAACGCCCGCTTGCGCCGCTGCGGCACCCCGAAGTCGGCGGCGAGCAGGTGCCCGGTGGTCAGCTCGTAGCCGCTGGTGTGCTCGCGCAGCAGGGCGAACTCCGGGGCCGAGAGGAACCGGTCGACGTTCTCGATGACGAACACCTTCGGCCGCACGTGCTCGACCACCCGCAGGTATTCCCGCCACAGCTGGTTGCGCGGGTCGTCGGCGGCGCGGGCGCCGAGGGTGGAGAAGCCCTGGCACGGCGGCCCGCCGATGATCACGTCGGCGGGCGGGATGGCGGCGGGGGCGACGGCGGCGATGTCGGCGGCCAGCACGTGCCCGCCGCCGAAGTTGGCCGCGTAGGTGGCCGCGGCGGCCCGGTCGTGCTCGACGGCCAGGACCGGGCGGTAGCCCGCCGCGGTGAACCCCAGCGTCATGCCGCCGCACCCGGCGAACAGATCGATCACCGTCAGATCCGTCACGGGCGGCAACGCTAGCCGATCACCTGACCTGCGCCGCCGCGCCGAGCCGGACCGGCGTCCACATCCGACCCGCGGACGTCGGGTCAACCCCCGTGCGTCGCGCGGACGATGTCGCCTAGGCTTGCGGGCGTTCAAACCGGACCTAATACACCGCGTGGGGCCTCCCCGCACCCGCGCGCATGCTCGACGGCGGGGTTCCGGCCGGGGGGTCAGGATGAAGACGGCAACGCGCACGACGAGCGACGACAGCTCGGCCCCGGGCTTCGGCGCCCGGCTCAAAGCCTGGCTTGTCCGCCGCTACCTGGCCCGCGCCGCGCGCAAGGGCAAGGGCCTGGACCTCTCCCGGCTGCTGCCCGAGGAGGCCATGGTGCCGCTGGCCCGCGACGGCCTGGAGCCGGTCGCGGCCGCCGAGGAGATGCGCGCCACAGCGCCCGTCACCCAGATCCAGGTGCCCTTCGGCGTGAAGCTGTGGGTGGTCACCGAGTACGAGGCCGCCAAGCACGTGCTGGCGGACACGCGCGCGTTCAGCAACGACTTCAAGCACCTGGCGGGCGCGCTCGACGCCCTCGACACCACCAACCCCGGCGGTCTCGGCTTCTCCGACCCGCCCGTGCACACCCGGCTGCGCAAGCTGCTCACGCCGGAGTTCACGATGCGGCGCCTGGCCCGGCTGACCCCGCGCATCGACGAGATCGTCACCGAGTGCCTGGACAACATGGCCAGGGTGGACGGCCCGGTCGACCTGGTCAGCGAGTTCGCGCTGCCCATCCCGTCGCTGACGATCTGCGAACTGCTCGGCGTCCCGTATTCCGAGCGCGGTGACTTCCAGCGCCTCAGCGTCGCCCGCTTCGACCTGTTCAGCGGCGCGACGGCGTCCCTCGGCGCGATCTCGGAGTCGCTGGAGTACCTGACCGAGGTCGTCCGCAGGCAGCGGGTCGACCCCGGCGACGGCCTGCTCGGCGCGCTGATCCGCGAGCACGGCGACGACGTCTCCGACGACGAGCTGGCCGGCCTGGCCGACGGCGTCCTCACCGGCGGCTTCGAGACCACCGCCAGCATGCTCGCGCTCGGCGCGATCGTGCTGCTGCGCGACCCCGAGACCTTCGCCATGGTCCGCGACGACGACGCCGCGGTGTCGCCGTTCGTGGACGAGCTGCTGCGCTACCTGACCGTGGTGCAGGTCGCCTTCCCGCGCTTCGCCCGCGAGGACGTCGAGATCGCGGGCACGCACATCGGCAAGGGCGACGTCGTGGTGGTCAGCCTCAACTCCGCCGACCGCGACCCGGCGCTGGTCGCCGACCCCGGCTTCGACCGCACCCGCAAGCCCACCTCGCACCTGGCGTTCGGCCACGGCGCGCACCGCTGCATCGGCGCCGAGCTGGCCCGCATGGAGCTGCGCGCGGCCTACCCGGCGCTGGTGCGGCGCTTCCCGGAGCTGAAGCTGGCCGCGGACTACGAGACCCTGCCCTTCCGGCAGAAGTCGATCGTCTACGGGGTGGACGCGCTGCCGGTGCTCACCCGTTGAGCCGCCGGGGGTCGGGCATCCGGCCCACTGCCCCCGTACTGGCACATCAGCGCTCTGGCCTGTGGGTATCGTTCGGCGAAGTCCGAACGCACCACAGGAGCGCACCATGGCCATCGATGACCTGCCGCGGCGGTTCTCCACCGTCGCCGCCTACAACTCGGCCTACCCGGAGAGCGCCCTGCCCGTCGACGTGACGATCCGCAACTCGCAGCGCGCGTACCACGCGGCCATGGTCGGTGTCGCCGACGACGTGACCGGCACCAACTCGTCGCTGACCATCGAGTTCCTGCCCGGCGGCGCGCCCGCCCCCGGTCAGCCGGACCGGGTCGGCACCGTGGTCGCCACGCACTGGGGCCGCGGCCCGCTGATCGTGCTCGCCGAGGACGTCTCGCTGCGCGCGGCGTGGAAGGCGGTCACCGCCCAGTTCCCGACGCAGCTGTCACAGGTGTGTTCCCTGGTGATGCCCCTGCCTAGGTCTGTGGGCGCGGAGTAGGTAAAATCATCACCCGATAGCGGCAGGCCCAGCTGCCGCGCGCCCCGGGCGCGGGCTGCCGCTCGTGCACGGCCGGGGCTGGGCCGTGGCCGAACGGGTCACCCGACAGGATTGGGTCTCCGGGTGGGTGTGTCCACGCTGTACCGGGCAGGCGCGCGTGCGGTGCGCGACTGGTGGGCGTCGGCGTCGACGCCCGTGCGGCTGCTCCTCTTCGCCGCGAGCGCCGCGGTGTCCGCGCTGGTGCTGCGGAACCTGCTGCTCGGCCACGAGCTGATCGATCTGCAGGTGTACCGCTTCGGCGTGGAGGCCTGGATGTCCGGCGGCGACCCGTACGGGCCGATGCCGCAGACGTCGATCGGCGTCGGGCTGCCCTACCTGTACCCGCCGCCGTCGCTGGTGCTGCTCGCGCCGTTCGCCCTGATGCCGCTGTGGGCGGCGAAGGTGGTCGGCACGGCGCTGACCCTCATCGCGCTGATCGTGACCATCTGGGTGGTGATCAGCCGGTGCTGGCCACGGGCCCGCGACATCGAGGTGGCGGGCGGCACCGCGCTGGTGCTGCCGATCGCGCTGTCGTTGGAGCCGGTGGACGAGACGCTGACCTTCGGGCAGCTCAACATCTGGCTCATGGCGCTGGTCACCCTGGATCTGCTGGCGCGCAACCCGCGCTGGCCGCGCGGGCTGCTGGTGGGCGTGGCGTTCGCGCTCAAGCTCACCCCGGCGGCGTTCATCCTGTTCTTCCTGCTGCGCAGGGACTACCGCGCGGCGCTGGTCACCGTGCTCAGCGGCGCGGCGTTCGTCGCGCTGGGTTTCCTGGTCGCCTGGAAGGCCTCCGTCGCGTACTGGTTCACCGGCGCGGGCCCGACCGACGGGGTGAGCGGCACGCCCTTCGGCACCAACCAGACGATCCTCGCCGCGCTGCGCAGGCTGGTGATCCCCGAAACCGCGCAGACCGTGATCTGGGTGGTGCTGGTCGGCGCCGTGGTCGGGTTCGGCGTGCTGCTGATGGTGCGCCTCGACGCGCCGTCGGCCTTCGTCGTCAACGCCTCGATCGCGCTCCTGGTCGCGCCGACGGCCTGGTCGCACCACTGGATCTACGCCGTCCCCGCCCTGATCGTGCTGGCCTACCACGTGGCGCACCGCAGGCTGTCGATCCTGATCGCGCTCGGAGTGCTGGCGGTGTTCTACTACGCCCTGCACCAGGACCTGCCGCGCGGCAGCGACACCGAGTTCGGCTGGAACTGGTTCGAGCACATCTACGGCGACTCCTACGTCCTCGTCGCGCTGCTCCTGCTCGCGATCACGATGTGGAAGGTCCGCGAGCGCAAACCGGCCGCCGACCGCGAGGTCGCGCGCGGAGACCTGGAGACCGCCTAGCCGATCGGCGTAACGCGCGTTGCTCCCAGGCGATAGGGGGGCAGGACGCGTTGCGGAGGGGGATCGATGGGTGCACCGGCGCGGCATGTGGTGGGCGCGGCGCGGGCGGGGAGTCTCTGGTACGTCGTGGTGCCGGTCGCCACGTTCGGGCTGCTGACGTTCGTGCCGTTCGTGCACGCCGCCGTCCGGCTGGGCAGGCCGGTGCTGTGGCTGGCGACCGCGGGGTTCGCCGCGGTCGCGGTCGCCTTGGTGGTGGTGTCCGGGCAGCCGGACTCCGCGGTGCCCGCGGTGGTGCAGGGCGTGGTGTTCGTCGCGGCGCTGGGATCGATGGTGGGCGGTGCGGCGGTGCTGTCTCGGCTGCGCCGCGAGGTGTACGGGATCGCGCCGCCGGTCGACCCGGCCGTGCGGCGGGTGCTCGACGCCCGCGCGCGGCGGGCCGAGTCGCGCGGGCTGGTCGCGACCGACCCGCTGATGGCCCGCGAACTGGGCATCGGCCGACCCGATCTGGACGGCCACTACGACGACGGCGGCCTGGTCGACGTCGGCTCCGCGCCTGCCGAGACCATCGCCGAGGTGTGCGACCTCACCATCGAGCAGGCCGTCGCGATCGTCGCCGTCCGCGACTCGGTGATCGCCGTCGAAGACCTCTTCGCCTACGTCGACCTGCCCGTCTCGGCCTGGGACCGGATACGCGACCGGGCCGTCCTCATCCGCTGACCTCCACTCCCCGCGTTGTATGGTTAGGCTCGCCTAACTAGCGAGGGGAGGATGTGTGGTCCAGGCGTACGAGCACTTCGACACCGAGGTGGTCGCGGTCCGCCCGGTGGGCGCTTCCCTGGTCAGGGTCACTTTCAGCGGCCTGCCGCACCTCACCTCCGACGGGCCTGACCAGCGCGTGAAGGTCTTCCTGCCGACGCCGGTCGTGTCCGCGCGGGCGGTGCCGCGCGGCGCGGACTGGTACCAGCGCTACCGCCTTCTCCCCGAACACGCCCGCCCGGTGATGCGGACCTACACCCTCCGCGCGGTGCGTGACGGGCAGGCCGACATCGACTTCGTCCGGCACGGGGACACCGGCCCGGCGTCGCGCTGGGCCGAGGCGGCGGCCGCGGGCGACGAGGTCGTGATCTGGGGTCCGGACGCCCGGTTCACCGGCGATCGCGGCGGCGCGGACTACGCGCCCGGCGACGCCCGCTGGCAGCTTCTGGTCGGCGATGAGACGGCGCTGCCCGCCCTCTCGGGGATCGTGGCGGGACTGGCCGGGGACGCCGTCGCGCGGGTGGTCGTGGAGATCCCCGACCCAGCCGACCGCGTGGACTTCGGCGCGGGGGAGGGGGTTCGCGTGGAGTGGGTGGTGCGCGGGGACCGTCCGCACGGGGTCGGGCTGGTGAAGGCCGTGTGCGCCGAGGCGCCACCGGACGGGCCCGGCTACGCGTGGGTGGCAGGGGAGGCCGCGGCGGTCAGACAGGTGCGCCGCCACCTCGTGCGCGGGTGTGGGATGGACAAGGCGCGCGTGTACTTCTGCGGCTACTGGCGGCTGGGTGCGCCCGAGGACGCCCAGCGGTGAGCGCTGTCCAGCACGTAGTCGGCCGTGCGCGCGTACGCCCGGAAGCCGAGGCCCGCATAGAGCGGGACCGCGCCGGGACGGCTCGGCACGCCTTGGGCCGGGTAGACGACCGCCTGCCGCGCGCCCGCCGCGCGCAGGGCGTGCAGGGCGGCCAGGCACACCGCGCGCGCCAGGCCCCTGCGGCGGAACTCCGGGTGGGCGCCGACGGGCTCCAGCTCGCCGACCCCGTTGTGCTCGTCCAGCCAGACCAGGCAGTTCGCCGCGAAGCGGCCGTCCGGCGCCTCGACGACCCAGTCCAGGTCCGCCCGGTACGGCCATGCCGCCATCACCGCGCGGTAGCTCTCCTCGGTGACCATCGACGGGCGCCAGGCGGCCCGGTGCACGGCCACCCTGCGGTCGAGGTCGTCCGCGCCCACAGGTCGGGCGCGGAAGCCGTGGGGGAGAACCACATCGGGCAGGTCGGCGAGCGGACGGGCCATGTAGAGGCAGTGGTGGGCCTTGTCGCGGCGGACGTACCCGGCCGCGCGCAGTCCCGCGATGAGGGGCTCATCGCTGTCGAGGACCGTCACGGCCAGCTCCTCGGCGGTGGCCACGCCCGCGAACCAGTCGAGCACCTCGGCGACCAGCTCGGGCCGCTCCGGGTCGACGTGCAGGCGGAGGGTGTCCGGCTGCCGAGTCCAGCCCCAGGCGACTACTTCCCCGCCGTCTTCCCAGAGAGCGGTCGGCCACTGGGGCTCGTAGCCGGTGTGCTGGAACCGCCCCCAGGCAAGGTCCCCGATGTGCCACTGGCCCGCGCGCTGCCAGATCCGCCTGCTCAGCAGCTGCATGGCGCGCAGGTCGTCCACACCGGAGTACAGCCGCCTTCTGGTCACTGTCCCACCGTAGATCACCCCGGTCCCCCCACGGTTAGCCTGCGGTCATGCGGATCGTGAACAGGCGGGTGGTGCTCGCGTCGGTCCTGGCGTCGGCGCACCAGGCCGGGGAGGCGCTGGTCCCGGTCGTCGTCGGGCTGGTGATCGATCAGGCGACGGCCGCCCGGGACGGCGCCGCGCTGCTGTGGTGGCTGCTCGCGCTGGCCGGGGCTTTCGCCCTGCTGTCGTTCAGCTTCCGCTTCGGGCACCGGGCGGCCGAGCGGGCGGCGATGCTCGGCGAGCACCGGATCAGGCTGGCCGTGGTCGATCGCGTCGTGCGGGGTGCGCCGGGCAAGCCGGGGGAGCTGGTGCACGTGGCCACCGGCGACGCGCGCCGGATCGGGCTGCGGGCGCTGTTCGTGCCCGTGGGGGTGGCCGCGCTCGTCGGGCTCGCGGTCGCGGCGGTCGCGCTGCTGCGCATGTCCGTGCCGCTCGGGGTGTTGGTCGTGGCCTCCGCCGCGGTGGTCGCGGGGCTGACGCGGGTGCTGTCGCGGCGGCTCGCGGCGCGCGGGGAGCGCGAGCAGGAGCGGGCCGCGCGGGCGGTGGGGGTGGCCGCCGACCTCGTCGCCGGGCTGCGCGTGGTGAAGGGCATCGGCGCGGAGACCGCCGCGCACGAGCGCTACCGCGCCGTCAGCCAGGACGCCCTGCGCGCCGCGGCCGTCGCGGGCCGCACCCGGGGTGCCCTCGACGGGCTGGTGACCGGGCTCAACGGCCTGTTCCTCGCCGCGATCGCCTTGGTGGGCGGCAACCTCGCGCTCTCGGGCGCGATCTCCGTCGGCGACCTGGTCGCCGCGGTCGGACTGGCCCAGTTCGCGGTCTGGCCGCTGACGGCGCTGGCCGCGGTCGCCGGGGAACTGGCGGTGGCCCGCGGCTCCGTCGGGCGGGTGCGGGCCGTGCTGGACGCCCCGGACGCCGCGCCGGAAGGCGGCGCCCCGCTCGGCGAGGTCGCGGGCGAGGTGGTCGTCGACGGTCTGCACGTGCGCGCGGGCGAGCACATCGGCGTCGTCACCGACGATCCGGCCGCCCTGCTGGCCCGCCTCAGCCGGGAGAGCGGCACGTTCACCCTCGACGGCCGCGACGTCGCCGCCCACGACGTCGCCGAGGTCCGCTCCGCCGTCGTCGTCTCCCCCCACCAGGTCGACCTGTTCGCCGAGGACACCACGGACGACGAGCCCGCCCTCGCCGCTGTCGGCGCCCGCCCCGACTGGACCCCCGCGGCCCTCTCCGGCGGCCAGCGCCAACGGCTCGCCCTGGCCAGAGCCCTCGCCACCCGGGCCCCCGTCCTCGTCCTCCACGACCCGACCACCGCCGTCGACTCGGTCACCGAGGCCGCCATCGCCGCCGCCGTCCGCGACCTGCGTGCAGGCGCGACCACGATCGTCGTCACCACCAGCCCGACCCTGCTCGCCCACACCGACCGCGTCCACTTCGGACCACTCGCGGGCGCGGGCGCCACCGGCTCCCACACCGACCTGCTCCGCGACAGCGCGGCCTACCGGGCGGCGGTGCTCGGGTGACCCCGCTGCCCGTCGCCACCCCGCGCGAGACCTGGCGCGTGGTGTGGGACCTGACCGCGCGGCGCAAGCGCGCTCTCATCGCCGCGCTGGGCACCCTCGTGCTCGGCACCGCCGTCGGGCTGCTCGCCGCGCCCCTGCTCGGCCGGGTGGTCGACGTCGTCACCGGGACGCTGCCCCGGGAGGCGCTGGTCCACGCCGTCGTCGGGCTCGCGCTCGTCGCGGTCGTGTCCGGGGTCGCGACCGCCGTCGCCGCGGCGCAGGTCGCGCGGCTCGGCGAGGCCGTGCTCGCGGACCTGCGCGAGCGCTTCGTCGGTGCGGCGCTGGGACTGCCGCAGCTGCGGGTGGAGGCGGCGGGGGCGGGGGACCTGACCTCGCGGGCCAGCCGGGACGTCGGGGTCGTCGCCGAGGGCGTGCGGGTCGCGCTGCCGACGGTGGCCCGCTCCGCGGTCACGATCGTGCTCAGCCTCGCGGGCATGGCACTGCTCGACTGGCGCTTCCTCGTCGCCGGTCTGCTCGCCGCACCCGTGCAGTGGCACACCGTGCGCTGGTACGCGCGCAACGCCCGCGTCGTCTACGCCGCACAGCGCGAAGCGGTCGCGGAGTTGCAGCAGCAGCTGCTGGAAACCGTGGAGGGCGCGCGCACCGTGCGGGCGTTCGGGTTGCGGCAGCGCCACCTCGGGCGCGTCGACCGGCGCTCGGCCTCGGCGATCGACCTCGGCATGCGCGGGGCGAACCTGCTCACCCGATTCTTCAGCAGGCTCAACCTCGCCGAGTTCGTCGGCCTGGCCGCCGTGCTCGGCACCGGCTTCTGGCTGGTCGGCTCCGGCGAGGTCACCATCGGCGCCGCGACGGCGGCCGCGCTGTACTTCCACGGCATCTTCAACCCCGTCAACGCCGCTCTCGGCCTGGCCGACGACGTGCAGCTCGCCGCTGCCGCCCTCTCCCGCCTCGTCGGCCTGCCCGACGCGCCGACCCCGCCGCTCGCCGAGCGCGCGGGCGACGCCTCGGTGACCGTCGCCGGTGTCCACTTCGGATACGACGGCACCGCCGTGCTGCACGGCGTCGACCTGGCCGCCCGGCCCGGCGAGCACGTCGCCGTCGTCGGGGCCAACGGCGCGGGCAAGACCACGCTGGCGCGGCTCATCGCCGGTGTCGCGCCCCCCGACGCCGGCACCGTCAGCGCCGGGGCCGTCTACCTGGTCAGCCAGGAGGTGCACGTCTTCGCGGGCACCGTCGCCGAGGACCTGCGCCTCGTCCAGCCCGACGCCACCGCAGAGGAGCTGCGCGCCGCCCTCGCCGCCGTCGGCGCGCTCACCTGGGTGGACGCCCTGCCCGAGGGGCTGGACACCGTCGTCGGCGAGGGCGGCCACCGCCTCAGCGCCGCCGAGGGCCAGCACCTCGCCCTCGCCAGGGTGGTGCTGGCCGACCCGCCCGTCGTCGTGCTGGACGAGGCGACCGCCGAGGCGGGCAGCGCGGGCGCGCGGGTGCTGGAGCGCGCCGCGGCCGCCGCGCTCGCCGGGCGCACCGCGCTCGTCGTCGCCCACCGGCTGACCCAGGCCGCCGCAGCCGACCGGATCGTCGTCCTCGACGCAGGCAAGGTCGCCGAGACCGGCTCGCACGCCGACCTGCTCGCCGCTCGCGGCCGCTACGCCGACTTGTGGGCCGCGTGGTCGGCGTCACGCCCGCGGGGCGACACGGCGAGAAGTTGAAGGGTCAACGGGAATCCCCAGTGCGACTGTTGTTAGCCTTACCTAACATCCCGTCGGAGGATGCGGTGGGGCAGGAGGCGGCACATGGCACAGGCAACCGCGCGCCGGTCCCGGGGCCTGCTGGCCGTCGGGTTGCCGGTCGCGGGGGTGGTGCTGGCGGGCATCGCCGTGCTGAGTGTGTTCGTCGGCAGCAAGGAGATCCCGGCCGAGGTCGTGGTGGACGCCTTCACCGCGTTCGACCCGGCGAACAACGACCACCTCTTCGTCCGTGACGAACGCCTCCCGCGCACCCTGGTCGCCCTGCTCGTCGGCGCCGCGCTCGGCGTCGCGGGCGCGGTCATGCAGGCCGTCGCCCGCAACCCGCTGGCCGATCCCGGCGTGCTCGGCATCAACGCGGGGGCCGCGTTCTTCGTCGTGATCGGCATCACCGTGTTCGGGATCAGCGCGCTCGCGGGCTACGTCTGGTTCGGCTTCGCGGGCGCGATGGTCGCCTCGCTGCTCGTCTACGGCGTCGGAGCGCTCGGGCGCGAGGGGGCGACCCCGCTCAAGGTCGCGTTGTCGGGAGCGGCGGCCAACGCGGCGTTCGTCTCGCTGACCACCGCCGTGCTGCTCACCGACACCGACGCCTTCGACCAGTTCCGCTTCTGGCAGGTCGGCGCGCTGTCCGGGCGCTCGATGGACGTCTTCCACCAGGTGCTGCCCTTCATCGCCCTCGGCCTGCTGATCGCCCTGGCCTCGGCCCGCTCGCTCAACGCCCTCGCCATGGGCGACGACCTCGCCCGCGCGCTCGGCCAGGACGTCGGCCGGGCCAGGATCACCGCCGGGGTGGCCGTGGTGCTGCTGTGCGGGGCGGCCACGGCCTCCGTCGGCCCGATCGCCTTCGTCGGGCTGGCCGTGCCGCTGCTGGCCCGCGGCATCACCGGGCCCGACCACAGGTGGCTGCTGCCGTACTCGATGGTCCTCGCGCCCATCCTGCTGCTCGGCGCCGACATCATCGGCCGCGTCGTGGCCCGGCCGGGGGAGCTTCAGGTGGGCATCCTGACCGCCGTCATCGGCGCGCCCGTGTTCATCGCGCTGGTGCGCGGGCGCCGGGTGGCCGCGCCGTGACCGCCGTCGAGTCCGTGGCGGCGCAGGAGAGCCCGCCCCCCGGCACGGTGATCAGCCGGTCGAGGGAGCTGGCCAGGAAGCGCTCGGCCGTCGTGATCGGCTCGCTCGCCGCGCTGCTCGTGGTGTTCTTCGCGCTGGCCCTGTCCTTCGGGCGCGGCTACGTGCCGCTGCCGGACATGCTGTCCACACTGGCCGGACAGGGCAGCAGGTCGACCGACTACATCATCCTGGACCTCAAGCTGCCGAGGTCGCTGGCCGCCGTGCTCGTCGGCGTCGCCTTCGGCGTGTCCGGCGCGGTGTTCCAGAGCCTGCTGGGCAACCCGCTGGCCAGTCCCGACGTGATCGGCATCAGCACCGGGGCGAGCGCCGCCGCCGTGCTCGGGATCTCGGTGCTCGGCCTCAGCGGCGTCGCGGTGTCCGGCCTCGCCCTCGGGGGCGCGCTCGCCGCCGCCGCCGCGATGTACGCGCTGACCTGGCGCGGCGGGATCTCCGGGTCGCGGCTCGTGCTCGTCGGCATCGGCATCGCGGCGATCCTGCTCAGCGTCGTGTCCTACCTGATGACCCGCACGCGCGTCGCCACCGCGCAGGACGCGCTGGTATGGCTGACCGGCAGCCTCAACGGCCGCAACTGGACCCAGGTCGTGCCGCTGGCGCTGATCATGGCCGTGCTGCTGCCCGCGGTCGCCGTGCTCGCCCGCCAGCTCGGCCTGCTGCGCCTGGGCGACGACGCCGCGCGCGGGCTCGGCGTGTCCGTCGAACCCGCCCGGCTCGGGCTCCTCGCCGCGGCCGTCGGCCTGGCGGGCGCGGCGACCGCGGCGGCCGGACCGGTCGCCTTCGTCGCCCTGCTCGCCGCGCCGATCGGCAGGCGCCTGGCCCGCGACGGCAGTCCGGCGCTGGCCGCGTCCGGGCTCGTGGGCGCCGCCATCGTGCTCGTCGCCGACTTCGCCGCGCAGAACCTGCCCGGCGGCGTGCAGTACCCCGTCGGGGTCCTGACCGGGGCCATCGGCGCCCCGTACCTGCTCCTGCTGCTGGCCCGGGCGAACCGGACCGGGAAGGGCGGCTGATGACAGCCCGGCACACGCTGCGCACCGAGGAGCTGCGGCTCGGCTACGACGACCGCGAGGTCGTCAAAGGACTGTCGGTCGTAGTGCCGCCCGGCGAGCTGACCATGATCATCGGGCCGAACGCCTGCGGGAAGTCGACGCTGCTGCGCGGCCTCGCCCGGCTGCTCGCCCCGGCCTCGGGAGCCGTGCTGCTGGACGACCGCGAGCTGAGCGCCTACCCCAACCGCGAGCTGGCCGCGGTGCTCGGCATCCTGCCGCAGACCCCGACCGCACCGGAGGGCATCACCGTCGCCGACCTCGTCGGTCGGGGCCGCTACCCGCACCAGGGCTGGTTCCGCCGCTGGAACTCCGCCGACGACAACGCCGTCGCCGAGGCCCTGGCCGCCACCGACACCCTGGACGTGGCCGAGCGGCGGGTCGAGGAGCTCTCCGGCGGGCAGCGCCAGCGCGTCTGGATCGCCATGGCCCTGGCCCAGCGCACCGACCTGCTGCTGCTGGACGAGCCGACGACCTACCTCGACCTCACCCACCAGGTCGAGGTGCTCGACCTGCTCACCGACCTCAACCGCACGCAGGGCACCACGATCGTCGTGGTCCTGCACGACCTCAACCTGGCCTGCCGCTACGCCGACCACCTCATCGCCATGCGCGCCGGGGAGATCGTCGCCCAGGGCGGGCCGACCGAGGTGATGACCGCCGACACCGTCGAGCGGGTGTTCGGTCTGCGCTCCCACGTCGTCACCGACCCGGTGTCCGGCACGCCCATGATCGTCCCCATCGGTCGTCACCACCATGTGGAAGGAGAAAGCCTGTGAGGACCCGTCTTGCCCTGGCCGTCGCCGCTGTCCTGGCGGTGGCCGGGTGCGGTCAGGTCGAGGAGCCCGCTGCCGCGCCGGGCCCCACCGTCCAGACCCGCTTCGGCCCGGTCACCGTCCCGGCGAACCCCGTCAAGGTCGTCGCGCTCGGCTGGTCCGACGCCGAAGCCGCGCTGGCCCTCGGCGTCCAGCCGATCGCCGCCAGCGACTGGCTCGCCTTCGGCGGCGAGGGCGTCGGCCCGTGGGCGGCAGGCCGCTACACCCAGGCGCCGGTCATCCTGCCCACCCTGGAACTGGACTACGCCGAGATCGCCAAGCTCGAACCGGACCTGATCCTCAACACCCGCTCGGACAACTCCGAGGAGAAGCACCGCGAGCTGACCAAGATCGCCCCGACCGTCGGCGCCCCGGCGGACGTGGTCTCCTACGGCACGACCTGGCGCCAGCAGATGGAGCTCGTCGCCCAGGCCCTCGGCAGGACCGAGGAGGGCAAGCGCCTCATCGGCGAGGTCGACGCCGCCTTCGAGACCGCCAAGACCAACAACCCGTCGCTCACCGGCAAGACGGTGGCGGTCGGCGCGCACTACTCGGACAAGTACAGCGCCTACGTCCGCGGCGACTCCCGGGTGGACTTCATGGAGAGCCTGGGCCTGAAGAACAAGCCCGAGATCCAGTCCCTGGCAGGCGACTCCTTCAGCGTCGACCTCTCCCGCGAGCAGATCGAACTGCTGAGCGCGGACCTGACCGTCGTCTTCCCCCTCGGCAGCGACGCGGCGCCGCTGCGCGCGGACAAGATCCTCAACCAGATCCCGTCGGCCAAGGCGGGCCACCTGCTGATCCTGGACGACACGACGCTGATCAACGCCTTCAGCAGCGGCTCGACGCTGGGCACCATCTACGCCATCGACAAGGCAGCCCCGCTGTTCGGCTCGACCATCGGCAGCTGACCTGTCCCTGACGGCCGGCCGCACCCTTGGGGTGCGGCCGGCCGTCGTTATTCCCCAGCCGTTATCCGGCAATTGGGAATGCGGTTGGGAAATCCGCCGCAGCTGCTGGTCCGTGCACTTCCTTCAGCGTTTCCCGCTGGTCGACGTGGTGTATCGCTGGTGGCTACCTTCGCAGCTCGTGGGCCTCAAGCTGGCGTGCTGCTGCTCCATTCGGCGGAAGATCGGCGGTGATTTCTGTGCGAGTGTCTGAGACAAATCGTCGGGGAAGGACACACTCGTGCAGAAATCACGCATGGGGCGGTGGACGATGTTCGCGCCGGTTGTCGGTGCGGCATTGGTCGCGGTCGCCTTACACATTCCCGCTGGAAGCGCGGCGGCGGCCGGGCCGCTGACCGTCGCGCAGGCGATCGGGCAGCAGGGGACGACGGGGACCGTGCGCGGTTACGTCGTCGGGCAGCCGACCGCCACCGCCACGGTCGTCACGACCTCGTTCCCGTCCGACTACGCCATCGCCCTGGCCGACTCGCCCGCGGAGACCAGTCCGGCGCGGATGCTGTACGTGCAGGTCACCTCCGGGTTCCGGGCCGAGTACGGGTTGCGGTCGAACCCGGACGTCCTCGGGGACCGGCTCGATGTCACCGGGCCGCTGCGGGCCTACTTCTCCCACCCCGGGCTGACGTCGCCGACCGCCATCGCGCCCGCGGCGGCCACCCCGCCCACGACGACCCCGCCGCCCGGTGGCGGAGGTGACTACGACGACACCTACTACCGCACCGCGATGGGGCTGACCGGCCAGGATCTCAAGGACGAGCTGCACGAGATCATCAAGAACAACACGAAGCTCTCCTACAGCCAGGTCTGGGACGCCCTCAAGGTCACCGACCAGGACCCGGTCAACGCCAACAACGTCGTCCTGCTCTACTCCGGCCGCTCCCAGTCCAAGTCCACCAACGGCGGCAACGCCGACGACTGGAACCGCGAGCACGTCTGGCCCCAGTCGCACGGCGACTTCGGCACCTCGGCCGGGCCCGGCACCGACATCCACCACCTGCGCCCCGAGGACGTCACCGTCAACAGCACCCGGGGCAACAAGGACTTCGACAACGGCGGTTCCCCCGTCTCCGAAGCCCCTGACAGCAACACCGACGCCGACTCCTTCGAGCCGCGCGACGCCGTCAAGGGCGACGTCGCCCGCATGATCTTCTACATGGCGGTCCGCTACGCGGGCACCGACGGCTTCGCCGACCTGGAGCTGAACAACAGCACGAACAACGGCAGCGCGCCCTACGTCGGCAAGCTGTCGGTGCTGCTGGCCTGGAACTCCGCCGACCCGCCGGACGCCTTCGAGCAGCGCCGCAACCAGGTCATCCACGACCAGTTCCAGAACAACCGCAACCCCTTCATCGACCACCCGGAGTGGGCGGCCCAGATCTGGGGCTGACCAGGGCCGGTCTCCGCAGCGGCAATCGGGGCCCGGGATCGGCCGAATGGCTGGTTCCGGGCCCTTCCGCAGGTCCAGGGGCCCAAAAGTGTCGGTGGTCGAACGTATGGTCGAAAGCGACGGAAGGAGGACCATGCAGGACACCACCTGGCGACTCGTGCACGACGCGGTGATTCCCTACGGCAAGGCAGGCCTGGACACCGTCGTGCACGCCCGCGCGTTCGAGGCCACCCCCACCGACACCCCGATCGTGCTGCTCAGCGAGTTCGGCGACCACCACGGCCGCCCCCTGTCCCAGGCGATCGCCGAGGCCGCCGCCGCGGCGCAGGCCGCCCTCTACCGCCGCGGCGACGACCTGCGCTTCGTCCAGCACACCCCGCACGGCCAGCGCTTCCACGAGGTCCGCTTCCACCAGCGCCGCCGCACCACCGTCTTCTACCACCGGGGTGCCCCGCCCGCCCGCCGCGGCCGCTCGGCCCACTGGTCCACCAGCGCCACCCCGGTGACCGTCCGCGGCGCCCGCCGCCACATCTTCCAGCCGCCCCAGTGGGCCCAGGACCTCCCGTGGACCTTCCACGACCCCCACTGGACCGAACTGCCCACCACCCCCGTCAACGACGACGGGATTCCCCAGGCCCGCTCGGCGCGCCCGATGGAGCTGCTCATCCCGACGCTCCTGGGCGACACCCCGGTCCAGGTGTGGCCCGCCGACCGCTACCTGCCGTCCCTGATCGGCGGCGCCACGGCCCGCAAGATCGCCGACGCGCGCAACGCCGCCCGCGCACCGGAGACGCCACCGGGGGACGCGGTGCTGTTCTAGGCGCACCCGGCCGGCGCGTTGGTGGTGGCCAGGTACATCTAGCCGGGCGGCCGGAGCCGGGCCAGCCCCCCGATCACCCGCTCGGCGATGTCGTCCGGCCACGGGAACTTCCGCACGACAGCCCGCTGGTGGGCCAATCCGTGCAGCCCCAACCACAACGCGACCGCGTCGCTGAACAGCGAGTCGCTGGTCGCCTCGCCCGCGCGCACGCACTCGTCCAGGACGTCGACCAGCACCTGGAGCGCCGCCGCCCCCAGGGAGTCCATGTCCTCCTCGGTGATCGAGCTGGTCCCGAGGGTTGGCATCCACAGGCCGCCGAACATGATCCGGTACCGCGACGGCCGGGTGTGGGCCAGGTCGAGATAGGCGTGGCAGACGGCGAAGAGACGGGGTCTGGGTCCCTCGGCCGCGTCCGCGGCCGCGCGGAGTTCGTCGGCCAGTCGGTCCATCTCCCGGTGGACCACCGCGAGCATGATCGCGGGCTGGTCCGGGAAGTGCGGGTAGATCGACGGCGCCGCGATGCCGACCTGGCGGGCGACCGAGCGCAGCGTCACGGCCCTCTCGTCGCCGTGCTCGTCCAGCAGGGCCAAGGCGGCGTCGATGATCTCCTCGCGGAGCTTTCCGCCCTCGCCCCGGCGGTTGCGCTTGCGCGTCGGCACGGTGCTCACGGCCGTAACCATACACCTGAGAGTTTATCAGCGCGGGACGTTGTCATCTCAGCCATACGTGCGTTAACTTACGACTGTTAGCAAACAGACGTAGGGGAGCGCATGAACACCACCGAGATCGTCCTTCCCGGCGTGGTAGCGCCTGATGGCCTCCAGGTCAGGGTCCGTGACCTGCCCGAACCCGCCGAGAGGCAGGTCCTGCTGCGCATGGAGGCCACCGGCGTCTCCTTCGCCGAGCAGCAGATGCGTCTGGGCAAGTACTACGACCAGCCGCCGTTCCCCTTCGTCCCCGGCTACGACGTGGTCGGCGAAGTGGTCGCCACCGGTCCCGGGGTCGCGACGGCGTTGACCGGGCGCCGCTTCGCCGCCGTCACCAAGACCGGCGGCTGGGCCAGCCACCTCGTCGTGGACGCGGGCGACCTGGTCCCGGTGCCCGACGGCGTCGACCCGGCCGCCGCCGAGACCGTTCTGGTCAACGGCGTGACCGCCTGGCAGATGCTGCACCGCATCGCCGCCGTCCGCCGTGGGGGAGTGGTCGTGGTCCTCGGCGCCAACGGAGGTGTGGGGTCGGTTCTCGTGCAGCTCGCCCGGCACGCGGGCATCACCGTGATCGGCACGGCGGCCGAGCGCCACCACGACGCGGTCCGCGCGCTCGGCGCGATCCCCGTCGACTACCGCGACCCGGACATGCACGCCCAGATCCGCGCCCACGCGCCCGCGGGGGTGGACGCGGTGTTCGACCACGTCGGCGGCCCCGGGCTGCGGGAGTCCTGGCGGCTGCTGCGCCGCGGCGGCACGCTGGTCAACTACGGCTCGGCCGCCACCAAGGACGAGCCGGGCAACGCGATGCTGCCGGTGCTCAAGCTCTTCGCCCGCCTGCTCGCCTGGAACCACCTGCCCAACGGCAAGAGCGCGCGCTTCTACAACTTCTGGGCGGGGAAGCGCCGCATCGCCGCCTTCCGTGCCCGCTTGGCCGAAGACCTCTCCCAGGTGCTTGCCCTCGTCGCCGACGGCGTCCTCACCCCGCAGATCGCCGCGCGGGTGCCGCTCGCCGACGCGGGCAAGGCGCTCGCCCTCGCCGAGTCCCGGACCGTCATGGGAAAAGTCGTCATCGTCTCGTCCGCGTGAAGCCGCCCACCCGCCTGAGAGGACCCCTCATGAACCCCGCGGACGTCGACAGCCGCCTCGCCTACATCAGTTTCGGTCTGGCCTACATCCTCGGACACGGCGCCGCCGCGCTGTCCAAGGGCGCCGATCCGCTGCTGCGCTTACCCGGCTGGCTGCCCATCGTCCTGCTCGCCGCCGGGATCGTGGCGGGGATGGTCCTGAGCATCCTCGCCTCCACCCGCGCCCAGCGCGGCGCGACCGAGTCCCGCAGGCTCGCCGAGAAGCTGGTCGGCACCGCGTGGGCCACCGGGTTCATCGCGCTGTTCCTGCTGATCACCGGCTTGTCGGCGGTCGAACCCGCCCTGCAGGAGGTCCTGTGGCCCGCCGGGTCCGTCCTCGTCGTCGGGATGATCTACCTCGCCGAGGGCGCGGTGCGCGGCAACACCCTGCACTACGCCTTGGGCACCTGGCTGGCGGTCGTGGCGTCGGCGTCGCTGCTGCTCGGCACAGCGGGTGTGTACGGCGTTCTCGCCGTCGCGGGCGGGGGCGCCTACATCGTCGCCACGCTCCTGGAGCGTCGCAGGCTCGTCGCGGCGAGAAGTGGTTGACATCTCAAGCGTCTCGGTGGCCGCCTTGTACTGTTCCGGGGATCGTGGTGGGGGAGGTGCGGATGAGCACGCGGAAGGCCGGTGTGGACGGCCTCTTCCTGAGCGACGACGACACGAGCGCGGCGCACCGGGAACTCGACTGGTCGGCGACCCCGCTGGGGCCGGTGCAGCAGTGGCCGCCGGAGCTGCACGCCGCGGTGCGGACGGTGATGCCCTCCCGCATCCCCATGCTGCTGTGGTGGGGTCCCGACCTGGTCCAGATCTTCAACCACGCCTACGCCGCCGCCATCGGCGACAAGTACCCCGCCGCCATCGGCCAGCTGGGCGCCGAGTGCTGGCCCGAGGTGTGGGACCACCTCGGCCCCCTGTCGGCCGGTGTCCTGGCAGGCGGCGAGGCCACCTACTCCGACAACCAGCTCCTCTTCGTCCGCAGGCACGGCTACCTGGAGGAGACCTACTGGACCTTCTCCTTCAGCCCCGTCCACGGTCCGAACGGCGAGGTGCTGGGCGTCTTCGTCACCACCAGCGACGCGACGCCCCAGGTGCTCGCCGACCGCAGGCTGGAGACGCTGCGGCGACTGGGAACGCTGTCGATCGCCGAGGCCGACACCCCGGTCGACGTGTGCCGGGCGGCGGTGGAGGTCCTGGCGGGCGCCACCGCCGACCTGACCGCCGTGGCCGCCTACCTCGGCGACACCGAGCCGGTCGCGGGCGCGGCGGGGCAGGCCGATGTCGTGGCCGAGGTGATCGCCACCGGCGTCCCCCGGCACACCCCCGACCAGCGCGTCTACCCGCTGGTCGACAGGTCCGCCGTCGTCGGCGCACTGGTGCTGGGGATGAGCCCCTACCGCGAGGTGGACGACGCCTACGCCACCTTCGCCGACCTCGTCGCCGAGATGGTCGGCTCCGCCGTCGGCGACGCGATCGCCTACGCGGCCGAGCGCGACCGGGCCCGGGCGCTGGCCGAGCTGGACGCCGCCAAGACGCGGTTCTTCCAGAACGTCAGCCACGAGTTCCGCACCCCGCTGACCCTTCTTGAGGCCCCGATCGAGGTGGTGGCCCAGGAGGCGGCCCTGACCCCGGCGCACCGCGACGCGCTCGACGCGGCACTGCGGGCGGCGCGGCGGCTGGGCAGGCTGGTCGACGCCCTCCTCGACGTGACGAAAGCGCAGGCGGGCACCCTGCGGGCGCGACCGGAGCCGGTCGACGTGGGCGCCATCACCGGGCAGTGCGCCGCCATGCTGCGCTCGGCCGCCGAGGGCGCGGGACTCGACTTCACCGTCCACGCCGAGCCCGCCGTCGCGCTCCTGGACCCGGAGATGTGGTCCCACGTCGTGCTCAACCTGGTCTCGAACGCCATCAAGTTCACCCGCGCGGGCAGCGTGGCCGTCCGGCTGCGCGTGGCCGGCGGCAACCTCGTACTCGCGGTCGCCGACACCGGGGTCGGCATCCCCGAGGCGGAGCAGGTCCGCGTCTTCGAGCGCTTCCACCAGGTGGCGGGCACCACCGGCCGCAGCCGCGAGGGCGCGGGGATCGGCCTGGCCCTGGTGGAGGAGCTGGTCGGCGTGCTGGGCGGCACGGTCGGCCTGTCCAGCGTGCCCGGGGTGGGGAGCACCTTCACTGTGACAGTCCCGCACACGGCGACCGACGCCGCGCCGGGCGTGCGGCCGGTGGCGGAGATCGGCGCGGCCTTCGTCGCCGAGGCCCGCCAGTGGCAGCCGCCCGCCGCGCTGAGCGGCGACCGCGCGGGCGGGCAGCGCATCCTGCTGGTCGAGGACAACGCCGACCTGCGCGACTACCTCATCCGTCTGCTGCACGCCGAGGACTGGGCCGTGACCGCCGTCGGTGACGCGGGAGCGGCCATCGCCGCCGTGCGGGCCGACCGACCCGACCTCGTGCTCAGCGACGTGATGCTGCCCGGCCGCGATGGGCTGGAGCTGCTCGGCGAGATCCGCGCCGACCCCGGCCTCGCCCGGCTGCCGGTGATCCTCCTGACCGCCAGGGCGGGCGCCGAATCCACCGCCGACGGGCTGCGCCACGGCGCCGACGACTACGTGGTCAAGCCGTTCCACCCGGCCGAGCTGGTGGCCAGGGTCCGCGTGCACCTGGAGCTGGCCCAGTCCCGGGAGGGGGCGATCGCCCACGGGGAGCGCCGGGCGGCGAACCTCGATGTGGCGCTGCGGACGCGCACCGCCATCGGCCAGGCCGTGGGCATCCTGATGGTCACCCAGCGCTGCGACGCCGACACCGCGTTCGACCGGCTGGTCGCCGCGTCGCAGCGGCGCAACGTCAAGCTGCGCGAGGTGGCCGACGACCTCGTCCGCCAGGTCGCCGCCAGCCACACGGCGCGGTCGGTCGCGTCTCGGTAACCGCTGTGGCGGCGCGTGCCTGCGTCGGGCTACAGTCGCCGTGCGTGACCTCGTTGGGGTCACGGGGGTTGAAACCACCAGCCTGCTGGCCGCCGCATGCGCGGAAACAGGAGGACTGCTGTGACCATCCCGATGCTCGACATCACCGCACACCCCAGAGGTCCGGTCACGGTCCTGCGGGTCCGCGGCGAGATCGACCTGGCGACGTCGGCGCACTTCGGCGCCGCTCTCGTCGCCGCCGTCACCGCCCAGGCGGCGGTCGTGGTCGACATGTCCGAAGTCGTGTTCCTGGGCTCGCACGGCCTGCGCGAGCTGGAGGTCGCCCGGCTGAGCGCTCACCAGGCCGACAAGCGGTTCGTGCTGGCCGGCCTGGCCAGACCGGTCAGCAGGGTGCTGGCCCTGACGGGCCTGACCCCGTACTTCACCGCCTACGCCACCGTGGACGACGCCTTGGCCGCGGTGGCCCCGGCCGCCTGAGGGGCCCGGAAATGCCGAAGAGCGCCCGTCTCACGACGGGCGCTCTTCATCAAGCGGGTGTCAGATGACGGTGACGCCCGTGGCCTGGGGGCCCTTCTGGCCCTGGCCGATCTCGAACTGCACGCGGGCGTTCTCCTCCAGGCTGCGGAAGCCGCTGCTCTGGATCTCCGAGTAGTGCACGAAGACGTCGCTGCCGCCGTCGTCCGGGGTGATGAAGCCGAAGCCCTTTTCGGCGTTGAACCACTTGACGGTGCCCTGGGTCATATCTTTTGGAACTCCACATCACATGGTGAAACGAACGCCCTGCTGGGCGTTCGGGTCATGTGCGGGACGGTGGTGACGTCGAGTGATGCCAGGCCCACCCCGCTCAGAACCTCTGCGAGCGCTGGGATAAGCCGACACAGATGTCTAACCGTAGTCAGTTCAGCACGTGCGGGCTTCGCTGTCAAACAGGCGCGCCGCATGGGCCGACTGGGCGAGTCGCGTCAGGAGGTCGGCGCGATGAAGTTCGGCTGCGGGACCGGCGCGACCGCGCGGCCGGCGCTCTCCGGCTCCTGGTTCGGGTGGCTGAAGGCCACCATGCCGGGCGCGGACCCCGCGGGCCGCTCAGGCCCGGCGGTGTTCGTCTCGTCGATCGTTTCGCGGATCATCGGCGTCCCTCTGAGGTCAGGCAGCGCAGGCGCGCGGCGAGCCGGGTGCGGTCGGGCCTGGCGCCCGCGCCGGGAAGGCGGCAGCCGGGGCGCGGGCTCGCGACGGTGGTGCTGACGAACCGGGCGACCTCGGCGGGCGCCACGACGGCGTCGCCGCCGAGCGCGCCGAGCGCGACGGGGGGGTCGCCGGGCGGGGTCTCCAGCAGCACGGCCCAGCCGCGCCGCTCGCCCCAGACCAGCATCAGGTCGTGGTCGGGGTGGCTCGCCGAACGCCTGCCCAGCGGCAGGTAGGCGGTGGCCGTGTCGGTGACTTCGCAGGTCACGCCGTCGGCCGGGACACCGGCGGCGGCGGCGACGGCGTGGACGTAGGCGCGCAGGGCCGTGGCCAGCGCGTCGTCCGACGAGGCGCTGGGCGGGGTGGCGCCGGGCTGGGTGGCGCTGTGTGGGGCAGGCGTGCCGCGATGCCGTGGACGGGCGGCGTTGAGGCCCGTGCTGGTGGAGACGGCGGTCGTGACGTGCTGCTTGGGCGGTTGGACCGGCGGCAAGCCGGAGCTCCCGTCTGCTGCCGCGGGGGGCGGCGGGCGATTGGTTGGGCTCCGTCACCGCCCGATGCGGATGACTGGCATGGCCCTGCGCCCGACAATACCCCATTCCGGGCGAAAGGGGGTGTGATTGCGGGCGGCCGTGGAACGCGAGAACCCGGCCCGTCCTCAGTGGAGGACCGGGCCGGGTATGGGGTCGCTAGTGCTCGTCGTAGTGGTCACCGTGGGCGGCGTGGCGGTGGCCGTCGTGGAGGTAGTCGACGTGGTCGCCGTGGGGGATGGCGGGGTGGCCGCAGCCCGCGCCGTGCTGGTGCTCGTGCTCGGCGTGGGGGGAGTGCCCGGCGGTCTCGCACTCGTCGTAGTGGCCGTCGTGCTCGCGGTGCAGGTGGCCGTCGTGGAGGTAGTCGACATGGCCCTGGTGCGGCACCGCCACGTGCCCGCATCCGTCCCCGTGCTGGTGTTCGTGCCCGACGTGCTCCCTGTGCGGCGCCGACATGCCGTGCCTCCCCGTCGATTGCTGGTCCTTATCGCGCTGGTCCATATCGGAGAGTAGGTCCGGACGGCCCAATCCGCTCGGCGGAAGGGGTTCAGCCGATCCACATGCCCCCGTCGGCGTCGACCGTCGTGCCGGTCACCGACGCCGCGGACGCCGCGGACGCCGCGGATGCCGAACACAGCCACTCGACGGTCCCGGCGATCTCCTCCGGCGTGGTGACGTGGTCCAGCGGGATCGGCGCCGGCAAAGCCGAAACATCCTCTGTGGACAGTCGGTCCGGCATCGGCGTGGCGACCGGGCCCGGCGCGTGGCCGCCGTGGCGGCCGTTGACGGAGCCGAGCAGCACCACCGGACCGCCGCGCCCATGAGTGGGAGCGCGGCGCGCAGGACGACGACGGCGCTGGTGAGGTTGTCGTCGATGACCCGACGCGCCCGGTCGGCGCCTCCGTCCACGACGACGCCACCCTGCGGCCGAGCACGGAACTGCTCCTGCGCCAAAGCTTCCGCGCCCGTGCGGCGATCACCCCGAGGCGGCTCCTGGTGATCAACGCGGTGGTCACGCCGACGGCCGAGGAGATCGCCGCCGCTGGCGCGGTGGTGACCCTGCTGACGTCGGCGGGCACCGGTGTGGCCGTGGATGCCCGTGGCCGGTTCATCGGCGCCGCCGTGGTGCGCTCGGCGCAGGAGGTCCTGCACCGGGCCGGGATTCAGGTCTGGTCACCACCGGTCTCTGTGGACAGTCGCCTCCAGCGGCGGCCTCAGGGCGGGGCGGAAGTCGGGGCCGTGGTGGTAGGCGGTGGGGATGAGGGCAGCCTGGTGGACTCCCGGCGGGATGCCGAGGAGGTCGGCCACCCGCTGTTCCTGGCGCAGGTGCGCGGCGGTCCAGGTGGTGCCGAGGCCGCGGGTGCGGGCGGCGAGCATGTAGCTCCAGACGGCGGGCATGACGGTTCCCCAGAGACTGGCCTGGCTGCCGCCGGGGAGGGGCCCACCGGTGTTCAGGCAGGCCAGGACCAGGACGGGGACCTCGCCCAAGGTGTCGGCCAGGTGCGCGGCGCTGGCCAGGGAGCGCTTCTGGGCGCCGGAGAGGCCGCCTGTGGTGACGGCGGACCACTGCTCGTGGAACGCCGACCGGTAGATCTCGCCCAGCGCGGCGCGGGTCCGCGGGTCGGTGACGATGATCCAGTGCGGGACGCTGCGGCCGGAGCCGCACGGGGCCTGCTGGGCGATCCGCAGGCACTCCTCGACCAGCGGCAGCGGCACCGGGCGGGCCAGGTCGAGGCGGCGGCGGACCGAGCGGGTGCGGGTCAGCAGCTCATCGGGGGTCAGGGAGACGGCGAGGGGGAGCATCGGCTTTCCGATCACCAGGCGACGGGGAGTTCCCACAGGCCGCGGACGAACATGTCGGTGCGCCAGCGCAGGTCCGCCTCGGGGACGGCGACGCGCAGGCCGGGGAAGGTGCTGAGCAGGGTGGTGACCCCGACGCGCAGCTCCACGCGGGCGAGTTCGGCCCCGAGGCAGTGGTGCGCGCCGTAGCCGAAGGCGACGTGGGGGTTCTCGGCGCGGTCGAGGTCGAGGACGTCCGGCGCGGCGAACACCGACGGGTCGCGGTTGGCGGCGTCCGGGATCGGGATGACCACCTCGCCCGCGCGCACGACCTGCCCGTGCGAGAGTGCCACGTCCTCGGTCGCCACGTGCGGGACGCCGCCGCTGCCGTTGCCGGGGACGAACCGCAGGATCTCGGCGATGGTCCGGTCCAGCGGCCCGGAGGTCAGCTCGGGGCTCCGCAGCAGGCGGTGGACGACGGTCGCCAGCGCGTTGCTGGTGGTCTCGTAGCCCGCCACCAGCAGGCCCGCTGTCATGACCACCACCTCGACCATGCTCAGCGCCCGGTCCGGGTCGCGGGGGTCGAGCAGGTCGGCCACCAGGCCCGGCGCCGCGCGCCCGGCGGCGAGGTCGGCGGCCACCGAGCCGACGAGCCCCGCGACGTAGGCCTGGAACCCGGCGTGCGCGCGGGCGACCTCCTCGGCCGGGTAGCGGCCCATCGACATCATCGGATCGACCCACTGCCGGAACAGCGGGGCGTCGGACTCCGGTATGCCCAGGACGCGGCACATGACCCGCTGCGTGAACGGCACCGCGAAGCCCGCGACGAGGTCGGCGGGGCTGCCGGACTCGGCCAGGTCCGCGACCTGCTCCTTGGCGACCTCCTCCACCATCGGCGCCAGCTCGCGGGTCCGCCGCGCGGTGAACGCGTGCGCCACCGCCGAGCGGCGGCGGGTGTGGTCGGGCGCGTCGACGGTGATCAGCGGCAGCGACTCCGACGAGCGGGCGAACAGGGTTCCCTCGTAGGCGGCGCGGCTGAACCGCCGGTCGGACAGCACGAGCCGCACGTCCTGGTGCCGGGTCGCCAGCCGCGCCTCGCGGCCGTTGGCCAAGCGGACCCTGGGCAGCACCGGACACCCGCGCAGTTCCGCGTACTCCGGCGGCGGCTCGCTGCCCGGGGGGACGGCGAACGGGAAGGACGGCAGCTCGCTCACAGCAGCTCCAAGGCGTTGACGACGAGGGGACCGGCGAAGCCGGTGAGCAGGAACGCCGCGGCCAGGCCGTAGGGCCAGCGCGGCAGCCCGCGGAAGCGCAGCGCCGCCACGACCGGGAAGGCCAGCGGGAGCAGCACCACCAGTGCGGCGGGCGACCACGGCCGCGCCGCCGCCGCGAGCAGCACCACCGCCACGACCGCGCAGCCGACGGCGACCGCCGCCGACCCGCGGACACCGAGCGAGTTCACGTAGGTGCGCTCGCCCGGCCGGGGCTCCCTGGTCGTCTTGCGGGCGAACTCGAAGTGCGCGAACAGCACCGCCGCCACCACGACGCCGACCGCGCCCGACCACGACGGCCCGAGCCCCTCGGCGTGCAGCAGACCGGCGTACAGGAACCCGTTGAGCAGCACCTGCGCCGGCAGCGCCAGCAGGTAGTTGAGGAACAGGGCGTCCCCGGACGGCCAGCCCGTCCGCCGCTCGAAGGACACCATCACCGCGACGTAGCCCAGCTGCGCCGCCAGCACCGCCATGACCCCCGGCCGCCACGCGTTGGCCGCGAGCACCACCGCCGCCCCGACGGCCAGCAGCACCGCCAGGTCCCGCACGGACACCGCGCCCCGGGCCAGCGGCCGGTCGGGGTTGCGCTCGCGGTCGTAGTCCAGATCGCGGATGTCGTCCACGACGCGCATCAGCAGCAGCACCACCAGCATGGTCGCCACCGAGACGAGCGCGCCCCAGTCCGGCAGCCAGCCCGCGACCCTGGTGTCGGTCAGCGCGCACGCCGCCGTCGCGCCCAGCCCCCAGAGCACGGCCAGCGGAAGGTACGCGGCGAGCGGGAAGCTGCCCGCGGCGTAGACCGCTAGCCGGGCAGCAAGCGCACCGTTCCCGCCGCGCCGTCGACCTCGATCATCGCCCCGTCCTCGATCAGCGACGTCGCGCCCGGCACCGCCACCACCGTCGGGATGCCCAGGAGCCTGCCGGTGATCGCGGTGTGCGAGAGCAGTGTTCCCCGCTCCACCACCATGCCGCGGGCCGCGGTCATCAGGAACAGCCATCCGGGATCGGTCTCCTTGGCGACGATGATGTGGTCTCGGCAGGACTCCGGCTCGATCGACGGGTCGAGCACCACCCGCGCCGGGTAGCGCACGACGCCCTTGCTCGACGGCAGGCCGCGCAGTTCGGCGGGCCGCTCGCCGACGGCGGCCTCGACGCGCGCGGGCAGGCCGTCGACAACCGGGCGGTCGTAGGCGGTGCTCAGCCGGGCGTCGAGGTCGGGCCGGGACGCGGCGGCGAGGCGTTCGGCGCGCCTGCGCGCCACCACGGCGCGCAGGTCGGAGTCGATCAGAGTGCCGTCGTAGGCGCCGAAGACCTCCTCGACGGTCAGGTCGACCACGTCGGCGCGCTCGTCCAGGCGCCCGGCCTCGACCAGGTGGTCGCCGAGCCGCCAGAGCACCTGCCTGGTCAGGCCGTAGAGCTGGCTGCGGCAGTAGCGGGTGTCCTCACGGGTCTTGACGAACCAGCGCAGCCCGGCCGCCAGCGCGCGGATCACCCGCCTGCGCGCCGGGCTCGGGCACCGCTGCCGCAGGTCGGCCTCGGCGTCGGCGCGGGCGGCCCGCTCCCTGGCGCGGCTGTCGGCGACGGTGAGCCCGCCGCGGACCATCGGCCGCAGCATCTCCACGACCATGCCCGGCCGCTGCCGGGGCGAGGGCTCCTCCAGCTTGAGGTCGTGCAGCGCGCGGTCGCCGTAGCGGCGCAGGTGCTCGGCCGCGGCCCTGGCGACGCGTCTGCCGTGCGCGCCGCCGACGATGTCGGTCCACACCTCGTCGGCGGGGTCGTCCTGCACGCGCGTGGCGAGGACGGGGTCGGCGGCGACCAGCTCGGCCAGGGCGATCGCCGAGCGCACGCCCAGCACGGACCGGTTCTCCGCGCCGCCGAGCAGCAGGCCGCCGATGATCCGCTTGTCGTCGGCGCCCACCCAGCGGCGCAGCAGCGCGGAGGTCGCCGTGGCCCAGGACAGCAGGTACACGGAGTTCATCAGCGTGATGCCCCACCGCTCGCCCACCTGCGCCCACAGGCCGCGGTGGAAGGCGATCAGCTCCTCCGGCGACCAGGCGTCCATCCCGTCGGCCCGCTCCACCAGGGAGTCCCACCAGTGCAGGAACCCGCGCACGGACCCGCGCAGCTCGGCGAGGCGGACCAGCAGCCCCGGCACCGACGGCAGGGCGCGCACGATGTCGGCCCGGGTGGGCGGCTCGGCGTCGTCCAGTCCCATCGACTGCTCCCACCACGGCCGCACGAGCGGGAACGCGGGGATCTGGCCGTGCAGGGCGAACCAGGCGTCGAGCCGGTAGTAGACGCGGCCGTCGAGCAGGCCGATCATCCGGTCGATGTGGTGCTTCTTGTCGGCCAGCCTGCGCTCGGAGACCCCGAGCCTGCGGTAGGCGTCGTGGAAGGCGAGCTTGTAGAACTCACGGGCCTGGGAGTAGGTCAGCGCGCCGGAGACGCCGGGGAAGCTCTCGGTGATGTTGTGGTTGCTCCACGGGACGCGCGGCGGCTCCGGCGGGGCGAACACGATCGGCCGGGCCTGCACGAGGTGGACACGGCCGTCGGCGGTGATCGTGCCCTCGATGTCCTGGGGGAGGCCGAAGAACGCCGCCACCTTGGCCGCGAGGTCGTTGACCTGGCGGGCGAGGTCGTCGGAGAGCACCGGGGCGTCGGCGAGGTCCGCGGGGACCTCGGCGGCGAAAGGGCCGTCCGGGCCGCGGGTCACCATGCGCCGCTTGACGACGACGTCCGCGTGGACGGCGTCCCCGTCGACGGTGAAGTGGTCGACGTCGGCGCGCTCCTGCACGACGCCCTCGCCGATCCCGTGCGCCGCGGCGATCACGCCCGTGGGGGCGCCGGTGCGCGGGTCGCGGCTGAACGCCACGAACGACCGGGTGCCCAGGACCATCCGCTGCACGCCCACCGCGACCCTGGCCGAGTCCGCCGCCAGCCCACGGCGCACGCGGTAGGCGACGGACTCCGGGTTCCTGGCCGAGGCCCAGCAGCGGACCACGGCGGCGGGGACGTCGGCGGGGCGGACGTAGAGGAACGAGTCGGTCAGCCCGGCGAAGGCGTCGGTGGCGCCGTCCTCGCCGTCGCCGTGCTCGTCGGCCACCACGCACGCCCGGACGGCGACCAAGCCGCCCAGCTCCTCGGCGGCGGAGACCAGATCGCCTGCCAGACCCGGGGGCATCGGGGCGGCGGCGATGGCCTCTTTGGACCCACGTGCCCAGTAAAGCACGTCGTCGTCCGAAGTGGATGGTCTCGGCCCCGCGACGGCGTCGAAGGCCGAGACCGGGACGCAGACGAAGTCGGGGACGGTGAAACCGGCCTCGCGCAGCCGCTGCTGGCGGGCGAACTTGTGGCCCACCACAGTGGCATCGGTCAGCCGGGTGTCACCGGGGCGGATCAGCGCGGCCATCACCAGACCCCGGGGACCAGGCGCGAGCGGGTGGCGGCGAAGGCCGGGTAGCCCGGCAGCGACCACAGGACCCGCTCCTCGGTCATGATGCGCCAGCAGAGCGCGGCGGCGAGCAGACCGAGGGCGAGCACGGCGGCCGGGTTCAGGAAGAACCCGACGAAGCCCGCGTTGGCCAGCAGCATCCCGGAGTACGCCGGGTGCCGCAGGAACCGGTACGGGCCGTGGGTGACCAGTTCGTGGTCATCGCGCCGAACGACGTGGTGGGTGTAGTGCGCGCCCAGCGCGCGGATCGCGGCGAAGCGCAGCGCGATCCCGGCGGCGAACACCGCGATCGGCACGGCCGGCCAGGGCGAGGGTCCCGACCACGGCACCGAGGGCAGCACCGCGCAGATCCCCACCAGCGTGCGCGCCGACGCGTACGCCGCCAGGGTGCGGTTCTCGGCCGACTCCTGCTCGGGCTCCTGGAACGTCACCCGCGTCTCCAGCACCACCCACGCGAGGTAGGCGAGCAGCAGCAGCCCGGCGACGAGGCGCATCGGGTCGGCGGCGGCGGCGAAGTGCGTGACCGCGCGGAAGACCAGCAGCGCGCCGCCCGCCACGAACAGCACCCTGGTGAACAGCGTGACCGGGTCGACCGGCCGCGCGATGCCGACGCTCACGGCGCCGCCACCTCGCCGCGCATCCTGCGGTAGACGGCGGGCTTGGCGGAGAAGTAGTCGTAGTCGACGCGGCCCGCGGGCGCGCCGTCGACGAGGACGTCCATTCCCGACTTGTGCCTGCTGCGCGGCACCGCCGTCTGCCGCCTGCTCAGCCGGACGTCGCCGGTCAGCCCGCAGGCCACCTCGACGTCGAGCCCGAGCAGCACCAGCGTGGTGTCCTGCGCGCGGCCGAACTCCTGGTGGCACAGCAGCGTGCCGAACTGGCGGGAGGCATCGATCAGGGTCTCCAGGCGCAGCGGAGCGCCGGGCGCGGTCGCCAGCCGGTGCCCGGCAGCCGGGCGCAGCACGTCGACCGAGGACACCGCCCCGACGCTCACCGGGGTCCCGATCAGCACGTTCTCCGGACGGTGCCGGTGCACCAGCGCCGGGTCGGCGGGCGCCGTCGCCGCGACCTGGCGCGAACCGGCGGGCCGCACCTGCTCGCGGAACCCGATGCTGCCCTCGCACACGACGCGCCCGCCCTGCGCGGCGCGCAGCGCCGTCGCCCCCGGCAGCGGCACCGCCTCCAGTTCCACCGCGCCCGCCAGCTCGCAGAACGCCGGGAACTCCAGCGACAGCGACAGCCACGCCCCCGGCTCCTCCGGCGCGCCGATCCCGGCGCGGCGCACGAGGTCGAGCAGCCCGCTCACCAGGGCCATCCCCGGCAGGTGGTCGAGCGGGTGGTCGAAGAAGTACGGGTCGTCCCCGGCGACCTCCAGGGCGGCCACCTGGCGCGGGTCTCCGACGACCCACCGCTCCGGCGCGCGGACACCCACGTGCTCATTGACGACGGTCATCGGCTACCTCGATTCAGCGGACCCCACCGGGCGTCGATCCCGGAAGATCAGGACCTGCCTTTGGTAACAGCCCGGCCTGATACCCCACTGATCGAAGATGTCCGCTGCGGACCTTTCCGGCGCACTCCGCGTCAGCCTTGTGACCGGTGTGCCGGGTCAGTGCTGGGCGAGCAGCGCGCTGATCCGCTCATGGAGCGCGGCTGGGCGACAGCCAGTGGGCGGTGCTGTCGCGCAGCAGGCGGCAGAGCTGGAGCTGGAGGGGGGCGACCACGGCGTGCAGGAGGTTGTGGGCGCGGGCTGTCTCGCCCCGGGCGAGGATGTGCGCGAGCATCAGCGTCCAGTTCGTCAGCTCATCGATCAGCCTGCGGGCCGTCGGCGCCGGGTCCGGCGGCTGGAACACGGAGAGCCGCGCGGCGGCGTCGCTCAGCCGTCCGGTGCGGTCCAGCAGGACGGCGGTGTCCGGGCGGGGGAGGTGCACCAGTCCCGCCCACGCCGCGATCTCCTCGATGCCGGAGCCTGCCGCGCTGAGGTGGAACTCACCGCGCATCAGGTCGTCGAAGACCACGGCGAGGATGCCGTGCATGTTGGTGTAGGCCAGTTCCAGCGGAGCCAGCCGGGCGACGAACTCCACCCCGTCGAACCCGGCGATCCGGGAGTCCAGCGCGGTCATGTGCGGCGATGCTACCGAGGTATCAGGAGAACATCAGCAGAGTTAGGGCCAGGGCCACCGCGACACCCGCGGTGAGCTTGATCGCGGGCAGGTGCGCGTGCAGTTCGGCGTCCCACAGCTCGCCGTCGCGGCTCAGGTAGCGCGACACCGGCATGAGCGAGCGGCCCGCGCCGAAGCCCAGTCCGGCCGCCAGCGCCGTGAGGAGACCGGGCGCGGTCAGCAGGAGCGCGGCCACCAGGACATAGGGGACGGTGGACGAGACGTAGGTGCGGACCCCGGTGCCCATCTCGAACCCGAACTGCAGCGACCCGCGTGCCACCTGTCCGGTCAGCACCTCCTGCGGCACCTGGCGGGCGTTCTGCGGCAGCGGGAACGACACCACCTGGGCATCGCGGAGCACACCGGCCACGGCCAGCGCGACGACAACGCCGTAGCGCACTGGCGGGGGCACCGGAGTCAGCAGTCCGCTGAGGACGAACAGCACCAGCGCGCTCAGCGCGCCGCCGATGAGCAGACCGGTGCTGAACAGCCGCAGGGCTGTCCGTTGCGGTGTCTTGCCCCGCCAACCTGGCGAGGTCAGCGCGAACGCGCTGTTCCTCGTTCAAACGGAGCCGGAGAGCGTGTGGCCCGCCAAGCCGCCCAGCGCCGCCCACGCCGCGACCGACCAGCCCGCCAGTGCGAGGGCCACCGCCGCGGGCGCGAGCACCAGCGGGGTCAGCGGGTGCGTCGCCGGACGCCTCACGACGCCCCGCCGGTGAGGGTGCGCCAGCTCGTCGGGCCGACGATGCCGTCGGCGGTGATGCGGTTCTGGCGCTGGAAGTCCGTCGCCGCCGCCAGGGTTCCCGCGCCGAACACGCCGTCGACGGCGATCTGGTACCCGTAGCGGTTGAGCTGCGCCTGGGTGGCTCGCACGTGGCTGCCCGTGGTGCCGGAGCGGGTGGTGACCGCCAGCGTGGGCCACGTCGTCGCGGTGACGGTGCCCGTGGCGGCCAGGCCGCGCGCGGTCTGGAAGTCGCGCACCGCCTGGGCCGTCGCCGGTCCGTAGGCCCCGTCCACGCCGGTCGGGAAGCCGTGGTGGGTGACCAGGTGCTGGATGGTGGTCACCGTCGCCCCGGACGCCCCCTGCGACACCGACGGCCACACCGCCGAGGTGGGGCAGCCGCACTCGGTCGTCCAGCGGCAGATGGAGTTCACCCAGCCGGAGGCGGTCTTGCGGTAGCCGTCGTGGCAGCGGCGCTCGATGTGGCAGGAGCACGCCCCGCAGGGCTGGTCGTAGCGCCACATCCAGCCGTCGTAGCTGCCCGACAGGCACGCGTTCGGCCGCAGCCGCCAGGTCACCTGGTCGTTCTTGTGGAAGCCGGTGTTCGTCCCCGACGTGATGCAGGAGTCAGCGAAGATCATGCTGGGGCCGCAGCCGGGGGAGCAGTTGTGGTTGGCGGCGTAGGACGGGCAGGTCGGGTAGATCTCGTAGCCGTCGGCCACGGCCCGGCGCACCGACGGGAACACCCCGCCGAGCACCGCCAGGCCCGCCACGCTCCCGGCCCGCAGGACCGTCCGCCTGCTCGGCGCCAGTCCAGTCCACCTGGGACGCCACGAGCGCGTGCGCGGCTCGGCGGGCATGCCGGGGTCGCTGCCGCGCAGCGGCGGCACCATCACGGGGGCGTCTTCGGTCACAGGGGCCTCCCTCAGGCGGTCCGGACGGCGTCGAGCAGGGTGCGGACGGCCTCGCGGGACCCGACCGGCGTCGCCGCCGTGATCCGGCCGCCGGGTCCGACCAGCACCGCGAACGGGGTGGCGAGCGCCCCGTAGGCGGCGAAGAGGCGGGCCTGGTCGCCGACGGCCACCACGCCCGGCGGCACGTCGGGCGCGCGACCCTCGTACAGGGCCACGACCGGCCTCGCGCCGCTCGCCGCCTCGTCCAGCACGTCCACGCAGGTCGAGCAGGTCGACCGCAGGAACAGCAGCACGGCGGGCGCTTCGACGCCCAGCACGTCGAGCCCGGTGGCGGCGTCGCCCGCCCGCAGCCCGGCGGGCGCCTGTCGCGCCGCCCCGCCGGAGGACAGCGCGTGCACCTGCCGCACGAGACCGGCCACCACGAACGCCATCAGGACCAAGGCGACCCAGGTCACGATCAGCGCGCTGGTCTGGAAACTCACCGGGCCACCTCCGGGTGTGGGGCCATCGCCGCGGGCAGGTGCCAGAGCAGCACTCCGAACACCAGCGCCGCCAGCAGCTCGACGACGAGCTGTACGTCCATCATGGACAGTGTGGGGGGTGGTCCGGCCACGGCGACCGCCGAGAGCGCGGCGAGCACACCCGCGCGCACGATCACCCACGTCCCCATCGGGACCTCCACCCCGCCGCATCCGCACGGACCGCCGCGTCCGGAGGAGACGACGTGCCAGGAGTAGGCGGCGTAACCGGCGAACACCAGCCCCGCCGCCGCGAACAGCGGAGCCGACGGCCGCATCAGCAGCGCCACGGCCAGCAGCGCCTCGACCGCAGTCACCGCCGTCGCCGCGAATCCGGTCGCGCGCCCGCGGATCATCCCGTGCGCGCGCAGCGCGTCAGGCAGTGCGCGCGGAGCCCGGACGTGCTCGGCCACGGCGATGACGAGCACCACCACGACGGTGTAGCCGGCAACGCTGGTGGGGAACACCGCTCACCCCCCGACCAGGCGGGCCGTGAAGCTCTCCAGGAGGACGGGGACGCGCGCGGTGTCGGTGCCCGCCAGCGGCAGCACCGTCGCCCAGATCTCCGCGCCCGCCAGGACGTAGTACAGGTCGCCGTTGGTCATCCGGTCGGTGAACAGCTCGCCCGACGGGGTGGCTTTGCCCTTCCACTCCGGCAGGCGGGTGGCCTGCGGCGCGGACGGCGCGGTCAGCTCCAGCAGCCCCAGCGCCGGGATCTCCTTGACGATGGCGGCGGGAGCCAGCTGGGCGCTGTCCTTGCCCGGCCGCACGGCGATCCCGTCGTCGTGCTCGGTGATGCCCAGGCTGTCCAGCGCCTCCACGGCGGCCAGGGTGCCGGTGTCGTAGAAGTGGGTGATCAGGCAGCGGTCGCGGCCCTGCCACACGGCGAGCAGGATGTCCTCGGTGATGCGCGAGCCCGGCTCGGCGCGCCGGACCCGGCCGAGGCGCAGGGTGCCGCCCGCGAAGCCCAGCTCCTCGTCGAAGCCCGGCACGCCGAGCGCGGCGGCGGCCTCCTCGGCCAGCCCGCCGAGCCCGGAGACCAGCTCGGTCGCCTGCCCGCGCAGCGCGATCCGCAGCGACGACGTGCTCGGCAGGCCCAGGTCGAGCGGCCCGCTCAGCTCGTAGCGCCTGCCGTCCAGCGCGCGGTGCAGGACGGTGGACGTCACCCCGGCAGAGCTCACGGTCCCTCCGAACAGCCACGGTTGGGTACTCACCGACAACATTCGGCCACGATCCGTGAATGTACTGCTCGACGGCCGGTTCCAGGTAGCCGCCGTTCGCCGGGCCAGGTTGCTGCGATCAGGCGACAAGGATCGTTCGGCCGTCCACCCTGGCCACCAGTTCGCCGATGACGGGCGCTCCCGGCACCTCGCCCGCCACCAGGAGTCCGCCGGAGGTCTGCGCGTCGGCGAGCAGCAGCGCGGTCTCGGTGTCGACGGCCTCCAAGTCGGCGTGCGGGCGCACCCAGTCGAGGTTGCGGCGCGACCCGCCGGGCAGGTGCCCGGCGCGCAGGGACTCCCGCGCCCCCTCCAGCAGCGGCACGGCGGCCGCGTCCAGCACGGCGGTGACGCCGCTGGCCCTGGCCAGCTTGTGCAGGTGGCCGAGGAGCCCGAAGCCGGTGACGTCGGTGGCACAGGTGGCTCCCGCGGCCAGCGCCGCCTCGGCGGCGTCGGCGTTGAGCGCCGTCATCACCGCTACCGCGTGCTCGAAGCGCTCCCCGGTGGCCTTGTGCCGGGCGTTGAGCACGCCGAGGCCGAGCGGCTTGGTCAGCGACAGCGGCAGCCCGGCACGGCCGGAGTCGTTGCGCAGCAGGCGATCCGGGTCGGCGGTGCCGGTGACCGCAAGACCGTACTTGGGCTCCGCGTCGTCCACGCTGTGCCCGCCCGCCAGGTGGCACCCGGCCAGCGCGCACACCTGCGCCCCGCCGCGCAGCACCTCGGTGGCCAGCTCGAACGGCAGCGCCTCGCGCGGCCAGGACAGCAGATTCAGGGCGACCACCGGCCGCCCGCCCATGGCGTAGACGTCGGACAGGGCGTTGGCCGCGGCGATGCGCCCCCAGTCGTAGGGGTCGTCGACAACGGGGGTGAAGAAGTCGGTCGTGGCGATCAGGGCGGTGCCGCCGCTGATCCGCACCACCGCGGCGTCGTCGCCGTCGTCCAGGCCGACCAGCAGCTCCCCGGCCGCGTCGTCGGGAACGCGGCCGATCAGGCCGCCCACCACGGCTTCCAGCTCGCCGGGCGGGATCTTGCACGCGCACCCGCCGCCGCGCGCGAACTGGGTCAGCCGGACCGTCGTGGAGTCGTTCATGCGGGCCATCCTCGCCCCGGTCGCCCGCGGTGCCATGATGGGCCCATGTTCCGAGGAGGCGCATCCGGCCTGGTGGCCGGCCCGGTCTTCAACACCGGTGAGCGGCACGTGCTGTCGCTGGCGGGTTCGATTCCCGTTCGCCTCCGCACGGGCGCCGCGCGTGGCTGACCCGCGCAGGCGCATCCCGCGCACCGACCACCTGCTGGCCGACGCCCGCTTCGCCGAGGCCGCGCGGCGGCTCGGCACCCCGCTGGTGAAGGCGGCCATCACCGCCGCGCAGCAGCGCGCGCGGGCAGGAGAGATCACCGCCGAACGCGTCGCCGATGACGCCCTGGCCGCGCTGCCCGCGACCGCGTCGTCGCTGCGGCCGGTGCTGAACGCGACCGGGGTCCTCGTCCACACCAACCTCGGCAGAGCGCCGTTGTCGGCGGCCGCCCTCGACGCCGTGCGCGCGGCGGGCGGCTGCACCGACGTGGAGTTCGACCTCGCCGACGGCGAGCGGGCCCGCCGAGGCCGCGGCGCGCTGGCGGCCCTGGCCGCCGCGGTGCCCGACGCGGAAGCGGTCCACGTGGTGAACAACAACGCCGCCGCGCTGCTGCTGTGCGCCCTCGCTCTGGCCCAGGACAAGGAGATCGTGCTCAGCCGCGGCGAGCTGGTCGAGATCGGCGACGGCTTCCGCATCCCCGAACTGCTGGCCGCCACCGGCGCCCGGCTGCGCGAGGTCGGCACGACCAACCGCACCTCCCTCGCCGACTACGCCGGCGCGATCGGCCCGCGGACGGGGTTCGTGCTCAAGGTCCACCCGTCGAACTTCCAGGTCACCGGGTTCACCGCCGCGGTCGGGGTCGCCGAGCTGGTCGGGCTCGGGGCGCCGGTGGTCGCCGACATCGGCTCCGGCCTGATGCGCCCGGAACCCGCCCTGCCGCACGAGCCCGACGCCGCCACGCTCCTGCGCGCGGGCGCGGACCTGGTCACCGCCAGCGGTGACAAGCTCCTCGGCGGTCCGCAGGCCGGGCTGCTGCTCGGGCGGCGCGCACTGGTCGACGGGCTGCGCAGGCACCCGGCGGCCAGGGCGCTGCGGGTCGACAAGCTCACCCTCGCGGCGCTGGAGGCCACCCTGCTCGGCCCGCGACCGCCGGTGCCCGCCGCCCTGCGCGCCGATGTCGGCGCTCTGCTCGGGCGCGCGAGACGACTGGCCGACGCGCTGAGCGGCGGCGGGGTGGACGCGCTGGCGGTGGACTCGGTCGCGGTGGTCGGCGGCGGCGGCGCGCCCGGCGTCGAACTGCCCAGCGCCGCGGTGAGCCTGCCGGGCCACTGGGCCGGGCGGCTGCGCGCGGGCGACCCGGCGGTCGTCGGCCGGGTGGAGCGGGGACGCTGCCTGCTCGACCTGCGCACGATCGCCGCGCAGGACGACCGGGTCGTGCTGGCCGCCGTGCTGGCCGCGCGGTGAGCGCGTGTACGTCATAGCCACCGCCGGGCACGTCGACCACGGCAAGTCCGCGCTGCTGCGGGCGCTGACCGGGATGGAGCCCGACCGCTGGGCCGAGGAGCGGCGGCGCGGGCTCACCATCGACCTCGGCTTCGCCTGGACCGCGGTCGGCGGCGCGGACATCGCCTTCGTGGACGTGCCCGGCCACGAGCGGTTCGCGCCGAACATGCTGGCGGGCGTGGGGGCGGTGCCCGCGGTGCTGTTCGTGGTCGCCGCGGACGAGGGCTGGCAGCCGCAGGCCACCGAGCACCTGGCCGCCCTGGACGCGTTCGGAGTGCGCCACGGGCTGCTGGCGGTCACCAAGTCCGACCGCGCCGACCCCGCCGGGGCGACCGAGGCCGCGCTGGAGCGGCTGCGCGCCCGCGGCCTGGGGGAGGTGCCCGCGGTCGCCGTCAGCGCCACGACCGGTGCGGGTCTGCCCGAACTGCGCGAGTGCCTGCTGGACCTGGTCTCCGGGCTGCCCGCCGCCGACGACGACGCGGACGTGCGGCTGTGGGTCGACCGGTCGTTCAGCGTGCGCGGGGCGGGCACGGTGGTCACCGGGACCCTTGGCGCCGGGGTCGTGCGCGTCGGCGACGCGCTGGAACTGGCCGGGTCCGGGCGGCGGGTGGTGGTGCGCGGCCTGCACACCTTGGGCCGTCCCGCCGAGGTGGTGCGCGGCACCGCGCGGGTGGCGGTGAACCTGCGCGGCGCCGAGCGCGACGACCTCCGGCGCGGCGACGCCCTGCTCACCCCGACCGCCTGGCGCACGACGACCGAGGTGGACGTGGCGCTGCGCGGTCGCGCGGCCGTGGTGAACCGGGAGCTGGTGCTGCACATCGGAAGCGCGGCGGCCCCGTGCCGGGTCCGTCCACTGGGGACGTCGAACGCGCGGCTGCGCACCCAGGTGGCGCTGCCGCTGCGCGCGGGGGATGTCGGGCTGCTGCGCGACCCCGGCGGGCACCGGATCGTCTGCGGCGTCGAGGTGCTCGACCCCGACCCGCCCACGCTGGCGGGACGGGGCGCGGCCGGCCGCCGGGAGCGGGAACTGCGCGACGGCCCCGTGTCGGCGTACCTGCGGCGGCACGGCGCGGTCGGGACTTCCGCCCTCCGCGCGCTCGGCTGGCCGTCGACCGGCGTCGAGGTGGACGGCTGGTGCGTCGACCCGGACCTGTTCGCCGCCCTGCCCGGCGCGCTCGCCTCCCGGGTCGCCGCCCTGCGCGCCGCCGACCCGCTGGCCCCCGGCGTGCCCGTCGCCCTTCTCCGGCAGGAGACAGCGGTGCCCGACACCGTCCTGCGGGACGCGCTCACCGCCGCCGGTCTGGCCGTCTCCGGGGGACTGGTCCGCGCGGGCGGCGACGGGCTGCCCGACGCGCTGGCCGCCGTGGTGGCCGTGTTGGAGGAGCGCTGGGCCGCCGCGCCGTTCGCGGCGCCGGAGGCCGACGACCTCGCCGCGCTCGGGCTCGGTCAAAAGGAGCTGGCCGCCGCCGAGCGCGCGGGCAGACTCGTGCGGCTGTCCCCGTCGGTGGTCCTGCCCGCCGACGCGCCCGCCACGGCGGCATCGCTGCTGGCCGCGCTGCCCGCGCCGTTCACCGTGAGCGCCGCGCGCAGCGCGCTCGGCGCCACCCGGCGGGTCGCGGTGCCCCTGCTGGAGCACCTCGACCGGCGCGGTGTCACCGTCCGCGACGCCGCCGGGCAGCGACGGCTGCGTGGGGCCGGGTAGTCCATCTGGACGGTGTCATTAGACCGGACAAGACGAACATCTGGTGACTTGTTGACCATCCGGCGGCCGTTTCGCTAGCGTCGCGTGACCACCTTTTCCCCTGCCTTGAAAGGTGTTCACCCTCATGCGCAAGCTGATCCTCCCGCTGATAGCCGCCGTGGTCGCCGCGCTGGCCACCACCACGGCGGCGACCGCGGACCCAGGGCCGGTCACCGTCCAGGACGTCCGGGCCGCCGACGGCTGCTACACCTGGGGCCGGTCCCTGGGCCAAGGAGCGTCCGGTGAGGACGTGCGCCAGCTCCAGATCCGCGTGTCCGGCTACCCCGGCTACGGCGGGGTGCTCGCCATCGACGGCCAGTTCGGCCCCGCGACCGCGGCCGCGGTCACCCGCTTCCAGCAGGCGTACGGTCTCGGCGCCGACGGCATCGCGGGCCCGCAGACCTTCGGCAAGCTCTACGAGCTGCAGGACGACGACTGCACGCCGATCAACTTCACCTACGCGGAACTCAACCGCTGCAACGGCGATTGGTCCGGCGGCCGGGTCTCGGCGGGCCAGGCGCGGGCCAACTCCCTGGTCGTGATGTGGAAGCTCCAGGCCCTGCGCCACGCCCTCGGCTCGCGGCCGCTGGGCGTCAACAGCGGTTTCCGCAGCGTCGCGTGCAACAACGCCGCGGGCGGTTCGGCCAACAGCAGGCACATGTACGGCGACTCGGCCGACCTCGCCGCGGGCTCGCAGGGTTACTGCACCATCGTCCGCCAGGCGCGCAACCACGGCTTCACCGAGATCCTGGGCCCCGGCTACCCCGGGCACGACGACCACGTCCACGTGGCGCAGGGCACCGGCCGGTTCTGGTCGGCGCCGGGCTGCGGCGTGTGACGACACGGCTTCCCGGGGCGGTTGCCGTGCGGCTGCTTCCGGGGGCGGTCCCCGCCCCCGGAAGCGTCCTCTGTGGTCAGGTTCCCGCGACGAGGTCGCGATAGGCGTTGCGGGCGCGCAGGGCGGTGGCGGTGTTCCCGGTGCGGTGGCGGGCTTCGGCGAGGGTGTCCCAGAGCCGGGCGTCGAGTTCGTCGATGCGCAGGGCGCGCTCGCAGATCTCGATGGCGGCGGCCGGGTTGTTGCGGACCATCTCGAAGCGGGCCAGGCCCGCGGCGACGGCCGCGGCCTCGCCGCGGGTCGTCTCCCGGCGGGCGAGCACCCACTCCGCGGGCCCCTCCTCGTCCAGCAGGTCGCCGCGGTAGAGGTCGAGGGTGCGGTGGCCGAGGGCGCGCACCTGTTCGGCGTCCAGGGTGTGGCGCGCCTGCCGCCACCGGCGCACCGCGTCGGCCAGCTCGACCAGGTCCACCGTGCTGCCCGGCGGCAGGCGCAGCAGGTAGGCGCTGCCGATGCGGTCGATGCCGAAACCGTCCACCCCGAACCCGCGGATCAGCGCGCGCAGGCTGGAGATGGCCACCTGCAGGCGGTGCTTGGCGGGCGCGAGCGGCGCGTCCGGCCACAGCGCGGCGAGCAGGTGCTCCTCGTGCAGCGGATGCCCGTAGTGCATCGACAGCACCCGCAGCACGCGACGGGCCTGGGCGCGCAACTGGTCGAGGTCGACGGGTTCGCCCGCCACGGCCAGTTCGTAGCGGCCGAGGCAGCGGACCGACACCGGGGCGGCGGGGGCGGGCTCGGCGAGCGCGAGCCGAGGGTGCGGCGCCGGGACCGGCTTGCCGACCTCGGCGACCAGGGCCCCGACCTCGGCGACCGAGCGGGGCAGCAGGGCATCGGCCACCCGCTCGACGTCGGCGGTGCGGGCGGCCAGTTCCGGGTCGCCGGTGCGCCGCAGCTCGTGCAGCAGGGTCAGGCGCAGCCACGCCTCCGGGACGTGCGCGCCGAGCCGCTGGGCCAGGTCGATCCCGCGCCGGGTGATCGCCTCGGGGCAGCGGCTCGCCCGCCGCAGGCCGATCGAGGCCACCACGAGCGTCATCAGCTCGCCCCAGTGGTCCCCGACCCTGGCGCACTCCTCGGCGATGGCGACCGCGTCGTCGCACGAGCCGGGCGTGACGAGCGCGGTCGCGGCGCGGGCGATCCTGGCCAGGCTCAGCCAGCCCGCCTCCTCGGCGTCGGCGGCCAGTCGGGCGAAGACCCCGGGGTCGCAGGTGCGGTTGTCGAAGGCGATCAGCACGGACACGAGCAGCCGCGCGGTCAGCGACACGAACGACGGCGGCCCGGTCACCAGCGGTCGCGCCAAGGCGACGGCCTGGTCCGGCCGCGCGTCGAGGAAGGCGCCCAGCGCCCGGCCCAGCGCCCACGCCGGGTTCGCCGCGGGCGCGGCCTGGGCCAGCATCCGCGCGGGCCGCTCGCGCACGGCCATGGCCACCAGCGCGGAGACGTCGCTGACGAGCGGGTCCTCCTCGCGGAGGTGGTCGTCCACGATCCAGCTGGCGATCGCCGAGCGCTCCGCGGTGCACTGCCACCGCAGGCCGGGCTCGCCGACCATGCCCTCCGCGCGCAGGTACTCGTCGTAGGCGTCGGCGAGCACGCCCGCTCCGCGCAGCCGCCGCGCCTCGGCGATGGCGATCCACGGGTCGTCGTCGAAGAGCGCCTGCGGCACCGACGCCGAGGCGCGCAGGCCGTCGCGGTCGGTGCCGCAGCGGTGCAGCACGGCCGCCGCCGTCGCCCAGTCGCCCGCGCGGGCGTGGGCGCGGTAGCCCTCGGGCCAGTGCCCGCCGCTGGTGAGGTGCGCGGCGGCGGCGCGGTACTTCTGCCGGGTCAGCGCCGCGCCGCGCAGTTCGGCGCCGCGGCGTTCCAGGTGCTGCTGCAGCAGCACGTGGAAGCGGAAACGCCCGCCCGCCCGGCAGGTCATCGCCTGGCTGGTGACGAGTTCGGCGAGCACGTCGGCGCTGTCGCGGCGGCCGAGCAGCGCGTCGCACACCGCGCTGTCCAGCACGGCCAGCGGGCTGGCCTCCACCATGAAGTCCACCGTCGACACCGGCAGCGGTCCGAGCACCTCGCGGTCGAGGAAGTCGGCGATGCGCTGTGACCGGGCGGGCGGGGCGGCCAGCACCTCGGCGCGCTCTGCCGGGTTGAGCACGACGGTCTCCAGGTGCAGCAGGCGCAGCGCGGCGGCGAGGCCCTCCACCCGCGCGCACAGCGTCGCCGCCGCCTCGGGAGCCAGCGGCGAGCGGTACACCTCGGCGAAGACCTCCTCCACCTCCCATGACCGCAGCCGCAGGTCCGGGTAGCCGAAGCGGCTGACCTCCCCGCCGAGTCCGGCGGCGCCGGGAACCCGCTCGTCGCGGGTGGCCACGACGAACCGGGTGGCGGCCGGGGCCTCGTGCAGCATCCTGGCCAGTGTCGTGGCGCCGTCGCCGCGGAGCCGGTGCGCGTCATCGATGAACACGGTGAACGGGCGGGAATCCCCGTTCAGGGCGCAGAGGAGGGCGTCGACGCCGGTTGGCCGGAAACCGAGGTGCTCGGCGAAAGCGGCGGTCAGCGCGGTGTCGAAGTCGCCCGTGCCCGCCGGGCAGACCACCGGGAACTGCTCCGGACGGTCGTCACCGGCGGCGGCCATCTGCCGCAGCAGCACGGACTTCCCGGCCCCGGCCGGGCCGACGAGCAGCCGCAGGCGCGAGCCCGCCTCGGCGTCGAGGGTCGTGATGAGGGTTCGGCGGTGGATCGCGGTCGGGGCCCGGCCGCGACGGGTCAAGCGGTGCGCTCTTTCCTGCCGGATGTACACCCTGACTAGTTTTGTATCACGGCGAACGGGTGTCATCATGCGGACTGCCCACCCGACCCTGGGTAACTGGGCAGTCCGCACAACCCGCCCATTCCCGGCCGGTGTCCGTCCGGTGTCCGTCCGGGCTGCCCGCGCGGGCAACCGGAGGTGGCCGTGCGCTTGGCTGCGACCGCGCTGACCCGGAGCCGCCGACGCGCCACGCTGACCCCATGGCGGTCAGCGCGACACTGCGGACGACGTCGGTGGAGGTCCAGGCCGGCGGCGCGGCGCGCTGCCACGTTCTGGTGCGCAACAACTCCGCGGTGGTCGACCAGTTCGTCTTCGCCGTGCGCGGCGACGTGCGGGACTGGACGGAGGTCAAGCCCGCGCGGGTCAACCTGATGCCGCACCAGGAGATCACCGTCGAACTGACCTTCAGCCCGCCGCGCTCCCCCGAGGTGCTGGCGGGCGAGCACGCCTTCGCCCTGCAGGTGTCCTCGCGCGAGGACCCCGGCGGCTCGGTCGTGCAGGAGGGCGCGGTCCTCGTCGAGCCGTTCACCGAGGTCGACGCGGCGATCGTGCCGGTCACCTCGTCGTCGCGGCGGCGCGGCAGGCACACCATCGCCATCGACAACAAGGGCAACCACCCGCACGGCGTCGAGGTCACCGCCGCCGACCCGGACAGCAAGCTGACCTTCAAGATCCGCCCGCACGCGCCGCGGCTGGAGCCGGGCACCGCCACCTTCGTGCGGGTTCTCGCGCGGCCGAAACGCTACTTCTGGAAGGGGCAGAACCGGCACCTGCCGTTCCAGGTCACGGTGATCGTCCCCAGCGCCGCGCCGATCGAGGTCGACGGCGGCTTGGACCAGGGACCGCTGATCCCGCAGCGGTTCTTCTGGCTGTTCTCGATCCTGCTCGCCATCCTGCTCGCCCTCGTGGTGATCGTCACCGCCCTGCTGCGGCAGCGCCCGGTGTCCATCGCGGGCCCGTCGCCGACCTTCACCCCCACGCCGACGCCAACCCCGTCCACGACCAGGCGCGCCACCACGACGACCCCGCCGACCACCACGGCCCCGCGCACCACGCCCTCCGGCGGCACCGGCGGTGTCACCCGCAGGCCGGGAACCGGTGGAACGGGCGGCGACGGCGACGGTGGTGACGGCGGCGGCCAGGTCAACAACACCACGTTCACCATCCGCGCCCAGGCCTTCCCCGGCGTCGGCGGCGGCCCCCAGCTGTTCGCCTACGTCGTCCCTGACGGGCCGCGGCACCGGGTCACCTCGGTGGTCCTGCGCAACCCGTCGGCCGATGTCGGCGAGGTGCGGGTGCGCCACGGCGACCGGGTCATCGCCACCGTGGACCTGGCCGATGTGGACCGCGACGGCAGCGACGCGCTCGTGCTCGGGCCCGACCGGTCACCGCTGGTAGCACCGGGGGAGCAGGTGATACTCGCGGTCACCTGCCGCAACGCGCGCGACGCGTGTACACCCTTCGGCACCTTCACGGCGGCGCTTGTGCGCTGAATGGCGTACCCCGCGCACCGTTGAGCCCGTGTTGAGCGGCGTCCTCACACTTGCTCTCACCGCACACCGGCGAGAGAGGGCGATGAGAATGGCGCAGCGCATCCCCGTCTATGTCACGGCCACCGATCCCATCCTGGAGAGCGGGGTGAGCGCGCAGCTGCGCGCCCGGCCGGAGATCTCCGTCGTGGCGGCCCCGGGCGGCGAGCAGGACCTGGTGTGCGTCGTGGTGACCGACGCGGTGGAGGACCACGCCGTGCGCAAGGTCAGGGAGCTGCGCGGGCAGGGGATGCGCCAGGTGATCCTGCTGCTCTCCTCGGTCGACGACCGGGGCATGCTCGCCGCGATCGAGGCGGGCGCGTGCGGGCTGGTCCCGCGCACCGAGGCGACACCGGAGCGGCTGGTCAGCGCGATCCGGCAGGCCTCGGGCATGGGCGGGGTGCTCTCCCCGAAGCTGCTCGGCAGGCTGATCGACCAGGTCAACCGGCTGCAGAACTCGGTGCTCGCGCCGACCGGCATCCGGTTCACCGGACTGTCCGATCGGGAGGCGTCGGTGCTGCGCATGATCGCCCAGGGCATGGAGGTCAGGGAGATCGCGCGCGAGTTGTCCTACTCCGAACGGACGATCAAGAACACGCTGCACGGTGTGGTGTCCCGGTACCAGCTCAGGAATCGGGCCCACGCCGTCGGATTCGCCATGCGCGAAGGAATGATCTGAGGTTTCTCGGCGTACCACCGGGGCGGCGTCGTCGTTAGACAGCCCGGGAGTCCCCCGGGACGTGTGCCCCGGGGCTCCTCGGGATCGAGGGAGTGCCGGTATGCCCGTGATGCTGAGCCGTCTCGTGTCGGTCGGGTTCTTCCCGGGTGCCGCGCTCATCGCCCCCGACGGCGGGTGCGCCACGCCGGTCGGATCGGTCATCTCGCCTGCCGGGCCGCTCGCGGTGGCAGGTGTGCGGCCTGGCGCGCTCGCCGTGTTCGACCGCAGCGGGCTGCGCGCCGAGGAAGCGGTCACCGACGTGGCCATCCGGCTGGCCGAGCAGCGGCGCGCGGCCGGGCTGCTGGTGCAGCGCCCGCCCGGCGGGCTCGCCTCGGCCACCCTGGAGCTGGCCGAGGCGGTCCGCGTCGCGCTCGTGCTGGTCGAGCAGGACGAGCCGGTGCGGCTGGTGCCCGCGATGGACCGCTTCGTGCGCGCCTCCGACGACGCCGACGCCGGTGTGCTCGGCGTCATCGCCCACCAGCTGCGCTCCACCCGGGCCACCCCGGAGGAGATGGTCGACGTCATCGGGCACGCGCTGCACCGTCCCGTCGCGCTGGTCGACCTGGAAGCCCGGGTGCTGGCCGGTGTGCTCACCGAGCAGGCGCGCGCGTGCCTGGCGGACTCAGTACCCAGGGGCGCGGTGTCGCCGCGGCCCTGGGTGCGTTCGGCGGGCGAGGAAGTGCTGGTCGCGCAGCCAGTGCAGTTGAGCAACGGAGGGCCTGCGAACCTGTGGCTGGTGGCCTCGGCCCCGGTCGCGCCCCCCTCGGCGGTGCAGATCACCAGCCAGGCGCTGGGGCTCGCGGCATGGGCCCTGGTGGCGCACCTGGCCTCCTCCGCGCTGCGGGTCGAGCGCCGGGCCGGCCACCGCGAGCGCCTGCTCGCCCGCCTGCTGGCCGCCGCCGAGGCCCCGCCGCGCGCGGTGCTGGAGCAGGCGACGGCGGCGGGCTGGGGCCTCGGCGGCTGGCACACCGGTGTGCACGTGGCGCTGCGGTCGGCCCGGCGCACGGACCCCGCCGCGGTCGTCGGACGGCTGGGCGCCGCACTGGCCGCGCACGGCGTCGCGGCGGACCCGGTCGGCGACGGAGCCGGGTGGTCGCTGTGGACGACGGACTCCTCTCCTCCCGACCCGGAGGCCGACACCGGCCTGGTGGCGGCCCTGCACGACGTTCTCGCCGACCTGGAACGGGAGAACGGCGGCCTGCGGCTGTGCGCCGGGGTCGGCGGTGCGCGGCCGGGCACCGCCGGGCTGCGCGAGTCCCTGCGCGAAGCGCGCCAAGCGGCCTTGCTGGCTAAGGCGCGCGACGGCGCGGTCGAGCGGGTCGGAACCAGCGGTGTGAAGCGCTTGCTCGCCGACCGCTACGTCACCGACGTGCAGCTCACGCTCTCCCGCCAGCTGCTGTTGCCGCTGGTCGACGCCGACGGCACCGGTCTGCTCACCACGACTCTGTCGGCCTATTTGGACAGCAACTGCTCGACGTCGGCGACGGCGGCGGCGCTCGGCGTGCACCGCAACACCGTGTTGCAGCGGCTGGAGCGGATTCGCGGCCTGCTCGGGGTCGACTTCGCCGTCGCCGACGACCGGCTCGCCCTCCACCTCGCCGTCCGGGTGGTGCGTGGCCGCCTGGAACAGCGTGAGCCGGGCGACCACCAGGCCGCCCGGCTCCACGCCTGAGTCCTTACGGCGTCGCTTGCCGCTCGGGGCAGCCCGGCAGCTGCGGGTCCGGCAGGATCGGCAGCAGACCGCCGATGATGCCGGTGACCGGCTGGGTGATGCCGTCGACGGTGCAGATGATCCCGGTCAGCGGATCGAGGGGCTGCCCGGGTGCGGGCGGGGTGGTTCCCGGCGGTGTCGTTCCCGGCGGGGTGATCCCGGGCGGCGGCGTGCCAGGGGGATTCGGGGGCGGTGTGCCGGGGGGTGTCGGGCTGGGCGGGGTGGTTCCCGGCGGAGTGGCGCTCGGCGGAGCGGTACCCGGTGGCGGGGTGGGGGGTGCCGGTCGCTGCGGGTCCTGCGCGGGCGGGCGCGGGTCGGGCGTCGGCGGACGCCCGCCAGGGCCGCCCGTGGCGGGGGAGTCGGGGAGCGCGGCGGTGCCGCGCGCGTAGGTGGCCATCCAGGCGAGGACGAGGCGCAGGTACTCGGTGGAGCGGTTGTAGCTGAGGATGCCCGAGCGCAGGCCGTCGGCGGTCATCAGGTCGCGTCCGCCCGCGCAGAGGTAACGGCCCGCTGCGGTGGCGGCGTCGCGGATGGTGTGCGGGTCGCGCGTGCCGTTGCCGTCGGCGTCGGCGCCCCACCGCGCCCAGGTGCTCGGGATGAACTGCATCGGCCCCACGGCGCGGTCCCACACCGTGTCGCCGTCGTAGGCGCCGCCGTCGGTGTCGCGGATCGCGGCGATGCCCGGCCCGCCGTTGAGCACCGGGCCGAGGATCGGCGAGACGGTCCGCCCGGTCACGTCGACCCGCCCGCCGCGCGCGTGCCCCGACTCGACCTTGCCGATGGCGGCCAGCAGCGGCACCGACAGGCGGCAGCCCGGCTGCTCGCCCGCCAGCCGCGCGGCGGACTCCTGGTAGGCGCTCAGCACCGTGGACGGCACCCCGCCCGCGGCGTAGGACACCGGGGCGACCCGGTCCACCCGGCCACCCGCGGCCACCGGCGGCGGTGTCGCGGTCGGCGGGGCGTCGCCGTCGGCGCCCACCGGCGGGAGGTCCGTGGGCAGCGGGCCGACCGGGATCACGATCGGCGGCTCGGCGGTCGGCGGGGGAGCGGTGCCCGCGATCGGGGCGGGCGCCGCCTCCGGCGACGAGGCCATGGCGCCGATGGACGCCGCGGTCAGCAGCCCGGCCACGGCGAGCGCGACGCGGGGCCGGTTCGGCGGGAGGGCGCGGTGGCTGGGGGTCTCGGTCACCCGTCCAGTGCAGCACGCCGGTCTCGCCGCCGAACCGCTTCCGGTCCGCGTTTGCCTTCCAGGGCAACGCATTCGTCCTCCTCAGCCAAGCGATCCGTCATTTGAGAGCGAAGAACTCCAGCTCGCTGATGGCCACGGTCTGGCGCTTGGCCCCCGAGTAGACGTCGATGACTTCCACGGTCACCGACGTGATCAGCGTGGTGTTCTTCAGATCGATCGTCTGCGCGCGCGAACTGTCCTGCGGGAGCACGTTCTCCGTGCGGCCGGTGTTGTAGGTCAGCCGCAGGATGGACGGCCTGCCGTCGTCGGCGAAGGCGTCGCTGGAACCGGAGTGCACGATCAGGCTGCGCAGCAGATAGCTCTCGCTGAACCGGAACACGATCCGCGGCCGGTTGGCCGGGCCGAGCTGCGCCATCCAGTAGGTGTTGTTGTAGGTGTCGGACAGCATCGCGGGCTCGTGGCCGGGCAGCGCCGTGGGGGAGCTGACCGTGACGGGACGGATCGGCTCCAGGTTCGGCGCGACCTTGCGGTACAGCGCGCGCATGTTGTCGATCACCGTCGAGCGGAACGGCGGGTACACCGCGTAGACCAGGCCGAGGAACACCGCGATGAACACCAGGGCGGTGCGCAGCCTGCGGAAGGACAGCGCGGCCACCCACGACCTGTGCTCCCGGGTGCCCTTCGCGCCCGGCCGCGTGCCCGCCGGGTAGCGCTTGGCGCGCCGCCGGAACAGCCGCCGCCACCATGTCGGCTTGACCACGCCCGCGTCGGCCAGCGACTCACCGCAGCGGCTGCAGAAGTTGCGGGTCGGCGCGTTGCCCTCGCCGCACGCCGCGCACACCAGGTCGCCCAGCTCCAGCCTGCGGGTCGGCTTGGTCCGCACGATCGCCCTCGTCCGCACGACGGCGGGCGCGGGCTTGAGTTCCGGCGGCTCCTCCGCCCGCGCCTCGGCGACCCCGGTGACCGGCTGGGCCAGGGCGGCCACCAGATCGGGGTCCGGCGCGCGCTTCTCGGGCTCCTCGGCCTTCGGGGGTGTCGCGGGCGGTGGTGGGGTCTTCGCCCCTGGCGGTGGCGGCGGGGTCTTGGCCCCGGGTGGCGGTGGCGGCGCTTTCGCGCCGGGTGGCGGTGGTGGGGTCTTCGCCCCCGGTGGTGGCGGAGGTGCCTTCGCGCCGGGTGGCGGAGGGGGCGTCTTGGCAGCGGGCGGTGGAGGCGGTGTCTTCGCCCCCGGTGGTGGTGGCGGTGTCTTGGCCCCCGGTGGTGGTGGCGGTGTCTTGGCCCCAGGTGGCGGTGGGGGTGCTTTCGCTGCCGGGGGAGGCGGAGGCGCCTTGGCCCCAGGTGGCGGGGGAGGTGCTTTCGCGCCGGGGGGAGGGGGTGGGTCCTTCTTCCCCGGTGGCGGTGGTGGCGGCTTCTTCGCCCCCGGCGGGGGCGGCGGGGGCTTCTTGACCGGAGGCGGCGGCGGGCCCTCCGGCTCGGCGGGGGCGGGCGGCGGCGGGGGCGGCTCGGCCTCCGACGTCCACACCGCCAGCGCGCTGACCGGGGTCCGCTCGCGCGGGGCGACGTAGAACCGGTTGGGCAGCTTCGACGCGACCCACGTGCGCAACCGCCGCCACCAGCCCGGCCGCTGCTCCGGCGGGGGCGGCGGCGGCTCCTCGACGACGACCTGCACCTCCGGCGGCGGCGCGACCTTCTCCCCGTTCCACTCCAGGAACTTGCCGCAGTCACCGCAGAACGCGGAGGCGTCGTCGTTGTGGTTCCCGCACATCGTGCAGACGATCACCAGAGCACCTCCAGGCTGTGCGCCACGTGCACCGGCTTGGCCGCGCGGATCACCGCGGCGACGGCGTCCTCGGAGACCGGGCGCCCGGGGCTCGGACGGACCACGACGTGCACCCAGTGCTCCACGTCGTTCGGCGGCTCCGGGATCGGCCGCGGTGACCACGACGTGCCGCCGCTCTCGGTGATCTCGACCTCGCCGTCGACCACCACGGCCAGGTGCCTGCGCAGCCCGGCCACCGTGCCGCGCATGCGGAACAGGTCCACCGCCTGGGCGACGACGGCCCGCTGCGCGCTCATCGGCCAGCTCTCGTCCAGCAGCACGCCGAACCAGCCCGACATCCACCGGACGAACTCCTCCGGCGCGAGCATCGGGTCGATGTAGGCGCCGACGCAGTCGATGATGTTGATCAGCGGGGCGAGGACGTCGTCAAGCCCTCCGGTCCAGCGCACGGCGAACATGTCGTCGCCGAACACCGAGGGCAGGTGGCGGATCAGCGGGTACGGCGACGGCAGCGGCGGGGCCGACGCGCCCACCACCAGGCCGCGCTCCACCGACCCGGCCACCGCGCCGTCCACCACGGCGGGTCTGCGGTCGACGGCGGTCATGACCGCTCCACCCGCACCTGGTGGTCGTAGGAGAACGCCAGGCCGCCCGCGCCGACCGGCAGCCGCGTCACCTCCGAGCCGCGCTCACCGGTCACCGGGTTCGCCCCGAACAGGCGCACGTCCTCCACAACATCCACCCCGCGCACTGACTGCAGCAGCGCGAACACCTCGCCGTGGGAGATGCGCCGCCCGAACACCCAGCCGGTGCCGTCCTCGCCGCCGGTGAGCGGGTTGATGTAGGAGTACAGCCGCTCCAGCGCGCGCACCCGGATCTCCTCGGGGTCGAGCCGGGTGCGCGCCACCAGTCGGGCGATGACCGTGACGCCCCGGTAGCGGGCGGGCTCGACCAGCACGCGGGTGCCGACCAGGCGGACGTCGTCCAGCTTGGCCGCGATCCGCTCCAGCGTGCCCGCGCCCGGCACCAGGTCGGCGAACAGCAGCTCACGGTTCTTCTGCGCCGCCGCGGGCACCACCAGCACCTTGACCGCGCCGTGCGCGACGTCGTCCTCGCCCGCGGTCAGACAGTGCACGCGGGCGACCTCGGGCGCGGCCTCGCGCGCGATGGCCTCGTAGTCCTCGGCGGTGACGGCGCGGCTGCGGGTGCGCAGCTGGATCGGGCCGCGCGCCTTGGCCTCGTCCAGGGTCTCCCCGTCGACGCCGCCGCCCGCCGGGTTCAGGTTGGTCACCCCGGAGACGAACGGGATCGACCCCTTGAGCGTGTCGATCGCGTAGCGGGCGACGTTGCCCCGCCCTCCCCCTCCCGAGTAGTAGCGCCGCATCCGCACCACCGCGTCGCGCGGCGGCACCGCGCCGTACTGGCGGGTCAGCCGGCCCGCCATCCGCACGGCGGGCCCGAACTCGACCTGCCCGGCCACGCCGTCGAGCACGTAGTGCGGGTCGTCGGGGCCGCTGGTGGCGAAGTTCTCCACCCTGGTCCACTCCTGCCAGCCGGTGTCGGTCGACACCTGCAGCGACGCCGGGTGCTGGCCGGTGAGCACCGGGCTGCGCGCCAGGTCGAAGCGCTGCCCCGGCACGCCCTCGGACTCGCCCAGCTCCTCGAACTCCACGACCTCGCCGTGCACCGCGCGGGCGGTCGCGCCGACCGTGCCCGCCACCAGTCCGCGCAGCACCGGCGAGGAGCTGTAGGCGGGCTGGCCGGGCAGCGGCTCCACGACCCGCACCCGCAGCCAGGCGGCCCGGTGCTCGTCGATCAGGCTGGCCTCGTGCGACTCGGGCAGGTGCACCACGATCCGCCCCGACCGGTTGAGCCCGCCGGTCTCGTCGGTGGTGGTCGGGCACGGGGCCCAGCCGTCGCCCGTCCAGGCCTCCCACACCAGCGGCGGGTGCTTCGGGTTCACGCCGACGCCCTCGCTGTCGCCGTCGAAGTCCAGCCGCACGGCGCAGCGCGGCGCCGGGTCGCGCAGGCCGATGAGCAGCGCGTCGTCCAGCTGCGGCGGGTCGGCGAAGGTGGTGAACGCCTCGCCCAGCTCATAGGCGGTGGTCTGGTTCTCGCTGGCCACCCCCCGGTTGACCACCCTGCGGATGGCGCAGATCTCCGTCGGCAGCACCGGCAGGTCGGCCAGCGTCGAGAACACGACGGCGTCCTCGCTCTCCGTGCGCGTCGTCGAGATCTTCGTCCCCGCCCGGATCACCAGCGGCGCGCGGGCCGGTGTGGACAGCCAGAACGTGACCGGCACCTCGGCCGCCGTCGGCGGCAGCATGCGCAGCCCCAGCAGTTCGAGGAACTTGACGTACAGCCGGTCCGGCACCCGGTTGAGCCGGTAGCACAGCTGCTCGGTCATGAACGCGAACGTCTCGATCAGCGTCACGCCGGGGTCGGACACGTTGTGGTCCGTCCACTCGGGACAGCGGCGCATCACGTACCGCTTGGCCTCGTCGACGAACTGCTGGAAGCGGCGGTCGTCCAGGTTGGGCGCGGGGAGCACCATCAGTAGTCCCCCTCATCGGGAATGGAGTAGAAGGGGTAGACGAGGTTGCGCTCGTCGTTCTCGCCCTTGATGACGTAGGTGATGTCGATGTGCAGCAGGTTCTCGCGGTCCTGCGCCGGGTAGACGACGACGTCGCGCACCGCGGCGCGCGGCTCCCACATCGCCAGCGAGTCGCGCACCTCGGTGGCGATCCTGGCGAACACCGCCGCCGTCGCGCTCTCGAAGGTGAAGTCGCGCAGCCTGGAGCCGAAGCGCGGCCGGAAGGGGCGCTCGCCGGGGTAGGTGGACAGCACCAGCGTCATGGCCTGCTCCAGTTTGAGCGCCCCGCCGACGGTGGCGATCGTGCCGTTGGCGGTCACGTCCAGCGGGAACGACCAGCCCCGCCCGATGAAGTCGTTGTCGATCATGGCTGCCTTCGGTCCGTCAGATGGGCAGGGGTTTGCCGTTGACCAGGACCCCGCCCATGATGTTGATCGCGCCGCTCTGCAGGGTGATGGTCTGCGCCGAGGAGATGACCAGGTTCGTGCCGCCGTCGATCAGCATCGTCCCCGATGGGCCGGAGCTGAGGCTGATGAAGCCGTTCATCGCCGAGATGTTCACGTTCGGCAGCGGGATCGTCGTCACCCCCGGGATCGGGGTCGCGCTGATGGTGACGCCGCCGTTGACCTGGTCGACGGTCACCCCGATCTCGCCGTTCTGCGAGCCCAGGCGCACCGCCGAGCCGAGCGCGCCGGTGCCCGGCGGCAGCAGCGAGCCGCCACCGCCCTCGGTCCCGCCGCCCTGGTCGCCCATCGCCTGTTCCAGGTGCGGCGGCGGCTCGGTGAAGGGCATCGGCACGTCGTAGAACAGCAGCGCGTTGCCGGTGCTGGAGACGTAACCGCGGTGGTGGACCTCGGTGAGCATCCCCGGCGCGAGCACCGAGCCGTCGATGGCTTCCTTCGCCTCGCCGGTGATCTCGCCCGCGACCTGCTTGCCGATCTGCCCGCCGATCATCTGCCCGAGCGGCCCGTACTGCGAGCCGAGCGCCGACCCCGCGGCCTGCCCGGCCATGCCTACCGCCATGTCGCCGAGGCCGGGCAGCCCGCCCGCCACGATCGGCCCGGACGAGGCGATGCTCCAGCCGGTGAGCTGGTTCATCATCGCGCCGATGACATACGGCCTGCGCGCGTCGCCGAACTCGAAGGCGACCAGCACCTCGTCGCCGACCTCCGGCATGAAGATCGCGCCGCTGCGCGGGCCCGAGCAGAACTGGGTGTTGGGCGCCCAGTCGGTCTCGAAGTCCGGCGACAGCCACGGCAGCGTCACCTTCACCCTGCCTTTGCCGAGCGGGTCGGCGCAGTTGCTGACCACCCCGCACACCACGCTGTCGAGCACCGTGGCGCCGGGGGAGCGGCGCGCGGAGCGCGAGGTCAGGCCGAGCAGCGTCCGGTCCTGCCTGCCGTGGGCGGAGAACACCACCCGGTAGCCGAACTCGGAGTCGTCGTAGATGTGCTTGGCCCGCGACACCTGCCAGGTGCCCGCGAACACCGTGGGGACACCGCTGATCGAGACCCGCGCGCCCGGCTGGATGGCCGCGTTGCCCTTGGCCTCGCCCTCGGCCTCGGCGAACGTGCTGCCCACGTCGGTGCCCAGCGCCCCGGCGATCATCGGCCCCGAGGTGGGCAGGGTGGTCGCGTCGACGGCCGGCCGGTCGACCACGACCCGCGCGGTCGGACTCGGCGGGGCGCCCAGGAACCCGATCGGCGAGCCGAGGAGACCGCCCGTGGCCTCCGACGCGGCGTTGGTCAGCGCCTGCTCCGCGCCCCGCAGCCCGTCCTGCACGCCGGTGGCGCTGAAGGAGGTCAGCGAGTCGGCGGCGGCCTCCAGCGAGTTCGCCACGGCCGAGAGCCCGCCGTTGGTGAACTGCGCGCCCATGCCCGCAGGCGACGGCGTGCTGCCCGACGGCGTTCCCGAGGCCTGGGACAGGGTCTGGCGCAGCATCGGGTCCCACACCCGCAGTTCGACATCCGGGGTCAGGTTGCCCGCGGTGATCCGCGGCCGGAAGCTGATCAGGTTCTCCGGGAACGCCACCTCGACGGTGGCGCTGGTGTCGAGCGCGTCGGCGAGCAGGCTCTTGCCGAAGCCCTCGACGCCGCCGCCCGCCGAGGTCGCGCTGTCGGTGGCGGGCCGGAAGTGGAACAGGCCGTTGGCGACCCCCACCTCGAAGCCGATCTCGGTGGCGCGCGCGGTCAGGAACTCCCAGTCGGTCTGGTTGACCTGCGCCATGTAGGCGTGCGTGGTGCTCGTCGGCATGACCGTGCCGACCTGGAGCCCGGCCTCGGTGGCGACCCGGCGGGCGATGTCGGCGTCGGTGACGTTGATGTAGGTGCGGCTGCGTTTGGCCCGCTGCAGCCGGTGCGCCTCGGTGTAGCCGCGGATGACCGTGCGCACGGTGACCCCGGCGATCAGCGCCTCCATCGCGGTGATCTCGCCGGTGATCAGCGGCATCGCCGTGCCGCCCGGCCCGGCGCCGATGACGGTCACCGGCGCGCCGATGGACGCCCCGGCCAACCCGGTGGTGTTGCCGTCCATGTCGAGGAACGTCAGCTCGAACATGCCCGGCAGGTGCAGGTCGTTGTCGACCACGACCCGCAGCAGTCGCGCTCTCAGCTCCGGGGTGAGCGGGGTGCCGCCGACGCTGACCGTCGGGCGGCCCGTGGACTCGGAGTTGGCGATGCCCTCCTGCGGCCTGGTCACCGGGCACCGCCCTGTCCGAAGGAGTCGGCGGCGGGCAGCGCGAGGGTCCGGCCGGGCTTGACCCGCAGCGGGTCGTCGAGGCCGTTGGCCTCGGCCACCTCCCGCCACGCCTTGGGCGTGCCGTAGGCGCGGGTGGCGATCTGCACGAGCCCCTCGCCCTGGGAGACGGTGTGCTTGCTGCGGCCGGGCAACCCGCCCGAGGTGGGGTTCTGCCTGGGTAGCGGCGCGGTGTACTCGATGAGGCTCATCGTCACCTTCGCCCACACCGGCACGCCGGTCCAGTCGAAGCGCTCGTACTCGATGTCCACCCGCTCCAGGTTCACCTTGGTGCCGCCGCGCAGCGGTCCGCCCACGCCCCACATCACCAGCAGCACGGGCAGCCGGTAGTAGACCGGCGCCGACATGAGCCTGTTGACAATCGTGTCCTTTGTGGATGATTCAGCGGGCAGCGCGTTCTGCCCGTCGCCGCCCCCGCCGGGCAGCATCCCCTTGATCTTCTCGGCCGCGGCGTTCTTGGCCATGTCGACCGCGTCGTTCATCAGGTTCTCGGCGGCGCTCACCGAATCCAGCGCCATGGCCTCGGCGGCGCTGATCTGGCGCGGCGTCGCCCAGGCGATCAGCTGGTCGATGGAGGCCTGCGTGGTGACGGCGCCGGTGAGGTGGGCGCCCTTGAGCGTCAGCTTCAGGTTGCTGGTGGCCTTCAGCGCGTCCTTGAAGGTGGAGGTGACGACCCCGCGGTTGCCCTCGGTCTTGTTCGTCTTGTTCAGCTGGACCGTCTTCGGGTTCACGCTGAAGCGGACCGGGATGCCGCCCTCGTCGGAGACCAGCATCAGCCGCGCGTTCTCCCCGAGCAGGGAGGCGTAGTTCATCGCCTTGCCGAGGTCGCTCATCTTCGGCAGCGCGTTCGGGATGATCATTCGTCCAGGAACCCTTCGTGGTCGAGCTCCAGCCGTTCGATGGCCACCGCGGTGTCCTTGGCCGAGAAGGTCGGCCCGTACCAGCCCGCGGGGTAGACGTTCTTCAGCTTCCAGGACGCGACTTCCTGCCACGCCGAGTCGAGCAGGGTGATGTTCGCCGTGCTGCCGCCGATCACCGAGTACAGCAGCTCCGGCATGAACCCGGGCTGCTGCCAGGGGCTCAGCTTCTCCACCAGCCACTCGCGCAGCACCGCCGAGGAGGTCTTCTCCATCGCCCGTTCGAGCTTGACGGTCTGGTACTGGACGTCACCGAAGAGGATCTTCTCGTAGGCGTAGTTGCCGGTGTCGCGTACTTTGTGGACCTTCGTCTTGACCTCGAGCCCCTTGCAGGAGGTCCAGTTGCCCAGGTTCACGCCGTCGATCTTGACGTTGAACCGCATCGCCATGCCCAGCGCGACCTGCTTGCCGCCGCTCATCACTCGCCTCCGCTCTGCTTGCCGGTCAGGAACCCGGAGTGCACGAGTTCCAGCGTCTCGACGGCGACCTTGCCCGCACTGGCGTCGAACTCGCTGATCTGCCAGGCGATCGGGAACATCTCCTGCAACGTCCAGGTCATCACCGCCTGCCCGGCCGAGGTCAACATCTGCACCGCCCCCGACTCGGGCACCCCGCCGCTGGCCTGCACCTCGTCCAGCCACACCTTGACCGCGGGCGTGGCGGTCGCGTCGGCGGCCCGACTCAACTTCACCCGCGCGAACTTCGGCACCCCGGCGAACTTGAAGTACTGGTCGGAATGCCCGACCCGGTACTCGGCCAGGTCCCAGGTCACCGACAGCCCGGCGACCTTCGACCAGGCCCCCAGCTCCCGCGACCCCGCCGTGACGACGAAGCGGTGCGCCATGCCGTGCGCGAGCACCAGCGGATTCGGCGGATCGGGTGGCATCGCTCCTCCTAACTGAAGTCCAGCAACGTGCCGGACCGCTCGCGCTCGACCAACACGTCGAAGCGCAGCCTGCTGGACAGGGTGTTGTAGAGCCGGTCGGCCAGCTCGTCGTAGTCGTCGGGGTCGTCCAGGTTCATCCACCGGGCGGGCGGCTCGTCGGCCAGTTCCTCGCGGATCTCGTCGATCGTGAGGGTGGGTGGCGGGTCTTCCTCAGGAGGCCGGCGGCCGGGGAGGAAGGCGGTGGTCGGCGTGGGTTCGGGTTCTTCGGGCCCGTCCTGGTCCTCGGGTTCTGCGGCCATGAGGGCGTCGAGGGAACCGCCGTTGGCGAGGTAGTCGCTGAGGGTGCCCCCGTTGGGAGCGACTATCGGCGCGGGCGCCTTGTCCTGGGGACGGCTCTTCCTCGCGGCCAGGAGCTTCGCCGCTTCTTTCCGCTGTTCGGCCTGGTCGGCGGCGGCCCATTCGGTGGCGAAGGAGGAGTCGAGACCGGCGAGGGAGGGCGCGGTGACTGTGGTGTCTTGGGAGAGGGTCCAGAAGTCTGGTCTCGGGTTGTCGGCGTCCTGCCTGGCGGACCACTGGTCCTTGAGCGCTGCGATGGTGGCGGTTGTGGTGGGGGCGGCGGCTGCCATGGACCAGAGGCTGGGGGGTGTGGTGGCGGCGGGAGGGTGGTCTGGGGAGGTGGTCGTGGGTGATCTCTGGGCGAGGCTTGTTCGCGCGGCTGGTGATCCGGTCGTGGAACGGTGGCCGAATGCGGCAGGGAGGAGGGAGGTCAGGTAGGCGCGACCTGGGTTGAGCCGGACGGGGAGCGCTCGGGGTGGACCGGAGATCATCTGGGGTGGTCCGTCAACGGGGAAGCCGGCGACTTCGGGGGGATTCGTTTGGGCTGTGAACGTGCGCGGGTTGGGAGGTCGGTGTTGTGGCTGCGTGGTGCTGAGGTCGGGATGCGGTGTCGTGGAATGTGGACTGACGTTCGGTCTGGCCGCGTGGGTGGGTTGGCGGGACTGGTTGCCGCTGGGGATCGGGTGGGACAGATGTGCGGGGGGGTGCGGTTGGTGGATCGTCGGGAGTGGGTGGGAGTGAAGAGCGGCTGGGTGGATCAGGTTTTGGGGTGTGTGAGCGTGGAGGGATGTGGTTCCGGGGTGGTTGGTGGGAGCTGGGTGGGGACGGCTGTCGGCGGTGGAGGGTTGCGTGAGGTGAGGGGCCAGTGGGGGGTTGGGGGTGGAGGGCGTTGGGTGGATGTCTTCGGATGTGGGGGTTGGGTGGACCAGGGGGGAGTCGGTGGGGAGGTCTGTGGTGGTGGAGATTGCGTGGGTGGGGTGTGAGGTGTGGCTCGGATCCGGGTGAGTGGGCTCAGGTGCGGTGGTGGATGGCGAGCTGGAGGTGGGGGTGGAACTTGGCTGTTCGGCGGCGGTGCGGGGCGTCGGGTGGTCTGCGGCGGAGGTTGGGTGGGCGTCGGTGGAGATTGGAGCTGACTGGACGGGATGAGTGGTGGTGGGGGTGGCGGGACGGTCGTCGTCGTCGGCGCGGGCCGGGCGGGCAG
>NZ_JBHSKF010000011.1:0-252747 GCF_042657845.1 Actinokineospora guangxiensis | reverse complement strand
AAGGCGCCTCCACCACCGACGGAGCCAACATCGTCCAATACGACGACTGGGGCGGCAACAACCAACAATGGTCCCTCGTCCGCGTCGGAGGCGGCACCAACCCCACCACCACAACCCCGCCGGGCGGGCAGTACACCAACCCGGTGGTGTGGCAGGACTTCGCCGATGTCGAGGTGATCCGGGTCGGGGAGGTCTACTACCTGACCGCCTCCACCATGCACTATTCGCCGGGCGCGCCGGTCCTGCGCTCCTACGACCTGGTCAACTGGGAGTTCGCGGGACACTCCGTGCCCTCGCTCGACTTCGGCACCAAATACGACCTCACCAGCGGGCAGCGCGCCTACGTCAACGGCATCTGGGCCTCCACCCTCCAGTACCGGCCGAGCAACCGCACCTACTACTGGGCCGGGTGCATCGACTTCAACGACACCTACATCTACACCGCCTCCAGCGTCGACGGCACGTGGAGCAGGCACGCCCAGATCGACAACTGCTACTACGACGCGGGCATGCTCATCGACGATGACGACACCATGTACGTCGCCTACGGCAACGGCGCCATCAGCGTCGCCCAACTCTCGGCCGACGGCCGTTCCCAGGTCCGCTCCCAGCAGGTCTTCCAGACCCCGTCGAGCATCGGCACCCTGGAGGGCGCGCGCTTCTACAAGCGCGGCGGCAGCTACTACATCTGGCTCACCCGACCGGCCAACGGCCAGTACGTGCTCAAGTCCGACAGCGGACCGTTCGGCCCCTACACCGTGCGGCAGGTGCTGCTGGACCTGCCCGGCCCGATCTCCGGGGGCGGTGTGCCGCACCAGGGCGGCCTCGTGCAGCTGCCCAACGGCTCCTGGCACTACATGGCCTTCGTCGACGCCTATCCTGGCGGACGCGTCCCCGCCCTCGCTCCGATCACCTGGACCGCGGACGGCTGGCCCACCGTGCAGACCGTCAACGGCCGGTGGGGTGTGAACTATCCCCACCCGCTGCCGATCAGGCCGGTGAAACCGCTCGTCGGGTCGGACACCTTCGCCGGCACCGTCCTCGGCCCGCAGTACGAGTGGAACCACGACCCGGACACCAGCAAGTACTCGGTCGACAACGGACTTCGGCTGAGCACCGCCACCGTCACCACCGACCTCTACGCCGCCCGCAACACCCTCACCCACCGCATCCAGGGACCGACCTCCACCGCCACGGTCGAACTGGACCATAGCGGGATGCGCGACGGCGACCGGTCCGGCCTGGCCATGCTGCGGCAGTCGTCGGCCTGGATCGGGGTCCGGCGCGACAACGGGCAGACCAGGGTCGTGATGACCACCGGTCTGGCCATGGACAGCGGCTGGCGCACCACCAGCACCGGTACCGAGGCGGCGAGCGCGGCGGTGGGCGGTGGTCGGATCTGGCTGCGGGTCAACGCCGACATCCAACCCGGGGCCAACCGCGTCGCCCGCTTCTCCTACAGCACCGACGGCTCCGTGTTCACCCCGCTGGGCCCCTCCTTCACCCTCAACAACACCTGGCAGTTCTTCATGGGCTACCGGTTCGGTGTCTTCAACTACGCGACCCAGTCCCTCGGCGGTGCTGTCACCGTCCGGAGGTTGGACATCACCAGACCGTGATGCGCGCGAGCGCGCTCAAAACAGATTGACCTCCGCTCGGCGACGGATGACCATGGAGCCATCAGACGGAGAACGGGGCAGTCATGGGCAGGCGATTGAGCGGGGCGGGGCATCGGCCACCCGGCGCGACGGTCGTCGCCGCTCGCGAGTCCTGGCTCCCGCACAGGCCCACGGCCCCGAACCGCCCGTACTTCCGGTCATGACCTGAGCCTGAGGTGACGGGGAGCCGCCCATCGGGTAACCGATCCGGGCGGCTCCTCCCCTCAGGCGGGCGGGATTTCCAGGCTCTGGTTGTCAATGCTCGGTCGCGTGGCCCCGGGAAGGGCGTCGGGTCGGGTCTGAACGGGCGGACAAGGGGTGACCCCTTCCGTCGCGCCCCCATGGCTCAGGTGGAGAGAGCGCCGCGCTACGAACGCGGAGGTCCCAGGTTCGAGTCCTGGTGGGGGTACTCGGCACGGCGAGCCCCGTCGTGCGGGGATGGGAAGGGAGCGCTGCCCGGCCGGGAGCAGGGGTGCACGGCCGGGCGCACCTCCCGACCCCTAGGGGTCGGGGGCCGCCGCATTCGGGGGTAGGCCGGATGTGCCGGGCGGGCGACCGGCCATAGGGTCCCCCCGTGCCACTCATAGAAGCCACCGCGCTGGGAATGCGCTACGACGGCAAGGTGACCGCCCTGACGGATCTGACCTTGGAGATCGAGGCGGGTGTTGTCGGGCTGGTCGGGGTCAACGGGGCGGGCAAGTCGACGTTGATCAAGCTTGCGCTGGGGCTGCTGACGCCGACCAGTGGGCGGATTCGGGTGCTGGGGCTCGACCCGATCGCCGATGGGGAGCGGGTTCGGGCGAAGGTGGGGTACATGCCCGAGCACGACTGCCTGCCGCCGGACATGGTCGCCGCCGAGTTCGTCACCCACATGGCGCGGGTCAGCGGCCTGCCCGCGGCCGCGGCGCGGGAGCGGGCGTCGGAGACGCTGCGGCACGTGGGCCTCTACGAGGAGCGGTACCGGCGGATCGGGGGGTACTCCACCGGGATGAAGCAGCGGGTCAAGCTCGCGCAGGCCTTGGTGCACGACCCCGAGCTGCTGCTGCTGGACGAGCCAACCAACGGGCTCGACCCGGCGGGCAGGCGGGCGATGCTCGACCTGGTGCACCGCATCGGCACCGAGTTCGGGATCTCGGTGGTGGTCTGCTCGCACCTGCTCGGCGAGATCGAGCGGATCTGCACCTCGCTGGTCGCCATCGACGCCGGGACGCTGCTGCGCTCGGCGACGCTGTCGTCCATGACCGAGCACAACGACCTGCTCGTGGTGGAGATCGATGAGGGCGCCGAGCGCCTCGCGGCCGTGCTGACCGCCGAAGGGCTGGAGGTGCGCGGGGACAGGCGGGTGCTGACCGTCCGCCTCGGCGAGGACGACGGGGCGGTCTACGACCTCATCCGGGACGCGGTCGCCGACCTCGACCTCTGCCTGCACCGGCTCGAACGGCAGCGGCACCAGGTCGCCGACCTGTTCCGCGACCGGCCCGCCGAGGAGGCATCCCATGTCTGAGCCCGGCGTCATCCACGACATCGGCTACCAGCGCTACACCGGGCCGCGGCTCGGCCCCCGGTACTCCGCCCGGTCGCTTTATGTCCACAGTGTACGCAGCGCCTACGGCCTCGGCCGCAGCCCCTGGGCGAAGGTGCTGCCGATCGGGCTGGTCGCCATGGCGGCGATCGCCTCGCTGGTCATCGTGATCATCAACACCCAGCTGCCCGAGCCGGTGCTGGACTACGTCGGCATCGCCTCCACCTTCACCTTCGCCGCCACGGTGTTCGTCGCCGTGGTCGCGCCCGAGCTGGTGTCGGTGGACCTGCGCACGAAGCTGCTGCAGCTGTACCTGTCGCGCCCGCTGCGCCGCTCGGCCTATGCGCTGACCAAGGTCGCGGCGCTGGCCACGGCGACGTTCCTGATGCTCGCGGCGCCCATGCTCGTCATGTTCGTCGGGATGGCCTTCAGCACCGACAACGGCGTCGCCGGGGTGCTGGAGGAGTTCGGCGGGCTGCTCGTCGGGCTCCTCGCCGCGGCCGTGCACGCCGCGCTGCTGGCGGCGCTGGGGCTGCCGATCGCGTCGCTGTCGGGGCGGCGGGTGTTCGCCACCGGCATGATCATCGGTGTCTTCCTGCTCACCGCGCCGATCTCGGCGGTCCTGCGCGCGCTGGACTCCGGGACCGTCGGGCAGCTCGCCGGGCTGATCGACCCGACCGGGCTGCTCAACGGCGTCGACCAGTGGCTCTTCGGGGCGGACGTCGACCTGGTCTCGGTCGGCTCGTTCGGGCCGGTGTACGGCCTGGTCACGGTCGCGCTGACCGGGCTGGGCACGATGGCCGCGGTGCGGCGGTACAAGGGGGTGAGGTCGTGAGCACCATCGCACTCGCGGGGGTCTCCCGCTGGTACGGCAACGTGGTCGCGGTCAACGACGTGACGCTGTCCATCGGCCCGGGCCTCACCGGTCTCCTCGGGCCCAACGGCGCGGGCAAGACCACCGTCCTGCACCTGATGGCGGGCCTGCTGGCGCCGTCGCAGGGCGAGGTCGTGGTCGGCGGGGAGCCCGCGTGGGCCAATCCCGGCGTCTACCGCAAGCTCGGCCTGGTGACCGAGCGCGAGAGCGTGCCGGGGTTCCTCACCGCGTGGGAGTTCGTCCTGGCCAGCGCGCAGCTGCACAAGCTGCCCGACCCGGCCGCCGCCGCGCGTGCCGCGCTGGAGGTCGTGGAGCTGCGCGAGGCGCAGGACCGCCGGATCTCCACCTACTCCAAGGGGATGCGCCAGCGCAGCCGGGTCGCCGCGGCGCTGGTGCACGACCCCGAGGTGCTGCTGCTGGACGAGCCGTTCAACGGCATGGACCCCCGGCAGCGGATGCACATGATGGAGCTGCTCAACGGCATGGCCGAGGCGGGCAGGACCATCGTGTTCAGCTCGCACATCCTCGAAGAGGTCGAGCAGCTCTCCGGCACCGTGCAGGTGATCGTGGCGGGCAGGCTCGCCGCGTCCGGCGACTACCGGCACATCCGGCGGCTGATGACCACCCGCCCGCACGTGTTCACCATCGCCTCTTCCGACGACCGGCTCTTGGCCACCGTGCTGATGGGCGACACGTCGGTCGCCGGGGTGAGCCTCACCGACGCGGGGCTTCAGGTGCACACCAGCGACTACGGCACTTTCACCCGCGCCCTGGCCAAGCACGCCAAGGCGCGCGGCATCCGGCTGACGACGATCCTGCCTTCCGACGAGTCCCTTGAGAAGGTCTTCTCCTACCTGGTGACCACATGAACCCCACGATCATCCGCCTCACGGCGAGGGCCCTGCTCGGCCGCAGGCGCGTGCTGCTGCTGCTCCCCATGCCGGTCATCCTGATCGGGCTGACCCTGCTGGCGGTGCTCAGCGAGGACGAGCCCCCGGACGAATGGGGTCCGCTGGTCTTCTCCAACCTCGGGCTGGCGGTCATCCTGCCGCTGACCGCGCTGATCATCGGCAGCAGCGCGCTGGGCCTGGAGATCGACGACGGCACCATCACCCACCTGATCACCAAGCCGCTGCCGCGCTCAGAGATCATCCTGTCCAAGCTCCTGGTGGCCTGGCTGGTGACCGCCGTGGCGACGGCCGTGCCGCTGGCCGCGGCGGCCCTGATCGCGGGCTCCGGCTCGCTGGCGGTCGGCCTGGTGGTCGGCTCGGCGCTGGGGGCGCTGGCCTACAGCGCGCTGTTCCTGGCGCTGAGCGTGATGAGCAAGCGCCCGGTCGCCGTGGGCCTGGTCTACATCGTGCTGTGGGAGAACCTGCTGGTGTCGTTCGTCGACGGCGCCCGCGTGTTCAGCATCCGCCAGCACGCGACGGCCGTCGCCGACGCGATCGGCGACACCGCGCTCATCTCCTCGACGCTGACGGTCGCGACCGCGGTGATCATGTCGTCGGTCTTCGCCGTGGCGGGCACGGTCGGCGCGACCCGCAGGCTGCGGACCTTCGCGCTGACCGGCGAGGCGAACTAGGGAGTCCCGGGGGAGGACGGACCTCCCCCGGGAACCGGTCAGCGGCCCTGGAGGGCCTTGACGTTGTCGCCGAAGGTCCAGTTCTTGGAGCCGTCCCAGTTCAGGGACCAGGTCATCAGGCCCTTGAGGTTGCCGTTGAAGGAGTTCCAGGCCTGCGAGACCAGGGCCGGGGACATGTGCCCGCCACCCGCGCCGACCTGCGCGGGCAGGCCCGGGACCTGCTTGTCGTAGGGAACGCGGATCGTGGTGCCCTGGATGACCAGGCCCTGGTTGAGGCACTCGGTCTGCTTGACGAAGCCCTGGACGCCGCCCGCCGGGTAGGAGTCACCCGCGCAGCCGTACATGCTTCCGTTGTAGTACTGCATGTTCAGCCACCACAGCCTGCCGTTGTCGGCGTACTTCTTGATGATCGGCAGGTAGGAGCCCCAGATCGAGCCGTAGACGACGCTGCCGCCGGTGACGTAGGCGGTCTCGGGGGCCATGGTGAGACCGAAGTTCGACGGCATCTGGGCCAGCACGCCGTCGATGATGTGGATCAGGTTCGCCTGCGAGGTGGACAGCTGGGTGATGGAGCCGCTGCCGGTGAGGCCGGTCTCGATGTCGACGTCGAGGCCGTCGAAGTTGTAGCGCTTGAGGATCGGCACGATGGTCTGGATGAAGCGGTCGGCCACGGTGCGCGAGCTGAGGTCGATGCCCGCGGTGGCGCCGCCGATCGACATGAGGATGGTCTGCCCGGCGGCCTTGGCCTGGCACATCTCGGCGGGGGTGGCGACCCGGACGGTGCTGTCCATCCCGTCCTCCCACAGCACGGTGCCGTCGGATCGGATCACCGGGAAGGCGGTGTTGAGGACGTTGTAGCCGTGCTGGCGGATCGCCGGGTTGGTGATGGGGGTCCAGCCGAAGGGCGGGTGGACGCCGTTGGACGCGCCGTCCCAGTTCTCCCAGTAGCCGACGAGCACCTTCCCCGCGGGCTTGGACTTCACCGCGCAGGTCTCGCCGCCGGGCGGGGTGGTGGTGGGCGGGGTGGTGGTGGGAGGTGTCGTCGTGGGTGGGGTGGTGGGGGGCGTCGTCGTCGGGGGTGTCGTGGGAGGTGTCGTCGGGGGTGTCGTCGGGGGTGTCGTGGTGGGCGGGTTGCCGTCGCAGGCGCCGAGATCCGACCACAGGGAACCTGTGGCCGCGGGATTCCACCCGGTTCCCGGCCACGCGGTGTGTGCGACCCTGGCTTGGTAGAGCCGGGAGTTGTAGCTGACTCTCGACCCGACCGAGTAGGCGGTGCCCTCAGCCCACGCCGGGGCGTCGCAGGCCACGAGTGCGCTGCTCGGAGGGGCCGCGGCCTGGCCGCTGCCCGCGATGGCGAGGGTGCTCGCCCCGGTGACGGCAATTCCGACCGTCGCCGCCATAACAATTCTCTGGATTCGCGTTATTCTCGATGATAGAGACAGTCTCCACATACCCAATTATCGTTATCGGGCGAGATTGTGTCCACGGCTCACGTCACACCGGTGGCTTCCCCGGGGGCGCGGCGGGGCCCGTTGCGGACCCTCGTTGTTTCGGGGTTGTTTCGTGCGTTGTTGACAGATGTGTCCTATCAGCGATAGTCGCGAATGCGCAAAACCTCGTAGTATCACCGGTGTCGCCGTCTCGGGCGGGGTGTCGCGGTCGTGTCCGCTGTGGTGCGTGCAGGGCTGGATCTCGAGTCGGGCTGCTCGTTGTCCCCGTTCGATCGGAGATCTGATGCGTGTCGCACTTCTCACCACAACCCAGCACGGTCACCTGAACCCCTGTGTTCCGGTGGTCACCGCGCTCCAAGCCGCAGGTTGTGAGGTTGTGCTCCTGTTGCTGTCCGCCGACGGCGGCGCGCTCGACGAGCAGCGCCGGGAAGCGCTGGGCGACGTGCGCATCCACGCTGTCGGGCGGGTGGAGATGGCGCCGTGGGCCGCGGACCCCGCGAAGATCGTGCCCATGCTGGAATCGTCGCCCGTCGCCCGCCAGACGGCCGAAGCGCTTCGTGCGACCGCGCCGGACTTCGTGCTCATCGATTCCCTGTCGCTCACCGCTTCCGCCCTGGTCGGCACCCACGTTTCCGGTGTGCCGTACGGGATGATCTCGGCCAACCTGAACGGGGTGTGTCCGAGCTGGTTGCGGCGCAACCGCTGGGCGTACGACAAGCAGGTCTGTGAGTACCTCACCAAGAACGGTGTTCTTTGGTCAAAGAGGACCCATTCGGCGCGGTCGCCGTTTCTCAACCTGGTGCCGACGATCACCGCTCTCATCGGGGACGAGGCGGTCACCGACGACGGCGTGCAGCTGGTCGGCCTGCCGGGGGCGGCGGGGCCGCGCGGTGACGAGGTCGCCTTCCCGGATCTCGACCGGATCGACCCCGATCGCCCGCTCGTCTACGTCTCCTTCGGCACGATCTTCTACCGCAGGCCGGACCTGCTGCGCACGGTGATCGCGGGCGCGGCGGCGACCGGCGCGCAGGTGATCGCCGCGCTGGGCGACCTCACCGAGGACCTCCCGCTGCCCGACGGCGTGCTCGCCGCCCCGTACCTGCCGCAGCGCGAGGTACTGGAGCGCGCCGACGTGTTCATCACCCACGGCGGGTACAACTCGGTGGCGGAGTCGATCCGGGCGGGGACGCCGATGCTGGTGATCCCGCTGGCCGTGGACCAGCCCGTGCAGGCGCACTTCGTGGCCGCCGCGGGCTTCGGGACGGCGCTGGAGCCCGCCGAGGCCACCGAGCGGGCGGTGACCGACGCCGTCGTCGACCTGCTCGACCCCGCCCGGGACTACCGGGACCGGCTGCGTGCCGCGCGGCCGGGGTGCGGCGACGCGGCGACCCGGGTGGCCGAACTGGTCGTCGGCACGGTCGAGTCGCTGCGCGCGGGCGGGCGCACCCTGGTCCGGGCGACGGCGGACTGAGCGAGGCGAACCAGCGGCCGGTTCACCGGCGGTCACTCCCGCCGGTGAACCGGCCGCAGGTCGGCTCGTCGCGAGGTCGGATCGCCGCCGGTCAGCTCACCACTGCCTGCCTTCGAGGGCTGAGGTGATGTCGCGCAGGACGGCGAGGTAGCCCGAGTCCGGGAAGGCGGTCAGGGCCTGGATCGCGCTGTCGAGGCGGTCGGCGGCGAGGGTGCCCGCCTGCTTGAGCACCGGCTCGGAGCCGAACAGGGCGACCAGCGCCTGTTCCTCGCCCGCGGTCAGCGCGCCCGCGGCGAAGTAGCGCTGGAGCAGGGCGCGCTCGGCGTCGGAGCCCAGCTCGTTGGCGATGACGACCGGCAGGGACGCCCGGCGGGAGCGGATGTCGCTCAGCGGGTCCTTGCCCGCGGTGTCCAGGGTGCTGACGTAGGCCAGGACGTCATCCTGCATCTGGAAGGCCATGCCGAGGTCTTCGCCGAAGCCGCGCAGCAGGGCGCGCTGTTCGGGGGTCGCGCCCGCGAGGACGGCGCCCAGTTCGGTGCACAGCCGGATGTAGGAGGCCGACTTCAGGTAGATGACCCGGTGGTAGGTGTTCCAGCTCAGGTCGGCGGTGCGGGTGGCCTCGGCCTCCATCGACTGGCCCAGGCACAGCTCGTGGCCGACCTCGGCGATGGCCTTGACCGCCTCCACCGTGGCGAACGGGTCGGCCCCGGTGTCGGCGACGGCGCGGAAGAGGGCGAAGAAGAGCGCGTCACCGGTCAGGATCGCGCTGTCGGCGCCGTAGCGGCTCCACACGGACTCGCGGCCGCGGCGGATCGGGTCGCGGTCGATGATGTCGTCGTGCACGAGGCTCGCGGTGTGGCCGATCTCCAGGCCGACGGCCACGGCGACGACCTCGCGGGGATCGCGCCCGCACAGGCCCGCCGACGCGGCGAAGAGGGTGGGCCGCACCAGCTTGCCGGTGGGGAAGCAGGCGTGGCGCATCCGGTCGATGAGCAGGTCGCCGGGGTCGGCGGGCAGACCGTCCAGGAACGCGGCCAGCGCGTCGGCGACGCACGTGGCCAGCTCTAAGTACGCGGTGTTGCCGATGGTCTTCATCATGGGTCCTCCTGGCCGTTCGCTGTGGGGGAGCGCGGGCGGCTGCGTCGCCACCGCCTCCGCCGTCATCGCCGTCCCGCCCCGTCGCCGAGCGGCCGCAGCTCGACGCGCACGCGCCCCGCGACCGCGCCGAGGGGCGCGTAGCTGTGCCGGTGGTGCATCGGTCCCACGGGCTCGATCCGCGCGCGGGAGAGCAGGGTCCGGTAGATCATCTTCACCTGGTGGGCGGCCAGCAGGCCGCCGACGCAGGCGTGCGCGCCCAGGCCGAAGGGGGCGAAGACGCCCGGCTTCGCGCGGTGCTCGGTCCGCCCCGCCGCGAAGCGCTCCGGGTCGAACGCCGCCGGGTCGGTCCACGCCCCGGGGTCGCGCATCGGGGGGCCGAGCAGCGCGTAGACCAGGGTGCCCGCCGGGATCGCGTGGCCCGCCAGCTCCACGTCCACCAGGGGCCGCCGCATCACGTGCGAGCCCACCGGGAACAGCCGCATGGTCTCGTTCCACACGTTCTCGGTCTGCTCCATGCGCGCCAGGCCCCGCACGCCGGGCTCGACGGCGTCGAGCGCCTCGGCGCGCAGCCGCTCCTGCCAGTCGGGGTGGTGGGAGAGGACGTGGGCCATGCTGCTCATCGACAGGGTGTTAGTGTCGAAGGCGGCGAGCATCGTGGAGATGAACGTCCTGGCCAGCGTCTCGTCGTCGGCCCACTCGATCTCGCCGCGGGAGCGGCAGAACCGGCTGAACAGGTCGGTGCCGGTGGGGTTCGGGTCCTCGGCCATGCGCGCCAGCAGCGCCTTGAGCAGCCGCCGGTACGAGCTGACCATCCGGGACCGGACCGCGCCGAGCGGGATGCCCAGCGCGGGGGTGAAGCTGGCTAGCCACAGGTCGCGGATGGTGCGGTCGAGGCGCTCGGCCTCCTTCTCGTCCCGCTCGCCCATGAAGATCATCGCCGAGATCCGCACCAGGAGCTTGCGGAAGGCGGCCTTGGCCTCGACCCGCCCGCGCCCGACCCAGGAGGAGACCTCCTGCTCGATCAGGTCCTCGCAGCCGCGCGCGTAGGACTCCAGGGCCTCGGGGCCGAACGCGGGGGACAGCAGCTTGCGCACGTCGCGGTGCGGGCGGTCGTCCAGGGTGAGGATGCCGTCCCAGCCCTGGATGTCCTCGTCCATCCCGGACAGGTAGTAGCCCCAGGCCACGCCCGCCGACCAGGTCTTCTCCCGGTTGCGGCCGATCCGCGACACCAGCTCGGCGTCGGCGACACACACGATCGGGTCCACCCCGAACATGTGCCGGTAGACCGGGCCGTACCGGGCGACCTGGTCCCGCAGGTGGGCGTCGCCCCGGCGCACCCAGCCCAGCACGTTGCGGTACCCGGCGAGCGCGCCGGAGGCGCCGGGCAGGTGGTCGAGGTCGCGGGAGAGCGGGATGCGCGGAATCCGCCGGATCGGCGTCCCGACGTCCGGGAGGGTCGCCACGGCCAGTTCGCTCCTCATCGGTGTTCTGCTCGCGTGCGGGCGGCGGGTGTCACGCCGCGCGGGCGAAGGTGAATACCCGGCTCTTGGCCAGGAAGGACAGCGCCGGGACCGAGGTGAGCGCGGTCAGCGCGAACAGCGTCACCAGCGCCGCGGTCCCCGCGGCCTGCGGCAGGTCGCGGAAGGCGGCGGAGACGACCAGGCCGAGGGAGATCAGGACGAAGTTGCGGTAGATGAAGAAGCTCTTCATCTTGCGCATGAAGTAGTCCTCGTCCTGCCAGCGGCTCATGAACTGCGCGGTCTCCACGACGTTCAGCAGGACCCCGGGCAGCACGAACGCGAAGGCGGGGTCGACGGTGATCAGCCAGACCGCGAGGCCCAGGATGACCAGCGCGGTGACGAACGGGACCCGCGAGGCGTAGGTCTTGCCGAAGCGGACGACGAGGGTCTTCTTGTCCCCGGCCTTGTCCTCGTCGTAGTCGAGCATCTCCTGGATGTGCAGGCTGCCGAACCACACCGTGCCGAGGATCAGCGACTGCACGAGCACGGTCGCGCTGACGTAGGCGAGCAGGTTCCAGCTCCCGGCGCCCGGGTCGCCGCTGGTGGCGTCCATGCGCATCGCCAGGTAGGCCGAGCAGACCAGGATCGGGCCGAAGCCGGCGAAGTTGGAGAACTCGCCGAGCCCGACGTAGGAGAGCTTCAGCAGCGAGTTGTAGCCGAACATGAAGAACATGCCCGCCGCGACGCACAGCAGGAAGCGCCACCCGGAGAAGGCGATGATCCCGCCCAGCACGACGACGTAGATCCCGAGCAGGGTGTAGAAGAACCGCCAGACCTGCGGCACGGTCAGCAGCCGCCCGGTCAGCACGCCGCTGCCCCCGGAGAACAGGGTCGGCGGCTGCGCCGCGTCGGCGTAGACGTCCTGCCGGTAGTGGCTGTAGTCCTTCAGCTCGTCCCAGACCTCCATGACGGCGTGCTGGATGAACGCGGCGCCGACGACGAGGGCGGCGAGCAGGAGGTTGGAGTAGCCCTCGGCCCAGGCCTGCAGGATGCCGATCATGACCGCGAGCGTGCTGGCGATCGTCCAATGAGGCCGCACCAGCCTGAAGTACGCCGCGGAACGCTCAAAGTTCGCCATGGACAGACACCTTTCCGGACTGCTTCTTCTGCGCGATGATGAAGATCTCGGTCGGCTCGTCGGCCACGTCGACCACGGTGACGTCCTCGGCGCAGAGCAGGTCGACGATCTCGTGCGCGATCGCCTTGGGCCGCTCGGCGTCGATCGTGGCGGTGTCGTAGGAGAACATCCCCCGCACCGCCCGCGGCACGCCGTCCACTTCGTGGATGTAGCCGTTGGACACCGAGTAGACGAGGGTGCCGCCCGGCCTGACCAGGCTCACCGACTTGCGGACGCAGGCCGCGCGGTCGACCGAGGTGCTGTTGAGCGTGCGCAGCGAGAAGAAGAGGTCGTAGTCGGCGGCGACGGGTCGCCAGTCCTCGAAGGACCCGACGAAGCCGCGGACGGCGCGGAACTCCCCGAGCTGCCCGCCGAGCCTGCTGATCGCCTCGGAGCTGATGTCCAGCAGGTCGATGGCGATGTCGCGGTCGCCGAAGAGCTGGCGCACCTCGCGGCCGTCGTTGGCCCCGACGCCGAGCACTGTCGCATCCTGTGGTAGCGCCGAGGTGAACGGCGCGATACGCGCGTGCCACGTGTCCTGGTAGAGCGCCCGCAGGTCGTTTACCTTGTCCCACTGGCCGTACTTGCGGTTATAGGCGTACTGCAGCGACAGGAACGCGTCTTCGACGAATCGGTCGACATCGACGCCGACGGTCGCGCCGACCCGGTGCTCGCGCCACACCTCGCGCAGGCGCACCGCCGAGGCCGCCTTGTCGGCCGTCACCGGCACCCCCGCGCCGTAGCGCTGGGAGAAGTGCGTCTGGAACAGCAGCTCGATGCTGTCCTCACGGTGCTCCGGCGAGGCCGGATCGAGGTCGTGCGCGTGTGCACCATGGTCCTGCTTCACCGGGTGCGTCTCCTTGGGATCAGGTCTCGGGCTACAGCACGGGTAGTCGGCGACGCACAGACCGGGGGTGTTCGCGCGCTACGTGACTATCGAGCCGCGCTCATTGCAGCGCGGATGGGGTCGCGCGCGGGGGTGACCGCGCAGATTGGCAACAACCTGCGAGAGGTGGCAACTTCATGCAGCGTGCGACCCGATGCGGTCCTCTATGGTTCGATCAGTACCCTGACGGCGCCGATGCCGCACCCGCGCGAGTGCGATTCCACCCGGCGCAACCCATGAATGCGGAGGGGTAGTGAACTTCAGCGAGCCCGGCCCGAGGGAGCTCTACGACGGCCCGATCGTGCTGTTCGACATCCCCGCGCCGACCGCGTTCACCATCCTGGCCGGGATCGGCACCCTGTTCTGGATCGGGGCCTACCTGCTCGTCATCAGGAAAGGCTTCCAGGACCGCACTTTCGGCATGCCGATCGTCGCCCTGTGCGCGAACATCTCCTGCGAGGCCATCTTCTCCTTCGTCTACCCGGCCGAAGGACTGCTGCGGCTGTCCAATTACGCCTGGCTGGCCATCGACCTGGCGATCCTGACCCAGATCCTGCGCTTCGCCCCGGTGGAGTTCCCCGACCGCAAGCGTTACGCCGTATGGGCGCAGGTCGCCCTCGGCATCGTCATCGCCGGCTGGTGCCAGATCGCGTTCATCGAGGAGTTCGGCGACTACGGCGGCGCCTACACCATCTACGGTGTGAACCTGGTGATGTCGGCGGCCTTCGTCGCGATGGTGCAACACCGCCGCTCCTCCCGCGGCCAGTCGATGGCCATCGCGATCGCCAAGATGACCGGAACAGCCCTGTTCTCCCTCACCCTGTTCCTGTTCTCCCGAGACGACTTCGCCCGCGGCGGCCTGCTCACCTTCCTCTACGTCGCCTGCTTCGTCCTGGACCTCATGTACTGCGTGATCCTGCGCCGTCGAATCACCACAGAACGCGAGCACCCCGCCGAACCTGACGCGGCCCCCCGCCCCGCGGCGACGGCAAGCGCCACCTCCTGATCCCCCCAGTCCTCAGCCCCGTTGCCAAGAGTCCGAAGCGGATTCGCCCGATCGGACGCCTACCCCGCCAACATGCCCAAGCGGGAGGCCCTTTACTCCCTGCGTGCTGAATAGCCACCCTCCACCCCGCGATCCCTTGCGACCCGCGTCCACTCTGCTCGAACCTGGGGTCCCACCAGGTGGCCTGACGGTCACGTCCGGCAGGAGTCGTGATGCCCTCGTCGACTTTGATGACGACAGTCTTCCTCCCGATCGCCCTCGGGATCATCATGTTCGGCCTAGGCCTGAACCTGACGGTCGCCGACTTCACCCGGGTCGCGAAGGTCCCCAAGGCGGCGTTCCTCGCGCTGCTCACCCAGATCGTGATCCTTCCGGTGCTGACGATCGGGATCATCTGGGTGCTGGACCTCTCCCCGGTGCTGGCGGTCGGCATGATGCTGCTCGCGGCATCACCGGGCGGGTCCACCGCCAACATCCTCAGCCACCTCGCGGGCGGGGACGTGGCGCTGAACATCACCCTCACCGCCATCAACTCCGTGCTGGCCATCGTGACCCTGCCGATCGTGGTGAACCTCGCGATCGACGCCTACCTCGGCGCCGGCTCCGAGGTCGGGATGCAGACGGGCAAGCTGCTGATGGTGTTCGCGACCGTGCTGATCCCGGTGGTGATCGGGATGGCGGTCCGCAAGGGGAACCGGGCCTTCGCCGACCGGATGGCCAAGCCGGTGCGGATCGCGTCGGTCATCGTGCTGGGGATCGTGATCTTCGGGACGCTGATGTCGGTGCGCGAGAACATCGGCGAGTACTTCGCGGCGGTCGGGGTGGCGACGGCGATCATGGTGCTGTTGAGCCTGGCGCTGGGCTACGGGATTCCGAGGCTGGCGAAGGTCGGCCAGCCGCAGGCGGTCGCCTCGGCGTTCGAGGTCGGCATCCACAACGCGGCGCTGGCCATCGCGGTCGCGCTCACGGTGATCGGCAACGAGCAGATGGCGGTGCCGGGCGCGGTGTACGGCTTCATCATGTTCATCCCGGCGGGTGCGCTGGCCTGGTACCTGGGTCGCAAGCGGCGCGCGGCGGCCGATCAGCGGGTGAGCGTGACGGTCTAGCTCGGCTGTGAACGCGCACCCCCGGGGCGGCCAAGCCCCGGGGGTTGCGCGCATTCTGGCCACTGTGGACCTTCAATCGAGGGTGCGGCCAGGCGGCGTCTCCGCGACGGCGTCGGCCAGGCGCTCGGCCAGCGCGTCGACGGCGGCCCGCAGTTCGGGTCCGCCCTCGACGCGGAAGGGGTGGGGGATGGCGGAGAGCCATTCGCCCGCCACCATCGCCGGGTTGCTCGTGCTGCCGGTGAGCAGGCAGTGGCCGTCGTCGACCGGCTCCAAGCGGCCCATGGGCGGGGTGACGTGCCGGGCGACCTCGGCGTGGGGGGCGGTGAAGAGGACCCTGGTCTCGAACTCGCGGCCGGAGCCGAGGTGGGTCTCCAGCAGCGGCACGGGGTCGAGCCCGGCGGGCGGGGTGAAGGTCTGCTCGCTCTCCTCGACGGCGCTGATCCGGTCGACGCGGTAGGTGCGGACGGCGTCGGCGCGGTGGGAGTGGCACAGCAGGTACCACAGGCCGTGGCGGACGACGACGGCCCACGGGTCCACGTCCTCCCGCCACTCCTTGCCCGCCTGGCTGCGGTAGGCCAGGCGCACGCGGCGGTGGTGGGCGACGGCGGTGGCGAGGGTGATCGTCCTGGCCGGATCGGGCCGGGGGATGCGGGCCGGGGCGGTGGCGGTGTGGTGGCGCACGGTCGCCGCCGGGCGGCCGACGGGTTCGGGCAGCGCCCGGATCAGCTTGCCGATGGCGGCCCCGACGGGTCCGTCGTCGTCCACCGGATGGTTGCCGTCAAGCACGGCCATGACCAGGCCGAGCGCCTCGGTGGCGGTGAAGACCAGCGGGGGCAGGCGGACGCCGCGGCCCAGCCGGTAGCCGCCGTACGGGCCGCGGACGGACTCCACCGGGACGTCGGCGTCGCGCAGGATCGCGACGTAGCGGCGTGCGGCGCGCGGGGTCACGCCGAGCTGCTCGGCGAGGCGGTCCGCGGTGATGCCGGGGTGGTCCTGGAGCAGTGTGAGCACCCGCAGCGCGCGGGAGGCGGGGCTGACTGCGGCCATGGACCGATCCTAAGCGGAACGGATTCGTCCGGAACTGGGGCTAGGGTTGCGGCATCCACCGGATCGGCAGTTTGGAGTAACCACGATGACCGAGGTCGTCCTGTTCCACCACGCCCGGGGGTGCACCGAGGGGGTCCGCGCGTTCGCCGACGGCCTGCGCGCCGCGGGGCACACCGTGCACGTCCCGGACCTGTTCGACGGAGTCCTCCCGGACAGCGTCGAGGCGGGTCTCGCGCTGCTCCGCGAACTCGGCGACGAGGTGGACCGGCGGGCCGACCGCGCGGTCGCCGACCTGCCCGCCGAGCTGGTCTACGCGGGCTTCTCCGCGGGGGAGGCGGTGGCCCAGCGGCTGGCGCAGACGCGGCCGGGGGCCCGGGGCGCGCTGCTCTACGAGTCCTGCATCCCGGTCACCGGCGAGTGGGCCTTCGGCCCGTGGCCCGACGGCCTGCCGGTCCAGATCCACGGCGCCGACGGCGACGAGTTCTTCGCCGAGGACCTCCCCGCCGCGCGCGAACTCGCCGAGACCGCGGGCCCGGACCTGGCCGAACTCTTCCTGTACCCGGGCGGCGCGCACCTGTTCACCGACAGTTCCCTGCCCACCTACGACGCCGCTGCCGCCGCGCTGGTGCTCGAACGGTCGGCGGCGTTCCTCGCCCGGGTCAGGTGAAGAGGGTTTCGCCGATGTGACCGCCCTCGGCGCAGCCCGGTGGGATGGCGAAGACCGCGGAGCCGATGGGGACCGTCCACTCATTGAGCAGGTCCACTTCGGCGAGGCGTCGCTGGATGGGGAGGAACTGGGCGGTGACGTCGTGCTGGTAGCTGGTGAAGACCATGCCGGAGTTGGAGGTCTGGCCGACCTCGGGGGCCAGGTCGTAGTTGTAGGCGCGGCGGAAGACGCGCTGGCGGGGGTCGTCGGTGCGGGCTCGGCGGATGTGGGCGAACTCGGCGATGACGGGGAACCCGGACGGGCTGGTGGCGGCGAAGTCGGGCTCGTCGGTCTCGCGGCGGCCGGTGAGCGGGGCGCCGGAGTCCATGCGGCGGCCGACGGACTGCTCGCGGCCGGTGCGGTCGAGGCGGTCCCACTTGTCGAGCAGCATCTCGATGCGGCGTACGACGAAACCCGTGCCGCCCGCCAGCCACGCGGGGTTCTCGGTCGCGCCGCGCCAGACGACGCCTGCGAAGTCGTCGGTGCCGGGGATGGTGTTGACGGTGCCGTCGACCTGGCCGAGGAGGTTGCGGGTGGTGCGGGTGGGGCGTTCGGAGCCGTAGGCGCGGCGGAAGCCGGTCTGCACCCACTTGACCGTGGTGGCGGTGCGGCTGTCCTTGAGGAGCATGCGCTGGGCGTGGGCGACGGTGAGCGGGTCGTCGGCGGCGATCTGCAGGACGAGGTCGCCGCCGTTCCACCACTGGTGGAGCCGGTCGATGGGAAAGGCGGGCAGGTCGGAGAGCCAGGCTGGGGCGGCGCCGGGGGCGACCCGGTCCACCAGGCCGCGGCCGAAGCCGAAGGTGACGGTGAGGCGGGCGGGGACCAGCGCCAGCTCGGGTTCGGAGTCGGCGAGGGCGTAGGTGCCGCGGGTGAGGCGGGCGGCGTCATCGGTCAGGGTGATGAGCAGCCGGCGGATGGTGTCGCGGTCGGTGTCGGGTTTGAGCGACAACGACACCAGGCTCTGGTGGGCTTGCGGGACCATCTCGATCCCGGCCTGGTGTTCGCCGTGGAACGGGATGGTGCGGGGCCCGTTGCCGGAGACCGCGGCGGCCTCGGCGGCGGCGCGTGCGTCGCTCGCGCGGCCCGCGGCGAAGGCGTCCATCCCGACCGCGGCGACCGCGCCCACCCCTGCGGCGGCCGCGCCGCCCAGCAGCACGGCCCTGCGGCTGCGGTCAGCCATGCTCGCCGTGCTCGTACTGCTCGTTCGCGCCGGTGTAATCCTTGGCGGGGGCGTCGAAGCCGTAGGTGGAGCCGTCGGCGAAGGTCACCGTGAAGGCGACGGTGTCGCCCGCCTTCACCGGCTTGGCGAGGTCCATGAGCATGATGTGGTTGCCGCCGGGCGCCAGCGCGTACTCCCCGCCCGCCGGGATGACGAAGCCGCCGTCCTTCTCCCGCATGACCATCTGCCCGCTGTCGTTCTCCACGGTCTCGTGCAGTTCGATCATGGGGGAGGACTCCGAGTTCGAGGAGACCACGGTGACGTCGGTCGGACCGGAGTTGACCAGGACCCCGAAGGCCGCCGACATGCCGGAGTCGGCCGACTTGACCCACGCGTCGCGGATGGTGACGCTCGCGGCCTGCTGCGCGGGCGGGGCGTCGGTGGCGTCGGCGCCGGAGCAGCCCGTCAGACCGGCCAAGCCCAGCGCCAGCAGAGCGCAGGCGAGCATGCCGCGCGGTCGGATCGTCATGGTGTTCCCTTCGTGGTGGATCGCTTTCTCTGCCCGGCGGTGAACAGCCCGGCGGCGAACAGGAGCAGGCCCGCGACCGCGCCGGCGGCTGCGACGAGCACGGTCCGGACGGTGCTGTCTTCGGCGTCGGCGTCGGCGGCGTCGGCGGCGTCGGTGAGGGCGAACTCGCCCAGGTTGGCGTTGTCGGGGCCGTCGGGTCCGGCTGGCGGGGCCTGCCGGGTGAAGGTCGGCGCGCCCGCGGCGTCGCCGACGGTGAACGGGTAGCTCTCGCTGATCGGGTGCCCGTCGGCGGAGACCACGCGCCAGCGGACCTGGTAGTGGCCGTCCGGCAGCGCGCCGACCGGTTGCTCCACCGTGGCCCCGCTGATCCTCGGCTCGCCCGCCGCCCAGTTCCTCCCGGCCGGGTCCACGACCATCACCACGGCGCCGATGTCCAGCGGCGTGTCGGTGAAGGTCAGCGACACCCGCCGCGGCGAGGCGTCCAGCGCGGCGTCGGCGGCGGGCGACTGCGCCAGCACCTGGTCATGGGCGTACGCGGGCGGCCCGGCGGCGAGCAGCACCGCCGCCGCGGCGAGCACGGCCGCGGCCCTCGGGAGGGTTGTGATGCGCACACGAGAGGAGTCGCCCGCGGCGGCGGGCTGGTTCCCGGTCCAGGTGTGATCCGCGGCCTAGGCCGCGTGCCGGGCAGTGGGCCGGAGGGGACCGGTGCCGGGGGTGCGGGGCGTCGCGCCCTCGGAGTCCGTCGTCGGGTGCGCGGAGTGGTGGTCGTCGGTGCTCTGCCGGTCGGCGGGGGAGGGCGGCGCGCGGTGCGCGCGGGAGATGGCGTGCAGCAGGAGCAGGCCCGCGACGACCGGGAGGTGGGAGAGGACCCGGTAGGGCGAGGCCGCCGCGGTGAACAGGTCGTAGACGGAGTAGGCGCCCAGCACGCCGACGAACGCGGTGAGCGTGGTGAGCAGACCGCGGGCCTGGTCGGTGCGGATGGCGGCCATGAGCAGGCCGATGGCGAGCGCGGCGTTCCAGGCGATGCCCTCGTTGAACAGGTGGCCGGGCGAGGTGTGGTCCGCGTGGGCGCCCGCGCCGAGCACCTGGGCGATCACCACGCCCATCTGCAGCACGGCGACGACGCCGAGTGCGATGCGGGCGCGGGGGGCGGTGCGCTGGGGCGGCAGGGCGGCGAGCACCGCCGCGGTGAGGTCGGGGGCCGGGACGGCTTCGCGCACCCGCATCCGCCTGCTCACGACCTCGGCCTTGGCGAGCCAGGCGGTGCAGGCCGGGCAGTCGGCGAGGTGCGCGTCGACCTCGGCGGGCGGCACGGGGCCGGCCTCGCCGTCGATGCGGGCGGAGAGCGCTTCGCGGCAGGTGTCACAGACCACGACTACATGGTCGCTCCGTTCGGCCGAAGGGTTCCCGGCGGGACCCCGTTACGCTTCGGAACCGTGACGACCGATGACGAGGTGACCGGCTGGGCGTTGCGGGCGCGCAAGGGCGACCGTGACGCGCTGGAGCGGTTCGTGCGCGCGACGCAGCGCGACGTGTGGCGCTTCGTCGCCCACCTCGCCAGCGTCGACCAGGCCGACGACCTCGCCCAGGAGTGCTACGAGCGCGCGATCGGCAGCCTGGCGGGCTTCGAGGGCCGGGCGCCCGCGCGCGTGTGGCTGCTCTCGATCGCCCGCCGCGTGGTGGTCGACCACGTCCGCCGGGCGCAGCGCAGGCCGCGCGTCAGCGACGGCGCGGACTGGCTCGCCGAAGCCGACCGCCGCACGGCGCGCGGCGGGTTCGAGGACCTGGTCGACCTGTCGCTGCTGCTGGCCGGGCTCGCCGAGGAGCGCCGCGAGGCCCTCGTCCTGACCCAGGTGCTCGGCCTGTCCTACGCCGAGGCCGCCGAGATCGCCGAGTGCCCGATCGGCACCATCCGCTCCCGCGTGGCCCGCGCCCGCGACGACCTCATCGCCGCCGCCGACGCGGACGCCGCGTCGGGCTTCTAGTCTCCCCACCCCGCGCGCAGGGCGAACGCGTCGACGTAGACGTCCTTGCGGGCCACCTTGCCGCAGGCGAGCCGGAGGATGTCGCACGCCTCGAAGCGCGCGCCGCGGCCAGGCAGACCGGTGAAGGCGCCGATGGGGAAGGGCTCGGCCAGGGTGGCGGCGATCGTGTACTCGACGACGGCGAGGTCGCCGCGCACGGTGGTGCGGGTGGGGTCGGCGCGATAGTCGGGCATCACCTGGAAGAAGGCGGCGTACTGCGCGCGCAGGGCCTCGGCCCCCGCCACCTCGCCGGAGCCTTCGAGGTGCAGGTGGAAGACCATGTCGTCGGTCTGCATCGACAACAGGGCATCGACGTCGTGGGCGTTCCAGGCGGCGCAGTAGCGACTGACGGTCTCCTCCATGCCCGGCAGGGTCGCACGGCCCGCTGACACCGGTAGTGTCGGTTCGGTGCAGCTCATCGACGCGTCGGACCCGGCCGCGGTGGCCTTGGTCCGGGCGATCCGCTCCGGTGACGTCGGGTTCCTTGCGGAGAATGCCGGGCTCGCGCGGGTGGGGGTGCGCGACAGCGAGGGGATGGTGCGCACGAGCCTGCACCTGGCGACCGACTTCCCCGGGAAGTTTCCCAGGGGAGCCGAGGTCGTGGCTGCCCTGGTGGCCGGTGGGGCCGACGTCAACGCGCGTTTCGCGGGTGCGCACGCGGAGACACCCCTGCACTGGGCGGCCAGCTGCGATGACGTGGCCGCGCTCGACGCGCTGCTGGACGCCGGGGCCGACATCGAGGCGCCGGGCTCGGTGCTGGGCGGCGGGCCGCCGCTGAAGAACGCGGTCGGGTTCCGGCAGTGGGCGGCGGCGGGGAGGCTGGTGGAGCGGGGAGCGGCGGTCGACCTGGAGGACGCGGCGGCGCTGGGGATGGTGGAGCGGGTCGGGGAACTCCTGGTGGGGGCGGGGCAGTCGGAGTTGGGGGCGGCGCTGTGGTTCGCGTGCCATGGCGGGCGGGGTGCGGTGGCGCGGGTGCTGGTGGAGCGGGGGGCGGATGTGGGGTGGGTGGCGCCGTGGGACGGGTCCACGCCGGTGGACGCGGCGGCGGGGTCGGAGGAGCTGGTGGGGTGGTTGCGGGGGAGGGGGTAGGCGAGTATCCGGCCCCCCGCCGCCAGGTTATGTGGTGTGGGGGGTGGGTTTCCTGGGGAAGTTCGTGGCTGGGGATGGATCGGGGGTGGCGGTTCGTGTGGACCGCGGGACGGAGCGTCGGCGGGGATGGAGGGATCGTTTAGGGGTGTGGAGGGTGAGGGGAATCGCGGTGGGAGCGCGGAGGGCGTCGGCGGGTGTGGGGAGTCGTGGTTGGGGTGCGGAGGTGTCGGTGGGTGTGAGAGGAGCTGCTGCCGGAGTGAAGGGGGCGTCGGCGGGTGTGGGGGGCGAGGCTGTGGCTGGAGTGACGGAGGCATCGTTGTGGGGGTGTGTCGGCGGGTGGACGGAGAGGGGAATCGTGGCTGGGGTGCGGGAGGCGTCGCCTGTGGCGGTGCGGTGGCGGGGATGGGCGGTGAGGGGGAGCCATGGCTGAACGGAGTGGGCGGGTGAGGGAGGCGTCGCCCGCGCGGGTGCAGCGGCGGACCTTGGTCGTGCTGGTGGTGTCGCAGGTGCTCAGTGGGGCTGGGCTCGCGGCGGGGGTGACCGTGGGGGTGTTGCTCGCGCAGGACGTGTTGGGGTCCACCGGGTTGTCCGGGGTGGCCATCGCGCTCACGACGGCTGGGTCGGCGGTTTCGGCGGTGGTGGTGGGCAGGCTGTCGCAGGCGCGTGGGCGGCGGGCCGGGCTCGCCATCGGGTACTTGACCGGGGCGCTCGGTGGGGCGGGGATCGTGGTCGCGGGGGCGGTGGGGTCGGCTGGGCTGTTGTTCGCCTCGTTGGTCGTCTACGGGGCGGGGACGGCGACGAATCTGCAGGCCCGGTATGCGGGGGCGGACCTCGCTGAGCCGGAGCGGCGGGGGCGGGCCGTGTCCACGGTGCTGGTGTCCACGACCGTGGGCGGGGTTCTCGGGCCCAACCTCGCGGCTCCCACCGGCGCGGTCGCGGAGAGGCTCGGGCTGCCCGCGCTGACCGGCCCGTTCCTGCTGGCGGTGGTCGCGTACGTGACGGCCGCGGTGGTGTTGACCGCCTTCCTGCGGCCCGACCCCCTGCTGATGGCGGCCAGCCTGCGGCGCGAGGACGAGCGGCGCGGGGTCGCCGAGCGCGACGATCGGCGGGGGGTGGTCACCGGGGGCACGGTCATGGTGCTCACCCAGCTGGTGATGGTCGCGATCATGACGATGACGCCGATCCACATGAGCGACCACGGGCACAGCACCGCGGCCGCCGGGCTCGTCATCGCCGTCCACATCGCGGCGATGTTCCTGCCGTCCCCCGTCACGGGCATCCTCACCGACCGCTTCGGCCCGCACCGCGTGTCGATGGCGGCCGGTGTGGTGCTTGTCGCCGCGGGCCTGCTCGCCGCGACCGCGCCGGGGCACTCGGTGCCGCTGCTGTCGGTGGCGCTGGCCCTGCTCGGCTTCGGCTGGAACCTCGGCCTGGTCGCCGGAACCGCGATCATCACCACCAGCGTGCCGCTGGCCACCCGGGCCCGGACCCAGGGCGTGCTGGACGTGTCGGTCGCGCTGTCGGGGGCGACCGGCGGCCTGCTCTCGGGCGTCGTCGTGGCCGGCATCGGCTTCCCGTCGCTGGGGCTCATCGGCGCGCTGCTCGCCCTGTCCCTGCTGCCGGTCATCTGGACGATCCGGCGGCGCCGGCCGCAGGGGTGAACGCAAGGAACCTCAGGTGCCGCAGAAGGTCTGGTACCGCGCGGCGAAGTCCTCCGGGGCCGGGGAGGCGTACCGGTCCAGGCCGGGCCGCTCGGTGAAGGGGTGGGTGACGGCGTCCAGCAGGCGGTCGAGCGGGGTCTGGTCACCCTCGGTGGCCGCGGCCAGGGCTTCCTCGACGAGGTGGTTGCGGGGGATGTAGACCGGGTTCACCCGGTCCATGGCGTCGGCGTCGGGGGACAGGGCGCGCCAGCGGGTGAGCCAGGCGTCGATCGCGGGCAGGTCGAGGAACAGGGCTCGGGCGGGTTCGGGGGCGCCGCGGGCGGCGGAGGAGAGGTGGCGGTGGAAGGTGGTGTGGTCGACGTGGTTGGCCTGCAGGAGGGTGTGCAGGTCGTGGACCAGGGGGGTCGCGGAGTCGTCGGCGGGGAGGCCGAGCTTGGTCAGCGCGCCCGCGGTCCAGGCCGCGTCGTACTGGGGGCCGAAGGCGCCCAGGGCCGAGACGGCCAGGGCGATGGCCTCGTCCTGGTCGTCGGCGAGCAGGGGCAGGAGGGACTCGGCCAGGCGGGCCAGGTTCCACTCGGCGACGCGGGGCTGGTTGCCGTAGGCGTAGCGGGCGCCGCGGTCGATGGAGCTGTAGACGGTGGCCGGGTCGTAGGCGTCCATGAACGCGCAGGGGCCGTAGTCGATCGTCTCGCCGGAGATGGTCATGTTGTCGGTGTTCATCACCCCGTGGATGAAGCCGACGAGCATCCACCGGGCCACCAGCGACGCCTGCGCGGACACCACGGCCTCGAACAGGGCCAAGTGGCGGTGCTCGGCGTCGGCGACGGCCGGGTAGTGGCGGGCGATCGCGAAGTCGGCCAGCCTGCGCAGCAGGTCGACGTCGTCGGTGGCGCGCGCGTACTGGAAGCTGCCGACCCGCAGGTGGCTGCTCGCCACGCGCGCGAGCACCGCGCCCGGCAGCCTCTCCTCCCGCTGGATGGTGCGCCCGGTCGCCACGACGGCCAGTGAGCGGGTGGTGGGGATGCCCAGGGCGTGCATCGCCTCGCTGACGACGTACTCGCGCAGCATCGGGCCCACCGCGGCCAGCCCGTCGCCCCCGCGGGCGAACGGGGTGCGGCCCGAGCCCTTGAGGTGCAGGTCGCGCGGGCCGTCGGGGTGGGCGAGTTCGCCGAGCAGGAGCGCGCGGCCGTCGCCCAGGCGCGGGGAGTAGTTGCCGAACTGGTGGCCCGCGTACGCCTGCGCCACCGGGGTCGCGCCGTCGGGCACGTGGGCGCCCACCAGCAGCCGGGTCCCCTCCCGGCCGCGCAGCCAGGCAGGGTCGATGCCGAGGTCGGCGGCCAGGGGCTCGTTGAGGCGGAGCAGCCGCGGCTCCGGCGTCTCCTCGGCCTGCCAGGGCACGGCCAGCTCGGGGAGCGCGCGGGCGAACTGGTCGCTGAAGGCGACGGTGGGGGGCGAGAGGCTCACGGTGCCACCGTACGTGCCGCGCCCGGGTGACTCGGTTCACCGGGCGTGCGACAGGCCTGGGGGTTTCCCGGGCAACGGTGGGTAGTGTGGCCTCGTGGGTGAGCGAAACTGGGCGGGCAACCTGGTCTACGGCGCCGAGCGGGTCCTGCGGCCGCGGACGGTGGACGAGGTCAGGGAGCTGGTGGCCGGGCACGCCGTGGTGAAGGCCGTCGGCACCCGGCACAGCTTCAGCGACGTCGCCGACAGCCGCGGGACGCACCTGGATCTGTCCGATCTGGACATTCCCGTGGAGATCGACGCCCAGGCGCGGACGGTGACGGTGGGAGCGGGCGTCCGGTACGGCGATGTCGCCCCGGCGCTGCACGACGCGGGTTTCGCCTTGGGGAACCTGGCCTCGCTGCCGCACTGCTCGGTGGCGGGCACGGTGGCCACGGCGACGCACGGGTCCGGCCGGGCCAACCCGACGCTGTCGGCGGCGGTGTCCGGGGTGGAGCTGGTGACCGCCGACGGCGACCTGCGCCGCTTCACCCGCGCCGACGACGCCCTGCGCGGTGCGGCGGTGGGCCTGGGGGCACTGGGGGTGGTCACCAGGGTGACCCTCGATCTGGTGCGGCCCTACGACCTGCGCCAGGACGCCTACTACGGCCTTGGGTGGGGCGCGCTGCTGGAGGCGTGGGACGAGGTGCAGGGCTGCGGGTACAGCGTCAGCCTGTTCACCCGGTGGGTCGAGGACGACCCGGGCATGATCATGGTGAAGACGCGGGTGGAGCCGGGCGCGGAGTTCGCCGTGCCCGCTGTGCTCGCGCCCGCCACCGCGATCGCCGAGCCGCCGGGGCCGCACTTCACCGACTGGGGCACACCCGGCCCGTGGCACACCCGCCTGCCCCACTTCCGCCTGGAGGCGACCCCGAGCGTGGGGGAGGAGCTGCAGAGCGAGTACTTCGTCCCCTGGGCCGACGCGGTGCCCGCCCTGACAGCCCTGCGCGAGATAGGCCCGAAGCTGGCCGACGCCCTGTTCGTCTCGGAGATCCGGGCCGTCGCCGGGGACGACCTGTGGCTGAGCCCGGCCCACGGCGGAGACCGCCTGTGCCTGCACTTCACCTGGCAGCCCAAGCCGGAGGCCGTCGCGGCCCTGCTGCCGGAGATCGAGGCCCGGCTCGCGCCGTTCGGCGCACGGGCGCACTGGGGCAAGCTCGCCACGGCCGCGCTGCCCTTCGCGGAGCTGTATCCGGAGCTGCCGCGCTTCCGCGCGCTGGCGGAGAGCCTCGACCCGGGCGGCAAGTTCGGCAACGACTACCTCGACCAGCGCGTCTTCCGGTGAGGCCGCCCCTGCCGAGGCGGCCTCGTCCCGTCAGCGGCAGTGCTTGACCGTCTTGCCCGAGCCCCAGCTGCAGGTGGAGACGCTGGCCCCCGAGGCGTTGCGCAGGTACGCGGTGTCGCCGGAGTTGTTCCAGACGTACCAGGTCTTGTTCCAGTAGCGCGTCGTCGCGTTGTTGGTGCCCTTGCCGGTGCGGACGTAGAGGTACTTGCCCGCGCCGATCGTGGTCGCCGGGAACTTGTAAATGTGGTTCGCCTTGTCGCGCAGCGTCCAGCCGGTGATGGTCTTGGCGCTGGTCGAGGTGTTCTTCAGCGTGATGTACTCGCCGTTCAGGCTGGCGTTGCCGCCCTTGTCAGCCCCCGGCGAGTCGTACTGGGCGTTCCAGACCACGACGCCGCCCGCGGCCGCCGCGGTGGGCGCGCTGGCGAGACCGAGAACGGCGGACATGGCGGCGACGGTGATGGCGGCGGCCCTTGTGCGCATCAAGGTGTTCCTCTCACGGTGTTGGTTCAGCGGGGGTGTCGGAGATGGGCCACCGGCTGTTACCGACCACTTGTCGTGTCACCCGTTCTGGGGATAGGCATGACGGCATCGGTGTCAGCGCCACATTCTTTCCGTGATCGTGTTGTTGTGTAACGGGGTGTGCCGCGAACGGGGCGCCACCCGTCCCCTGTGGATTCTGGATGATCGCTCACGTTTCCGGTTCTCGATCGCCGCTAACGACGGGCGCCCGAATGACGATCTTGAAGATGTCCAGAGTGATGGCAGGGGAGGAGACATCATGCGGAAACTCGGAGTCGCCCTGGTCGCGGTGGTCCTCGCGGCGGGAGTGCCGGGCAGCGCGGTGGCGGGGAACTCGGGGCAGGCGTTCCTGGGGGACCTGAACAACGACGGGAGGGCGGACCGCGTCACGCTGGGGCCGGTGGGGAGCAGTCCGACGTGCACGCTGACGGTGGAGTACCGGCGGGCGAACGGGGCTTTCCGACCGGCGGTCACCCACACGTACACCTCGCCGGTGACCCACGCCCCCTACTGCCCGAACATGGGCGAGGTGGTGAACCTCGGCGGCAACCGGGTGGCCGAGATCGTCGCGGCGAACTTCAGCAGCTACTCGCCGGGACGGGACCTGCTGGTGCTGCGCCGGTTCCAGCCGGTGGCGCAGCTCGAAGGGATCAGCTTCCCCAGCACGCTGCGCAAGGTGGACTTCAACGGCGACGGGCTGGAGGACATCTGGCAGTCCAGTGACCAGGTCGTCCAGCTGAAGTCGTGGCTCAACACCCCCGCCGGGACGCTGGTGCCCGGTCCGATCGACGTATGCAGCTCAGCGCCCATCCCGCAGCACGCCTTCGCCGACTTCGACGGGGACGGGGGACAGGACATGCTGCTGTCCCGGCGCTGCGAGTTCTCCTACACCACCGCGGAACTGCACTTCGGCGGCGGCGGCGCGCCGGTCGTCTTCGGGCGCACGCCGCACACCTCCACCACCTACGAGGTGTTCGTCACCGACCTGGACAACGACCAGGTGCCCGACGTGGGCGTGATCGAGCGCGCGGGCGGGACTGTCACCGTGCGCCACTTCCACAACGACGGGACGGGGGCGTTCACCGAGCGGGTCTGACGGGCAGGCGTCACACTTCCCGGTCGATTCCCCTTGCCGTGCCTGGTCGCGGCCCGCACACCGCGGGCACACTCGTCACAGACCCGTTGTCCGACAGGGGGATGAGATGCGAAGGTTCCTGGTCGCCGTGCTGATGATGGCCTCGGCGGTCGTGGTCGCGCCGAGCGCGGCCGCCGACAGGCCGCCCTACGACGAGGATCTGGGGCGAACTCCGTACCAGCCCGACAAGATGCTGATCGACCCGATCCCCGGCGACGCGACGGGGGAGGAGAACCGCTTCGGTTTCAACCTCTCGGAATACCGCGGCCTGGAGAATCCCGCCTACTACGAGCTGCTCGACCGCTACCACGTCAAGCTCTACCGCAACCTGCGCGGACTCCCCGACAGCAATCCGAAGGTGCGCAAAGAGGACTACTGGCTCAAGGCGATGGACCGGTTCCTGCCGAAGATGCTGGAGGAGCTGAACAAGTGGTCCGGCGGCAGGCTGCGCCACGACGACTACGACGGCCAGGACTACCTCGACGCCGAGCACCCCGACGGGGAGATCGCGATCACCTTCGACCCGAACCTCACCGGGGCCAAGGGCCGGGCGTACCCGGGCACCCGGCTGGACCAGCGGGGCATGGTGTTCACCGGCGGCCGGGTGGCCCTGCTGCACACCGACGCCTGGCAGGAGCTGTTCGAGGACACCAACGACGGCGACCGCGAGGCGATGCACCAGGTGGCGCTGCTCGTCATGCACGAACTGGGCCACATGCTCGGCCTCAACCACTACGGCGCCAAGTTCCACGGCGAGTTCGGCCTGATGTCATCGCGGCGCCAGATCGATGACGTCGACGGGTGGGGCAGCGTTCTCGCCCGCGGCGACAAGGCCGGGCTGCTGGCCATCGCCGGGTGGCGCGACCAGGCCCGCGACTGCGGCAGGCACGGCGACTGCGAGCGGATCTGGGACGGCGGGGGAGTCGCCTGGCCCCCGGAGCCGCCCGACCACCGCTACGACCGCGAGCGGTCCTGACCGCTGTTGGGCTGTTGGGGTGATCGTCGGCGATTCCGTGGTGGGGGCGCCTGGGCCCGCCCTAGCGTTTGCGGCGCAGGCCGCCGCGCTGGGAGGGATCAGTGTCCGAGGACGCCATCGCTCGATCACGTCGGGGGCTGGGTGCCTGGGTGCGCTCGGTGGGCGCCTCGACCGGGCGGGGCCTGCGCAAAGCCAGCCCGTACGGGATCTACGCGTTCCTCACCGCCGCCGCGGTCGCGCCGCTGGCCGGGCCCGCCCTCGGCGCGGCGGGTGAGTTCGAGATCGCGCTCAACCAGCTCGGCGGGATGGGCACCAACCACCTCGCGACCGTCATGGCGAACGTGGCGGGGGACGTGCGGGCCAAGGGCGGGCAGGTCGGCGACGAGCAGTGGCGCGAACTCCTCGCCGAGGCCCTCGCCCAGCGGCTGGACGGCGAACCCGACAGCGGCAAGCACGCCGAGCTGGTCGCCGAGGTCCGCGCGGTCCTGCGGGCGGTGGACGCGGTCGAGTGCGCGCTGGCCGAGTCCGCCGAGCACGCCGCGGGCCTGCACCTGGAGCTGCTGACCGCCGCCGCCGCGCTGCACGAGGAGTTCGGCGACGTGCGGTGGGCGCTGGCCGAGGTGCGCGACCTGGTGGAGCGCTCGCACGACGCGATCGCCGACGTGCAGCGCGAGCTGGTCGACCGCCGCGCCCGCGAGCGTGCCGACGGCCGCTTCACCCAGCGGGTGCTGGTCGGGCTCGCGCGGATGCGGCGCGCGCTGCGCCAGACCGGGTCCCCGGCCGCGGGCGGGCCGTGCCCGTACCCGGGGCTGGCCGGCTTCCAGGCCGAGGACGCGCCGTGGTTCTTCGGGCGCGAGGAAGCCGTGGACGACCTCGTCGCCGCGATCGCCGAGCGGCAGCGGGACGGGACGCCGCTGCTCGTCGTCGGGGCCTCCGGGGTGGGCAAGTCCTCACTGCTGAGGGCCGGGCTGCTCCCCGCCCTCGCCGAGGACGCCGTCCCCGGGTCGGCAGCCTGGCCCGTGGTGGTGTTCACGCCGGGGGCGGACCCGCTGGCCGAGCTGGCCGCGCGCACCGCGGCGGTGGCCAGGGTCGCCGCCGTCGGCGTCGCGGAGCGGCTGCGCGCGGACCCGGGCTCCTACGGCGCGTTCGCCCGCCAGGCTGCGCTGCGCGGTTCGTGGGACTCGCGTCTGGTCATCGTGGTCGACCAGGTCGAGGAGCTGTTCACCCAGTGCGCCGAGCCCGCGGTCCGCGAGGCGTTCGTCGCGGCGCTGGCCTCGGCCCGCACGGCGGCTGTGGTGGTGCTCGCGGTGCGCGGCGACTTCTTCGACCGCTGCGCGGAGTTCACCGAACTGGCCGACGCCGTGGCCGCGCCCCGCGTCCTCGGCCCGATGACCGAGGCCGACCTGCGCCGGGTGATCACCGAGCCCGCCGAGCGCGTCGGCGCCCCCGTCGAGGCGGGCCTGCCTGCGCGGCTGCTGGCCGACCTCGGCGCGCGCGCCGACGGCGGCGCGCTGCCGCTGCTGGCGCACGCGCTGCGCGCCACCTGGGACTCCGGCGGCCTCACCCTCGCCGCCTACCAGGCCACCGGCGGCATCGGCTCGGCCGTCGCCGCCAGCGCGGAAGCGCTCTACGCCGACGCGGGACCCGACGGCAGGCGGCTGCTGGAATCCACGCTGCCGCACATGGTCACCATCGTCGACGACCGCGGTGTGGCCCGCCGCCGGGTCTACCGCGGCGCGCTGCCCGACGCGGTGCTCGCGCCCTGGGTCGCCGCCCGCCTGCTGACCGTCGACGGAGACTCCGTCCAGTTCAGCCACGAGGCCCTGTTGAGCGCCTGGCCCCGGCTCGCCGCCTGGATCGAGCGCGACCGCGACCGGCTGGCCGCCCGCCAGCGCCTGGAGGACGCCGCCCGCGACTGGGCGGCCCACGGCAGACCCACCGACCTGCTGCTGCGGGGCGAACGCCTGGACGAGGCCCGCGCGCTGGTCGCCGAGGGCGAGTCCGCCGAGCACGAGCGCGACTTCGTGGCCGCGGGCACCCGGGCGAAGCGGGTGCGCTCCCTGGTCTCCGGCGGCCTCATCACCGGGCTCGTCCTGGTCACCGTCATCGCGGTGATCGCGTCTCTGCTTGCGACCTCGGCCCAGACGAAAGCCGAGCGCGAGGAAACGCTGTCGCGGTCGCGGCAGTTGGCGGCCGAGTCGCTGACCATGGCCTCCGGCGACGTCCGCGGCGCCATGACCACGGCCGCGCGGGCGTGGGACATGGCGCGGACCCCGCAGGCGCACGGCGCGCTGGTCTCGGCCTCGATGCTCACCACCCGCACGACGCTCCCCGTCTCCGACGGGATCGTCAGCGCCATCGACACCGACCCGAGCGGCACCCTGGCGGCCGTCTCACCCGAGGAGGGGCGGGTCGAGCTGGTGGACATCGACACCGGCGAGCGCCGCGCGCTGACGGGTCTGTCCTCAGGAGTGGGCGATCTGCGGTTCTCGCCGGACGGCACGCTGGTCGCCGCGGGCGCGTTCCAGCGCGACGGTCTGCGGGTGTGGCGGGTCTCCGACGGCGCACCCGTCGCCACCGTGATGGCGACGGCTCACGCGGACTGGCGGCCCGACGGCAAGGCGCTGGCGTCGATCGACATCGAGACCGGCGCGTTCCAGATCGGGGTGTGGGACGCGGCCAGCGGCGAGTTGATCACCCGCTTCGGCTCTTCGACCACCCTGATCAGCGATGTGCGCTTCGACGGCTCCGGTGAGCGGATCGCCGCGTCCTACGCCGACGGGGCGGTTCGCGTGTGGGATGTCGCCGAGGGCCGCTTGGTCGCCACGGTGGTCGAGCCCCACGACGGTGGGGACATGATCACCATCGCCGCCGCGGGCGAGTTGCTGGCCGTCGCCGCCAATGGCAGCGCCGAGATCACGCTGTGGAACACGGCCACCGGCCGGAGCAGAGGGGTGCTCGACGTGAGCCCCGACGAGGCTGGGCTGATCGCCCTCATCCGAGGCGGCGGAGAGCTGGTGTTCTCGTCGGGAGCCACGGTCACGCGGTGGGACACCGGAACCAGAACTCTCACCGCCCGAAACGCCGCGCTCCCCCAGGGCATCCTGGCCCTCGCGGTCTCGGCGGACGCGGGGACGGTCGTCGTGGGCTCGGTGGACGGCACGATCACCCGGATGCGGCGCAGCGGCACCTGGTACACGGCCCGGCACGCCGCCGCCATCGGCGTGGACGCCGACCCGAAGCGGGGGGCCGTCACCGCCACCTACGCCGACGGCTCGTGGCACACCTTCACCCGAGGCAGCCAGTTCCCGGAGAAGCGCAGGAAGACCCGCTCGCCCGCGCCGGAGGTCGCCTACGGCCCCGACGGCCGCCTCTTCTTCCTCGGTTCGGACGGCGTGCTCGAACACGACGGCCGCAGAAGCGAGGGGAACGAGTTCTTGGGCCAGGGCAGCGAGCTTGCCATGTCCGCCGACGGATCACTGGTCGCCGCCGCCCTCAACACGGCGCCGAGCATGGGAGGCCCGAACGTGCGCCACGAGATCAGGGTCTGGTCCACCGACGATCTCAGCGTTCGTGCCAGGATCAACGTTTCCGGCGCCTCTTCGCTCGTCTTCACCGGTTCCACGCTGCGGGCCGCCGCGCCTGGGGGACTCCTGCTCGGGTGGGACACCGCGACATTCGCCGAGGTGCGGACGCTCCGGCTGCCCGGTGATGTCTACGCCATGGCCCCCACCCCCGACGGCGGGCGCATCGTCGTCGCCACGACGACGTTGCACGTGATCGACCTGGCGACCGGATCGGTGGTCCGCGGCGATTTCGGCGCGCACCCGTCCGCGGTCCGCAGCCTGGCGGTGTCCCCGGACGGGCTGATCGCCACCGCGACGACCGAGGATTCCATCGTGCGCCTGTGGCGGCTGGACTCTGGCGACGAGGTCGTCCAGTACATCGGCCACGCCGCGGGCTCGCTCAACCAGGTCCGCTTCGTCGACGGTGGGAAGACGGTGCTCAGCGCGGGGACCGACGGTGACATCGGCTTCTGGCCGGTCGACCCGGAGGTGGCGCTGCGCACGATCTGCGCCACTCTCGCCTCGGAGCGGCCGCCCGGGTGCTGAAGTCCTCTGTGGATGACTTGGTGATCGAGACAGTGGTGGGTGCGATGTCTTGACACCGTGCGGGAATGTCCGCACTGTGTTGAGAAGTGTGTGATTGCGTCCATCCCTGTGTCGTTTCGGGCGTTCCCGGCGCTTGAACGCGACCAATCACCCCGGAGCAGCCGACCATGACCGCTCTCTTCTCGCGCCCTGCCCGCACGCCCCGGCGGTGGATAGCCGCCGCGGTCCTCCTGATCGCCGCCGCCCTGGTGGCTCCCACCGTCACCGCCGAACCCGTCACCGCCGAGCCCGCCGCCGCGGGCAACACCGGTATGCGGGCCGCCGACCCCACCGTGATCCGCGTCGGCGGGACCTACATCTCCGCGCAGGTGTGGGGTGGCGGGATCGGTGTCCGCAAGGCGTCCTCGCCCGAGGGGCTCGCCGCCGCGCCGATCCGGGTGGTCTGGACCGACACCGCCAACCTGGGGGAGGTGTGGGCGCCGGAGCTGGTCACCGACTCCGGTCGCTACTACATCTACTTCACCATGGGCCGCGGCGCCGCCCACCGCATGTACGCCATCAGCTCGGCCAGTCCGGACAGCGGCTACACCGCCGCCCAGAAGCTCGCCCTGCCCGAGGACCGGTGGGCCATCGACGGGACCCTGTTCACCTTCAACGGGCAGCGCTGGTTCGTCTGGTCGGGATGGGCGGGCACCACCAACGTCGAGCAGAACCTCTACATCGCCAGGATGCGCGACCCGCTGACCCCGACCGGCGGGCGTTTCATCATCTCCCAGCCGCGCGAACCCTGGGAGCGCGTCGTCGGCAACCCGTTCATCAACGAGAGCCCCGAGGCCATCCGCGACCCCAACGGCCAGCTGCACATCGTCTACTCGGCCAACGGGAGCTGGAGCGAGCAGTACTGCCTGGCCGACCTGCGCCTGCGCGCGGGCGGCGACCCCACGCACGTCTGGGACTGGTACAAGTCCAACGGCTGCCTCTTCGGCTCCAACCGCGCCACGATGATGGCGGGCTGGGACCCGACGCTGCACGTCAACGGCCCTGGCCACCACTCCTTCGTGCTGCTCAACGGTGACATCGCCACCAGCCCGCCCGCCGGGCCGCGCTTCCCACTGATGTTCCACGCCGTCGCCAAGGGCACGCCCTACTCCTGGGACAACCGCCACTGGTACACCGGCTCGTTCGCCTGGTGGGGCAACACCACCTACCGCCGGGCCAACGTCCCCGGCCCGACGACCGACACCGGGTGGGGCCTGAAGTTCTTCGAGTGAGTCACCGCGGGCTCGGTGAGCGGGATCGCCTCCGCGCGGGTGGCGGGGTGGCCCGCCCGGTCAGGCCATGCGCTCGGCGATCGCCTTGGCGAGGGGTTCCAGGCGCTGGCGCATGTCGGCCGGGGTCCAGTCGGCGTTGCCGTTGGACAGGCCGCAGTCGATGACCACCGAGTGCGGCCCCGAGGTGAACACCAGCGTGAACCGGTTTCCCCTGACGCCGAAGACCGCGCCGTCGCCGATGCCGGAGATCGTCTCGGCCAGGTCGATGTTCTCCCGGTCCTCGGCGAGGCGGGACTTGGCCGCCGCGGCGTCGCGCAGCGCGGAGATGCGGACGACGGGCGCCATCGAGCCGTCCAGGATCGTGGTGCCCTCGGCGGCGGGGATGGTGTTGCGCGAGGCCGTCGTGCGCCTGCACGAGGTCTCTTCCGGGCCCCCGCCGACGACGTAGGTGCGTTTGATGTCGAACGGGCTGACGGTGAACTTCGTCGCCGCCTGGAAATCGGCACCGGTGTAGACCTCGCAGGCGTCGTTGACGATCTTCTGGCCGCCCCGGGAGAGGTCGCCGAGGTCGCTTGGCGGGCCGGGCGGGGAGGCCAGGGCGTCGTCGATCGCCTTGGCCGCGGCGGCCAGCTTGCCGTCGGGGATGGCGGGCTTGCGGTTGGTCCAGGTGACGTCGAAGGTCGCCTCGACGTTGCCGCGGGCCCAGGTCACCGTGCCCCGGCCTTCGAGGTCCTCGATCAGCGCGCCGTCGAAGCCGGGCAGCGGGCGGCCCTTGGTCGGCTTCTTCACCTCGTCGGTGGAGGTCTGCTTGAGTCCCACGCTGACCGAGCGGAACTGGGCGCGCTCGGTGTCGGCGGGGGAGATGTAGCACACGGAGTTGAGCCCGTAGGTCCACGACGGCCGCTGTTCGCCGTCGATCGGGGGGAGCGGGTCGGCGTAGGTCTCCTGCACGCGCAGGCCCTGGGTGCCCACGGTGCCGAGGTGCGCGGCCACGCTGGAGGGCGGGAACACACCGCAGGCGTTGGCGTAGGGGTACTCGCCGATGCAGTAGTCGCCCTCGCACTCGGCCTGCCCTGAGCCGCCGGAGCCACCCGAGCCGCCGCGTGCGCCGGTGTCGCCGTCGGACTCGTGGAACGCCAGGAAGTACGTCGTCACCCCGGCCGCGACGAGGACGAGCACGACGCCCAGCACGGCCCACACCAGTCCGCCGCTCTTCTTCGGCGGCGGCGGCGGGGGCGGTGCCATGCCGTAGCCGGGGCCGGCCGGGTAGCGGGTCCAGGGCTGCTGACCTGGGGTGGGGCCGTGCGGGTACTGGGGAGGTCCAGACGACATGGCCGCTACCTAAGCACAAGCCCGAGCGTCGGAGGTGACAAACGGGCACCCTGCGGACCGCTCGACCCCGCCGCTGGTCGCCCACCGCCTGCCGACCGTGGTGGCCGCCGACCAGATCGCCGTCCTGGAAGCGGGCGAGGTCGCCGACGGGCCGCCACCCGCGGGTGAAACCCTGGTACGCGCGCCCTCCGCGGGGGTACACGACCGGCATGTTTCCCGCAGAGAACATCCGCGACTGGATCGGCAAGGACGTCATCGATCCGGCCGGGGACACCATCGGCACCCTGGAGTCGGTGTACGTCGACACCACCACCGACCAGCCGAGCTTCTTCACCGTGTCGGTCGGCTTCATCGGCCGCAAGCGCCTGGCGTTCGTGCCCGCAGGCGGCGCTGTCGTCAGCCCGAAGGCGGTCCGGGTGCAGTACGCCAAGTCGCTGGTGAAGGACGCGCCGTCCATCGACACCGACGGTGAGCTGCTCGCCCGCGACGAGCCGGCGGTGTTCGCCCACTACGAGATCCCCTACACCAGCCACGGGGAACGGCTCCTGGCCCGGCGCTGACCGCGGTCACCCCGCGCCCAGCGCCGCCACGACCGCGACGACGGCCCGGTCCGCCGAACGGGGGTGCAGCAGGTCCGTGCGGTAGACCAGCTCCGGGGTGCGCACCGGCACCCCGCGCAGGTCGGGGGTCAGCGCCGAGGCGGGCAGCAGCACCAGGCCCTCGCCCGCGGCGGCGAGCAGCCGCGGGGCGTCGAGGTCGGTGCCCGCGCACCGCACGGCGGTGCGCAGCGGCGGCAGGCCGAGACCCGCGCACAGGTCGTCCAGGGAGCCGACGGCGTCCGGGGCGGCCAGCCAGCGCGCCTCGGTCAGGTCGGCCAGGGCCGCCTCCCCGGTGAGCGGGTGCCCCTGCGGGACGGCCACCAGCGCCGGGGCCTCGGCCAGCGGCACCGAGCGCAGCGACGCCAGGGCGGGCAGCGGTGGCGGGTCGCCGCGCACGGCGGGGGAGACCACGACGGCCAGGTCGAGTTCCCCCGAGGCGAGCGCGCCGGGCAGCGCGCCGGGGGCCGCCACCCGCACCGACAGCTCGCGCACGCCCGCGGCCCGCGCGTGCCGGGCGATCGCGGGCAGGTGGGCCGCCGCCAGCGGAGCCACCCCGACCGCCAGCCGGGCGGCCGGTTCGGCCGCCGCCCTGGCCACGTCCGCCCGCGCCGCGTCCAGCCGCAGCAGCAGGGGCACGGCGTGGTCGAGCAGCCGGGCGCCCGCGTCGGTCGGGCCGACCGGGCGGCGGGTCAGCAGCGGCACGCCCAGGTCGGACTCCAGGGCGACGATGTGCTGGGAGACCGCCGACTGGGTGTAGCCCAGCTCTCGGGCCGCCGCCGAGAAGGAGCCGAGGCGCGTCACCGCGCAGAACGTCCGCAGCAGGCGCGTGTCCACGGCTGATAAGCATAACTGATACCGCGATGCGAAACGATCGCTTGTGCTGAACTCGGGTGGGCTCGACCATGGTCGAATGCGGCGGATAGCGCGGGTGGCCCTGGTGGGCGAGCGGTCGGCGGCGGTGCGGGCGCACGCCCGGTACGCCGACCTGTTCGACGCCCTGTGGCGGCGGGCGGGCATCGCCGTGGACGCCTACTGGACCTCCACCGCCGACCCCCGCCTCGACGGGTTCGAGGGGTTCGAGGGGTTCGATGGGGTCTGGCTCGTCCCGGGCAGCCCGTACCTCAGCGAGGCGGGCGCGCTGGCCGCCGTGCGCACGGCCCGCGAGCGCGACCTGCCGTTCCTGGCGACCTGCGGCGGCTTCTCCCACGCCCTGCTGGAGTACGCCCGCTCGGTGTGCGGCATGGCCGACGCCGCCCACGCCGAGACCGCCCCCGACGCCGACCGCGTGCTGATCGTGCCCGCCCGCAAGGCCCTGGCCGGGCACGAGCGGCGGGTCAGCCTGCGCCCCGGATCGCTGGCCGAGCGGGTCTTCGGCGCGCGGGCGACCACCGAGCGCCACCACAGCGGCTACGAACTCGACCCCGGGTACGGCCCGCTGCTGGAGGAGGGCGGCCTGCGGTTGAGCGGCCACGACGACGACGGCGTCGCCAGGATCGCCGAGCTGCCCGGCCACCGGTTCTTCCTGGCCGCGGCCTTCCAGCCGGAGCTGACCCCGGACCCGCACCCGGTCGTCACCGCGTTCGCCCGCGCCGCCGCCGCGTGAGCGGTTCCCGCGTCAGCGGGCCCGGCCACACTCGGGCCAGCCACCTTCAGGCCGGCTACACCGCAGCGCTCCCAGTCCCCCAGCGGAGGATGTCCATGACCACCGAATCCCGTGCGCAGACCCCGGTCTGGCTGCCGCACTTCCTGGCCTGCTCGCTGATCTGGGGCTCCGGGTTCGCGCTGATCAAGATCGGGGTGGACGCCGGGATCGCGCCCGGCTGGGTGGCCTTCTGGCGCTGCTTCTTCGGCGCGCTGGTGCTGTGGCTGCTGGTGGCGGGCCGCAGGCTGACGGTGCCCCGCCAGGCGAAGGTGTGGTGGCACGCCTTCGTCGTGGGGACGGTGCTCAACGCGCTGCCGTTCACCCTCTTCGCCCTGGGGGAGAAGAACATCAGCTCCCTGCAGGCCGGGGTGTGGAACGCGATGATCCCGCTGTTCACCCTGGTGTGGGTGCTGGTCATGCTGCCGCAGGAGAAGCCGACGCCGCGCAGGCTGCTTGGCCTGGCCACCGGCTTCGCCGGGGCGCTGGTCGTGCTCGGCGTCTGGGACGGGGTCGACGACGCGATGCTGGCGGGCAGCACGGCGTGCATCATCGCGGTCGCCTCCTACGGGCTCGGCTACACCTACACCCGCAAGTACCTGTCCGATGTGGACGTCCCGGCGCTGACCCTGACCGCCATCCAGATCGGCCTGGCCACGGTGCAGCTGGCCATCGTCGCCCCGTTCATGTCGGGCGCCCCGACCTGGCCTGGGATGGGGCCGATGCTGGCGATGGTCGTGCTCGGCGCGATCGGCACCGGCATCGCCTACATGTGGAACCTGACCGTCATCCGCGCGGTCGGCTCCACCGTCGCCTCCACCGTGGCGTTCCTGACCCCGATGTGGGCGGCGATCATCGGCGTGCTGTTCATGGCCGAGATCCTGAACTGGAACACCGTGGTCGGCGCGCTGCTGATTATCGGCGGGGTGCTGCTGATCCGCCCGCCCAAGCCCGAGCCGGTCGTGCTGCTCGACGACGTCGACAAGCCACTTGACCAGCAGCCCCGGGCGGACGGCCAGGTCAGCGGCGCAGCAAAGGAGTGATCCGGTGCAGGCCCTCGGCGACGACCAAGGGGTCCCTGGCGAAGCCCAGCCGGAACCCGCGGTCGCTGCCGAGGGTCTCGCCGGGCATCAGCAGCACCTTGGCCTCCAGCGCGCGCCTGCACAGCGCCAGCGACGGCTCCCCGGACAGCGGGACGGCCCAGGCGAACGGGGTCCCGTCCGGCGGGACGACCCGGACGGCGTCGGCATTCGCCTCGGCCCAGGCCGCCACCACCGCCCACCCCGGCTCGACGGCCGCGGCGTAGGCGGCGGCGTAGCGGGCGTGCCGCTCCAGCGCGCGGGCCGCCAACTCCTCGCACAGGACCGAGTTGGCGATGGAGGTGTAGTGCTTGTGGCGCACGCACGCCTCGACCACCTCGTCGGGGCCGTAGAGCCAGCCGATCCGCAGGCCCGGCAGGCCGTAGACCTTGGCGAGGCCGGACACCGAGACCACCCGGGGGTGAGTCAGGGCGGGGGAGCCCGCGAGGTCGAGGGCGTACTCCTCGTCCAGGACGAGGTAGCCGTCGGTGGCGGCGAGCAGGTCGGCCAAGGCGAGGACGTCCTGGCTGTCGGTGCGCCGCCCGCCCGGGTTGCCGGGGGAGTCCAGGTAGATCATCCGCAGGTCGGGACCGGCCAGGGCGCGCACGGCGGCCAGGTCGACAGCCATGTCGTCGGTGCGGGGAACCGCGTCCACCCGCGCGCCCCGGTGCGCGGGCACGTCGAGGGACGGCAGCCACCCCGGCAGGAAGGTGATCACCTGGTCGCCGGGCCGCAGCAGCGTGGTGAACAGCAGGTACAGCGCCTCGGCCGCCCCGTGGGTGACCAGCACGCGGTCGGGGGAGCCGCCGTAGCGGGCGGCGACGGCGGCGCGCAGCCGCGGGGTGCCCGCGTCGCTGCCGTAGCCCAGCGGCAGCTGGCCGGGCACGCCGAGGTCGGCGAGATCGCCGACCGGGACGTAGCTGTTGCCCAGGTCGACCTCGTAGCGCCCGGGGGTGTCCTCGAACGCCCACCGCCGCATCGGGTAGATCGCCGCCGTCATCGCACCTCCTCCAGCGCGCGCCGCAGCGCCGCCGAGATCCGCCCCTCGAACACCTTGCGCACCTCGCCCGCCATCCGGACGCCGTCCCCGCCGACCTCGACGGCGACCGACCCGCCCGGCATCAGCACCGCCACCCGGCCGCCGGTGAGCCCGCGCGCGTGCGCCGCGCTCGCCGCCGCGCACGCGCTCGCCCCGGACGCCGGGGTGTAGCCCGCGCCGCGCTCGTAGACCTCGACGCGCAGCCGGTCGGGGCCGAGCACGTGGACGAACTGCACGTTGGCGCGCCCGGGGAACGACGCGGCCACGGCCTCGCCGTGCTCGTGGGCGACTCCCGCGCCGACCTCGGGCAGGAAGAGCACGGCGTGCGGGTTCCCGTTATCCACAAAGGACATGTCGAAGCCGGCGCCCGCCACGGCCAGCGGTCGCGGCGGGGACACCGCCGCGGGGCCGAGGCCGACGGAGACCAGCCCGGCCGCGGCGTCGGTGACCTCCACCGCGGACTCGCCTGCCGGGGTGGCCACGGTGAACCGGGCCGTACCCGGGTGCAGGCCCGCCAGGTGCAGGCCGACCATCCGCACGCCGTTGGCGCTGCGCGCGCACGGGCTGCCGTCGGCGTTGACCGTGCGCACGGCGACGGGCCGGTCGACGTCGACCGGCCCGTCCAGCAGCAGGACCCCGTCCGCGCCGACCCCGAGCCGCCGGTCGCACAGCAGCCGCACGGCCGCGGGGGTGAGCGGCGGTCCGGGGTCGAGCAGCAGGTAGTCGTTGCCGAGCGCCTGGTACTTGGTGAAGTCCACGACCGTCACATGGTCGACGTGGCCAGGGCGGCCGCGTCGTGCTCGTCGCCGTACCACTTCTCCTTCCACCGCGAGAACGCCACGATGACGATGTCGCGGTGGCCGGGCCCGCCGTCGGCGGAGGTCACGTCGGTGACGTCGTGCTGCAGGGCCCGGTCGTCGAGCAGGACGGCCTGGCCGGGGTCGAGCGTGCCGACCCAGAACGGCTCGTCGGCGCCGGGCAGCCACAGCCGCGTGGTACCCCCGCCGACATTGTTGCGCCGCAGGATCGCGATCATGACGAACTCGTGCCCGTCGTGGTGCACGCCCTCCGGGGTCAGCGGGCCGGGCTTGTCGCCGTCGGCCTTGGTCCGGTTCTGGTGGACGTTGATCTGCCAGTCCTCGGACGGGTCGAGGTCGAACTGCGCCATGCCCGCGCGGATGATCGGGGTGAAGTCGACCTCGATCGGCAGGTAGACGCGGCGGATGCCGCCCGCGACCGAGTTGAACTTGGTGAAGGTGGTGTAGTCGCGGTGCTCCAGCTTGGCGAACTGCCAGCCCTCGGTCTCGTCGTGGTGCAGCCGGTACTGGCTGAACCGCTTGAACCGGGTGCCGTTGCCCATGTACTCGTCAACCGGGCAGCGGTCGTAGCTGTCGAGGATGTCCTGCGGGATCTCCGGCAGGTCCACGATGGCGAAGCGCTGATCGTTCAGTGGCATGACTGGCGTGGGTCCTTCCGGGAGCGGCTAGTGGGCCGGGGCGAGATCGGCGACCTCGCCGATGCGCTCGTCGAGGTAGCGCGCCGAGGAGTTCAGCCGCCAGAGGGTGCCGCGGGCGATGCCGCGGCGCATGTAGGCCGAGCCTGCCGAGGGCAGCACGATGTTGTGGAACCACCCGGCGGCGTGCTGGGAGTCCACGGTGATGTGCAGCCGGTGGTAGACGATGCCGACGTCGGGCAGGCCGAGGCGCTCCCACGCGGAGACGACCTGCACGAAGCGGTCGGGCACCAGCCACTCGGTCATGCCGAGGAAGCCCACGGCCTCGGGGTAGAACCGGCGGTAGCGGCACAGCAGGACGGCCAGGTTCCCCGACAGCAGCGCGGTCGCGGTGAGCGAGTCCTCCAGCTCCTGCTCGGTGATGTCGAAGACCTCGTAGAGCTGGTTGAACAGCGTCGTGTGGACCTCGTCGGGCTTGCCGTTGCCCATCTCGTCCCAGAAGTTGCTGGCGATCTCCATCTTGCTCGCGCCCGCGGTGCCCACCTGCATGAGCGCCAGCAGGTCGTCGAAGCGCCCGTCCACCACCGATTCCTGGATGACGTACTTGCGCAGGTCGTCGGCGGTGGCGTGGTGGCGGATGAAGTCGGTGTAGTAGGGGTGCTTGAAGACCCGGTGACCGCGGGCGCTCTTCTTCAGCCAGGACAGGTACGCGGCCGGGTCGCTGGGCGCGGCCTCGACCGCCGCCCAGTCCACCTTGGCGTCCTCGGCGGCGATGGTGGCCCGCTCCAGCGCGGTCAGCACGCCGTTGACGAGGACCGAGCCCTCGGCGGTCGGCTGGTCGGGGATGCGCATCGTCAGGTTGTAGATGCGCGAGAGGAGCAGCTGCTGAAGCCGGAACGCCCCCTGGTCACCCGCGGCGGCGGCCGCGTTGAGCTCGGCGACCCCCGCGGTCACCCGCTCGGCGTGCGACCCGACCACGCGGGCGTCGACCTCGTCGGCGGGAGTGTGCAGCAACGAGGTAACCTCGTCGACCAGTGCGGTGAGATCACGCAATTTCGGTCACCTTTCCCGCGAACCGGTTCCGAGGGTGGTCGAAACGGGGCCGCGCGCAGTGGGCATGGCCGGTCAAATCCCTGTTGAAGATCGCCGAGCCAGCGGATGGCCACAATGATCACTCATGGAATGCCAGGAAACAAACCCTCCATTTAGCCTAAACACATTGCTCCGACCCGGATGGAGTAGTTCTGCGTCGCTTCGTGGGATTCTGCGGTGTGCTTGCCGGGCATTCCCGCTGCGGTCCGTGGGCTGTACTCGGCGAATGAACCGCCCCGTTGAGCCGTTCGAGCTATACCTCGGGGGTTATTGTGCCTTTCCCATTGTTCCCGTATACCGGGAACGAAGTCGCTGAGGTGGCACTGCCATCACCGAACGTGATCAGCGTCTATTGGCAGTTCCGTGGGAACGGAATAGGTCGTACGCTGTCGCGATCGGTGTGGTGCTATATTCGCGCATTCGCGTTCTCGCCGGGCCGTCCTCGGAGGCGGCCCGCCGGACCCAGGGGGAGGCCGCCGTGCCGGTCGTGGCGCTGCGGGCGTTCACCGACGCCGACCTCGACGCGCTGTTCGAGGTCGAGCGCGACCCGGAGGCCGTGCGCATGGCCGCCTTCACCTCGCACGACCCCGACGACCGGGCGGCCTTCGACGCGCACATGGCCAGGATCCGCGCGCTGCCGACGGTCATCCTCCGGGCGATCACCGTCGACGGCGCGCTGGCGGGAACGGCCTCGTGTTTCGCGGTCGAGGGCGACACCGAGATCACCTACTGGGTCGACCGGGCGCACTGGGGCCGCGGGGTCGCGACGGAGGCGGTGCGGCTGCTGCTCGCCGAGGTGACCGTCCGGCCGCTGCACGCGCGGGCGGCCAGCGACAACGCCGGGTCGCTGCGGGTGCTGGAGAAGGCCGGCTTCCGCAGGACCGGCACCGAGATCGCCTTCGCCCCCGCCCGCGGCGCGGAGATCGAGGAGACGGTCCTGCGGCTGGACTGAGTCCACCTCTGCGAGAATGGGGTGTGGCCGAGACAAGCGGGCGCGCGGAGTTCCCCGGCGCCGAGCAGGTGCGCGGTGACGCCCGGTCGTGGCCGACCGGGCGGCTGCTGTCGGTGGCCGCGCGGGTGCTGGAGGTCCGGTTCGAGCGGTTCCTGGCGGGCTACGACCTCACCCAGGCTGGCCTGGTCGTGCTGCACCACGTCGAGGAGGGCCCCCGCTCGCAGCGCGAGCTGTCGCTGCTGTGCCGGGTGACCGACCAGACGATGAGCCGCACCGTCGAGAAGCTGACCCGCTACGGGCACGTCCGCCGCGGCGCCGACGTCGGCGACCGGCGGCGGCTGCTCGTGGAGATCACCGAGAGCGGGCAGGTCGCGCTCGACGGCGCGCGGGTCGAGGAGCGCAAGTCCGAGCAGTTCTTCGGCGCGCTGCCCGACTACGGCCGCTTCCGCGACGACCTCATCGCGCTGATCGGGATGGCGGAGCCGCCGTCCTCCGGGGGCGGATAGTCCGGCTCGGCCTCGCGCGGCCGCAGGAGCGCGGCGATCCGCAGGCCCAGCCACACCAGGGCGGCGAGCACCCCGACCAGCGCGTACTCGATCACCGGGATGCGCACGACCTCATCGATCCTGCCGATCCCCCGCCACAGGTACACCCCCAGCACGGCAGCGATGAATGCCCAGCCCAGCACCCACCGGGTGCGCCGGGACAGGCCGACGCCGTGCATCTGGGTGAGCACGAAGATGGCGAGGAAGCCGAAGAGGAACATCGGCCACATGCCCTCGGCGCCGGAGTTCATGACGGCGACCAGGGTGCCGTGCACGGCCACCATCACCTCCAGCAGCAGCGTCCACCAGCGGTTCGTGTGGGCCCTGGTGAAGAACAGGCTGCCCTGCGCCATCAGCAGGAACATGTAGAAGAAGCCGATCAGGTGCCCGCTGGTGGACTCCATGGGGTGGTACCAGAAGGTGTAGATGATGGCCCAGCTGAACAGGTAGCCGTGGTAGCGGCGCACGAACCGCACGACCTCCTGGCCCAGCGGGGCGGGCTTGCCGAGCAGCAGGCCCCGCCTGCGGTTCTCCATCAGCAGGACCGCGACGAGCAGCATGACGACCGAGGCCTGGGAGCTGAAGATGGAGACGTCCTGGGCCAGGCCGTCGTAGAACAGCTGCGTCTGCACCAGGTGCAGCACGATGAAGCCGAAGTTCGCGGCCAGCGCCACGACGTTGACCTTGTGCAGTCCGGACGTGTATTGACGTACTCGGGTCTGCGCGTAGTAGATCAGCCCCCAGGACACGATCTGGTGGGCTGCGTAGCCCAGCCACGCTGACGCCCGAGTCACCGCGGTCGGTTCAGGCAGCTGCCAGTAGTACCAAGCGGCCCCTTGGTCGGGAAGCAGGGCCACGTCGTGCAGCCGCTGTCCCAGCAGCCACACGACCCCGGTCAGCACGGCGCTCGCGGTCAGGCCGAGGACTATGGCCCGGGAGCCGGGGGACCGGGTAATGTTCAGCATGCTGAACATCTAACCAGGGCTTCCCCGAGGAGGAAAGCGTGCGGCGACACCGCCTGACGGTCAACGGCGAGGACCACGAGGTCGACGCCCCGGACGGCGAGGCGCTGCTCTGGGTGCTCCGCGAGGAACTCGGCCTCACCGGGCCGAAGTACGGCTGCGGTGTGGGGGTGTGCGGCGCCTGTGTGTCCCTGATGGACGGACGTGCCGTGCGGCCGTGCGTCACCGCCGTCGAGCAGGCGGCCGGGCGGCGGGTGACCACCGTCGAGGGCCTCTCCGAGGACGCCGGGCACCCGGTGCAGCGGGCCTGGCTGCGCCTGGACGTCGCCCAGTGCGGCTACTGCCAGCCCGGCCAGATCATGTCCACCGTCGCCCTCCTCGCCGAGAACCCCGACCCCGACGACCGCGACATCGATGAGGCGCTGCGCGACAACGTCTGCCGGTGCGGCACCTACCGACGGGTGCGCGAGGCCGTCCGCCTCGCCGCCAGGCTCGCCCGAGGGGAGGCCGGGTGATGGACCGCCGCACCTTCCTCACCGCCCTCGGCGCCGGGACCCTGGTCGTCGCCGTGCCCGTTCCCGCCCTCGCGGGCGCCCGGAGCGCCGAATGGGTTCCGTCGGTGTACCTGCGCCTGGACTCCGGCGGCGCGGTCACCGTCACCGTGCCCAGGCCGGACACCGGCCAGGGCGTGCGCACCGTCGTGGCCATGCTGGTCGCCGAGGAACTGGCCGTCGACCTGACCGCCATCGACGTCGAGCAGGCCGAGGGCGACACCGCGAAGTACGGCCAGCAGATGGTCGCCAACTCGCTGTCGGTGCGGGCGCTGGAGAACCCGGTGCGCCAGGCCGCCGCCACCGCGCGGGCGCTGCTCGTGGCCGCCGCCGCGCGCCGCTGGGGCGTCCCGGCCGCGCAGTGCCGTGCCCGCGACGGCGAGGTGCGCCACCCCCGGCGCGGCAGGCTGCCGTACGCGGCGCTGGTCGGCGAGGCCGCCGCGATCGACCCGGGCACCGTCGAGGTCGAGCTGACGCCGCGCGCGCGGTGGCGGGTGCTCGGCGGCGGCGCGGGCCGCGTCGACGCCCGCGACATCGTCACCGGCCGCGCCCGCTACGGCATCGACACCGCCCCGCCCGGCGTGCTGACCGCCGTCCTGGCCCGCCCGCCGTGGATCGGCGCCACGGTCGCCTCCTTCGACGACACGGCCGCCACGGCGGTCCCCGGTGTCGTCGCGGTCGCCGCCATCGGGCCGCGGACCGGCGCGCAGGGCGGCGTCGCCGTCATCGCCACCGCCACGGGCGCGGCGCTGCGCGGGCGCGAGGCGCTCACCGTCCAGTGGACCGGGGGCGCCCCGACCGCCGACAGCAGGCGCTGGCTGGACGACCTCGCCGCCCGGCTGCCCGAGCCGGAGGACCTGGGCCCGTCGGTCGTGCAGGCCGAGTACCGCCTTCCGATGCTCGCCCACGCGCCCATGGAGCCGATGAACGCCACCGCCCACTGGCGTCCCGACGGCCTGGACGTGTGGGCCCCCACCCAGGACCCCGGCGGCCTGCGGACCCTGCTGTCGCGGCTGTTCGCGGTCCCCGAGTCCACGGTGGCGGTGCACGCGACGCTCTCCGGCGGCGCGTTCGGCAGACGCATCGAGCCCGACTTCGTCAGCGAGGCAGTGGAGTGCTCGCGGGTGGCGGGCAGGCCGGTGAAGGTGCTCTGGACGCGCGCGGAGGACACCCAGCACGACTCGTACCGCCCGCTGTCGGTGCACCGCATGCGCGCCGTCGTCGGCCGGGACGGGATACCGGTGCGCCGCGCCCACGACGTGGCGACCTGGCCGCTGTCGGTCGCGCCGTTCTTCAACAACCCCGACCTCGTCCTCGCCAGCGGCGACCACTTCCCCTACACCGTCGAGGGCCGGGCCCGCGTCGCGCTGTCGCCCTCCCCGCTGCGCACCGGCTTCTGGCGCTCGGTCTACGCGGGCCCGTTCGTCTTCGCCGAGGAGGCGTTCCTCAGCAGCCTGGCCGACACCGCCCGCATCGGCCAGGTCGCCCTGCGCCGCAGGCTCCTGCCCACCGGCGGCAGACTGCGCCGAGTGCTGGACGTCGCCGCCGCGCGGTCCCGGCCCCGCTCGGGCCGCCTGCACGAGGGCGTCGCCTGCCACCTGGACTACGGCTCGGCCATCGCGGTGATCGCCCACGCGGAGCGCACCCGCACGGGCCCGCGCCTGCGCCGGGTCACCGCGGCGGTGGACGTCGGCGCGGCACTGCACCCGTCGGGCGTCCGGGCACAGGTGGAAGGCGGCGTGGTGGACGCCCTCTCGACGGTCCTGGGCGCGCAGATCACGGTGCGGGAAGGGCGGGTGGCGCAGTCCAGCTTCGCGGACTACGGCTGGGCGCGCATCGATGACGTGCCGCCGATCGATGTGCACATCGTGGAGACCGACCACCCCGTGGGCGGTCTCGGTGAACTGGCCTATCCGCCCGCCACGGCGGCGATCGCCTGCGCGCTGGCGAGGGCGGGGCGGACGACGCTGACGGGGCTGCCCGCGCTGGGGGTGCCCGGCTGAGGCCGCTGCGCCCACCCGCTCGGCCAGGCGTCGCGCTCGGCGAGGCGCAGCACCAGCGCCGCGATGTTCCACGCGTCGTCCTCGCCGAGGTGGTGGCGGCCTTGCAGCGGCCGTCCCGCGAGGACGGCCTAGGCCATCCACTTCGCCAGAACGGCGGGATCGGCGACGGAGGAGGTGACCTCGCCGCGCTCGTCGTCGGTGAGGGGCAGGAAGGCGAGGTGGGCGCCGCACTCCGGCAGACGGTCCTCTTCGGATACTGACCCTGCCAGTTCGATGAGGACGGCCAGTGCCTTGGCCTTCTCCAGGTTCGACGCTGTCTCACCGTGTTGCGCAGGACCGAGTTGAGGGCGCGGCAGGCGGCCTGGGGTCGGTCTTGAACTCCAGCGGAACCGGGTGGCCCTGGGCCACCCGTGGACAGCGCCTTCCCGTACTCCGCGCATGGCCTCGGTGATCGCCGCGTGGTACGCCGCGACGGAGCCGACCATGACGAGGCAGCCGCCGGTGTTCTCGGCCGCGGGGTCGACGCGGTCGCCTATGGGTTCCGCTGCCGGCCGGGTTCGGCTGTCGGCGACGTGTCAGGTCGCCGTGGTACTGCTACAGCGACCTCAACAGAGAGGGAAACCCGATGCCGACCGAACCCGCGCTCGACCTGGTGCTGGAGAAGAAGGAAGCGCTGGCCGACGGCGTCGTCGAGCTGACGCTGCGCAGCCCCGACGGGCGTGACCTGCCGCCGTGGGCGCCGGGTGCGCACATCGACATCGTGCTCGGCGACGGCCTGGTCCGGCAGTACTCCCTCTGCGGCGACCCGGCCGAACGGTCGGTGCTGCAGGTCGCGGTCCTGCGCGAGCCCGCGAGCCGCGGCGGCTCGGCCTACGTGCACGAGCGCCTCGCCATCGGCGACGCGGTCGAGGTCCGCGGACCGCGCAACCACTTCGCCCTCGCGGGCGCGCGCCGCTACATCTTCATCGCGGGCGGCATCGGGATCACCCCGATCGTGCCGATGATCGCCGCGGCCGCCGCGGCCGGAGCCGAGTGGCACCTGTTCTACGGCGGCCGGACCCGCACCTCCATGGCCTTCGCCGACGTGCTCGAAGACCGCCACCCCGACAACGTCAGCATCCAGCCCCAGGACGAGGCGGGCATCCTCGACCTCCTGGAGATCCTCGCCGACCCGGCCCCCGACGTCGCCGTCTACTGCTGCGGCCCCGAGCCGCTGCTCGCCGCGGTCGAGGCCGAGTGCGCCCGGTGGCCCCAGGGCGCCCTGCACCTGGAGCGCTTCGTCGCCAAGCCCGGCGCCGCCGAGGGCCCCAGTCGCTCCTTCGAGGTGGAACTCGCTCAATCCGGCCTCACCCTCACCGTCCCGGAGCACCGCTCGATCCTCGAGGTCGTCTCGGCCGCGGGCGTGGACGTCTACTCCTCCTGCCAGGAGGGCACCTGCGGCACCTGCGAGGTCGGCGTCCTCTCCGGCACCCCCGACCACCGCGACTCCATCCTCGGCCCGACCGAGCGCGAGGAGGGCCAGGCCATGATGATCTGTGTCTCCCGCGCCGTCTCCGCCCGCCTGGTCCTGGACATCTAGGCCGAACGGCTGAGGCCGCCCGGATGGTCTCCGGGCGGCCTCAGCGGTGCCTGCGAACTCAGGAGCCCTTGGCGGTTCGGGCGAACCTCACCCAGCCGTCGGTCGGGACCGACAGCGAGCCCAGGTCGGGGACCTTCGAGTCCCGCACCAGCACCGCGCTCGGCCGCCACGCGACCTCGACGCAGTTGCCTGCGCCATCGGCGCTGAACGAGCTCTTGAACCACACTGCGGGGCTTGCGTCGCGCCTGGCGCGCGACTGGCGATCGTCCTGCGTCATCCTCGTTCTTTCTGCTGGTGGATAGTGCTCCCGACCTGGTCGAGGAGACCCTCTAGCTGGTCGGAAGTGCTGGACAGCGCCAGGAGTTCATCGAAGATCACTCGGTACTCGGCGACTGCCGACTCGTTCTTGATGAGCTGCTCGAACCAGCCCGCGGGCGTGTACGCGATGTAGGAGGCCCCCCGCGTCGACCCGATGCCCAGCACCTGGAACGACCCGCCGATGGCCCGGTGCGGTCCGGAGGACAGCGGGAGGACGTGGATCGAGACACCGTCCATCCGGTTCACCTCCACCAGGTGCGCCAGCTGCTCAAGCATGTCGTCGGGGCCGACCACCGTCCTGAGCAGGACCGCCTCGTCCAGGATGAACACACGCTCGCGGCCGTCCCCGCGCAGCGCGGCCCGCTGGCGGTCGCGGCGCAGGGCGAGCAGGCCCTCGGTCGTGGCCTCGTCATCGAAGTTGCCGATCACGGCGCGGGCGTAGGCGGTGGTCTGGAGCAGGCCGGGGACGACCATGGACTGGTACTGGTGGATCACCGACGCGCTGGCCTCGTAGGCGGCGAGGTCGATGATCCCCTGCTGGGCGTCCTTGCGGTACTTGTCCCACCACTCCTTCTCGCGGGCCTGGCGGGACAGCTCCAGCAGCTCGTCGACGCGCGCGGGCTCGGAGATGCCGAACAGGGCCAGCGCGGCGCGCAGGTCGGTGATGGAGACGCGGACCGCGCCGTTCTCGATCCTGATCACCTTGCTCAGGGACCACTCAAGGGCCTCGGCGACTTGCTGTTGGGTCAGGCCCGCGTGGTCTCTGGCCTGCCGCAGTTCCATCGACAGCCGAACCCTGGGGACGACCGGGCCCGCCTTCTCGGGTTTCTTGGCCACTGCGCAGCCCTCCCGATTATCGGTTTCGTGTGTCAACATGACACGTAGCAGATCGCGTACTGTCGGTCCGGATGCATGCTAGCAGCCACCGTGCTATCCGGTAGTTGGCGGGGAGGCGGTGGGCGTCATGGCGACGAAGGGGGCAGGCGACGGCGCCGGCGGTGTGGTGAACCGGGCCGAGGCCGGGGCGCACCGCGGCGGGGTCTTCCAGGCCCATCGCATGGAGATCACGCTCGGGCGCGAGTCTCCCGACAGTGACCTGGCGATCGCGCGTCAGCTGCCGCCCAAGCCCGTGGGCTTCGTGGACCGGGCGGTGGAGCTGCGGCAGATGGACTCCGTCATGGACCGGCTGGAACCGGGGCACCAGGCCGTGATCGTCGTGACCGGGATGGTCGGGGTCGGCAAGTCCGCGCTGGTGCGGCACTGGGCGGACGCGAACCGTCACCGTTTCCCCGGCGGCCAGCTCTACGTCGACTACACCGATCACCGCTATCGCGGTGACGACGCCGTCCATCGGGTTCTCGCCGCCCTGCTGGCCCACTACGAGGTGACCCAGCCGCCCATCGGGCTCAACGAGTGCGCCTCGCTCTTTCGCAGCCTCACCGCGGACCGGCCGGTGCTGGTGCTGGTCGACAACGCCGAGCGCTCGGCGCAGGTGCGGCTGCTCGTGCCCGGCGCGCCGGGCAGCGCGCTGGTGGTGGCCAGCAGATACCGCCTGGGCAGGCCCGCGCTCGACGCGGCGCGCGTGCTGCGCCTCAAGCCGCTGGACGAGGCCGACACCGCGGCGCTGCTGCTCTCGATGCTGGACGAGGACATCCGCTCGGACCTCGCCGCCGACGTCGCCGAGCGGCTCGCCGGGATCTGCGCGGGACTGCCGAAAGCGGTGCGGATCGTGGCCTCGCTGCTGGAGGACCCGGACCGATGGCCGCCCGGGGTGCTGGCCGCCCACCTCGCCGACGACGGCCACCGCCTCGCCCGCCTGGCCGCGGAGGACTGCGAGATCGGCGCGGACCTCGACGAGGTCGTGCACACCCTCGACGCCGACGGCAGGCGCGCGTACGCGCTGCTGGGCGCTCTGCCCGCCGCCGAGTTCAGCACCGAGGCCATCGCCAAGGGGCTGGAGGAGTGGGTGGAGCACGCCCGCCACATCCTGCACCGGCTCTGCGACGCCAACCTGGCCACCGGAGCGATGGACCGCTTCCGCCTGCACGCCTTGGTCCGCCTGCACGCGCGCGGCCTTTCCGCCGCGCGCGAGGAAGCCGACCGGGCACGGGACAGAGTGGAGGACTGGTACCTCGGCGCCGCGCTGGCCGCGGGCCGCGCGCTGCGCGAGGAGCACCGGTCCCGGCTCGTCTGGCCGAGCGGGCCCGCGCGCAGGCGGGACTGGTCCTCCCCGCAGGAAGCCGCCCGCTGGTACGAGGCCGAGCGCGGCGCGCTCCTGGCGCTGCTGGTCGCGGCCGAGCGCAGGAACGACGAGCGGGTCCTGGAGTTCTGCCACGCGCTGTGGCCGCTTCAGCGCTCGCGTGGACACCATGACGCGGCGGCGCGGGTGCAGCGCAAGGCGGTCCGCGCCGCCATGAACCTCGGGGACGGGGAAGAGGAGGCGCGGGCGTGGGTGCGGCTCGCCTTCGCCCGCGCGCTGGCGGGCGAGGCGGCCGAGGCGCGCAGGGCGCTGGTGCGCGCCAGGGGCAGCGCCGAGTCGGCGGAGGACGGGGACGCGATGGCGCTCGTCGCGGAGGGGGAACTCGAACTGGAGGCGTGGCTGGCCGGTGACGGGTTCATCCCCGGGCCACCCGCTCCGCGCGACGGCGACGACCCGGGCGCCGTGTGGCTGCCGGGGGACGCCGAAAAGGTGTGGTAGCCGGAGCGCTCGGGTCCGGCCGTGGGAGTCCACCGTTCCAAGTGGACTCCGGCCGCTTTGGCTCCGGGCTAGAAGACCAGCGCGAGGATCACGATCAGCACGACGGCGACGGCGACGATGGGGATGATCGGGAGTCCGGCGGGCAGGCGGTAGTGCCTGCGGACGGTGGTCCTGCGGAAAAAGCTGCCCGGGACCCGGCGGCGATGGCTCTCCACCCACGGCATGGTGTTTCCTCCTCGGTTTCTCGTCTTCCTGCGACGTACCTCTGCGGTGATCGGGCGAAACTGGGCTATGCGGCCGATTCGCCCCGGACGGCCGCGGCGTCGTGCGGGGTGAGGCCGAGCATGGCGAGGAGGTCGCGGAGTTCGTCGGCGTCGCGGGCGTGGACGGCGATGGTGCGCGCGGCGCGGGCGCGCTCGGTGCGGGTGTTCTCGGCGATGCCGGACAGCAGGGGGGCCATCGGGGCGTCGGTGCGGGGTCGCATGGTGGGCTCCTGGGGATCGGCGGTGCGGCGTGCCCTTCTTGTGCCCGCTCGGGTGTCCGGTTAATCCCCGTGACCGTGCTCGGTATCCGGGGATAGGGTGGGCGCATGTCGAGCCCCGAGGCGGACGAGTCGGGGGCTTTCGGTCACGCCGTCAGCCCCCAGCACCCCTGACCTCCCGCCGCGCTCCCGCGGCCGGTCGAGCGCGCCCGTGGGCTGACCGCGGTGACGAGACGCCTTCCCCGCCTCTCCTCGCCTCGGAGCGACTCACATGCCTTTCCCGCTCTACCTGCTCGCCGTCGCCGTCTTCGCGATGGGCACCTCGGAGTTCATGCTCGCCGGTCTGCTGCCGGACATCGCCGCCGACCTGGCGGTGACGGTGGCGTCGGCCGGTCTGCTCACCTCGGCGTTCGCCGTCGGGATGGTCGTCGGCGCGCCGCTGGTGGCCGCCTTCGCCCGCGGCCGGTCCGAACGCCGCTGCCTGCTCGGCTTCCTGCTCGTGTTCGCCGCCGCCCACGTCGTCGGCGCGGTGACGACCGGCTTCGGGGTGCTGGTGGGCACCCGGGTCGTGGCCGCGCTCGCCTACGCGGGCTTCCTCGCCGTCGGTCTCACCGCGGCGGCGGCGATGGTCCCCGAGCGCAGGGGACGCGCCCTCGCCGTGCTGCTGGCGGGGACGACGGCGGCGATGATCGCCGGTGTCCCCGGCGGATCGCTGCTCGGCGCGGTCTTCGGCTGGCGCGCGGCGTTCTGGGCCGTGGCCGCCTTGTGCGTGCCCGCCGCCATCGGTGTCGTCGCCGGGGTCCGCTCCACGGGCGGGCGGGGGAATCCCGGCCTGCGCGCGGAACTCGCCCCGCTCGGGCGGCCCGGCCTGCTGGTCGCGATGCTGCTGGGCGCGCTGGTGAACGCGGGGACCTTCGCGGGCTTCACCTTCCTCGCCCCCGTGGTCACCGGGCCGGCCGGGCTGGGCGAGCTGTGGGTGCCCGTGGCGATGGTGCTCTTCGGCGCAGGCTCGTTCCTCGGCGTCGCGCTGGCCGGTCGACTCGCCGACCAGCGGCCGTGGCGGGTCGTCGCGGTCGGCGGGCCGCTGCTGGTCGCGGCCTGGTGCGCGGCGGCGGCGCTGGCCGGGAACCCGGCCGCGCTGCTCGCCGCCGTGTTCGCCCTGGGCGCGCTGTCGTTCGCCGTGGGCAGCACGCTGATCACCCGCGTGCTGTACGCGGCGTCGGCGGCCCCGACGATGGCCGGCGCCTACGCCACGGCCGCGCTCAACGCCGGCGCGACGGCAGGCCCTCTCGCCGGGGCCGTGGCGCACGCCCGCCTCGGCGACCTCGGCCCGCTGTGGGTGAGCGCCCTGCTGGTGCTGGCGGCCCTCGCGGTCGCGGTGGCGGCGCGCGGGCTCGTCGCGGACCACACCCCGACGGCGTAGATCAGGCGGGCGGTGGGGCGTGCTGGAACGGCAAGCGGTCCCGCCCACCCGTCGCCGGGATGGGCGGGACCGCGGTGAAGCGACTGGCTACGCGACCGTCATCGGCGCCTTGACGTCCAGGCCGAGCGCGGCGACGACCTCGGCGACGCGCGCGTCGAGGCCGCTCGCGTCCTCGGCGCTGACGACCACCCAGCCGAGCTTGCGACCGGCCTCGGTGAACGGCTGGACGGGGTCGCCGGGTTTGACGAACAGCTCCACCGACGTCACGTCCGGCAGGGCGGCCACCGCGTCGAGCCCCGGCGCGCCGACGAACTCGCCCGGTCCGTGCAGCGGGGAGGTGAGCACGTGCAGCCGCGTCGGCCGCCAGTGCCGGGGGGCGATGGCGACGGGCTCGCCGATCGCCAGGCCGACCAGCGCGGCCACCACGTCGACCCCGGCCAGGGCGGACACCAGGCGCGGGAAGCCGTTGCCGGACATGCGGGCGCCGACTTCGAGCACGTAGCGGGTGCCGTCCGGGGCGACCACGACGTCGAAGTTGGCGGGACCGTCGTGCAGGTCGAAGGCCCGGCACAGCTCGCGCGCCTCGCGGGTCATCTCCTCGGTGGCCTCCGGGGCCAGCGGCGCGGGCGCGGTGTGCCCGCCGATGAGGAAGCCCGGCCCCGGCAGGACGTCCTTGACCGTGATCACGCTGAGCGCGACCTCGCCGCCGGACATGAACACGTTGACCGTGTAGTTCACGCCCTCGACGAACTCCTCCACGATCACCTGACCGCTCGGGGAGAGCTGGGCGGCGTGGCGCAGCGCGGCGTCGAGGCCCGCCTCGTCCGGCACGCCCGTGACGCCGCGGCCACCGGAGGCGTCGGTCGGCTTGACCACCACCGGGAACCGGAAGCCGCGCACCGCGTCGGCCAGCGAGGCCAGGTCCTCGGACTGCGCCCACCGGTAGGACGGCACGCCCGCGGCCGCCGCGACCCGGTGGAAGGCCGCCTTGTCCATCGATGCCGCCGCCGCGGCCGCTGGATACGGCCACGGAGTTCCGAAATGGACGGACAGGCGGTGCCAGGACTCCAGGCAGGTGTCGGCGGCGGTGGACACCACGCCCGCGATCGGCCTGCCGGCAAGCGCTTGCGCGATCCCCGCGTGGTCGGTGGTGGAGATCGGCAGGAACTCGTCGGCCAGCGGGATGCCCGGCCGGTCGGCGCGCATGTCCACCGCCACGGTCCGCAGGCCGCGGCGGCGGGCCTCCTGGTAGAGGACCACCTGCTCCTCGCCCGCGCCGAGGACGAGCAGCTCCCCGGCGCTCACCGGAGCACCGCCGTCGCGCCCGTCGTCCGCCTCGGCGGCGGGGGAGCGGGCACGCCGTGGTCGAGCATGTCCTCATCGGACACCGGGATGTTCGCCTCCCGCACGTAGTAGATCCGCCGGGGCCGCACGTCCATCATGCGCCGGAACAGGTACCGCCCGACAACGGCCACGCCGACCACGGCCGACGCCGAGACCAGCAGCGCGGTCACCAGCAGCGCGGTCGCGCCCACCGCGCCGACGATGCCCAGCACCGAGAGCAGCACCGCGGCGAAGGCGGCCAGCGCGGCGAGCAGGTACACCGCGTTCAGCGGCCGCCACGAGAACCCGAACCACAGCTCGAAGGCGTCCCCGGCCAGCCGCCCGAGCCGGAACTTCGACGTGCCCGCCGAGCGCTCGCGGTGGGCCACCGGCACCGTCGCGCACCGGGCCCCGACGTGCGGGGCCTTGGCGACGAAGTGCGAGTTGCCGGTCGGCAGGTTGACGACCGTGCGCCCGACCTCGGTGCGCACGACCCGAAACGATGTCGCGCCCTGCGGCACCTCCACCTTCAGCACCTTGCGCGCGACCCAGTGCGCACCTGCCGCGCCGAGGCGCCGCAGGGCCGAGTCCTTGCGGTCGGCGCGCACGCCGAACACCACGTCGTAGCCCTCGGCGGCGGTGTCCAGCAGCTTCCAGGTCTCGCCCGCCGGGAACTGCATGTCCGCGTCGAGCTGCACCGCCCACGGCCGCGCCGCGTACCGGAAGCCCGCGGTGACCGCGGCGGGCAGGCCGAAGTTGCGGGCGAAGGACACGTAGTGCACCCGGGGGTCGGCCGCGGCGATGCGCCTGATCCGCTCCAGGGTGTCGTCGCGGCTGCCGTCATCGATGAACAGCAGCTCCAGGTCCTCGACCGTCCCGAGCGCCTCGCACACCTCGCGGTAGGCGAGGTCGACCTGGGCGCCCTCGTTGTAGCAGGGGACGATCGCGGTCAACCCGCTCACATCAGCCTCTGGGACCACGTTGTCGGCGTCAGGTGGTTGACGATCTCCAGGTCCAGGTTGTACTCGAACTCCCGGGGACCCTTGAGCGAGATCCACTCGACCATCTCCGAGAGGCCCTGCCGCAACCCGACCTCGGTGCGATAGCCGAGCAGCTTGCGCGCCTTGTCGGAGCTGCACGTGGCGTGGTGCACCTCCAGCGGCCGCGCGGGCATGAAGACCGGGTCGCAGTCGACGCCGACGATGTCGCAGATGGTCTGCGCCAGCTCCAGCACGCTGACCGTGCCCTCGTCCGGGCCGACGTTGACGATCTCCCCGGTGATGTCCGGGTCGGTGGCCAGCTTGGTCAGGCAGGACACCACGTCGGAGACGAAGCTGAAGCAGCGCAGCTGGCTGCCGTCGCCGTAGATCACCGGCGGCAGCCCGCGCAGCACCCGGTTGATCATGATGGCGGCGACGTTGCGGTACGGGTCGTCAAAGCGCTGGCGCGGGCCGATGATGTTGTGCGGCACCGCGATGTTGTGCTCCATGCCGTGCACCCCGGCGATGGCCTGGACCTGCAAGTCCGCCGCGTACTTCGCGATTCCGTACGGCGTCAGGGGTTCCGGGCGCATGTCTTCGGTGAACGGTGGGACGAGCGCGCCGTAGCGCGACATGGACGAGCAGTGCACGAAGCGCCGCACGCCGTTGCGCACCGATGCGGACAGCATCGCGACCGTGGCCCCGGTGGTGTGCTCGTTCACCAGGTACGGCGCGAACACGGACAGGCCCTCATAGGGCGCGGCCGCGCAGTGGAAAACGATCTCGACCCCGTCGAGCATGTCCTCGTACTCGCTCGCGTCGCGGCAGTCCGCCACGCGGAAGTCGACTCCGTCGGGAACGTTTTCCTTGAATCCATCGATCATGTTGTCGATACCGCGGACGTGGTAGCCGTGGGTAAGCAACCAATCCGCTACGTGACTGCCCAGGAACCCGGCAATCCCCGTGATGAGAACGCTATCCATCGTTGCGTCGCCCTTTCCCCAACGGCGCGAAGTGCCCGGACTGTAACAATCGGGAAGGTGTCGGGAAAGAGCGTTGAACAACTCAAATGCCCGTTATTGGGAACTACTCCGAACGGAGCAGGGTGCACTGGTCGTGGATGAGCAGCCATCGACTGCCCTCCTGGACGAATGTCAGCCCCATCGTGAACCTCGACGGGGCGGCCCCGGGCGCGTCGGTGTAGGTCACGTCGACCACCCGCACCGCCGAGCCCGCCGCGGTGACGCTGCGCCGGTGTTCGACCTCGTATGTCCACTCCACCTCGGTGAACCACGTCTCGTGGAAGGCGATGACCTCGGCGGCGCCGGTCATCACCCGGCCGCTGGGGATCACCACCGTGACGTCGGGGTGCAGCGAGGCCGCGTAGGCGGCGAGGTCGCGCCCGACGACGGCGGCCAGGTGCGCGTCGATGGCCGCCTGCGGGTCCGTTTCGGAGTTCAAGGACCTTCCTTCACCGTTTCAGAATTACCTGTCGCCGGTCGGCGGGTGACCATACGCCTCCGATCTTGTGTGACCAATAGTTCACCTCGGGCAAATAATCCCGGTTATGCGCCGAAATCTGGGAACAGCGGCCGAATGGACCTGACGCGCTGCTCCACTCCGCCGAACCGGCTTCCCTGTGGCCCCTGGGTGGCTACGATGCCCGGACGGGTGGGTAAAGAGAGAGATTTCCTGGAGCGTTCATGGCCGTCGAGCAGTCCGCATTCCGAACACACCGGACATTTATCATCCTCGCCGTGGCGGCGTTCGCCGCGGCGGCCGGTGTGTACTTCGGGTTCCCGCACGAGAAGGAGCTGCCCAACATCTGGGTGTTCCTCGCCAAGCTCGTGCCGTTCGTGCTCGCCGTCGAGGCGATCGCCGCGGCGAACCTGTCCGCCGGGGTGCGGCGGGTCATCGCGCTCGCGGCGATCCCGATCTGCTTCCTGGTGTACTTCACCTACTTCGTCCCGAAGATCTTCTTCGGCGAGGGTGTCTACTACCTGGTCCTGATGCTGACGCCGTTCCTCATCCTGGCCTTCGTGCTGGCCTGGCGGCTCGGCGGCGGCTCCGGCGGCATGGCGCGGCGCCTGGGCTACGCCTGCATCCTGCTGCAGCTGTCCGGCCTCGAGGACCTGGCGTACCTGACGATCAACCCGCACACCGACCCGAAGTGGACGCCGATTCCCGAGGTCTGGTCCTGGGCCGACCACATGACCGTCCGGGTCGGGCACGAGCTGACCAAGAACGAGGCGTTCGTCTTCATCGGGGTGCACGTCGTGCTCGCCGTCCTGGTGCTGACCCTGCCGGACCGCTTCTGGCGCAGGCTCGTCGGCCGCAAGTCCCCGAAGCCCGCCGAGCCCGCCGACACGCGGGCCGAGCGCGAGCCGGAGAACGTCCGGGCGGGTGGCTGAGCCCTGCCCCGGCGGGCGGTGGCCCCGCCGCGCCGACGTCCTGCGGGTGATCGCGGGGCGCGGCACGGCGCGGGCCTGCATCGCGCTCTCGGCGGTGGTGCTGCTGCCCGCGTGGGGCGCCGAGCGCTTCGGCGAGTACGTCGCGGCCACCGCCCCCTTCGCGGTCCTGCTGTTCGTGGCGATGGGCGCGGAGAAGACGATCCTCACCTCGGTCCCCAGGACCAGGCGACTGGCCCACCAGTCGACCCGCGCGCTCCTGGCCCGCGCGGCGGCCCCGGTGGCCGTCGCCGCGCTGGCCGCCGCCGCACTCGCGCCGGTCGGCGGCCAGCCCGCGATGTACGGGCTGGGCGCGGTCTACCTGTCCGGCCAGGGCCTGCTGTCCGCGCTGGCCTCAACCCACCGCATGAACGGCCACCCCGTCCGTGACACCGCCGCGTTCGGCGCACTGGCCCTGCACGTGGTCGCCGCGACGGGGCTCGCGGTCGTCGGGGTCTTCGAGCCCTACGCGTACCTGTTGGTCCTCGTCGGCGGAGTCGCCACCGCGTGCGCGGTGCTGGCGGCGCTGCTGCCCGCCCTGCGCACCAGGCCCGCACGCGCCAGAGCGGGCCTCGGTCACTCCCTGACCCGCCGCGCCGCCTTGGCCGCGGTGACCGACGTCGCCGACTCCGCATCGATCTCGGTGCTCTACGTGCTGCTGGCCGCCTTGGTCGTCCCCGAAGACGTCGCCATGGTCTACCTGGCCCTGCTGGCCTCGGCGACTCTCGGCGGCCTGGTCGTGCTCCTCCTGCGCATCGCCCAACCCGCCACTTCCCTGCGCCTACGCGGCACCGCGGGCCGCTCCGGCCGCGCCACCGCTCGCACCATCAGCGGCATCGCGGTCGCCGTGACCACCTCCGCCGTACTTGCCGTTGCGACCACCGCCCTCATCGCCTGGACCAACGGCGGCCCACCCGCGGTCCACTCCCTCGGCGCGAACCTCGTGGCCCTCGCCGCGGTGACCCTGGTCGAGATGACCGCCTTCGCCGCGATCGTCTACGCGGTGTACCTCCTGGAGAACACCACCGGAGCGGCCCTGCGCACGACCGGCTCCGCGGCGGCGGCCGGGCTCGTCGCGACCGCCGCCGCGGCCGTGGTCGCGATTCCGGTGCTCGGCGCGGTCGGCGCGATGACGGCCCTCGTGGTCGGCCTGGCCGCCAAGGCGACCTGGCTACGCACCCACCTCTCCCGCACCCCACCGCCACCCACCCAACGCGACGCCCCGCTGCCAACCGTCCGATGGGGTGGAGTCGTTTCAGTGGGGGAGAAGAACCGCCGCTGAACTGGCGTGCGTGAGACCGGCTTGCCGGCCGCACGCCTCGTCTCACGCCGCGGCGATTCGTCGTAGGGGTCCCGCCGAAACGACTCCACCCCATCGGACCCGCCCACCCGCCCAGCGATCCCCGGCCGGGCCACCCTCACCGCACCAGCGCGGCGTACTGCTCGATCGAGGTCGCCCCCACCGACGACTTCAGCCTGCCCTTCCCCTTGCCCAGCAGCAGCGCGGGCCGCCGGTGCGCGGTCACCCACTCGATCAGCCGGGTGATGTGCAGGAAGTACAGGTCCCGCACCCCGCCCTCCTCCACCGGAACCATCGCCCAAGTCCGCCACACCGGCAGCTCAGGATGGTCCATGAGAATCCCGATGCCCAACAGCCGCCCGCTGTCAGGATCGGTGTACCGGAACGTCACCACATCCGCCTGAGACGTCAACTCCTCGACATACCCCGTCAACTGCGGAACCGGATTGTGCAGCACACCCTGGTACTTGGCGTTGTTGCCGCGCAGCAGCTCGGTGATCTCGGCCGGGGTGGAGGAGTCGGCGGGACCGATCGTCACCGCGACCCGGTCGGCGAGCTTGCGGCCGATCACCCGCAGGTTGCTGCGCCGCTTCTTGTCCAGCGTTCGCAGCCAATCGTCGACATCGGACATCTCGGCCGTGTCGACCCGCCAGATCGGCTCGGTCAGGCGGGAAAGCAGCACCCGATCATCCAGTTCGGACAGCTCGGCGGGCGTCACCTGGCGCAGGACCGCCCCCAGGCAACCCGCGCCCAGTTCAGCCCGCATGGTGCGCTGGTAGTCCAGCAGCGTGCGCACACCACCCGGCACCCACCAGCCGGGAACCGCGCTGCTACCCGGCCCCCGCACGTGCAGAGCACCCAGACGGGGCTTCGCGCCCACCGGCAGGAACCCGCGCCAGCGCCCGGGCAGCCCCAACCAGCCCGCGTTCACCACACCAACGGGCCCGTCATCACCGTGCAGCACCGTCACCAGGTGCGGACAGCGGTCGCTCCACGACTGGACCCGCAGCACCGACCACGCCCAGTCCGCACGCAGACCGGCCCGCGAGCGCAGGTCGCCCCAGTACGACGGCTCAGGGTCGGTGCGCGGGTCGAGCACCTCCGCGGTGACGGGCCCGGCGTCGATCATCTGGGGCTCCTTCCGAGGCTGCCGACAGCGGGCCGGGGAACCGCGACGGTGTGCAGCTCGCGCGTGCTGAACCCCAAAGACGTCTTCACCTCAAGCAGCCCCCGGCCCGAGGTCAGCTCCGCGCGCCCAGCCGAGACCAGGTGGCGGACGCAGCGCAGGTAGCAGTCGAAGTACAGGTTGTGCCTGCCGCCCTCGGCGGGCGGGCGGGCCGCCCAGTGCTGGAGGACGGTGCTGCTCGGGTGGTCGAGCAGGGTGTTGGCGGCCAGCAGGGCGCCGTCGGCGTCGCGGTAGGTGAGCAGGCGGACGTCGGGCCTGCGCACGAACTCGGCGAGGAAGGCGCCCGCCACCTCGGTCCGGGGATCGCTGCGGGCGATGCCCAGCCGGGCGCGGTGGCGGTTGATCAGCGCGGCCAGCTCGTGCGGGTCGGCGTCGGCGCGGCCCCAGCCCTCGCGGACCTCCAGGGTCGGGTCGCGGTCGATCTTGCGGGCGTAGCGGCGGATGCTGGTGCGCCGCTCCTTGCTCAGCCCGGCCAGCCAGCCGTCCTCCGAGGGCCACGCGTTCGCCAGGACCGTGGTCGGGTCGGTGCGCCAGGTGCGGCCCAGCGGCCTGCTCACCGCGGCCGCGGTCTCGGCGTCGACCGACCGGTAGGCGATGCCGAGCAGCCCGGGGCCGACGTGGCGCAGCACGGCCCTCTCGAAGGCGCGCACGGCGGCGCGCCTGCCCTCCGCGGTCAGGTCGGGGTCGAACACGATCGCCGGGTAGCCGGAGAGCCACGGCATGTAGACCTCGGCCCAGCCGGGCCTGCGACCGCCGGGCGCGTCGGCGAAGCGGCGGGTCCAGCGCGGGCGACAGATCAGCACCGTCGCCGCCGCGGCGATCCGGTCGCCGTCGCGCACGACGCCGAGCACGGCCGGGTTGCGGGCCAGCCACGCCTCCAGCCGCATGAGCCCGTAGTCCCACACCGAGTGCAGCCCGCGCCGGGCGGTGAACGCGGCCCAGCCGTCGGGCTCGCCGTCGGTCCTCGGGTCGTGGACCAGGGCGGTCAGCGCCACGGTTCGACCACCGGTGTCCCGTGCCGCGGGCACCACTCCAGCCGTCCCTGGCCCGCCAGGACGTCCACCAGCCGCGGCGAGCGCTGCCGCAGCAGCGTCCAAGCCGGGCCCGCGGGTGTCGTGCGCAGGTGGACCCGCTGGTGGTCGACGTGCCAGCGCCCGCAGCTGCCGAGCGCGCCCAGCACGCCGAGCAGGGGGTGCGCGATGAGCGCGTGCGCCCCGACCGGCGCGGCCAGGTCCTCCGGCCCGCGAACGGGGACGCGGACCGCCCGGTGCGCCAGGGCCTCGGGCAGTGCGGCGGTGAACTGCTCCAGCGCCTTGTCGCCGCCCACCACGACGACCCGGTCGGCGCGGCGCAGGTGGTTGGCCACCTCGTCGAGCACGCCCGCGTAGGGCCCGGCCAGGCCGTTCGGGTCGAGCACGCAGGAGCGAACGCCCTCGCACAGGTCCAGCGGCGCTCTCGGCACGGCGGGGTCGACCACCACGACCAGCGCCCCGCAGCCGAGCCCGACGTGCTCGGCGAGCACCGGACCGAGCCCGCGCAGCGGGTCGATCTCGGCGGACCCGCCCGCCAGCGGCACCAGGTCGCCCGCCCGCCCGGCCAGGTCCCGCGGCCGGACCGCGCCCCCGTCGACGCCGGTGCGTCCGGGCACCAGGACGGGGTCGGTGCGCCCGCTCAGCGCCCACAGCTCGCGGTACAGGGGCACAGTGGCGAACGACGAGCGCACCACCCGCAGGTAGCCCCGCCGCCACAGCTCCGCACGCACCCGGTTCCGCACGGCCGGAGTGTGCCATCCGATGCCAGGAAGGTCATGGTTCCCGCAGGTGAAAGGGCCGGTCGGCCTAGAGCCGTTACAACCGGCGGCGCAGCTACCCGGCCGCGGGCATCCGATAGACGGACACATGCGAGGTGGACTCGGCGGTGAACTCCGCGCCGCTCCAGTCGGCGTGCCGGGACTCCAGCTCGAAGCCCGCGAGCCTGCCCATCAGGTCCAGCTCGGCGGGCCAGACGTAGCGGTGCGGGCTGCGGCCGAGCCGGGCCTCGCGGCCCTCGCCGTAGGTGAAGTGGTGCGACACCAGGTGCTGGCGCACCGGGTCGTAGGTGTCGACGCCGAGGTAGCCCGCCTCGGCGGCGAAGACCGCCGCCCGCTGCCCCGGCGGCAGGACGCGCAGGTCGGGCACGCCCAGCTCGACCACGAACCGGCCGCCGGGGGCGAGGTGGCGGGCAGCGTTGCCGAAGCAGGCGACCTGCTCGTCCTGGGTGAGCAGGTTCGAGATTGTGTTGAAGACCAGGTACACCAGGGAGAACTCGCCGGGCACCGTGGCCGTGGCCATGTCGCCGATGACCACGGGGACGGCCGACTCGTCGGCCTTCTCGCGCAGCCGCTCGACCATCGGCCGCGACAGCTCCAGACCGGTCACCGGGACACCGCGCTCGGCGAGGGGGACGGCGACCCGGCCGGTGCCGACGGCGAACTCCAGCACCGGGCCGCCCCCCGCCAGCTCGACCAGGCGGTCCACGGTCGGGCCGAGCACCTCGGGGGCGAACATGCCGATGCCCGGGGTGTCGTAGCGCTGTGCGGTGTCGGCGTCCCAGATCTCGTCTTGGCGCATCCCCCGACCATCCTGCGCGGCCGGGGGACCTGTCCACCGATTTAGGCGACCTTGTCGACCCAGTCCACCACCGCCTGCTGGTAGCGCGGCGCGTTCGGGGCGAGGTTGATCGAGTGGCCGAAGTCGGTCAGCACGAAGGTGTGCAGCCGTGCCGCCCGGGAGTAGTACGGCGCTTCGCTCAGGCGCAGGCGCTCGGCGGTGGAGCAGTCGGCCGAGAGCAGCCCGCAGCCGGTCGGGTCCTGGCCCATGGCGAGCATGACCGGCGCGTCGATCAGCAGCGAGTACGGGCTGACCGAGCCGATCAGCGCGCCGTCGACGATCTCGCCCGCGCTGAAGACGTCCTTGGTGGCCTCGTCGGCGGCGACCACGGGGGCCAGCCGGGCCCCGGGGAAGTGGAACGCGCGGTAGCGGGTGTCCGACCGCGTCGTCAGGTAGCCGAGGTCGGTGACCTTGCCCGCGAACTTCGGGTCGAGGGCGGCGGGGATCAGCGACGAGAGCACCGGCAGCAGCCCGGTCGCGTTGGGCAGGTGGGTCAGCCCGGTGACCAGGACGCCGTCGACGTCGCGGTAGGTGCCCGCCTCGATGATGGCGATCGCCGAGCCGAGCGAGTGCCCGCCGAGCAGGACCTTCTCGAACTGGGGCGTGCCCTGGCCCGCGCGCAGCGCGGTGACCAGCTGGTGGATGGTGCCCGCCTGGGTGAAGGCGGTCACCGCCAGGCTCGGCGGCCTGCTGCTGCGGCCGGTGCCCAGCCGGTCGACGGCCATGGTGGCGATGCCCGCCTCGTTCATGGCGAGCCGGAACGAGCGGGTGCCGGGGGAGTAGGGGAAGTCCCAGTAGGAGCTGTTGTAGGACGAGCCGGGGATGAGGATCTGGACGGTGGTCGCGCCGTCGGGGACGCACAGCGTGCCGTGCAGCGAGTGGCGGGCGCCTGCGAGGGTGACGGGAGTGAACACCGACCGGCAGGTGATCTCGGCGGCCTGGGCCTGCATCGGGGCGATGACCAGCCCCACCCCGAGCAGGGTGAGGGCGAGCGCGGCCAGCCGAGGACGGGGGCGGATGGACAAGGCTTTCCTTCCTGGGATCAGCGGGGAACGACCGTCATGGGGAGCCTGGTGGGGTAGGGCGCCCCGGTGACGCGCTGGCCGACCGGCTTGCCCGGCACCGGCGCGAGCCGGTACCGGCGCAGCACCGTCGCCGTCACGACGAGCACCTCGGTGCGCGCGAACGCGGCGCCGACGCAGCGGCGGGTGCCGCCCGCGAAGGGCAGGTAGGCCTCGCGGGGCATGGCGGCGACGCGCTCGGGGGAGAAGCGGTCGGGGTCGAAGCGGTGGGGATCGGGGTGGTAGCGCGGATCGTGGTGGATGGCGTGCGGGCTGAAGGCGACCTCGGTGCCCGCGGGCAGCCGCACGCCGTCGAGTTCGACTTCCTCGGTGGTGCGGCGCATGAGCAGCCACACCGGGTAGCGCCGCAGCACCTCATCCACGACCTGCCCGGTGTAGCCGAGTTGCTGGATTCCTTGCAGCGTGGCGGGTTTGTCTGAGAGAACCTCATCGATCTCGGCGAGCACGCGCTCCTCGACCGCCGGGTTGGCCCCGAGTTCGTGGAAGAGCCAGGCCATCGCCAGCGCCGTGGTCTCGATGCCCGCGGTGAGGAGGTTGACCACCTCGTCGTAGACCTGTTCGTCGGTCATGCCCTCGCCGGTGTCCTCGTCGCGGGCCATGACCAGCATCGACAGCAGGTCGCCGTGGTCGGCGCCGTCGGCGCGGCGGGTGGCGACGAGGTCCTGCACGAGCGAGCGCAGTGACCGCACCGCCTCGTCGAAGCGGCGGTTGGCGGCAATGGGCAGGCGCTGCAACGCTTGCGGCACCATCGCGCGCACGAGTCCCTGCTGGATCACCACCGGTATCCAGCGGCGCAGCTGGTCGGCGCGCTCCGGCGACAGGCCGGAGGAGAACAGCGTGCCCGCGACGACGGCGGTGGCCACGGCCTGCATGTCGTCATCGGTCGCGCGCACCTCGCCGGGCCGCCACCGGCCGATGGCGTCCTCGGCGACGCGGCGCATGACCTCGGCGTACCCGCTGATCCGCTCGCGGTGGAAGGCGGGCTGCACGAGCCTGCGCTGGCGCAGGTGGACGGCGCCGTTGGACATGACCAGCCCGTTGCCGAAGTACGGTCGGAACTTGTCGAACATCGCTCCCTTCTCGAACTTGCCGCTCAGTTCGGTCATGACCTGTTGTGCCAGGTCAGCGGTTGTGACGGCGTAGACCGGGAGATGTCCTATGTAGACTTTGACGACGCGGCCGCGGCCGGCGAGCCCGGCGGTGAAGCGTAATCGCTGCCACAGCAGGGAGGGGGTGTGGCCTAGCAGTGGCCAGCGGCCGGGCACGACCGGGACGGTCGGCATCGGAGAACTCCTCGGTGGTGGGGGATAACCACAGTAGTGCCGATCGAGTGACCAAGATCGGATTACACCCGGTCGAGTGAGTGAGTCACCCTGATGGTCCAATGGGCGGCGTGAATGGATCGGTAGCATGTCTGCCGTCCTCCCCTCTGCCGTTCCCCCGCGATGAGGTGGGTCTCGTGACTCAGCAGCAAGACTGGGTTCCCCAGGACGTGGACACCTCCGTGCCCAACGTCGCCCGCACCTACGACTTCCTCCTCGGCGGCGCGCACAACTTCGCCGTCGACCGCGCCTTCGCCGAGCAGGTGGAGAAGGCGCTCCCCGGTTCCCGCCACATGGCCAGGGTCAACCGGGCGTTCATGGCCAGGGCGGTGCGCGCGATGGTCGCCGACGGCGTGCGCCAGTTCCTCGACGTCGGCGCGGGCATCCCGACCGTGGGCAACGTCCACGAGATCGCGCAGGCGGCCGTGCCCGAGTGCCGGGTCGCCTACGTCGACAAGGACCCGATCGCCGTGGCCCACAGCGAACTGCTGCTGATGGGCGACGACCGCGCAGTCGCCGCGCAGGCCGACCTGCGCGATGTGGCGTCGGTGCTGGACGCCCCCGCTGTGCGAGGGCTGCTCGACTTCGAGGAGCCCATCGGCGTGCTGATGTTGCTGGTGCTGCACTGGGTTCCCGACGACGCCGACCCGCACCGCCTGCTGGCCGGCTACATCGACCGGCTCGCGCCGGGCAGCATGGTCGCCATCTCCCACGTCACCGAGACCGACGAGAGCACCGGCACGGTCGAGGAGATGCGCGGTCTGGTGAAGCGCAGCCAGGCCCGAGACTCGCTCACCTATCGCGGCTACGACGAGGTTGTCGGCCTGTTCGCCGGACTGGACCTCGTCGAGCCCGGTGTCGTGGGCGCCGGGCTGTGGCGGCCCGACGGCCCCGGCGCCGTCGCCGACGACCCCGAGGCGAACACCGTGATCTACGCGGGCGTGGGACGCAAGACGGGCTGATGCCGTCCTCGTCCGCGGGCAGGAACCCGGAGCCGGTCGATCCGGCCCCGGGGGACGACGCCGCGCGACTGCGGGCCATGACCCGGGCCTGGGCCTACCGGCTCGCGGGCACCGTGTACGTGCCGACGACGCCGGAGGAACTGGTGCAGCAGCTCGCCGGAGTCGCCGACGACGTCGTGGCGGTGGTGCTCACCGGCGATGCCGACCTCGACCGGGCCGCGCGGGCGGGCAAGCGCCTGCTCGACCTCAACTGCACCAGCGCCGAGGCGCTGCGCCTGTCGCTGGAAGCCCTGGGCCGTGGCGTCGCGGGCCTTGCCGCCGTGCGCGCCGCGGACCGCCCGGCCGAGCGCGTGGCGACCGCGCTCGCCGCGCTGTGCGGCGGCTACCTCGACGCCGCCCGCACCGCGGTCTTCGAGCAGCAGGAGCGCACCAAGCTCGCGCTGCTCAAGGCTTTCCGCGATGCCAAGGGCAGCCTGGCGCTCAGCGAGGCGCGCTTCGAGACCGTGGCGGGCAGCTCGCCCAGCGGCATCGCGGTCACCGACCTGGACGGCCGCTTCGAGCGCGTCAACGCCGCCTTCGCCGCGATCGTCGGCCTCGGCGAGGCCGAGCTCGCGGGCCGCGCGCTCTTCGAGTTCGTCCAGCCCGACACCGCCGAGCAGCTGCGCGCCGAGTACACCGCGCTGGCCGCAGGCGAGGTGGAGCGGGTCAAGCAGGTCCTGCGCCTGTCCCGCGCCGACGAGGACACCGCGTGGATCACGCTGACCGCGAACGTGCTGCCGGGCAACATGCCTGGCGAGGACGAGCGCACGGCGCACTTCGTCACCGTGGTCGAGGACAGCACCGAGGTCATGCTGCTGCAGAGCGAGTTGAGCCGTCAGGCGCTGCACGACGTGCTCACCGGCCTGCCCAACCGGCAGTTCTTCACCACGCAGGTGGAGACGAGCCTGCGCCGCGCCGACCCCGACCTGGGCGTCACCCTCTACCGCGTAGACATCGACGCGTTCGCCGTCGTGCGCGACGGGCTGGGCCACAGCGTCGCCGAGAACGTCCTGCGCGCGGTCGCCGACCGCCTGACCGCGCTGTTCTCCGACGAACAGGCGACGGTCGCCCGCCTCGGCACCGTCGAGTTCGCCGTCCTGGTGGTCAACTCGCCCGCCACCCCGGAGCCGGTCGCCGCCGTCGCGGCCATCGGCGAGACGATGGCCGAACCGCACTTCGTCGACGGGCACGGGATCGGCCTGTCGGTGAGCACCGGCATCGTCCACCGCCCGGCCCGCGGCAGCGACCCGGTGTCCCTGCTGGGCGCCGCCGACCTCGCGCTGCGCCGCGCGAAGGCGGGCGGCCACGGCCAGTGGGAGCTGTGGCATCCGGAGGCCGCCGAGTCCGACCGCCGCCGCTTCGCCCTGGCCGCGGCCATGCCCGGCGCGTGGGAGGACGGCGAGATCGAGGTCGTCTACCGGCCGGTCGCCGCCTTGCTGGGCGCCGCGCGGGCGGACGGTCCGGGAGGCAACGGCCTGGAGACCGGCGTCGGCGGGATAGTCGCCGTGGAGGCGCAGCTGCGCTGGGAGCACCCCGAGCACGGCAGGCTCGACCACCGCCGCTGCGTGGAGCTGGCCGAGGACACCGGCCTCGTGCACCGCCTCGGCCAGTGGCTGCTCGCCCGCGGCTGCGCCCAGGTGCACTGGTGGCGCAGGCAGCTCGGCCGCGACCTGCGCCTGGCCGTCGAGCTGGACGCCGACCAGGCCCGCGACGCCGACCTGGTGCTGCGCGTCGTCGCCGCGCTGACCGAGAGCGGCCTGCCCGCCGACGCCCTGGAGGTGGGCTTCCCCGCCCGCGCCCTCACCGACGCCCGCGCCGCCCGCGAGAGCCTGCGGGTGCTCGCCGACCGCGGCGCGCGCACCGCGGTGCGCGGCTTCGGCATGGCCGCGGGCGACGTCGCCGCGCTCATCGACCTCAGCGTTGACGCCGCCTGGCTCTCGCCGACCCTCGTGCGCCAGCGCGCGGAGGCCGATCACGCCTCCCCGGTCCTCACCGCGCTGACGACTCTCGGCGCCGCACTGCGCGAGCAGGGGATCACCGTCGTCGCCGACGGCGTGCACACCCCGGCCCACGCCGCCTGGTGGCACCGCGGCGGCGCCGACCTGGTCGCGGGCCGCGCCGCGGGCGTGCCCGTCACCCAGGACCGGATGGCCACGCTGCTCGCCGCGCGGTAGCGGCTGCTCAGCGTGAGGGCGGCGGCCCGCCCGGCCCACTTCCACCAGGTCCGCCGGGCCCACCTCCGCCGGGCCCACCGACGGGTCCGCTCCCGCCCGGTGCGGTCGTGGTGTCGACGCCGACCGCAAGCGTGGCGGTGAAGCCCGCGGCGGGGTCTCCGGTCATGGTGGCCAGTTGCAGCGCGCCGCCGTCGTCGCCGAAGACGTTGTCGCCGTCGAGGCTGACCCTGGCGAGGTTGGACACCGAGGACTCGTAGCCGGGCTCGGCGTAGACCTGCGCGCAGGTCTCCTGGGGCAGCGCCACCTGCGAGGTGGCGATGGCATTGGCCGAGTCGGTGATCGAGGACTCGTCGGGGTAGACCTCGAAGTGGATGTGCGGCCACCGGCCGTCGTAGCAGCCGGGGAAGACCGTGGTGAAGGTGACCCGGCCCGCCGCGTCGGCCACCTGCACGCCGCGCAGGTAGTTCTCCGACTCGATCCCCTCGCTGTAGAGGGAGTAGCCGCCCTCGCGCGTGCAGTGCCACACGTAGACGGCGGCGCCGGCGAACGCCGTGCCCGCTGCCAGGTCGGTGACCGTGAGGGTCAGCGTCAGTGCGACGCCCTCCGCCGTCCCGGACGCGTCGCCGAAGCTGGTCCTGATGTCACGGCGCACGACCCCGCTCTGCTCCAGCACGTCCGGGCCATTGGAGCCGTCGCCGGGGTAGGGCCCCGCGGTCTCCTCCGGGATCTCACCGGCCGCCCGCGCGGGCGCGCTCGTCGGTGTGCTGGTCTGGCCGGTGCCCGCGGTCGAGCACGCGGCCAGGCCCGCGGCGGCCCCGATGCCGAGCAGTCGCAGTGTGCGGCGCCTGCTCATCAGCGTGCCGATGTCGAACGCCAGCCCCTGGTCGACGACCTCGTCGCCGGGGCGGGGCAGCGGCCTGCCCTCGAACGTGCGTCCCATGTGTTCCTCCTGTCCCCGCGTCCACCGTAGGTCGGCTCCGCCGAGCGGGCCCGGTATTCGCACCGGGCGCACAGGATTCACAGCGGGGGCACAGGGTGGCCCGCGCGGGCGCGGGCCACCCCGCTGCCTAGGGCCGCTTGGCCGGTTCCACGAGCCCGTCGTCCACCAGCGACTTCGTGACTTGCGCGGTCAGCTCCTCGCGCTGGATCTTGCGCTGCGCGCGAACCATGGTCTTGCGCTCCCGGGCGAACACCTTGATCGTCGCCACGCACATTCCGATCATCACCAGGCTGAACGGCAGCGCGATGGCGATCGCCACGCCCTGCAGCGCGCTCAAGCCGCCCGCGAGGACGAGGGCGATGGCCACCAGCCCTTCGGCCGACGACCAGAAGATGCGGCTCCACACCGGTGGGTTCTCGTCGCCGCCGGAGGCGAGCATGTCCACCACGAGCGACCCGGAGTCCGATGAGGTGACGAAGAACAGCACCACCAGCACGATCGCCACGCCGACGATGATCGAGCCGCCGGGCAGCCCGTCGAGCAGGGTGAACAGCGCCGCGTTGGAGTCGACGGTGGCGTTGCCCTCGGCGTCGGCGCCGACCAGGCCGCCCCCGCCGAACAGCTGCCGGAACAGGCCCGCGCCGCCGAACACCGAGAACCACAGGAAACTCACCAGCGTCGGCACCAGCAGCACGGCGGCGACGAACTCGCGCACCGTGCGGCCCTTGGAGATGCGGGCGATGAACACGCCGACGAACGGCGCCCAGGAGATCCACCATCCCCAGTAGAACGCCGTCCAGTAGCCCTGCCACGCCTCGCCGTCAGCACCCTGGAAGGCCGTGGTGCTGAAGCTCATCTGCAGGAAGCTCTGCAGGTAGAGGCCGATCGACTGGATGAAGTCACGCAGGATGAACAGCGTCGGACCCGTCACCAGCACGAAGATCATCAACGCCGCGGCCAACCCGATGTTGGCGTTGGAGAGCCACTTGATGCCCTTCTTCACCCCGGAGACCACCGACCCCATCGCGATCAGGGTGATCACACCGATGAGGATGACCATGGTGACGTTGCCGGGATCGCTGACCACGTCGATGAAGTCCAGGCCCGCGGCGATCTGCGCCACACCGAGACCCAGCGAGGTCGCCACGCCGAAGAGGGTGCCGATCACGGCGGTGATGTCGATCAGGTCGCCGAGCCAGCCGTGCACCCGGCGGCCGAGGATGGGCTCCAGCGCCCACCGGATCGACACCGGCCGCTTGCGCCGGTGCACCGCGTACGCCACCGCCAGACCGACCACCACGTAGATCGCCCACGGGTGCAGGCCCCAGTGCAGGAACGTTTGCACCAGCGCACCCTGCGCGCCCTGCCCGTCGGCCGCCTCGATCCCCGTCGCGCGGTTGGGGATGCCCGCGAAGTGGTTCAGCGGCTCGGCGACTCCCCAGAACACCAGGCCGATGCCCATGCCCGCGGCGAACAGCATCGAGAACCACGATCCCCGGCTGAACTCCGGCTCGTCGTCGTCGGCGCCGAGCTTGATGTCTCCGAAGTGGCTGACGCCCATCCACACCGCGAAGAGGACGAACAGACTGACCAGGACGGTGTAGTACCAGCCGAAATTGCTGACGATCCAGGACGACACCGCCGCCACGCCACCGTCCATGGACGATGGCGAGGCGACGGTGATGACCACGAACGCCAGTGCGATCGCGGCTGCGGGGTAGAACACCCGGCCGTGGACTGATTTGCGCGTTGGGGACCGCTCTGGGGATTGCTCTGGGGGCTGTGCTTGGGGTCGTGCACTACCGCGGGTCACGTCAAGATCCTCCCGATTGCCTGGTCATACTGTGAGCAGGACGCAGCCTAACCGGGGCAAACAGGATCAACTGGTAGTAGTCCGAATCGAGATCAGGACGCAGCGGAAAGCGTGACGCACTGGCCCGCGGTGTGGGTTCCGCGCAGCAGGTGGCAGCGGCACTCGCAGAAGTCCTCGTACTCGACGTCATCGATGGGCAGGGTGGCGTGGCGGGCGGTCGCGGTGATCCGAAGGATGCGGGCCTCGTGCTGCTGCGTGGTCATGGCTGGCTCCACGGGGGGACGGGGTGCGTGTGCCGAGTCACGTACCACGGCGCTGACCTGCTGAAACGAGTCCTCAGTGGACGAGTAAACCGACTACTCTCCGTGACCCCGGCACTTTGGCGAGGAATCATCCGAATCGGTGGATCATTGACGAACCGCCGCACTACGCTCGGCCGCGTGGGCTACGAGGTGGAGATCGAGGCGCTGCGGGCGGCGGCGCGGGCCGCGGGCGAGGCGGCCGAGGCCGCGGGCCGGGTCGAGCTGGGCACGGAGGTCGACGACATCCCCGCCGCCATGCCCGGCGGGCAGGCCGGGGCGGCGGCGACCGCGCTGGCGGGCGTGTGGGCGCGCACGGTGCGCTCCTGGAGCGAGGACGCCGCGGCCTACGCCGCCGACGTCTCCGGCGCCGCCGACGATTACGCCGGAGCCGAGTCCGACGCCGTCACCGACTTCCAGGCGGTGAGGTAGCGGTGCCCACCTACGGCGACATCCGCACCTGGCAGTTCGCCCCGCTCGACGGAGCCGTCACCGACCTCAACCGCCGCTGCGAGGAACTTGTCGGCCTCAGCGACGAGCTGGCCGCCGCGGGCGTGCCCGCGGGCTGGACCGGCTCGGCCGCGGACTCCGCGCGCGGGGAGCGCGACCGCCTGCAGAACCGGATGGAACTGCTGGTCGCCTCGGCGGGCGCGGTGCGCCGCGGCGTCGCCGAGGCCTCCGACGCCGTCGAGGCGCTGCTGCACGCCGTGCGCGAGACCGACGACATCGCCCAGCGCCACCACTTCGTCATCCGCCCGGACGGCACGGTGGTGGACAACGCGCCGACCACCGTCCACGACCCCAACCACATCGATGACTATTTCCGCGAGCGCGAGCGCGTCATGCGCGAGCTGGTGGACCGCGTCGAGCAGGCCGTGCGCCGCGGCGCCGACATCGACGCCGACCTGGCCGCCGTGCTGCGCGCCGCCGAGCGCGGCGAGATCGGCGACGAGGGCGCGACCTCGCTGCAGGCCGCGCTCGACGCGGGCGCGCGCCAGGGCGGGCTGTCCACCATCGGCCCGCCGGAGGGCGGCTCCCCGTTCGACAACGCGGGCTGGTGGGACTCGCTGTCGGAAGCCGAGCGCCAGCAGATCATCGACCAGAACCCGGAGTGGATCGGCAACCTCGACGGCGTGCCCGGCGCGGCCCGCGACGAGGCCAACCGCGCCCGCATCGACATCGAGCGCGCCGCCCTGGAAGCCCGCCGCGACGAGTTGCAGGCGGATCTGGACGACAACTGGTTCGGCGGGCTGTTCACCAGCGCCGACGCCGAACTCGACGCCGTCAACGCCAAGCTGGAGTCCCTCGACCGCATCGAGGAGACGCTGGCCCGCCCCGGTGAGCGGCAGCTGCTGCTGCTCGACATGGGCAGCGAGCGCGCCGAGGCCGCCATCGCCGTGGGCAACGTCGACACCGCAGACCACGTGGCCGTGTTCACCCCCGGCCTGACCTCCACCGTCAACGGCAGCATGGGCGGCTACGACAACAGCATGGCCCAGCTCCAGTTCCGCACCGAGGAGGAGCTGCGCCGCTACGGCGACGGCGGGTCCGTGGCGACGGTGACCTGGATCGGCTACCAGGCCCCGCAGCTCAGCGTCGGCGGCGTGCTGTTCGACTCCACCACGGTCCTGAGCGACAACGCCGCCCAGCGCGGCGCGGAGTCGCTGGCGCCGTTCCTCAACGGCATCGACGCCAGCCGCGACGTCGACCCGAACTTGACCGCGCTGGGCCACTCCTACGGCTCCACCACGACCGGGATCGCCCTGCAGCAGAACACCGGCGTCGACAGCGCGGTGTTCTTCGGCTCGCCGGGCCTGGGCACCAGCGACGTCCAGAACATCAACGTGCCGACGGGGAACTCCTACTACATCGAGGCCCGCAACGACGCCGTCGGCGACTTCGGCTACTTCGGCATCGACCCCAGCCACATGGACGGCATGGGCCACGCCTCCGCGCGCGAGACCACGCTGCCCGACGGCAGGCAGCTCACCGAGTCCACAGGGCATAGTGCCTACATGGACGACTCCAGCACCAGCCAGTACAACCTGAGCGTCATCGTGGGCGGCATGCCCGACCGGGTGGTGGCCGACGACGGCCGCGGCTTCGGCGACATCCTGTCGTGGCCGGTGCCGGGCACGTACTGATGCGCGCCCGTGCCGCCGTCGGCGCCATCCTGGTCGCCGGCCTGACCGCCGTCCTGTGCGCCGCCTGCGGGTCGGGCGCCGAACCGAAAGAGGGGTCCGTGGACCGCAGCGAGCAGTACGCCACCCTGGCCCAGCGCCCGGACATCGACGAGGCGCAGAGCACCTACCTGGCGCTGCTGGAGACCCTCCGCGGCGAGCTGGTCGCCGAGTTCGGCATAGCCCCGTGGCAGCCCGCCTCCTCGACCCCGCCGGGATCGGCCTGCGGCGCGGAGTTCCCCGACCTGGGCGCCGACGGCGAGATCCGCCGCTTCACCTCGGGCATCTCCCCGGGCAACCTGCCGGACGCCACGTGGCAGGCCGCCGTCTCCCGCGTGGCGGCGACCGCGGGCGCGCAGGGCTTCGGGACGCCCTCGGTGGTGGTCGACCGGCCCGGCGACCACGAGGTCTCCCTCAAGGACGGGTTCGGCGCGGAACTCCTCTTCGGCACCGCCGCCAACACCACCCTCAGCCTCAGCACCGGCTGCCACCTGACGAAGACGGCCAAGGACCGCGGCGAGCCCGCCTGAGCCACCCGGCAGGCCTGGCCGTCCCGGCGGGCCGCACCCCCCTCGCCTGCCCAGGCCGAGAGGGGTGCGCAACTCCCTAGTCCGTGCCGAACTCCATCGCCGCGAGGTCCAGCGAGTCGGCCTCGACCAGGCCGTCCGGGTCGACGTCGCCGGTGGCGATGGCGGCGGCGCCGCCGGGGGCCAGTTCGCCGATGAGGTTGTCCCAGGCGCTGAGCTGGCCGTGGCCGCCGTACTGCTCCAGCTTGGCGCGCGAGTCGGCGATGTCCAGGTTGCGCATGGTGAGCTGGCCGATGCGGTCGTCCGGGCTGAACGCGGGGTCCTGGCTGCGCTCCATCGACAGCTTCTCGGGGTGGTAGCTCAGGTGCGGGCCCTGGGTGTCGAGCAGCGAGAAGTCCTGGCCGCGGCGCAGGCGCAGGGTCACGGTGCCGCTGACCGGGTAGCCGATCCAGCGCTGCATGCTCTCGCGCAGCATCAGCGCCTGCGGGTCGAACCAGCGGCCCTCGTACAGGAGCCTGCCCAGCTTGCGGCCCTCGTTGTGGTACATCGCGATCGTGTCCTCGTTGTGGATCGCGTTGACCAGGCGCTCGTAGGCGATGTGCAGCAGGGCCATGCCGGGGGCCTCGTAGATGCCGCGGCTCTTGGCCTCGATGATGCGGTTCTCGATCTGGTCGGACATGCCGAGGCCGTGGCGCCCGCCGACGGTGTTCGCCTCGTGCACGAGGTCGACGGGGGAGTCGAACCGGGTGCCGTTGATCGCGACCGGCCTGCCGTGCTCGAAGGTGACGGCGACGTCCTCGGCCGCGATCTCCACCGCCGGGTCCCAGAACGCCACGCCCATGATCGGGGTGACGATCTCCATGGACGTGTCCAGGTGCTCCAGGCGCTTGGCCTCGTGGGTGGCGCCCCAGATGTTGGCGTCGGTGGAGTACGCCTTCTCGGCGGAGTCGCGGTAGGGCAGGTCGTGCTGCTCCAGCCAGACCGACATCTCCTGCCGCCCGCCCAGCTCCTCCACGAACGCGCGGTCCAGCCAGGGCTTGTAGATGCGCAGGCTCGGGTTGGCGAGCAGGCCGTAGCGGTAGAAGCGCTCGATGTCGTTGCCCTTGAAGGTCGACCCGTCGCCCCAGATGAAGACGTCGTCGTCGCGCATCGCCCGCACCAGCAGCGTGCCGACGACGGCGCGGCCGAGCGGGGTGGTGTTGAAGTAGGTGTTGCCCGCCGTGCGGATGTGGAACGCCCCGCAGGTCAGCGCCGCGAGCCCCTCCTCGACCAGCGCGGAGCGGCAATCGATGAGCCGCGCTTTCTCGGCGCCGTAGGCGACCGCTCGGCCCGGGACGTCGTCGAGGTCCGGTTCGTCGTACTGGCCCACGTCGGCGGTGTAGGCGTAGGGGACGGCTCCGCGCTCGCGCATCCAGGCGACGGCGACGGAGGTGTCCAGTCCGCCGGAGAACGCGATTCCCACGCGCTCGCCGACCGGGAGTTCACTGAGGACCTTCGACATGCGGGCAATGGTAGGGAGCGCGCGCGGGACCCCCGGCACGCGGGTGGCGCCAAGCGGACGCCCCTCCCACCCCGTGGGACGGCTGCCCCCGCGTGGGCCCGCGCGTGGGAACGCCGTCGCACGGCGGGAGCAGTAGGGTGTACTCATGGGTAACAATCGTCAGATCAGGCTCGCCGCCCGCCCCGTCGGGGAGATCAAGCCCGAGGACTGGTCCCACGTCAGCGTGGACGTCCCGCGGGCAGGCGACGGGCAGTTCGTCGGCAGGACCCAGCTGGTGTCGCTGGACCCGGCCATGCGCGGCTGGCTGGACGACCGCCCCTCCTACCTGCCGCCGGTGGGCATCGATGAGGTGATGCGGGCGGGGACCCTGGTCGAGGTCGTGGAGTCGCGCCACCCCGACTACGCCGTCGGCGATCACGTGGTCGGCACCTTCGGCGTGCAGGAGTACGCCGTCAGCGACGGCAAGGGCGCCCTCAAGGTCGACAAGCCTGCCGCGACCTACCTCGGCGCGCTGGGCATGCCCGGCATGACGGCCTACTTCGGCCTGCTGGAGGTCGGCGCGCTCAAGGAAGGCGAGACCGTCGTCGTCTCCGGCGCGGCGGGCGCGGTCGGCAGCGTCGTCGGCCAGATCGCCAAGGTCAAGGGCTGCCGGGTCATCGGCATCGCGGGCGGGCCGGAGAAGACGGCCCTGCTCACCGAGGAACTGGGCTTCGACGTCGGCATCGACTACCGCGCCGACGGTCCCGACGGCGTCCGCAAGGCCATCCGCACCGCCGCCCCCGACGGCGTCGACGTCTACTTCGACAACGTCGGCGGCACGATCCTCGACGCGGCCCTGGCCAACCTCGCCATGCACGGCCGAGTGGTGATCTGCGGCGCGATCAGCCAGTACAACGCCGACCAGCCCACCCCCGGCCCGTCGAACTACCTGAGCCTGCTGGTCCGCCGCGGCCGCATGGAGGGCTTCATCGTCTTCGACTACGCCAAGCGCTACCCGGAGGCCGCCGCCGAACTGGCCGGGTGGATCTCCGAGGGTCGGATCGTGCTCAAGGAGCACGTGGTCCCCGGCTCGATCGATGACTTCCCGGCGACCCTGGGCATGCTCTTCCGCGGCGAGAACGTCGGCAAGCTGGTCCTCGACGTCAGGTGAGCGGGCAGGTCAGGTGAACAGGCAGAAGGGGTGGCCCGCGGGGTCGAGCATGACCCGGACGTCGTCCTGGGGCTGGTGCTCGGCCAGCCTCGCGCCCACCCCTTCTGCCCACGCCACCGCGCCCGCCAGATCGTCGACCTGGACGTCCAGGTGCGCCTGTGTCTGCTGGGAGCCGGGTTCCGACGGCCAGACCGGCGGCACGTGTCCGCGCTCGTACTCGAAGTTCAGCGTCAGGCCCTCCGGCAGGCGCAGCTGGGCCCAGCCGTCCTCCGGCGGCGCGCCCGCGGAGGGTGGCTCCGAAGCGGTGATCTCCGCGCCCAGGAGCGTGCTGTAGAAGGCCGCCAGGGCGCGGGGGTCGGGGGCCGACAACGACATGGACGTGGCGCGCAGCCTCGGCTGGGTCATCATCCGACGGTAATCCCGCCACGGGTGCCCTGCGCCGCAATCGCTTGCGGCGCAGGGCATCGGGGTCAGCGGGTGGTGCAGGGGACCCCGTTGAGGCGGTAGGCGAGCGGGGTCGCGTTCCAGCCGCTGCCGACCTGCTGACGGCCGGTCGGCCACGTGTAGGCCAGGCTCCAGGTGCTCACCGGCGCGGTCCCGGTGTTGGCGATCTCCAGTTCGGCGACGAAGCCGTTGCCCCAGTTCGCCGTCTCCCGGTAGGTCACCGCGCACGAGGATGCCGTGGGCGTGCCGGTGGTGAAGCTCAGCGGCGGCGAGGACCAGCCCACCCGGCCCGCATTGTCCCTGGCGACCAGGTTCACCGTGTACCTCGTCGCGTCGGCATCGTCACCCCGACCACCGCCCCCGCCGCGGCCCGGAACACCCTCATCGCACGCTCCCGTCGCCGTGTCGGCGCCAATCATGGAGTGTTATCGTTAACATTCGCAGCGTCGATAGGCCAGGGCCGAGAGAGCGGAGGCCTCGGTTAACGTGCTCAACCGCAGCTGACGGTTGGAGTCGAGCGAGTGGCCGGGGTCGGTTCGCTAGGCTTCGCTGGTGACCGTCCCGAGCGCCGATGACCGCCTCCGCGTACTGGAGGCCCTCTCGGAATCAGCGCTCGGCCACATGGACCTCGACTCCGTGCTCCGCACGGCCGTGGGGCGGCTGCGCGCCCTCTTCGAGGCCGACACGACCACCGTCCTGCTCCACGAGCCCGCCAGCGGCACGCTCATCGCCACGGCGGCGGCGGGCCTGGAGGAAGAGGTCGTGCAGGGCGTGCGGGTCAGCGTGGGCGCGGGATTCGCGGGCCGGATCGCGGCACTGCGCGAGCCCGTCGTCCTCTCCGCCGTCGACGCCACGACCGTGGTGAACCCGCTGCTGTGGGAGCGCGGCCTGAGCACCCTGCTCGGCGTCCCGATGCTCGCCCGCGGCCACCTCGTCGGCGTGCTGCACATCGGCTCGGTCGGCGCGCGGGACTTCACCGACGATGACATCCGCCTGCTGAAGGTCGCCGCGGACCGGCTCGCCCTCGCGGTGCGCATGGAGCTGCTCGCGGCCGAGCGCTCGGCCGCCGAGGCCCTGCAGCGCAGCCTGCTGCCCGCCCGGCTCCCCTCGGTCCCCGGCGTGGAACTGGCCAGCCGCTACGTCCCCGACTCCCTGACCGGCGTCGGCGGCGACTGGTACGACGTGTTCTCCCTGCCCGGCGACCGCTTGGGCGTGGTGATCGGCGACGTGACCGGCCGCGGCCTCGGCGCGGCCGTGGTGATGGGCCGCCTGCGCAGCGCTCTGCGCGCCTACGCCCTGGACTACGACGACCCGGCCGAGGTGCTCGCGAAGCTGGACCACAAGGCTGGCCACTTCGAGACCGGGACCATGGCCACCGTCAGCTACGCAGTGGTGGGTCCTGGTCGGGACTGGATCGACGTGTCGCTGGCGGGCCACCTGCCGCCGGTGGTGGCCGACGGCGGGCGCGGCAGGATCCGGTTCCTGCCCGTCGACCCGCCGATCGGGCCGAGGGAGAGCCCGATTCCCCGGCAGGTGACCAGGATGGAGCTGACTCCGGAGTCGGTCGTGGCCTTCTACACCGACGGGTTGGTCGAGCGCCGCGACGCGGTGATCGACGAGGGCCTGGAGCGGCTTGCCGGACTGGTGCGGGCGGAGCGGGCCGAGATGGTGTGCTCACGGGTGATGGCGGGCATGCTCGGGCCCAGGCCCGCGGGCGATGATGTGGCGCTGCTGGTGGTGCGCCGGGTCTGACCCGCGGTCGCCGCCGCGGGCCGCGCGCATCGCCAGGAACCGCTGTTCCGGGACGCTGCCCGCCAGGCGGGCGGCCTCGCGGAAGGCGGCCGAGGCCGCGGCGTGCTCCCCCGCGCGCTCCAGCAGGTGAGCGCGGACGGCATGCAGGCGGTGGTGGCGGGCCAGGACTCCGTCCTCCAGTTCGGCCAGGGCGGCCAGGCCCGCGCGCGGGCCGTGGACCTCGCCGAGCGCGACGGCGCGGTTGAGCGCGGTGACCGCGCTGGGGGCGAGGCGCTCCAGCACGTCGTAGAGGGCCAGGATCTGCGGCCAGTCCGTCTCCTCGGCGGAGGCGGCCTCGGCGTGCACGGCCGCGATGGCCGCCTGCACCTGGTACGGGCCGACGGGGTGGGTGGCCAGGCTGTCGGTCACCAGCGCCGTCGCCTCGGCGATCGCGGCCCCGTCCCACAGCGAGCGGTCCTGCTCGGGCAGCGGGACCAGTGCGCCGTCCCGGTCGACCCGGGCGGCGCCGCGGGCCTCGGTGAGGAGCATGAGAGCGAGCAGCCCGGCGGCCTCCCCGGAGCCGGGCAGCCTGCTGTGCAGCTCCCTGGTCAGGCGGACGGCCTCGGCGGTGAGGTCGGTGCGGCGCAGGTCCTCGCCCGCGCTGGCGCTGTAGCCCTCGTTGAACAGCAGGTACAGCACGTGCAGCACGACCGCGACCGGCGGGTCGGGGGGCAGCTCGAAGCGGGCGCCGACGTCGCGCAGGCGCTGCTTGGCCCGGGAGATCCGCTGGCCCATCGTCTTCTCCGGCACCAGGAACGCCGCGGCGATCTCGGCGGTGCTCAGACCGGCGACGGCCCGCAGCGTCAGCGCCAGCTGCGCCGATGGCGGCAGTGCCGGGTGGCAGCACAGGAACAGCAGCTCCAGCAGGTCGTCGCGGACCGGCTCGGCGTCCGGCGGCGGGGCGAGCAGGGCGTCGCGGGGCGCGGCGTCGGCCAGGGCGCGCTCGCGGCGCTCGCGGGCGGCGTCGGAGCGCAGTTGGTCGATGTAGCGGCGCTGGGCGACGGTGGTCAGCCAGCCGAGCGGCTGCTCGGGCAGCTCGTGCGGCCACGCCCGCGCCGCGTCGGCCAGCGCCTCCTGCACGGCGTCCTCGCAGCGTCCGAAGTCGCCGTTGCGCCGCACCAGGATGCCCAGCACCTGGGGGGTGAGCGTGCGCAGCAGCCCGTCGATGCCAGTCACACCGCCTCGTCCCCCTCGCGCATCAACGGCCACACCTCCAGCCCGCCGCCGAGCCCCCGGCTGTGGCGCAGCGCCGGGTAGGCCGCGGCGATCTCCATCGCGCGCTCCTCGCTGTCGACATCGACCATGAAGTACGACCCCACGTACTCCTTGGCCTCCAGGTACGGCCCGTCGGTGACGACCGGCGCGCCGCCGACGACCCGCACCGCCTTCGGCCGGTCGACCAGCCCCTGGGCGTCCACCAGTTCGCCGGAGTCGCGCAGGCCCGCGGTGAAGGCGTCCACTTCGGACACCAGCTTGGCGAAGGCGTCGGCGTCGGCGCTGTTCCACACCTCGTCGTTGCCGTAGATCAGCATCAGGTACTTCACGGGCCCTCCTCGCGGTCCGCCGTGGAGGGTCGATTGTGCCGCAGCGACCCGGGGGCGGGGTCTGTCGACCCGGGCGAATCGGATTCATGATTCCGGTGGGGAGCAGTGGACAAAGGAATGTATGGTCATGTGCCAATGTTTCTCTATTTGTATGTGAATCGCGGCGATCGGCGCAGGCTCTGCGGCATTTGGAGCAACTCCTGAATTACCGCTTTGCCCGGGCGGTGCTCGTGCTAGATTCGCGCACGGTCGCCGAGCTTGGGAATTAGGGGGAACAGTGAGTGGCGCTCTTTTGCTGCGGCCGCTTGTCAGTGGCCTGCTCAAGGATGTGATCGACGCTCCGGATGCGTTGTTCGACATGGTTGCCGCGGTGGGGTCGCCGCTCAACCTCGTCGTGCCGGAGAAGATCGCCGAGAATGTCGGTGAATACTTCACCGCCTTTCGCGAGCACCACCTGAGCGGCGAGGTCTATTTCGCGCACAAGGCCAACAGGTCGAGCGCGCTGGTCCGGGAACTGGCCGCAGGCCGGGCCGGCATCGACGTCGCCTCCCTGGGGGAGCTGCGGCACGCGCTCGCGGCGGGGTTCTCCGGGAGCCGGGTGATGGCGACCGGCCCGAAGGACACCGAGTTCCTGTGGCTGGCCGCCAGGGTGGGCGCGGTGGTCAACGCCGACTCACCCGAGGAGCTGGCCGCGCTGGCCGCCATCGTGGCCAGGCACGGCCTGCCCGCGGTCCGGGTCATGGTGCGCCTCTCGGCGTTCGACTCACCCGGGGTCACCGTGCTGAGCAGGCCGAGCCGCTTCGGCGTGCACGCCCGCGAGCTGCCCGGCGTCTTCGACCTGCTCGACCGGCACAAGGCCGAGCTGAGCCTGCTGGGTGTCGCCTACCACCTCGACACCAACGGCCTGGCCGAGAAGGCGCTCGCCCTGGAGGGCTGCCTGCTCGCCATGCGCGAGGCCGTCGGCCGGGGATTCTCCCCGACCGCGGTCGACATCGGCGGCGGCTACGGCGTCAACTACCTGGCCGACCAAGGCGAATGGGAGCGTTACACCAGCGAGCTGAGCGCCGCGGTGCTCGGCTCGCGGCCGCCGATGACCTGGCAGAACCACGGCTACGGACTGCGCGCCGAGGCGGGCACCCTGCGCGGCGCCCTCGGCGTCTACCCGGCGCACCGCCCGGTCGCGGGCGCCCGCTACCTCGACGCGCTGCTGCGCCGGGAAGCGCCGTCGCTGCGCAGGCCGCTGGCGACGCTGCTGCTGGAGAACCTCTACGACCTGCACGTCGAACCCGGCCGCGCCCTGCTCGACCAGTGCGGCCTCACCCTCGCCAGGGTCGAGGAGGTCAGGACCACGCACTCCGGCGACACCCTGGTCCGGCTCGCGGCGAACTCCCGCGACATCAGCGCCGAGGACCACGCGGTCCTGATGGACCCGATCCTGCTGAGCGCGCGCCCCCCGACGGGCGGCCCGACCGGCGTCTACCTCTCCGGCAACCTGTGCCTGGAGGACGACCTGATCACGCGCAGGCAGGTGGTGCTGCCGCACGAGCCCGCCCCCGGCGACCTGCTCGCCTTCGCCAACACCGCAGGCTACTTCATGGACTTCGCCGCGGGCAGCGCGCTGATGCAACCCACTGCCCGGAAAGTGGCCGTATTCCGCTCCGGCAATACGTGGAAATGGTGCCTCGACGATCTGTACTGGCCCACGAAAGGCACTGAAGCATGAGGTACGAAAGCATTCTCGACACCATCGGCGACACGCCGCTGGTGCGAATCCCGGCCGAGGTGCACGGGCTGCGCAACATTGATCTCTACGCCAAGCTGGAGATGCTCAACCCGTTCGGTTCCGTCAAAGACCGCCCGGCCTGGAACATGGCGCGCGCCGGTCTGGCCGACGCCGTCGAACGGGGCGATTCGATCGTGGAGCTGTCCAGCGGCAACACCGCCAAGGCGCTGGCCGTCATCGCCGCGATGCACGGCCTGCCGTTCAAGAGCGTGACCAACCGCATGAAGGTCCCCGAGATCAAGGACCTGCTCCTGCTGCTCGGCGCGCAGATCGAGGAACTGCCCGGCCAGACCGAGTGCCTCGACCCGACCGACACCGAGGACCCGCTCACCCGCATGTACCGGATGCTGTCCGAGGAGGGCAGCGGCTACCTGCACACCGACCAGTACTTCAACCCCCGCAACCTGGAGGCCCACCGGGGCGGCACCGCGCCGGAGATCATCAAGGACCTCGACGGCCGCGGCCCGGACATCTTCATCGCCTGCGTCGGCACCGCAGGGTCCTCCACCGGCGTGGCGGGCGTGCTGCGCGAGCACAACCCGGACGTCTCGGTGGTGGGGCTGGTCGCGACCAAGTCCGACTTCATCCCCGGCATCCGCAACATCGATGAGGTCAACGAGGTCGGCCTCTTCGACCCGGCCAACTACGACACCATCGAGGCGGTCACCGCGCAGGAGGCCATCGACGGGATGCTCACCCTCAACCGCCGCTGCGGCATGCTCGGCGGCCCCACCGGCGGAGCCGCCTACTACGGCGCGGTGCGCCACCTCAAGACCATCGACGAGCGGCTGACCGAGCGCCGCACGGCGGTGTTCATCGTGTGCGATCGCGTCGAGAGCTACATGAGCTACGTCCGCGAGCGCAGGCCCGAGCTGCTCAGGCAGCCGCCCCGGGCCAACTCGGTGGACGCCCTCACCGACACCGAGATCGCCGCGGCGGCGTCGGTCGACGTGGCCGAGGCGCGCGCGTGGATCGACACCGCCGCGCCACTGGTGGTCGACCTGCGCGGCCCCTTCGCCTACTCCGCCTCGCACATCGGCGGCTCGATCAACGTCGTGGACGAGCTGTTCGACGAACTGGTGCGCGGCGGGCTGCCGTTCGGGCCGGGCAAGCCGGTGCTGCTGGTCTGCCCGGTGGGGGAGAAGTCCGCCCGCTACACCGCGCTGCTGGCCAAGATGGGCCACCGCGAGGTCCGCAGCCTGCGCGGCGGGGTGGTCGCCTGGCGCGACGCCGGCGCCCCGCTGGTCAGGGAGTGACGCGGTGGCGATCACCATGACCGGCACCGACGCGCTGGAACGCCTCGCCGGGTGGCAGCGCGACCTCAGGGCCGAGTTCCCGATCATCGCGGCCAACCCGGGCCTGGCCTACCTGGACAGCGCGGCGACGGCGCAGAAGCCCGCCGCCGTGCTCGACGCCGTCAGCGCGTTCCTCACCAGCGGCAACGCCAACGTCGGCCGCGGCTCCTACCCGTGGGCGACGGCGGCGACCGCGCGGGTGGAGTCGGCCCGCGAGCGGGTGAAGGCCGCCCTCGGCGATGTCGGGGACGACTCGTCGGTCGAGTTCGTCTCCGGGGCCAGCCACGGCCTGCGGATGGTCGCCGAGGACTGGCTCGCCGACCAGCTCGCCGACGGCGACGAGATCATCGTCCCGTTCGGCGACCACAAGGCCAACCTGCTGTCCTGGCTGGACGTCCGCGACGCGCTGGCCCGACGCGGGACGCGCGTCGAGGTGGTCGCGATGCCGGTGGACCCCGCCTCCGGCGACTACGACCACCGCGCGCTGCCCTCGCTGGTGACCGAGCGGACGCGGTTCGTCGCCGCGACGCACGTGCACCACGTGTTCGGCGCGGACATGAACGTGCACCGCCTGCGCGAGGCCGTCGGCCCACACGTGCCGATCTGCCTCGACGCCGCGCAGAGCGTCGGACACCGGCCGGTGTCGGTGGCCGAGCTGGACGTCGACTTCGTCGTCTTCTCCGGGCACAAGGCGCTGGCGCTGCCCGGGGTCGGCGCGGTGTGGGCGCGCAACCGCAGAGGGCCACGGCTGGCCCCGCGCGGCTGGGCGGGCACCCCGAACACCGCGGGCGTGGTCAGCCTGGTCGCCGCGCTGGACTGGCTCGACCGCGCGGGCCTTGAGCGGATCCGCGAGTGGACGACCGCGCTGTGCGTGCGGCTCTCCGACGGGCTCAGCGCGCTGCGCGGAGTGCGCGTCCTCGGCTGCCAGGACAGCCTCGCCGCGGGCTCGACCGTGCAGCGCAGGGAGGGCATCGTCACCTTCCGCCACGAGCACGTCCGCTCCGACGATCTTGGCTTCGTGCTCGCCGACGAGGGGATCATGGTGCGCGCCGACAGCCACTGCCAGGCCGGGCGCGGCGCCGATGACCGCGCGGTCCGGGCGAGCGTGCACGTCTACAACACACCCGAGGAGGTCGACCGGCTCCTCGCGGTCGTCGCCCGCTGCGAAGGGATGGCAAGTTGAGCAGGACGATCGCGATGGTCGACGTGTACCCGTCGTCGCTGGCGCTGGCCCAGGCCTTCCTGGACGACGGTGTGCGCGTCGTCCGGGTGCAGAGCGCGGCGCAGGTGCCCCCGATCTACCGCACCCATCCGGACCTGGGCCTGTTCGCCGACAACATCCTCCACAGCGACCTGGCCACCACGCGCGACGCCGTGGCGGCGCACGCGCCCGCCCTGGTCATCACCGCCAGCGAGACCGGGGTCGAACTCGCCGACCAGCTCAGCGAGTCACTCGGCCTGCCGACCAACGGCACCCCGCTGAGCCCCGCGCGGCGCGACAAGTTCCTGCAGAACGAGGCGCTGCGCGCCGCCGGGGTGCCCGCCGCCCGGCAGCTCCTGGTGACCGACGAGGACAAGCTGCGTGCCTGGCACGCCGAGATCGGCGGCCGGGTGGTGGTCAAGCCGCTGCGCGCGGCGGGCAACAACGGGGTCACCTTCTGCGCCACCCCGGAGGAGTCGGTCCGCGCCTACCGGGAGATCCTCGGCAGCCTCAACCTCTTCGCCGAGCGCAACGAGGGCGTGGTGGCCCAGGAGTACCTGGTGGGCACCGAGTACGCGGTCAACACCGTCAGCTCGATGGGCCGACACCGGGTCACCGACATCTGGCAGTACGCCAAGATGACCGTCAACGGGGTCGTCGACCGCCACGCGGGGGTGTTCTCCACCCCGGTCGACGCCGTTCCCGACGTGGTCTCCTACGCCTACGAGGTGCTCGACGCGCTCGCCATCGCGCACGGACCCGCCCACCTGGAGATCATGGTGACCGCGCAGGGCCCGCGCATGGTCGAGACGGGAGCCCGCCTCTGCGGCGGCGGAGCCGCGTACTACGCGACCCTGGCGGGCGGCGAGTCGCAGCTGGAGTGGACGGTGGACGCCTACCTGCGCCCCGACCGGTTCGCCGAGCGCTACCGGATGCCGCACCAGGTGGAGCAGCACGTCGTCATGGCGTACCTGACCTCGCCGGTGGAGGGCGTGCTGGAGGACTACCCGCTGCTGGAGCAGGTGCGCGCGCTGCCGAGCTTCCACAAGGAGCACATCGGCGTGCAGCCGGGCGAGCGCCTGCCGCGCACGGTGGACGACTCGACCGAACCGCTGATGATCGGCCTCGCCCACCCGGTCGCCCAGGTCGTCGCCGACGACTTCCGCGCGGTCAACTACCTCGACGGGCTGGGCTTCTACCGGGTGCGCCCGTGACCCACGTCGTCGTCCTGCACCGCTGGCGAGCCCCGTAGGCCGAGTACTCCCGCTACGTCGACCACTCGGCGCACGCGGTGACCTACGTCAGCACGGACGTCGGCGCCGAGTCACTGCCCGCCGCCGCCCGCGAGGTCGTCGTCGTGCCCGCGACCGACGACCTCGCGGCGGTCTCGGCCGCGCGGCACGGACCGCCGTCGCGGATCGTCGCGCTCAAGGAGGACGACCTGCCGGCCGCCGCCGCGCTGCGGGCCGAGTGGGGCTGCCCGGGGCCGACAGGGGCCGAGACCATCCCGTTCCGGGACAAGCCGGCTGGCCGGTGGTGGTCGAACCCCGGATCGGCAGTTCCAGCGCGGGCGTGTCGGTGCTCGCCGGTCCCGAGGACGTGGCGGATGTGGACAACGCCGTCGTCCAGGCGTTCAGCGAGGGCGACGTCCACCACGTCGACGGGCCGGAGCCTTCGCCGCGGACGTGCTGCGGGCGCTGACCGAGCAGCCGACCGTGTCCACCTTGAGCTGTTCGTCATGGGGGACCGGTTGCGGTTCCCTGGAGGTCGGCGCCCGCGCGGGCGGGGCCGAGAGCCCGATCCTGTGGCGGGAGCTGCACGGGTTCGACCTCAACCACTTCGGGTTCACGACGGCGCTGGGCGAGCCCGCGCCGCCCGCGGGCGCGGTGCTGCCCGCGGCGGAGGCCTACTCCGAGCACGTCGGCGGGCGCTTCCGCTTCCGCGGCGACAGCACCGCCGCGGTCGCCAAGATCGCCGCCGACTACCGCATCACCGGGACAGCGCTGGGCTGAGCCGCCCCGGCGGCGCGGGCGTGGTGGCAGGCGACCCGCTTGCCCGCCAGCGGTTGCGGGCGCGGGGCCACCTCGGCGCACACCGCGCGGTCCACAGCGGACAGAACGGGGTGGATCGGGCAGCGCGGGCGGAACGCGCAGCCGCGCTCGCGGGTCAGCGGGTCCGGTGGTTCCCCGACGAGGGGCACGGGGCGGGCCGAGGGGGACAGCGTCGGCGTCGCGGCGACCAGGGCCCGGGTGTAGGGGTGCGACGGGGTGTCCAGGACATCGGCGACGGGACCCGCTTCCACCACCTTCCCCGAGTACATCACCGCGACGCGCTCCACCGAGCGGCGGGTGAGGGGCAGGTCGTGGGAGACGACCAGGAACGCCAGGCCGAGCCGGTGGCGCAGGTCGGTCAGCAGGTCCATGATCCCGGCGCGCAGCGACATGTCGAGCGCGGAGACCGGCTCGTCCAGCAGGACCAGGCGCGGTCCGGGGGCCAGCGCCCTGGCGATGGCGACCCGCTGCCGCTGGCCGCCGGAGAGCTGACCGGGGCGGCGGGCGGCGCAGTCGGCGGGGAGGCCGACCAGCTCGACCAGCTCGCGGGCGCGGGATCGGCTCTCGGCACGGCCTCGGCCCTGGATGCGCAGCGGCTCGGCGATCAGGTCGGCGACGTCCATCACCGGGTTGAGCGAGGACGTCGGGTCCTGGGTGACCACCTGCACGCGGGCGCGCAGGTCGGCCCGGTCGCGGCGGCGCAGCGCGGAGAGGTCGCGGCCGAACAGCTCCACGGAGCCGGACTGGGGCGCGCGGAGACCGATGACCTGGCGCAGCACGGTGGTCTTGCCGCAGCCGGACTCGCCGAGCAGCGCCAGCGCCTGCCCCGCCGCCAGGTCCAGGTCGACGCCGTCGACGGCGCGGACGGTGGCGCGGCCCTGGCGGAAGTGCCTGCGCAGACCGGTGATCCGCAGCACGGTCTCCCCAGCGGGCGCGTCAGGTCGCACCGGGAGGTCCACCGCGGACACCAGCTCCCGAAGCCGGTCGCTGCCAGGGCTGGCGAACAGCGGGCCCACCGGCCCCTCCTCCACCATCTCGCCCCGGTGCAGCACGGCGACGCGGTCGCAGGAGCGGGCCACGACGCCGAGGTCGTGGGTGATGAGCAGCAGAGCGGCCCCGGTGCGCGCGCGGACGTCGTCGAGCAGGTCGAGGATCTGCGCCTGGACGGTGACGTCCAGGGCGCTGGTCGGCTCGTCGGCGATGATCAGGTCCGGGTCGCAGGCGATCGCCGCGGCGATCGCCACCCGCTGGCGCATGCCCCCGGAGAACTCGTGCGGCAGCGCCCCCGCCCGCTTCGCCGCGATGCCCACCGAATCCAGCAGCGCGACCGCCCGCGCGGTCGCCGCCCGCCGCCCGATCCCCGGCCGGTGGACCGCCACCGCCTCGGCGATCTGCGCGCCGACCGGGATCACCGGCGTCAGCGCCCCCAGCGGGTCCTGGTGCACGAACCCGATCCGCGCCCCGCGCACGGCCGACAGGTCGCGGTCGGACATGCCGACCAGTTCCCGCCCATCCAGCCGCACCGAGCCCCGCACCCCCGCGGTGGCGGGCAGCAGCCCCAGCACCGCGAGCGCCGTCGCGGACTTGCCCGATCCCGACTCGCCCACCAGCGCCAGGGACTCGCCCCGGTCGAGGTCCAGGCTCAGCCCCCGCACCGCCGTCACCTCCGCGCCGCGGTGGCGGTAGACGACGCGCAGGTCGCGGATCTCCAGCAGGCGGTTCATCGCGGCACCTCGTCATCGCGCAGGCCCTCGCCGAGCATCCCGGCGGCGATGACCGTCACCGCGAGGAACCCGACCGGGGCGAGGAAGACCCAGGGAAACGTCAGCGCCGACCCGCTGCCCGCGGCGACGAGCGTGCCGAGGGAGACATCCGGCGGCTGCACACCGAAACCGAAGTAGCTCAGCCCGGCCTCGGCCAGCACGGCCGTGGCCACGTTCATCGTGCAGTCGATGACCAGCAGCGGCGCCATCTGCGGCATCAGGTGCCGCGTGACGACCCGCCCCACCGACGCGCCCATGTCCTCGGCGGCCACCACGTACCCCGACGCCCGCAGGCTGCGCGCCCGCGCCCGCACCACCCGCGCCGTGAGCATCCACTGGAACCCGGCGATCAGCAGCACCAGCACCAGCCACGACTGCTCGCGCAGCGCGGGCGACACCACGGCGACCACCAGGATCGGCGGCAGCACCAACAACACGTCCACCACGCCCATCAGCACCCGGTCGGCCATGCCGCCGAGATAGCCGGCGAGCGTCCCGACGACCGCCGACACCACCGTCGTGAGCACCGCCGCCAACAGGCCGATCACCAGCGACTTCTGCAATCCGCGCAGGCACTGCGCCAGCACGTCCTCGCCCAGGCGCGCCGTCCCCAGTGGATGACTCGCCGACGGCGGCGACAGCACCGCCAGCAGGTCCTGCTCGGCGTGCCCGTACGGCACCACCAGCGGCCCCAGCACCGCCGCCAGTCCGAGGAGCACCAGCGACCCGCCTCCGGCCAGGACACCCGGTCGCCGCAGCACCGCTCCCCGCTTCACGACCGCCTCCGCGTGCCCGTCGCCCGATCCGAGCCCCCAGCTCCCACGCCGACCGCGCTCGGCGACCCCGCGCCCGCTCATCGGCGCTCGCCCCGGGTCCTCGGGTCCAGCGCCACCAGCGCCACGTCGGCCAGCCACCCGACTACCACCACCAGCACCGCCATCAACAGCGTCGCCGTCGCCACCACCATCGCGTCCTGCCGCTCCACCGCCGACATCATCCAGTCGCCGAGCCCGTGCCACCCGAAGATGCGCTCGGTGAACACCCCGCCCGCCATGTGCAGTCCGAAGCTGAACGCCACCAGCGCCGTCATCGGGATCAGCGCCATCCGCAGGCCGTGGCCGCGGATGGCCCGCCCCCAGGTCAGCCCGCGGGAGCGGGCCGCGCGCAGGAACTCGCTGTGCAGGACCTCCAGCATCGCCGCGCGCTGGTAGCGGCTGTAGAACGCGATCTGCGGCAGGGCGATGGCGATCGTCGGCAGCACCAGATGCCGCAGGCGGTCGCCCGCCTCGGCCCAGCCGCTCAGGTCCGCGCCCGGGGTCGTCTCGCCGCTGAAGGGCAGCAGGTCTGTCCCGGCGGCCTGGTTGACCGGCAGCCACAGGATCTTCAGCAGCGTGCCGAGCACGAACACCGGGATCGCCAGCAGCACCAGCGCGGCGGCCATCGACAGGCGGTCCGCCGCGCCGCGGGCGCGCAGCGCGCCCCAGATGCCGAGCGCGATCCCCAGGACCACGGCCAAGACGCTGCCCGGCAGGAACAGCCGCAGGCTGGTGCCCGCGCGCTCCCACACCTGCGCGGCGATCGCGTGCCCGTCGGCGGTCACCCCGAAGTCCCCCGACACCACACCCGACAGCCAGCCGAGGAACCGCAGCGGGATCGGCTGGTCCAGGCCCAGTTCGGCTGCCCGCGCGTCGAGCACTGCCTGGGGTGTGGGCGGTTGGGTGGCGCGCAGGTCGGCGAGCGGGTCGAAGCTCAGCGACGCCAGGGTGTAGGTGAGCAGCACCGCGGCGAGGCAGAGCCCGGACCAGCCCGCCAGCCTGCCGACCAGGCGGAGCCCGGCCGTGGTCACTTCATGAACCCGGCCGCGGCGAAGCCGTACGCGCCCAGGCCGCGCGCGCCGTAGTTGGCCAGAGTGGAGCGCACCGCGTACGCGCCCGACTCGGGGTAGAGCGGCAGGTGGTGGGCGTGCTTCCAGGCCAGCACGTCGATCTCGTCGGCGAGCGCGTCCCGCTTGGCCTGGTCGAACTCGGCGTTCGCCCGCTCGTACAGCTCCTCGATGCCGGGGATGTGCACGCGCCCGAAGTTGTTGCCCGCGCTGTCGCCCACCGGCTTCTGGAACACCGGCTGGTCGTGCGAGATCGGGTAGGGCGACTTGGTCCACTCGAAGGCGATGAGGTCGAAGTTGCCGGGCAGCAGGTAGGTGTCCTGGAACCGCTCGACCGCCACCGACTCGACCTTGGCTTCCACCCCGACGGCCGCCAGCTGCTCGGTGATGACGCCGGCGACCGTGCGCCCGGTCGGCGTGGCCTGCACGACGAACCGCAGGCTCAGCCGCTTGCCGTCCTTGGCCCGGACGTCGCCGTCGAGCGTCCAGCCGAGCGCGTCGAGCGCGGCCCGCGCGGCGGCCGGATCGTGCGGCAGGACACCGGAGTTGTCCTTGTAGCCAGCGTAGTCCGGCGGCACGATGTGGTTGCCAACCGCCTTCGCCCCCGGCGAGATCGGTCCGACGACGACATCGGTCACCGCCTGCGGGTTGACGGCCTGCGCCACCGCGACGCGCAGCTTCTCGTCGGAGAGCAGCGCGCCTTCCCCGCCGTTGAAGGTGAGCTGGCCTGCCCGCCGCTCCGTGGCCCGCCGGATCTCCACGCCGGACATGGACGAGGCCCGGGTGAACAGATCGATGTCGCCGCCGATCGGGTACAGGTCGATGCCGCCGTTGGCCAGCTCGTCGGCGCGCGCCGCCGGGGCGAGCACCCGGAAGATGACCCGGTCGAGCGCGGGCCGCTCGCCCCACCAGGACTCGTTGCGGCGCAGCGTGACCACGCCGCCGGTCGTGTCGACGTCGGCGACCTCGAAGGGGCCGGAGGTCACCTGGGGACCGGTGAGCCACGCCTTGTTGAACGCCTCCGGCGTCGCGGTCACCTCGGCGGGCACCAGCGGGCGGAAGAGGCCCGGCCAGTCGGCGAACGGCGTGCTGAAGGTCAGGACGGCTTCCTTGTCGCTCGCGCCGCGCTCGACCTTCGCCACGTCCTGGTAGCCGACGCTGTTGCTCACCTCGAAGCCCGCGTCCGCGCCGTTGAGCGCCGCCCAGTGGCCGCGCAGATCCGTCCAGTCCAGCGGCCGTCCGTTGCTCCACACCGCGTCGGCGGCGATGGTGTAGCGCACGACCTGCGGGTCCGTCGACACCAGCTGGATGTCGTCGAAGAAGCCCTTGTTCACGGTGGGGACGCCGTCGGCGCCGTCGAGGAAGGCGCTGGGCAGGATCGCGTCGGCCAACTGGTAGCTCACCACGCGGGCGCCGTTGACCTGCTTGGGGTTGAAGTTCGACGGCAGCGCGTCGATGGGCACGCGCAGGTCGCCGCCCTCGCGCAGGTCCGCGCGGTCCCTCGGGTTGATGTCCGGTCCGCTGGTCGCGGCGTCGGGTCCCGGGTCCCTGCCCGCGGGCGCGGACCCGCCGCAGCCGGACAGCATCGCCGTGACAAGCGATAAGCCGACCAGCGCCGATGCTTTGCCCCGCAACCGCATGAGTGCCCCTGTCCGCCCCGGGAGGGGCTGAGTGTGTCCGCTGCGGGCAGACCGTAACGCAAGGGGTAATCATGTTCAATAAGCTGGGCGGCGATGTTCGGCCATTGAGACTATGGTAACCGTTTTCATTTGCATGCTACCCTGCCTCGACCGGAGGAGGGGGCGTCCGAATGGGCGATGGTGCCGTGAAGTCCTTACGTCATAACGGGAACTTCTCGAAGTTCTGGTTCGGCGAGACCGTCTCGCTGTTCGGGGTGCAGGTCACCAACCTCGCCCTCCCGCTGACCGCGGTCCTGGTCCTGCAGGTGACGCCCGAGGAACTCGGCCTCCTGCGCTCGTTCGCCTTTCTGCCCTTCCTGTTCCTGGCACTGCCTTTCGGCGTGCTCGTGGACCGCACGGCCAAGCGGCCGCTCATGATCACCGCCAACCTGCTGCGCGCCGGTCTCGTCGGACTGGTGCCCGTGCTGGCCTTCCTGGACGCGCTGACCATGCCCGCGCTGGCCGTCATCGTGCTCTGCATCGGCGTGTGCACCGTCCTCTTCGAGGTCTGCTGGCTGTCCTACGTGCCGGTGATCGTCAGCCAGGACCACCTCGTCGCGGCGAACGGCCGCGTCAGCGCCAGCTCCTCGGCGGCGGAGTTCGCCGGGCCCGGTGTCGGCGGCGCCCTCGTGCAGGTGCTCACCGCGCCGTTCGCGCTGGTCGTCAACTCGGTGTCCTACCTGGCATCGGTGGTGTCGCTGTGGCTGATCCGGGTGCCGGAAGAGGTCACGCCCTCGCCGAAGCGCCACATCGGCAAGGAGATCGCCGAGGGCGTCGGGTTCATCGTCCGGCAGCCCTACCTCCGGGTGCTCGCCGTGGCGGGCGCGGCGTTCAACTTCTGCTACATGTTCGTGGAAGCGCTGTTCGTCATCTACGCCGTGCGCGAGCTGAAGTTCGGGCCAGGGCTCATCGGGCTGGTGATCGCGCTGAGCGCCGTCGGCGGCGTGCTGGGGGCGGCGTTCGCCGCGAGCCTGGTGCGGCAGTTCCGGTTCGGCCGGGTGTACGCGCTGGCGGTGGTGGTCGGCTACAGCGGGCCGCTGCTGATCCCGCTGCTGAGCGGCCCGGCCGTGCTCGCCGCGATCGGGGTCACCGCGGGCTTCTTCCTGATGCGCGCCGGGCTTGCGGTGTCCAATGTGGCCGGTACTAGCCTGCGGCAGGCGGTGACCCCGCGCGAGCTGATGGGCCGCATGACCGCCGGGATGCGCACGATCATGTGGGGAATCGGCACGACGGGCGCGATCGCGGGCGGCCTCGTCGGCGGCTGGCTCGGCCTGCGCGCGGGGCTGTGGGTCGCCGCGGTCGGCTTCCTCGTCGCCGCCCTGCCGATCCTGCTCTCCGGCATCCCCCGGCTTCAGGAGATGCCCAGCCTGGCCGCGTCAGTGCGCTGAGCTGCCCCAGTAGGACGTGCGCGCGCTCAGCAGCGCCACGTCGTCGCGCAGGCCGAGCCACGACGGGGCGGCGGGGTCGAGCAGGCGCGCCCACGTCGCGGCGTCGTCGGCGGACAGGAACGGGTGTGCCCGGCGGACGCGGGCGGTCAGCTCGGCCAGGACGACGGCGCGCACGTCGGCGGGCAGGGGAGCGGGGGACTCGACCAGTGCGCTGCGGGTCCGCACCCCGACCAGGCCCGCCGCGGTGAGCAGCTCCGCCCAGCCCCGCTGCCGCGTCTGGCGCCTGCCCGCCGCCCAGTCGGCGAACCAGCGCGCGTGCGCCTCGTCCAGGCGGACCTCCAGGCCCATGCCGACGTCGACGGGCAGGCAGCGGGTCGGCAGGCCGCCTTCGACCAGGCACAGCACGCCGCCCGGTCGCAGCAGGCCCGCCAACCCGGCCACCGCGGCGGCCCAGTCGCGGGTGTGGTGCACGCAAGCCGACGACCACACGCCGTCCACGCGCTCGGGCAGCGGCGGTGGACCGTCGTCCAGGTCGTGCTCGACCAGAACCACCCGATCCGCCACCCCCGCGGACTCCGCCGCCGCGGCGACGGTGTCCAGCATCGCCGGGGCGTGGTCGACGGCGTAGACGCGGCCGGTCGGACCGACCGCGGCCGCCAGGGCGAGCGTGGCGGAGCCCGCGCCGGGGCCGATGTCGGCGACGACGCCGCCGGGCCCGGCGGCCAGCGGGTGCAGCAGGCGCAGAGTGGAGTCCAGGAACACGGCCTCGGCGGCGGCCGGGTCGTCGGTCGACGGGCCGGTGCCGTGCTGCGGCGGCGAGCTGAGCATGCCGCAAACGATAGTGACTGTCGTTATCGTTAGCGAGTCGTGGCCGCGCGGACGGCGGGGGAGGGGTAGACGGTCTCGACGCGGCGGCCCGCCCAGGCGGTCAGCCGGGCGGCCTCGTCGTCCAGGGCGCGCCGGGCGGAGCGTGAGACCGCTTCCACGAGCTGGACGGCCACCGTGCCCGACGCGTCCTGCGTCCAGCAGCCCACGGCGCGGCCGTCGACCCACGCCGTGGTGCCCGCGTTGCCGTTGCGGTCGAAGAGCTGGTCGCGGCGCCCGTCGAGGTAGAAGGCGCGGGACTTCCAGCCCATGGTCGTGGGGTCGAGCACCGGCAGCAGGGCGACCCACGGGCCTGGGTCGGGTGCTTCGGCGAGGTCGTCGGGCAGCAGCCAGCCGGTGTCGCCGCCGTCCAGGGACACCGGGACCGCCTCCAGCGCGGCGAGGGCGGCGCGCACGGCGGACTTGGTCGAGCCCAGCCACCAGACGATGTCGTCCTCGGTGCCGGGGCCGAAGGAGCGCAGCCAGCGGCCGACCAGCTCGCGGTAGCCGTCGGCGCTGCTCAGCGGCTCGGGCACGGAGCCCAGCCAGTTCGCCGTGAGGGTCCACCTCGGGCGCGAGCTGACCCAGGTGCCGGTGTTGCTCCCGCGCACGATGTCGGCCCTGGCGCCCAGGAGCGTCAGCACCCGCGACGACGACCAGGCGGCGGTGGCCGACGGGGCGACCTTGACGCCCATCATCGGGATGGCGGTGCGGATCTCGGCGGCGGTGCGGCCATCGGGGTGCTCGGCCAGCAGGGCGAGCACCTCGGCGCAGGCCTTGTCCAGCCAGCCGTGGCCGTCGTCGGTGACGCCCAGCGCGACGAGGTCCTTGGCCATCCTCGCCCGCTCCGTGCCCGCCACCCTGGCCGAGGCGCTCGGCCAGACCGCGGGCAGAAGGTCGCGCGGGAAGGTGAACAGGGTCCGGCGCATCGCCAGCTGCTTGACCAGCGCCTTGTCGGTGTAGAGAGCCCGCTCGACGTCGGCGGGCCGCAGGTCGTCGACCCGGGCCCAGCAGGACAGGAACACCGTCGCGGGCTCGGTCGCGTGCAGCGCCGTCACCGCGCGGGTGGCCGCCTCGGGCCCGTCGACCCGGAAGCCCGGCGCGATCGCGTGCCGGACCGCGAGCCGGGCGCGGCGTTCTTCGTCGGTGACGTGGCGCATGCGTCCATGCTCGCAGCCCATCCGGACAGTTCCTGAGGGAACCTCCGCCAACCCGTCGAATCGGACAAAGGGAAAGTGAGTGTCGGTAACGTCCATCTCCGCCCGGCTGAACAATCGACTTGACTCGCCGTTTCCGATCATGGCGAAACGATTCACTTGTCGATCGGTGATGACGCGCAACGAACCTCTCTTTCCTTGACGGTCAAGAGGCGAAGTCGATCGTTGACCCTTGTCGAGACTGCCTGCTACACAGTGTGAGAGCGCTTACATGGGCCCCGGAGAACTTCCTCCGACCGGGCTCTCCGCGCGCTGTCCCGATCTGCCCTGCTCAAAGGAGAGCCATGCGACACCGCTCCGGAACGCACCCGCCCAGCCGGTTACGCCGCTCGCGCACGATCGCCGCCTTCTCGGCCGCCGCCGTCGTGGGCACGCTCGTGCCCCTGCTCGTGATGGCCGCCCCGGCGGGCGCGGCCAACGTCGGCGCGGGCAGCTACACCGAGACCCTGCCCGCGGGCGCGGCGCTGCCCTCCGCCTGCGGCGACCTGGCGACCAACCCCCGCAGGCACATGACCGCCAACGCCCCCGCCGGGCCGGTGCCGACCAACGACTGGTGGTCCTCGCTGGTCTACAAGCGGCTCGACTGCTCCTTCTCCGACAACCTGATGGCGCACCCCTTCTCCTTCGACACCGTCGCGGGCGGCCTCGGCGTCGACTACTCGACCACCCCCACCATCACCGGCACCCCGACGACCGTCGGCGAGTACCACTTCCAGTACGGCGCCGACTTCACCCTCGGCGTGACCGGCCTCAACGCGGCGACTTCCCAGGTCGACGGCTGGACCGACTGGACCGTCAGCCCCTACTGGAACGACGGGTCGCGCACCCTGCGCACGACCATCGGCCACGGCTCGCCCTTCGTCTACGCGCGGGTGACCGGCGGCGACGCGCGGCTGAGCTTCGGCTCCGCGCCGTCGGTGTGGCTCAACAGCGGCAGCCGGGTCGGCTTCCGCGTCGACGGGCACGACTACGTCGCCTACGCCCCCTCCGGCGCGAGCTGGTCGGTGTCCGGTTCGGCGATCACGTCCACCCTCGCGGGCCGCGGCTACTTCACCGTCGCCGTCCTGCCCGGGACCTCCTCGGACTCCGCGCGCGCCTCGCTCGCCGACTCCTACGGGCAGGTCGCGCACAACCACATCACCGGCACCAAGGTGACCTGGAACTACGACGAGTCCGCCAGCATGGTGCGTTCCACCTACGCCTTCACCACGCAGGCGATGGAGGGCTCCGGCTCGGGCACGGTCGTGGCGCTCTACCCGCACCAGTGGCAGGCCCTCGGCGGCGGCAGCCCCATCGCCCAGACCTACATCTCCCCGCGCGGACCGATGAAGATCCTGGTCGGGACCTCGTCGTTCACCACGAACATGCGCTACAACGGCGTCCTTCCCGAGGTGCCCGCCGTCGGCATCACCGGTGGCGACCTGACCACCCTGAACGGCTTCCTCGACCAGGCCGCCCAGGGCGACCCGCTGGCCGGGTTCAACAACGACACCTACTGGACCGGCAAGGGTCTCGGCCGCGCCGCGCGCATCGCCGAGATCGCCGACCAGATCAACCGCACCGACGTGCGCGACAAGATGCTCGCCGCGATCAAGTCCCGGCTCACCGACTGGTTCACCGCCAGCCAGGGCAAGTCGCAGAAGCTGTTCTACTACGACCGCAACTGGGGCACGCTGATCGGCTACCCCGCCTCCTACGGGTCCGACACCGACCTCAACGACCACCACTTCCACTACGGCTACTACATCGCCGCCGCCGCCACCCTCGCCAAGTTCGACCCCACGTGGGCCAGCAACGCGCAGTACGGCGGCATGGTGGACCTGCTGATCCGCGACGCCAACAACTACGACCGCGGCGACAACCGGTTCCCGTTCCTGCGCGACTTCGACATCTTCGCCGGGCACGACTGGGCCTCCGGCCACGGCGCGTTCTTCGCGGGCAACAACCAGGAGTCCTCCTCGGAGGGCCAGAACTTCGCCAACGCCCTCATCCAGTGGGGCCAGGCGACCGGCAACACCACCATCCGCGACGCGGGCCTGTACCTGTACACCACGCAGGCCAGCGCCATCCAGAACTACTGGTTCGACCCGAACGACCAGGTGTTCCCGGCGGGCTTCGAGCACTCCACGGTCGGCATGGTGTGGGGTGACGGCGGCGCGTACGCCACCTGGTTCACCGCCGACCCGGAGAAGATCCACGGCATCAACATGCTGCCCATCACCGGCGGCTCGCTCTACATGGGCCACAACCCGGCCTACATCGACCGCAACGTGCAGGAGATCCAGCGCAACTCCGGCAGCACGACACCGAGGTCGTGGGCGGACATCATCTGGTCCTTCCAGGCGCTGTCCAACGCTGACGCGGCACTGGCCGCCTTCCGCTCGACCAACTACGTCCCCGAGGAAGGCGAGAGCAAGGCCCACACGTTCCACTGGCTGCGCAACCTCGCCAGCCTCGGCCGGGTCGACACCAGCGTCACGGCCAACACCCCGCTGCACGCGGTCTTCACCAAGAACGGCGCCAAGACCTACGTGGCCACCAACCTCGGCCGCACCGACCTGACCGTCCGCTTCTCCGACGGCCGAACCCTGGTGGTCGCCCCCGGCAAGACGGCGACCACCGGCGCCCACACCTGGTCGGGCGGCAACGCCGTCCCCGGGAACCCGCCCACCACCACGACGACCACCACGACCACGAGGCCCCCGACCACCACGACGACGACCACCCAGCCCCCGGTGACCACGTCGGTGCTGAAGCTGATCAGTCCCGGCACCCTGAGCGCCACCAACGGAACCGGGGCCCGGCAGGACACCATCGCCTCCGCCGGCGGTGTCAACCGCGACGGAACCCCGACCAACGCCCGCGTCTACACCGCCTGCGGCATCACCGGCACCTACGACGCGAGCAAGTCCACCCGGTTCGCGCTGCACGTGGACTCGGGAACCAGCGTCGCCAACGGCGTGCAGGTCAGGGTTTCCTACGACACCACCGGCTCAGGCAGCTACTCCCGGACCGAGACCTACCGGTACTTCGCGACCGACCCGGTGAGCGGGTGGGAGAACTACACGCAGGCAGCGGGTCTGCGCTCGCAGACCGGCGGCTTCGCCAACCTGAACCGCGGATGCGTCAAGGTGGAGGTGTGGAGCGCCATCGGCAACGGCACCACCAACCTCCGCACCAGCGCCACCGCCGCGGAGGGCTCGCAGTCAACGGTGGAGATCCCGTTCACCGTTCGCGGCTGACAGCTCGGCTCGGCTGATCGGGCCGGGATGATGGTCACCCCATCATCCCGGCCCGATTTCCGTTGCCGCGTTGTCGGGTAAACGACGTAGCCGAGCGTCACGATCCAGTGTTCCTGGAACCGCGCCCGAACGATGTCCCCGCCCGTCAGGCAGAACGCGAGGGTTGATCACCAAGACGCTTTGAGCTGCCATCACCCCTGCATGGAGCTGTTAGGTCCTCTAAGGACTGACTGCTGCGCCGATCGGGTGATCGCCGGCGCCCGCTCGACCGTTTCGGGTCCGCCGCCGCTGGAAAGCCGTTAGGCAGGGGGAGGCGTGATCGATTCGCGAGCAGCGGAGGAGATCGGCATGGGCTGGGTTCGTCTGGGGGCGCTCCTGTTCGGGATGGCGCTGGTGGGGTCCTGCGGGGCGGACGCGGCGGCGGGGCCGCGCGAGCGGATCGGGCAGCCGGTGGAGGTGAGCGTGGCGACCAGCCCGGTGCTGGCGACGCTGTGGGTCGAGAGCATCCGGCCGGTGACCTGCACGGAACCGGGAAGCCTGCCGCCGAGTCGCGGGCACTACCTCGCGGTCACGATCGTGCTCAAGGCCAGCCCGCAGTACGAGCCGCACTGGGGCTGGTGGGTCAGCGCGCAGGACTTCAGCACCGTCGACGCCGACGGCGAGGAGACCGGCCGCGGGCTGCAGACCTCATGCCTGCCACCAGCGGACTTCCTGCGCGACGAGGCCTACATGGCCGGGTCGGGCTACCAGGGGATCATCCTCGTGGACACCGCCGACGAGAGCGGAACGCTGTCGTACAGCCCGGACAACCTGCCCGCCCAACGCGAGGGCTGGTTGTGGGACTACTAAACGCCGCGCGCCCATCGCCACTGTTACCACGAGTCCATCCCGCGGGAGCCCGACCCGCCGCCCCCGCTAGGGCGAGGCCACCAATCCGGCATCGGCCCGCACCGGGCCAGCCTGCACCGCTCCGCCCCGCATCGTGAGGTACCGGTTCACCGTCCGCCGCAGCACCTCCGCGTGCGCGTAGATGTCCTCGACGCACTCCAGCGGGACGCGGGTCTCGACCTTCTGCTCATCGAAGACGCCGAGGTACTTCTTGGAGCGGTTGAACCACAGCCGGGCGATGGGCTTGCGGTTGTTGTCGTCCAGCAGGACGCCGAAGTAGGTCTTGGCGTCACGGGCCACCACCCGCGCCGAAGCCACCTCCCCACACACGATCGCCCGGACGATCCGGAACCCCTCCAGCTCCTCCTCGGTGGTCTCCACATCGGACTCCACCACCACGGCCTCCTCGACCGCCCGCTCCACCTCCGGCCGATCGCTGGAGACGCTGACGTACGCGCCGGGCCCGCCGAGCGCGTTCTTGAGCCGGTCGTTGACCTGCTCGTTGAGGAACTGCTGCGTCGCCTTCGCCACCAGCGGGATGAACTGGTCGCGCACCTTCTGGGTGAACGACCCGTCGTAGACGCGGGTGGTGAGGAAGCGGACCCAGTCGTCCTCGGGCTCCTTGAACTGCGCGGCCAGCACGCGCTTGATCTGCCCGATGTACTTCAGCTCTCCCGCCGCGCTGATGACAGAGTCCAGGTCGAAGGACTCCTTGGTCAGCTTGGCGAGCTCGGGCAGGAGGGTGTCGTCGATGTCGGCGAAGTCGAGCACCAGGAACGGCTTGGCGTCCATCCGGTTGGGCGCGTCCAGGTCGGTGTAGAACTGATACACCTCGCCGTTGGTCAGAATCGCGATACGCGCGTTGGTGACGGCGAAGTACCGGAACAGCTGCGAGGCGTGCTCGATCCGCAGCGGGTCGTTGACCTTCTTGGCCTCGACCAGCACCTGCACCTGACCGTTGTGGGCGATCGCGTAGTCGATCTTCTCGCCCTTCTTGGTGCCGACGTCGGCGGTGAACTCGGGAATCACCTCTGCCGGGTTGAAGACGTCGTAGCCCAGGACCATGCTGATGAAGGGCATCACGAAGGCGTTCTTCGTGGCCTCCTCCGTCTCGATGGCCGCCTTGTGCTTGCGGATCTTCAGCGCCAGGGCTTGTGCGCGCTCGGCGATCTCCACGATCGTCCCCTTCTCCTCGAACTGCAGGGTGAGTCGTCGGTGGAGCACGAGCGTTACCGGGCGTGAGTGATCCTCGTCTTCGGCGCGGCCGGCGTCAGTCGGCCGTCTGGGGCTGTTCGGCCTTTCCGAGCTTCGACGGCCACCAGATCCGCCGTCCGATGTCGACCGACAGCGCCGGGACGAGCAGGGAGCGCACGATCAGGGTGTCCAGCAGCACGCCGAACGCCACGATGAAGGCGAGTTGGGCCATGAACAGGATCGGCAGCACCGCCAGGGCGGCGAAGGTCGCCGCCAGCACCACGCCCGCTGAGGTGATCACGCCGCCGGTCAGGGTGAGTCCGCGCAGCGTCCCCTTCCGGGTGCCGATGTCCTTGGCCTCCTCGCGCACCCGGGTCATCAGGAAGATGTTGTAGTCGATGCCGAGGGCGACGAGGAACACGAACCCGAACAGCGGCACCACCGGGTCGGCGCCCGGGAAGTCCAGGATGTGGTTGAACACCAGCGCCGAGACGCCCATCGTCGCGGCGAAGGACAGCACGACGGTGGTGATCAGCAGCAGCGGGGCCAGCAGCGAGCGCAGCAGCAGCGCGAGCACGAGGAAGACCACCAGCAGCACCACGGGGATGATCACCGTGCGGTCGCGTTCGGAGGTGTCCCTGGTGTCCAGCAGCTGCGCGGTCGGCCCGCCGACCTTCGCCTCGGCTCCCGGCACCGCGTGCACGGCCTCGCGCAGGCGCTGGACGGTGTCGAGGGCGGCGGCCGAGCCCGACGGGTCGCTCAGGACGACGTCGACCTTGGCCAGGCCGTCGACCCGGGTGGGGTCTACGCGCACGTCCGCCGTGCCCGGCACGGCCGCGGCGGCGGCCACCTGGTCGACGGTCTCGGCCCTGGCGATGACGACCGACGGAGCCCCGGACCCGGCGTCGAAATGCCGGGAGAGGGCCTCCTGGCCCGCCGCGGAGTCGACCGCGGTGAGGAAGACGTCCTCCTGCGCGGTGCCGGAGGCCTTGAGCTGCGGGAGGAACGCGGCGAAGGCGAGCAGCACGACGGTCGTGGTGATCCAGATGGCGCGCGGCGCACGGGAGACCCAGCCCGCGACCCGGCCCCACAGTCCGGACTCCTCCGGGTGCGGCGAGCCGAACGTCGGCCGGAACGGCCAGAACGCGGCGCGGCCGGTGAGCACGAGCACCGCGGGCAGGAACGTCGTCGCCGACAGCACAGCCGCGGCGATGCCGATCGCGGCGACCGGGCCGAGGCCGCGGTTGGACTCCAGGTCGCTGAGCAGCAGGCACAGCACGCCCAGCACCACCGTGCCCGCGGAGGCGACGATCGGCTCGATGGTGGCCCGCCAGGCCGAGCGCACGGCGCGGTACTTGTCGTCGGTGTCGCGCAGCTCCTCGCGGAAGCGCGACACCAGCAGCAGCGCGTAGTCGGTGGCCGCGCCGAAGACGAGGATGAACAGGATGCCCTGGCTCTGCCCGTTGAGCTTGAGCACGTCGTTGTCGGCCAGCAGGTACACGACCAGGCTCGCCAGGCCGAGCGCGAACACCGCCGAGAGCAGCACGACGAACGGCAGCAGCGGACTGCGGTAGACCACGATCAGGATCAGCGCCACCACCGCGCCCGCCACGAGCAGCAGCAGGCCGTCGATCCCGCCGAACGCCTCGCCGAGGTCGGCCGCCTGCGCGGCCGGGCCGGTGACCAGCACGGTGAGCCCGTCCGGGGTGCCCTGGGCCAGCGCGTCGCGCAGCGCGGTGACTCCCTCGGCCGGGTCGCCGGGCGGCAGGCCCACGACGACCTGTGCGGCGTCGCCGTCCTCGGACGGGATGACCGGGGACGCCTCGCCCAGCCCCCTGGTGCGCTCGGCGAGGTGGCCTCGGTCGGCGTCGGTCAGCCCGCCCGCGCGCTCGGCCACGACGATCGCCGGGATGGTCGCGGTCGGGTCGAACCGCCGCTGCAGCGCGCCCACTTCGGTGGACTCGGCGGTGGCGGGCAGGAACGCGCTGCCGTCGTTCTCGGCGACCTCGGAAAGCTTGCCCGCGAACGGGCCGGAGAACGCGCCCAGCGCGAGCCACGCGACCGCGATCAGCGCCGGGAGCAGCCAGCGCAGCCGCTGGGTGGGGGCCATCGGTGTTCACCCTCAGTCATTCGTCGGCAGGATATTTCGGCGACCGAAGGATATGCTGGCGCTAAAGTGGCGGCAACACGGGGGAGGATTCGGGTGCGCGAGCCGGGTGGCGACGACGAGCTGATCACGTTGCTGCGCGCGCTGACCGTCGAGTCCGACCGCTTCGCGGAGATGTTCGGCGAGGTGCACGGCCTGCACCGCACGGACCTGAACGCGCTCGCGGTGATCATGGACGCGGCGCGGGCAGGCCGCCCGATGACCCCCACCGCCCTCGCCGACGCCCTGCACCTGAGCTACTCGGCCACCACCTCCGTCGTGGACAGGCTGGAGCGCGCGGGCCACGTCGAGCGCGGGCGCAGCGCCGTGGACCGCCGCAAGGTCGAGCTGGGCATGCGCGAGCGGGCCAGGGAGGTCGGTGGCGCGTTCTTCGCCCCGCTGCGCGCCCGCTACGTCGACGCCTGGCGGGACATGTCCGAAGAGGACCGTGCCGTCGTCGCCCGCTTCCTGCGGGTCAGCATCGACGCGACAGTCGCCGTGCGGGCCGGTCTGGTCCAGGGCGGAGGTGCGGGCCGACAAGCTGACTGATCATCAGCAAGTGACCCGCATCTCGGCGTTACTCCATTTGGACCTTCACTTTTGTCTAGACCGGGCATAAGTTCGGTGTGTGAATCTCTAAACGACCGCACTTTCCTGCGAAAGTTCCAACCCTGCCGGTCGTCATGATCGGCTCCAAGTGGATATCGCGACGAAAGATGCCGGGGCGGCCGGCAGAACCGTCGCGCGCCATCAGCCCGACGGTGGGCGCTCCTGCGCAGGCGCCCGTCCGCGGGCCACCTCCCCCTGCGTCCCTGGCCCGACCGGCCAGGCGAAACGGAGTGCCCTCGATGGTCGACCAGCGCTTCCCGCGACCCCTATCCCGGCGCAAGCTCATCGCGGGCGCCACCGCGGGCGTCGTGGTGCCCGCTGCCCTCGCCCCGCCCATCCTCGCCACCGCCGCGCTCGCCCAGCCGAGCCCCGCGGCGGCGGTGACCAGGCGGGTCACCGTCTACGCCGAGGCCGTGGAAGGCGGCCTGTTCGGCTACGGACTCGCCCCTGGCGAGGCCACGATCCCCGGCCCCACCCTGGAGATGTGGGAAGGGGACACCCTGGAGATCGAGCTGGTCAACAGCACCGACCAGCGGCTGTCCATCCACCCGCACGGCGTGGACTACAGCACCGACTCCGACGGCAGCCCGATGAACGACTCGGCCTGCGCCCCCGGCGAGACCCGCACCTACACGTGGCGATCCCGGACCGCGTCGAAGCTCAACGACAGCAACTGGATACCCGGCAGCGCGGGCTACTGGCACTACCACGACCACGCGCTCGGGACCGACCACGGCACCACCGGCGTCGCCAAGGGCCTCTACGGCGCGCTGGTCGTGCGCAAGCGCGGCGACCTGCTGCCGGACCGGCAGTTCGTCTGCGTGTTCAACGAGATGACCATCAACAACCAGATGGCGCCGAACACCCCGATGTACGAGGCCCGCCTCGGCGAGCGCGTCGAGTGGATCGCCATCGGGCACGGCAACCAGCCGCACACCTTCCACGTGCACGCGCACCGCTGGGCCGACAACCGCACCGGCATGCTCTCCGGCGCAGGCGACCGCACCGCGGTCATCGACAACAAGGACCTCAACCCGGGCTGCTCCTTCGGCTTCCAGGTGATCGCCGGGCAGGGCGTCGGGGCGGGCGCGTGGATGTACCACTGCCACGTCCAGTTCCACTCCGACGGCGGCATGGTCGGCGTCTTCCTCGTGCGCAACGCCGACGGCACCATGCCGCCCGGCGCGCAGGAGGCCATCGACCGCTTCCACGGCCACGAGCCGCACGCCCACTCCTCGACACCGCCGCAGACCTCGGTGCCGACGCAGGTCCCGCCGCTGGCCAAGCCAGTGCAGAAGCTCCCGCCCGCCGAGCCCCACGCGGTCGGCCCGCGCGCGGGCAAGCGCATCGACCACCAGCCCACCGGCCAGGGCACGCCCGGCCACGGCGGGCACTGAGGGGAAGCGGACATGACCCGACGCGCGTTCGCGATGTCGGCCGGGGTTCTCCTGGCCGCCTCGCTCATCACCACCCCCGCCACCACGGCGGCGGCCCAGCCCACCACGAAGGCCGACGACCGGCCCAGAGTGCTGGTCTTCCACGGCCCCGCCGCCGATCAGCGCGACCCCGTGCAGCGCGCCACCGACGCCCTGGTGCGCATCGGCGGCGACAACGGCCTCGCCGTCGACTCCTCCTCGGACCCGGCGGTCTTCTCCAAGGACAACCTCGACCGCTTCCGCAGCGTCGTCTTCCTCTCGGCGAACGGCGTCACGCTCACCGCCGAGCAGGAAGCCGCGCTCAAGGGCTACGTCACCGGCGGCGGCGGCTTCCTCGGCATCGCCGACGCGGCCAAGGCCCAGCCCGACTCGTCCTGGTTCACCGGGCTGATCGGCACCCGCCCGGTGGGCGCGCGGCCGACCCCCGAGCCGGTCTCCAAGGTGACCGCCAACGCGGACAACCCGCCGCGGGAGACCAAGGAGAACCTGACCGACGGCGACCAGAACACCAAGTGGCTCGCCTTCGCCACCACCGGCTGGGTGTCGATGGAGCTGGCCCAGCCCGCCGCGCTGTCGCGCTACTCGCTCACCTCGGCCAACGACTTCCCGACCCGCGACCTGAAGGACTGGACCCTCAAGGGCTCCACCGACGGCACGACCTGGGTCGAGCTGGACAAGCGGACGAACGAGAGCTTCCCCGAGCGCTTCCAGCGCAAGGAGTTCGAGTTCGCCAACACCACCGCGTACAAGCACTACCGGCTCGACATCACCAAGAACGCGGGCGCGACGAGCATCCAGCTCGCCGACTTCCTGCTCTACCGCGCCGACTCCGAGCCGGTGCCCGACCCCGAGCCGCAGGAGTCCGTCGTCCACATGGTCGACCGCTCCCACCCGGCGACCGAGGGCATCCCGGCCACCCTGACCAGGACCGACCGCTGGCTCAACTGGTCGCCGAACCCCATCGGCACCGTGCACACCGTGGCCCAGGTCGATGAGAGCAAGTACAACGCGGGCACGGCGGGCAACGGACCGTTCCACCCGATCTCCTGGTGCCGCGACTACGAGGGCGGCCGCTCCTTCTACACCGGCATGGGCGCCACCGACGCCAGCTACGGCGACGCCAACTTCCGCAAGCACCTGACCGGGGCCCTCAAGTGGACCACCGGGCAGCAGCGCGCGGACTGCCAGGCCACCATCGCGGCCAACTACCAGGTCGAGAAGCTCACCGCGGCCAACAAGCAGGGTGAGCTGGACCAGATCGGCGAGCCGCACGGGCTGGAGATCGCGCCCGACGGCACGGTGTTCTACGTCGGCAAGGCGGCCTGCCCCAGCGGCCCGGTCGTGGAGTGGGAGAACCCGAAGGTCGGCCTCGGCTGCGGCACCATCCACCAGTGGAAGCCCGGCGACAAGAAGGTCAAGCTGCTGACCACGCTGCCGGTCATGGGCAACCGCGGCAGCGGCACCGAACTGGTCAAGAACGAGGAGGGCCTGCTCGGCCTGGTGGTGGACCCGGACTTCGCCGACAACGGCTGGATCTACGTCTACTGGATGCCGCACGCCTCCATCGACCGCACCAACCGCATCGGCGAGCGCACGGTCTCGCGCTTCACCTACGACCACGAGACCCAGACCCTGGACCAGGCCACCCGCATCGACATGCTCAAGTGGCACGTGCAGATCCACAGCTGCTGCCACGCGGGCGGCGGCATGGCCTTCGACTCCGACGGCAACCTCTACATCGGCTCCGGCGACAGCAACTCCTCGCAGGGCTCGGAGGGCTACTCCGGCAACAACTGGAAGGAGCACTTCAAGGGTCTGTCCTTCCAGGACGCGCGGCGCACCTCGGGCAACACCAACGACCTCAACGGCAAGATCCTGCGCATCCACCCCGAGGCGGACGGCCGCTACACCATCCCCGAAGGCAACCTCTTCGACGAGGAGGCCGACGACAGGGGCAAGACCCGCCCGGAGATCTACGTGATGGGCGTGCGCAACATCTCGCGCCTGGCCGTGGACCCCAAGCACGACTGGGTCACCGCGGGCTGGGTCGGCCCGGACGCGTCCTCGCCGAGCCCGGAGCTGGGCCCGGCCAAGTACGAGACCGCCACGATCATCACCGAGGCGGGCAACCACGGCTGGCCCTACTGCATGGGCAACCGCCAGCCCTACCGCGACCGCAGCAACGTCGACTCCGCGGTGCTGACCGGCTGGTATGACTGCGACGCCCCGAAGAACGAGTCGCCGCGCAACACCGGGCTGGTCGACCTGCCGCCGGTCAAGGACAACATGATCTGGTACGCCCCCGACGGCGGCGGCCCGGTCTTCCCCGACCGCGGCAACGGCATCCCCAGCTACAAGGCGGCCGAGGCCACCTACACCCAGCCCTATCTGCGCGGCGGCGGCCAGGCCGTCATGTCCGGCCCGACCTACCACCGCGACCTGGTGAACACCGCCAGCGGCGTGGCCTGGCCGGAGCACTGGGACGGCAAGTGGTTCATCGGCGACCAGTCCAACTCCCAGAACCGGATCGCGGTCACCGTGGACCCGGCGGGCGTGCCGAGCGCCCAGCCGCCGCTGTTCGCCGAGACCCTGCGCCACATCGTGCCCGCGGGCAGCGCCGCCAACCAGCTGCAGAGCTGGATGGACGCCAAGTTCGGCCCGGACGGCGCGCTGTACCTGCTGGACTACGCGGGCGGCTTCTTCAGCCTGCACGCCAACCAGAAGCTGATCAGGGTCGTCTACAAGGGCGGCCCGCCCACCCCGGCGGTCACCGCGTCATCGGTGGCCGTGCAGAGCAAGCCGCTGACGGTGGCGTTCACCGGCGAGAAGTCCGGCGGCGTGTCCTACCTGTGGGACTTCGGCGACGGCACCACCTCCACCGAGGCCAACCCGCGCCACACCTTCCCGTGGGTGGGTCCGTACACCGCGCGGCTGACCGTCACCTACGCCGACGGCGAGAAGCTGACGACCCGCGTCACGGCGAACGTCGGCTGCCTCACCCCGGACACCGGGGCGACGGTCACCTTCGACACCCGCGACACCAAGGTGCCCAACGGCCAGGTCGGCGGCGGCTGCCGCATCGACGACCTGTTCGACGACGAGAGCACCTGGCCGAGCAACGCCGCGTTCGTGGACCACGTCCGCGAGGCGGTGAAGCCGCTGCGCCAGCGCGGCATCATCACCGTCGCCCAGCGCGACGCCCTGGTCCAGCACGCCCGGCAGTCGCCGATCGGCAAGGCCGGGCACACCGGCTACGAGCCGATCTTCGACGGCACGACCACACGCGGCTGGACCCAGGCGCCGGGCGGTTCGTTCGCGATCCAGCCGGACGGCTCGCTGCGCTCCGCGGGCGGCCTGGGCATGCTCTGGTACGCCCAGCAGGCCTACGGCGACTTCTCGATGACGATGCGCTTCCGGGACATCGCCCCGGAGAACACCCGCGCCAACAGCGGCGTGTTCGTGCGCTTCCCCGACCCGAGGACGCCGCTGGCCGAGCGCCCGCCGGGCAGCTGCGGCACGCAGGGATCGGCGCGCACGTCGCAGGCCTGGGTGGCGATCTTCTGCGGCCAGGAGATCCAGATCTACGACGGCACCACCGGCGAGACGCAGAAGACCGGGTCGGTCTACAACTTCGACCCGGTTCCCATCGAGCAGGCCGGAACCACCCCGAAGGGCGACTGGAACCTCTACGAGGTCAGGGTCGTCGGGCAGCGGTACACGATCATCCGCAACGGCACGGTGATCAACGAGTTCGACAACTCGCCCGGCGGGCAGTCATCGCGCCCAGGTGACCCGCCGACCGACCTGCGGCAGTTCACCAGCGGCTACGTCGGCCTGCAGAACCACGGCGACGCCGACGTGATCGAGTTCCGCGACATCCGCGTGCGGCAGCTGTAGCCCCTCTCGGCCGGGGCGGGCGCGCGAGCGCCCGCCCCGCCCCCCTCGAAAGGCTCGCCATGATCCGATCCCTGCTCGCCACCACGGCGGTGGTGCTGGGCCTGGTCGCGGTCCCCGCCTCGGCCACCCCCGCCGCGCCCGGCGCGGCCGCGGCCCAGACGCTGACCTGGACGGCCGACAACGACATCAACCGCTACAAAACCGCCCCCTCCACCGCGGCGCCGGGGGAGACCACCATCGTCTTCGAGAACAGCGAGGCGACGGGCAACACCACCGGCATGTCCCACACCCTGACCTTCGACACCTCCACCGCCGGGTACAACCACGACGTCAACCTCAACATCGTCGCCAGCCCCCTGGACTCCAACGGCGGCAGGCACGAGGCCACGGTCACCCTGACCCCCGGCAAGTACCGCTACTTCTGCGCGATCCCCGGCCACGGCCAGATGTTCGGCGAGTTCACCGTCACCGAGGGCGGGGGCGGCGACGACACGACCCCGCCGACGGTGACGGTGGAGATCACCGGCAGCCAGAACGGCGACGGCGACTACGTCGGGGCGGCGACGGTGGCGGTGGCGGCCGAGGACACCCAATCCGACATCGAGTCGGTCGAGTACCAGATCGACGACACCGGCTTCCAGGAGTACACGGCCCCGGTGCAGGTCACCGCGGTCGGCGACCACACCGTGCAGTACCGCGCCACCGACACCGCGGGCAACACCTCCGAGGTCGGCTCCGAGGCGTTCACCGTGGTCGAGGGCGAGCCCGACGACACCACGCCGCCGACGGTCACCGCCGATGTCGCGGGGGAGCAGAACGAGGACGGCGCCTACGTCGGCCGGGCCGAGGTGACCCTGACGGCCACCGACGACGCCTCCGGCGTCGAGTCCGTCGAGTACCAGCTGCACGACGGCGAGTGGACCGAGTACACCGCGCCGGTGGCGTTCACGACGCCCGGCGAGCACATGCTGCACCACCGGGCCACCGATGGGGCGGGCAACACCTCGGACATGGGCATGGTGTCGCTGACCGTCGTCGCCGCTCCGCCGGACACCACGCCGCCGACGGTCACCGCCGAGGTGACCGGACAGCGCGATGAGGACGGCGCTTATGAGGGAACCGCGACGGTGACCGTGACCGCCGAGGACGCGGGGTCCGGTGTGGACACCGTCGAGACCGCGGTGGACGGCGGGGAGTGGTCCGCCTACGACGAGCCCGTCGTGGTGTCCGCGCCCGGGGAGCACACCGTCCGCTTCCGCGCGACCGACGAGGCGGGCAATGTCTCGGAGGAGGGATCGGTGGCGTTCACGGTCGTGGAGGCGGCGGACCGCACGCCGCCGACGGTGGCGGCGCTGGTGACCGGTGACCAGAACGCGCGCTGGGAGTTCGTCGGCGGCGCCAAGGTCACGCTGACGGCGGAGGACGAGGAGTCCGAGGTCGAGTCGGTCGAGTACGCCCTCGGCGCGGAGTGGCTCGCCTACGGCGAGCCGGTCATGGTGACCGAGCCGGGGCGCTACACCCTGCGCTGGCGGGCCACCGACGCGGCGGGCAACACCTCGGAGGAGGCGTCGGGCGTGTTCACCGTCGTGGCGCGCACGGCCAAGAGCACCGGCGACATCTGGTCGCCGCGCTGGGCCTCCGCGGCAGGCTGACCCGGTGCACCTCGGCGGGCCGCTCCGGCCCGCCGAGGTGCGCTGGTGCCTCGCTAGTGCCTCGACACCCGCGCCAGCAGCTCGCCCAGCGCCCGCCCGAGCGGCAGGTCGACGCGGACGGCGGCGTACTCGTCGCCGCGGGTGCGGCCCCTGTTGACGATGGCCACCGGGACGCCCGCCGCTGCGGCCCTGCGCACGAAGCGCAGCCCGGACATCACCGTCAGGGACGACCCCAGGACCAGCAGCGCGCGGGCGCCGTCGACCAGCTCGGCGCAGCGCTCGACCCGCTCGCGCGGCACGTTCTCGCCGAAGAACACCACGTCGGGCTTCAGCACGCCGCCGCACACCGCGCACCCGAGGACCCGGAACCCCGCCACCGCCGATTCCGGGATGGCCACGTCACCATCGGGGTTGACCCCATCGGCGCGGACGGCGAAACCCGGGTTGGCCTCTCTCAGCCGCGCGTCGAGCGCCAGTCGGTCGGAGATGTCCCCGCAGTCCAGGCACACGACCCGGTCGAGACACCCGTGCAGGTCGACGGTGTCGGTCACCCCCGCCGCCTGGTGCAGCCCGTCCACGTTCTGCGTGATGACCGCGTCCACCCTGCCGAGCGCCCGCAGCGCGGCCACCGCCCGGTGCCCCGCGTTCGGCTCCGCCCGGGCCATCAGCCGCCATCCGACGTGGCTGCGCGCCCAGTACCGCCGCCGCGACTCCGCCGCCCCGGTGAACTCCTGGTAGGTCATCGGCGTGTGCTTGCGCAGACTGCCCGACGCACCGCGGTAGTCCGGGATGCCCGACTCCGTGGACAGCCCCGCCCCGCTGAGCACGACGACACCCCCACCGGCCACCAGCTCGACCACCTCGTCAACCCGCGCGGTGGTCGGCAGCGGCGGCCCGGTCGGCGTCCAGGTCAGAGTGGGTCGCGTCCGCACCCGACCGAGCTTACGCACCGAGGACCTCCACCTTGCGCACTACCGCGCAATGCGTAATAGTGTCCGTAGCGCGATAGTGGGAGGGGTGCTGTGGACACGAGCCAGTTGCTCAAGGGAGTGCTGGATCTGGCGGTCCTGGCCGTGCTCAAGGACGACGACGGCTACGGCTACGACGTGCTGCGGCGGCTGCGGTCGGGCGGGATGGGCGAGGTCGGGGACGCGTCGGTGTACGGGACGCTGCGGCGGCTGTACCGGGCCGGGTACCTGACGTCCTATGTGGTGCCCAGTGACGAGGGGCCGCACCGGAAGTACTACGGGGTGAACGAAGCGGGCCGGGTGAAGCTCGCGGAGTCTGAACTCGCCTGGCGGGAGTTCGCCGAGACGTTGGACGGGATCTTGCGGAAGGGGGCCGCGGCGTGAACGGCATCGACACCCGCGCCGATGACTACCTGCGGCGGGTCAAGGCCGCGCTGGCCGACTTGCCCGCCGACGAGGTCGCCGAGGTCATGGAGGACCTGGAGGCACACGTCGCCGAGGTCTTCGCCGAGGCGGGCTCGGCCGAGGAGGTCGAGCGCAGGCTCGGCACCCCGGAGGAGTACGCGGCCGAGCTGCGCGCCGCGGGCGGCTACCCGACGGGGAACACGCCGTCGGGGGAGCGGGCCAGGGTGTGGCTCGGCAGGCTCGTCGTGTGGGCGGCGGTGGCCGCGACCGCGCTGGCCGGACTCGCCGGAGTGCTGGCGATGGACCGCTACCAGGAGGAGTACCTCGGCCTGGCGCTGGTGGGCGGACTGATCGCCCTTCCGGCCGCGTGGCTGGTGTTCGCCGGGACCGTGCGCCGCTCGGACGTCGAAGCGGTGCCGGAGTACCGGTGGGGCCGCGAGAAGGGCCTGCGCCTGGTCGCGGCCACGCCGTGGGCCGAGCGCGTGCGCGGCATGCGGGGCGCGTGGCGGCTGGTGCGGCTGGTCGTGCTCGCGCTGGCCTTCCTCGGCGCGCTCGGGGCCGACGGCGGGTTCTGGATGGTCGCCATCCTCGCCGCCGCCGTCGTCCTGGTGTGGCTGGGACCGCGGGTCGACACCGACCGGCGGCTGCTGCTGCTCGTCGTGCCCGCCAACGCGCTCGTGGTGGGCCTGGGCATCGCCCTGGCCGCCTCGGCGGTCCAGCCGGAGCACGACAGCGGCGGCTACTACTACCCGGTGTCGAACCCGGAAGGGTTCGCCTACTACGGCAACACCGTGGAGAACGTGTACGCCGTCGACAAGGACGGCAAGCCGATCTCGGACTTCTACCTCTACGACCAGCACGGGAACCCGCTGAGCACCCCCAGGTACGGCTGCCTCGACGGCTACGGCGACCGCGAGGTCTCCAACCGCTACCCGGCGCCGGTCGCCGAGCACGGACCCAACGGCTGCGTCGAACGCCCCGCCCCGACGTTCGTCCCGCTGCCCCCCGGCCTGATCGACCCGCCCGCCACCCCGGCCCCGACGACCACGGCGCCGACCACGTCACCGTCGGCGACCACAGCGCCGACCACCACGGCAGCACCGACGACCACCAAGTAGGGGGCGGGTGCGGGAGCGGCATCGGGGGCCGCTCCCGCACCGGCGTGCGACGGCCGCCCGCACTTCTGGGGAGATCGTGCTCGTCCGCCACGCCGATTCGGTGCCGCCCGTTCCGGGCGGGCCCGGCGACCTGCCGCGTCCGCTCTCGGCGGTGGGGGTTCTGGTCGCCGCCGCGCCAGTGGGGCAGATCGCGGCACCCGATGCGGTCTTCTCCAGCCCGTACCGCCGCGCGGTCCGGACCGTGGAGCCGATCGCGGCGGCCGCGGGCGTGCCCGCCCAGACCCGCTGGGGCCTGCGCGAACGGGACTCCGGTGTTGCGCCGACCCTGGACTGCGCCGCCAGCTTGGCCGGGCTCGGGGTGGCGGTCGACCGGCCGTTCTCGCGGGACATGCCGATGCCCGCGGTGTACCGGGTCAGGCTCGGGGAGACGCCGACGGTGAGCGGGCTCTGAGTTCGGCCGATCCGTGGCGTCGCGGGGTGCGCGGATTGCAGAATGGCCGGGTGAACCGCACCCGGATCGCCATCGCCGCCCTCGCGCTGCTCACCAGCGGTGTCGTCGGCTGCGCCGCGCAGGAGACGGCGCGGCCACCCGCCGCGCCCGCGCTGTCCAGCGACGAGACCCGCACGGTGGAGTCGCTGCGCAAGGTGGACGACCACCCGCTGTGGACCATGACCTTCCACGGCGACTACGACCCGATGGACGTCGCGGGCCCCACCCTGACGCCCACCACCTTCGGCTGCTCCCTCTTCGCCGCGCGCGGCAACCCCGCCGACCCGCTGTTCGGCCGCAACTTCGACTTCGACCACCAGCCCGCGCTCCTGCTGTTCACCGACGCCCCCGACAGCCACGCCTCGGTGTCGATGGTCGACGTGTCCTACCTGGGCCTGACCTCGGGCGAGGACTTCGAGACCGAGGAAGGCAGACGCCTGCTCCTCGACGCGCCGCTGCTGCCCTTCGACGGCATGAACGACAAGGGCCTCGTCGTCGGCATGGCCACCGTCCCCAACGCCGAGGCGACCCCGGTCGCGGGCAGGCCGGTCGTCGGCAGCGTCCGCATCCAGCGCATGATGCTCGACCGCGCCGCCACGGTCGACGAGGCGATCAAGGTCTTCGGCGAGTACGCCGTCGACTTCTCCGACAGCCCACCGCTGCACTACATGATCGCCGACGCCTCGGGCGACTCCGCGATCCTGGAGTTCGTGGACGGCGAACTCCAGGTCTCCCGCGACTCCAGCCCGTGGCAGGCGATGGTGAACTACCGCTGGTTCGGCTCGACACCCGAACAACAGCAGGCCGACTACCGCTACCGCGCGCTGTCGGAGACCTTGAATGGCACGGGCGGCAAGCTCGACACGACGGCTGCCATGCGGCTGCTGGCTGATGTTCAGCAGGGGCATACGCAGTGGTCGATCGTGTACGGGCAGCGCTCGGGCGAGGTCACTCTGACTACGGGCAAGCGGTTCGAGAAGGTGCACGAGTTCAGGCTGCCCATGGACCTGGCGAGCTGAGCTGACGGTCGGCGAGTTCCGCTGGAGCCGCACCCGCGTCGCAGTGGCCCACCTGGTCGAAGCGCCCCGGGCGGTGAACGGCGCGGGGTGCCCGGGGCGCGGGGGTAGCGTACTGGGAGCGCTCCCAGTTAGCTAGGTGGACTGGTGGAACCAGAGGCAGCCGTAGGGCGGGACGGTGAGGTGGCCGGTGGTCACCTCGACTGTCTCGCGGGTCAGCAGATCGGTGTGGGGGCCGTCGGGGAGGCCGGGGGTGGTGGTGGTTTCGCGGTCGCTGAAGTTGTGGATGGCGGTGATGGAGGTGTCGTCGGTCGAGCAGCGGTGGATGAGGACGGCGGCGTCGGGGGAGGGGAGGAGGGTGAGGTCGCCCCAGGGGAGTTCCGGGTGCTCGCGGTAGCGGGAGATCAGCAGTGTGATCCAGGACAGCAGTGAGTCGGGGTCGTGGCGTTGGGACTGGACGTTGACCGCGGTGGGGGCGTAGGGGCCGGAGGGCGGGGGTGCTGGAAAGGTCTTGGGGTCGGCGGGGGAGAAGCCCGCGCCGACGGGGTCGGGCTGCCACTGCATGGGGGTGCGGACGGAGAAGCGGCCTTCGACGGCCAGGTTCTCGCCCATGCCGATCTCTTCGCCGTAGTACAGCACCGGGGTGCCGGGCAGGGAGAACAGCAGGCTGTAGACCATCCTGATCCACCGCGGGTCGCCGTCGAGCATCGGGGGCAGGCGCCGGCGCAGGCCTCGGCCGTAGAGCTGCATGTCCGGCGACGGGCCGAAGGCCGCGAAGACCTCCGCGCGCTCGTCCTCGGACAGCTTGTCCAGGGTCAGCTCATCGTGGTTGCGCACGAATGTCGCCCAGTGCGCGTCGCGCGGGGGCTCCGGGCGCTTGGCGAGGGCGTCGACCAGCGGGGCGGCCGAGCCACGGGCGAGGCCGAGGTACATCGCCTGCATGCCGACGAAGTCGAAGCACATCGTCAGCTCGTCGCCCACCCCGTCGCCGAAGTAGCGCAGGGTGTCCTCATAGGGCAGGTTGACCTCGCCGAGCAACACGGCGTCGCCGCAGCGGCGGGCCATGAACGCGCGCAGGTCGGCCAGGTACTCGTGCGGGTCGGGCAGGTCGGGGGCGTCGAGGCTGCCCGCGGTCTCCAGGAAGAACGGGACCGCGTCCACCCGGAAGCCGGACAGGCCCAGCTCCAGCCAGAAGCCCATCACCTTCGCCATCTCCTCGCGCACGGCGGGATTGGCGACGTTGAGGTCCGGCTGGTGCTTGTAGAAGCGGTGCAGGTAGTACTGCTCGGTCCTCTCGTCGTACTCCCAGAGGCTGGTTTCCTGGTCGGGGAACACCACACCCTCGGGCCCGTCGGCCGGGGGCTCGTCGCGCCAGACATACCAGTCCCGATAAGGCGAGTCCCTGCTCTCGCGCGCCGATCTGAACCAGGGGTGCTTGTCGGAGGTGTGGTTGACGACCAGATCGGCGATCACGCGCATGCCGCGGTCGCGCGCCGTGCGCACGAACTCCACGAAGTCGCCGAGCGTGCCCAGCCTCGGGTCGACGGAGTAGTAGTCGGTGATGTCGTAGCCGTCATCGCGGTCCGGTGTCGGCAGGAACGGCATCAGCCACAGGCACGTGACGCCCAGCCGCTCGAAGTGGCCGATCCGCTGCGTCAGCCCGCGGAAGTCGCCGCAGCCGTCGCCGTTGCCGTCCTGGAAGGTCTCCACGTCCAGGCAGTAGACGACCGCGTTCTTCCACCACAGGTCCGAAGTCTTGGTCAGCCGCACAGTTCCCCCAGCACCTTGTCACCGAACGCGTCGATGAAGGCGTCCTGCTCCTGGCCGACGTGGTGCAGCTGGATCAGCTCGAAGCCGAGGTCGGCGTACTCCCGCAGCCGCTGGGCGTGCCAGCCGAGGTCGGCGGAGACGTTGACGACCCCGCGCACCTGGTCGGGGGTGACGGACTTGGCGATCTCGTCGAAGTGCGGCGGCCGCAGGTCCCAGCACACCGGCGGCGGGAACACGTTGCCCCGCCACTGCTCGTGCGCGGTGGCCAGCGCCTCGTCCTCGGTGGGCGCCCAGCTCAGGTGCACCTGCAGCGCCAGCGGTCCGCGACCGCCCGCGTCGCGGTAGGCCTCCACCATGGACCGCAGGTGCTCGTCGGGGGCGTTGACGGTGATCAGCCCGTCGGCCCACTCGGCGCACCAGCGCGCCGTCCGCACGCTCACCGCCGCGCCGAACAGCGCGGGCGGTGTCTCCGGCCGCGTCCACAGGCGCGCCCGGTCGACGGTGACGAGGCCGTCGTGGGAGACCTCCTCGCCCGCCAGCAGCGCCCTGATGATGTCGACGCACTCGCGCAGCCGCGCGGTGCGCACGTCCTTGCGCGGCCACACGTCGCCGGTGATGTGCTCGTTGGACGCCTCACCGGTGCCCAGCGCCGCCCACAGCCTGCCGGGGTACATGGCGCTGAGCGTGGACATGGCCTGGGCGAGGATGGCCGGGTGGTAGCGCTGGCCCGGCGCCGTCACCACCCCGAACCCCAGCGAGGTCGCCTGCAGCGCCGCGCCCAGCCAGGACCACGCGTAGCCGGACTGGCCCTGGGCCGACGTCCACGGCGCGAAGTGGTCGGAGGACATGGCCGCGCCGAAGCCCGCGCCCTCGGCCCTGCGGACCGCGTCCAGCAGCCGGGCCGGGTGGATCTGCTCGTGGGAGGCGTGGAAGCCGTAGACCGCCATGCCCGGTTACTACCCCCAATCGACGGTCATGACACGAGGGGCGCCGTCCGAGACCCGGACGACGCCCCCCCGGCCCTGCTCAGGCGCGGACTACTTCAACGCGTACGCGCGGATGATCGTCTGCTCGACCGCGTTGCCCTGCGCGTCCTTGGCGGAGGCCTTGAAGGAGACGAACTTCGCCTTCTTCGGGTGGGCCAGCACGGCGTGCCAGCGCTCGCCCACCTTGACCAGCGCGGTCGGCTTCCAGGTCGCGCCGTCGTCGTAGGAGACCCGCACCGACGGCGTGCGGACCTTGCCGCCGGAGTTGTGCTGGACGTAGACCGGCACGGTGAACAGCCTGCCCGCGGCGGCCTTGTTGCTCTCGTCCAGCTTCGGCGCGAAGCGCACGGCCATCATCGGCAGCGCCTTGGTGTCCTCGTCGGAGGCCGAGCGGAACGTCCAGTCGGCGGTGATCCTCGTGGACAGCGGCGACGACGAGCGCGTCGCCTCGGTGTGCAGGCGGTAGACCCCGGAGCCGCCCGGGTCCACGCCGTTGACGTAGCCGTCGTACTCGGTCTCCCCGATCAGCCGCTCACCCCGGTGCAGCGTCGTCCTCGCTGTGTCGATCCGCGAGAAGCCCACGTGGCCCGGGCCCTGGTCGGTGAACATCGGGACGTTGACGTACAGGTCGTCGCCGGTGCGGCCCGCGAAGTCGTCCACCCGGTAGGAGGTGGGGAACGCCGGGCCGAAGACGGCGACGTTCCAGCGCTTGGCGCCCGGCTTGGTCACCTCACCCGCCATCGCGGTGTACTGGATCGCCTCCGGCGGGAAGGCGCTCGGCGAGTCCATCTGGTCGAACGAACTCGCCCACTCGATGTCCTTGGAGTAATAGGCCGCGAAGGTGCGCGGCAGCGGACCCCCGGTCATCCCGTCGAAGAAGCCGGTGCCGGGGCCGTTGGCGCCCGTGGTCACCTTCACCAGATCGCGGTCGCGGAACCGCTTGGCCAGCGAGGCCGGCACGCCGCCGTGGACCTTCCAGCCGACGCTGTACTGGTACGGGCTGCCGATGAACTCCCGCTCGCCGCTCGGCTCGGCCATGCGCGTCTGCAGCTCGAAGGTGGCCTTGCCCGGCGCCGAGGTCGCCGACTCCGCGAACGACATGCCCTCGAAGTCGTTGGCGAAGACGCCGTTGCCGGTGTCGCCCCATTCGGTGTCCAGGCTGAAGAGCGAGTAGGCGTAGTTGGGCCTGGCCCCCGGCTGGTCGACGGTGATGGCCACCGGGTTGGTCTCGCGGGCGTCGATCACCACCCGCGTGTCGCCGTCGACGCGGAACGCGGGCTCGTAGAACATCGCCATCAGGAAGGAGTCCTCGGAGACGATCTTCTGCACGTACGCGTCGAGGTAGAACACGCCCTTGGGCAGCCGCGTGGTCAGCGAGCCGGACTCGTCGTAGCCCCAGTACGCCTTCGGGTTGGCGGTGTCGACGAAGCGGAACCCGTAGTCGGCGGTCGGCTCGCCGTCGTGGTTGATGAAGTCCAAGGTGACGTCGTAGCTCTCGACCTCCTTGGTGACGCCGAGCGGCGTGCGCAGCACAGTGGCCCCGCCGGTCGCGGTGACGGTGCCGCCGTAGCGGCCGTCGGGAGTGTTCAGCGAGGTCACGGCCGTGACGGTGACCTCGGCCTGGCCTCCCGCGGGCACGGTGACCTCGGCCGGGGAGACCGCGAGCATGCCCGCCGGGGCGGGCGCGCCGCCGGGGCCGCGCAGGTCGGCGGCCACCCGCAGGGTCAGCGGCTCGGCTCCGCTGTTGCGGTAGGTCAGCTTGCTGGTGATGGGCTCGTCGTCGTGGTGCGGCCAGCGCGCCACGCCCAGGCCCAGCGTCGCCGGCGACGAGGTGAGGGTCTGCGCGGAGGCCTTGGCGACGTCGACGCGGCCGGCGCCCTGCTCGTAGACCGACAGGCCCGCGGTGGGCTTGGCGGTGCCCACCAGCGCGGACTTGACCTGCTCCGGTGTCCAGTCGGGGTGCTGGGCGGCCAGGATCGCCGCCGCGCCCGCGACGTGCGGGGCCGACATCGAGGTGCCCGACAGCGCGACGTGCTTGTCGCCCACCGGGTCGCCGATGACGCCCTGGGCCGCCTTCGCCGCGACGATGTCCACGCCCGGCGCGGTGATCTCGGGCTTGATGCCGTTATCGCCGGTGCGCGGACCGCGCGAGGAGAAGTCGGCGATGGCGTCGGCGCGGTCGACCGCGCCGACGGTGAGTGCCGCGTCGGCCGCCGCCGGGCTGCCGATGCTGCCCTCCGACGGGCCCGAGTTGCCCGCCGAGATGACGAACAGCGCGCCGGTGTCGGCGGTGATCCGGTTGACCGCCAGCGACATCGGGTCCGTGCCGTCGGACGGGAACGGCGAGCCCAGGCTCATGTTGATGACGTCGGCGCCCTCGGCGGCCGCCCACTCCATGCCCGCGATGATCCCCGACTCGCTGCCGCCGCCGAAGTCGTCGAGCACCTTGCCGTTGAGCAGCTTCGCGTCCGGGGCCACACCCTTGTACTGGCCGTCGCCGGTCACCGTGGCGGCCACGTGGGTGCCGTGGCCGAAGCGGTCGTCGGTGGAGTCGCTGTCGCTGAAGTCGCGCGCGCCGACCACCGCGCCCGCCAGGTCGGGATGGGTCTCATCGATGCCGGTGTCGAGCACCGCCACCGTCGCGCCCGCCCCGGTGTGCCCGGCCGCCCACGCCGCGGGCGCGCCGACCTGCGGCACGCTCTTGTCGAGGGTGGCGCGCACCGGCCCGTCGAGCCAGATCCTGCCGACCCCGGCCGTGCGCGCGTTGGCCAGCAACGGCGTCCCCTTGTCCGCCTTGAGCGCGACGCCGCCGATGCTGGGCAGGGCCAGCTCGTCGGCGGCGCCCGCGATGCTCGGGCCGTCGTGGGTGACGATCAGCGGCGTCGACGGGCTGCGCGCGTCGTCCAGCCCGGCCCTGACCAGCCCTCCGATGTCGAACAGCCTGCCGTCGACGCGGCCCGCGGCCACGTCGACGGCCACGTCGGAGGGCACGACGTGCACGTCGCCCTCCTCGTCCAGCCGCTGCAGGAACCGGACGCCCTCGCGCCCCGGTCCCGGCCGCACGTGCGCCCGAGCGCCCGCGACCGTGACGACGTCGCCGGTCAGCAGGGTGACGGCGGTGCCGCGCGGCCGGTCCGCCGCGGTGTGTTCCCCCGATGCCCCGGCGGGGGCGACCGTCGCGGCGACGACCGCGATGACCCCAGCGCCGATGCCCAGGCGTGTTCGCCTGCGGATACCCATGTGTTCTCCCCAGAAGTCAGATGAGCCTCACCCCGTTCAAGACGCTTCGGCATCCCTGCCCCGTTGTCACCGCGTCCCGGATGTCACCTGGATGGACGCGTCACCGCGGGGAGGGGACGCGGTCCCCGGTCCGCATGTGACGCCGTCATGGGTGAGCAACGGTGAAGGTGAGCGGTCCCCGGGCCGAATGCGACCGTGAACTGGTCCAACGAGGAAGTGGGGTGAGCGCCACGATGCCCATTGACAGCGCAAGGCCAACCGCGCTCCGGTTCCGCATCGGGCTGGCGCGACCGGGCACGCTGCACTTCCAGTACTGCGCCGACCTGGTACGGCGGTGGTATCTGGAGCGGCACCAGGTCGTGGTCGAGCCGCGGCCGGACGTGTTCGCGATCGCCTGGGACAACACGCGGGAATCCCCCACCTACGGGCGGACCCTCGGCGTCGCCGGGCTGACCGCGCCCAGCGGCGGGCGGCTGCGCTCGGAGCAGTTCCTCGACGTGCCGGTCGAGCGCGCCTGCGCGGCGCTCGGCTGGCCGGGCACCCAGCGCGGCCAGGTCGCCGAGCTGGGCCCGCTCGTGGCCGACAAGCCCGAGTGCGAGCTGTTCCTGCTGCGCAACCTGCCGCGCCTGGCCGAGCACATCGGGTTCGACTTCCTGCTCTCCACCCTGCCGAGGCGGGTCCTCGACCAGGCGCGGGCGGCGGGCTGGGAGTTCCACATCCTGAGCAACACCCGCCCGCCGGGGACCTTTTCCGACGACCGGGGCACCTTCGCCCCGGGCGCCAGGACCGGTATCGTCCGATGTGGACACGGGATCGGGTTGGCCGCGGCCGCCTGACCGACACCCCCGTGCCCGGGTGGAGGGCGTGCGGGCCCGGATGACACGCCGGGCGGGAGGAATTCCCCCATCGCGCGATCACCGTTTGCCGGTACGGCGGGGAAGCAGCAGGTCACGGGGCGGTGGTCCGCCGCGCACCGACGATCGTCGGTTGGCCGCGGCAGGCCGCCGCCCCTAGCGTTCGCGGTGCCCGCCACCCCTGCACCGGCGGGTGAACCCACTCCGTGCCGGGCCGTCCCTGCAACCGGCCCGGCACGGACCACGCGAGGGAGACCTGCGATGACCCGTGTTCGGAAGAAACTCGCGCTCGTCGGCGCCTGCACGGCCACAGCCGTGGCGGGCGCGGTCATGGCCGCGCTGCCCGCCGCCGCGGCGGGCGAGGTGCTCACCGCCGCCGACGCCATCGGCGGCAGCTACATCGTCGTGCTGAAGGACGGCGTGTCCGCCCAGACCGCGGCGGACCTGACCGGCGAGCACGGCGGCCGGGTCGACGCGCTCTACACCAGCGCGCTGAGCGGGTTCAGCGCCGCGATGACCGACAAGCACGCCCGCAGGCTCGCCGCCGACCCGAGGGTCGCCTACGTCGAGCAGAACCACCGCGTCGAACTGGCCGAGGTCCAGAACAATCCCACCTGGGGCCTGGACCGGGTTGACCAGCGTGATCTGCCGCTGGACAAGAAGTACGGCTACAGCGCCACCGGCGAGGGCGTGAACGTCTATGTCATCGACACCGGCATCAACATCAACCACCAGGACTTCGGCGGACGCGCCAAGCACGGGCGCGACACCGTAGACAACGACAACGACACCAGCGACTGCCAGGGCCACGGCACGCACGTCGCGGGCACCGCGGGCGGGACCGCCTACGGCGTGGCGAAGAAGGCGACCCTGGTCGGGGTGCGCGTGTTCGGCTGCTCGTCCAGCGGAACCGCGGCCGACATCCTGGAAGGCATCGACTGGGTCACCCGCAACGCGGTCAAGCCCGCGGTCGCCAACCTGAGCCTGCGCACCGGCAAGTCCACCGCCACCAACGACGCGGTCCAGAAGATGATGGACTCCGGCGTGGTGACCGCGGTCGCCGCGGGCAACTACGGCGACGACGCCTGCGACGACTCCCCGTCCAGCACGCCCGACGCCATCACCGTCGGCGCGACCGACGCCAACGACGGCCGCGTGGACAACAACATCTGGACGTCGAACTACGGCGCCTGCGTGGACATCTGGGCCCCCGGCGACAACATCGTCTCCGCCGCGTACAACAGCAACACGGGCACCGCCACCAAGAGCGGAACCTCCATGGCCACACCGCACGTCGCGGGCGCGGCGGCCCAGTACCTGCAAGGCAGCCCGAACGCGGGCCAGCTGACCGTCCGGGACGCGCTGGTGGCCAACTCGACCAAGGACACCCTCACGAACCTGGGCGCGGGCAGCCCCAACCGCATGCTCTACACCGGATCGGGTGGCGGCACCACGCCCACCCCGGCCTGCGCCGCGGTCACCAACGGCGCGGATGTGTCCATCCCGGACGCGGGCGCCGCGGTCACCAGCCGGGTCACGGTCTCGGGCTGCTCGGGCAAGGCGTCGGCCGCCACCAAGGTCGCCGTGGACATCCGCCACACCTACGCCGGTGACCTCCAGATCGACCTCGTCGCCCCCGACGGCAGCGCCTACCGCCTGAAGAGCACCAGCAATGACTCCTCCGACAACGTGGTCACCACCTACACCGTCAACGCCGCCGCCGAGGACCGCGACGGCACTTGGAGCCTGCGGGTCCAGGACCGCTACCGCGCCGACACCGGGCACATCTCCAGCTGGACCCTGACCGTCTAGCCGCCACCCCCCGGGGCGCGGACCGCGACACCCGCGGTCCGCGCCCGCGTGCCCTGCTCACCACGAAGGGTCACGTTTCGTCACTCAGTGCCCAAACCTGACCCGTTCGGTGGCTGCGCGACCCCGCCCGGCCCGGGAATCTCGTCCCCAGGCGTGCCGGTCCGGCCCCGTGGCCGCACCATGGGTGGCGAGCAGCGATCGGAGCAGCGCATGCGGAGCATCGAGATCCGGGAAGAGGCGGGCGCCACCCTCGGGGTCGAAGAGGAGTTCCTCCTGCTCGACCCCTACACGGCCGAGCCGGTCGACCGGGCCGCCCAGGTCATCGCCGGGTGCAAGGCCGATGCCGGGTGGACCGTGCAGCCCGAGTACGCCGAGAGCCAGGTCGAGACCGCGACCGGGGTCTGCGTGAGCGCCGAGCAGGTGGGCGGCCAGCTCGCCGAGGCCAGGGCCCGGCTCTCGGCCGCGGCCGACGAGCGCGGCGCGCTGCTGGTCGCGACCGGGGCGCCGGTGGTCGCCTCCAAGCCGCTCACGCTGGCCCGAGGCGAGCGCTACGCCCGCATTGCCGACCACTACGGCGCCATGTTCTCCGACTACCTGTGCTGCGGCCTGCACGTCCACGTGGGCGTGCCCGACCGCGACGTCGCCGCGGTCGTGCTCAACCACTTCACGCCGTGGCTGCCCGTGCTGCTGGCGCTGTCGGCCAACTCGCCCCTGCGGCAGGGGCGCGACGAGGGGTACGCCAGCCTGCGCGCCCTCACCCAGGCGGCGTTCCCCGCGGCGGGTCCGCCGCCGTGGGTGGAGTCGGCGGCCGACTACGACCGCCACCTGGCCAGGGTGGTCGAGAGCGGCGCGTTCCTCGACGAGCGGATCACCTTCTGGCAGGCGCGGCTCTCCCCGCACCTGCCGACGGTGGAGATCCGGGTGGCCGACAGCGTCGCGACCGCGGCCGACGCCCAGGTCATCACCGCGCTGTGCCGGGGCATCGCGGTCGCCGCCGCCGCCGACGTCGCCGCGGGGGTCCCGGCCCCGCGGGTGGACCCCAAGGCGATCTCCTCGGCGCTGTGGACGGCCGCCCGGCACGGCCTGCGCGGACCCGCCATCGACCCGCTCACCCAGACCCGCACGACGGTCCGCGGGCAGCTGGCGGCCCTGCTGCGGCGGGTCCGGCCCGCCCTGGCCGAGTTCGGCGAGCTGGCGGCGGTCACCACCGGCCTCGCCGACCTCTTCCGCCGTGGCACCGGCGCGGACCTGCAGCGCAGGACCGCCGCCGAGGGGCCCGCCGCGGTCGCACGCGCGCTCGCGGCCCGCACGGCGGGGCTGACGGCGGTGGAGGCCGGCTACTCCCCGGTATGAGCGGTGAGACCGTGGGGGAGGAGGTGGCCGCCGCGGGTGCTCAGCGCAGCCTGAGCGGGCGCAGCGGCAGCTCGCCCCGGCCGCCGCGCAGGTGGCGCAGCAGGATGCCCTCGCGCAGCGTCCACGGGCAGATATCCACTTCGGACACCTCAAGCCGGGTCATCATGGCCCGGGCGACGATCGCGCCCGCGAGGACGTAGGGGGCACGGGCGGCGGAGACGCCGCGCAGCCGGGCCCGACGGGCGGCGGACAGCTCGGACAGCCGGGGAATCCAGCGGTCGAGGTCGCTCACCCGCAGCGAGTCGCCGCGGTCGGCCAGCCTGGCCAGCTGGGTGAGGATGCGGGAGGCCGCGACGACGCGGTCGGCCGAGGGGTTGTCGGGCAGGCGGTCGATGGCGCGGCGCACGTGCCGCTCCAGCCTGCGCACGTCCTTGCCGGACGGCGGGTCCTTGCGGAGGAACTCCCTGGTCAGGGTGCCCGCGCCGAGGGGAAGTGAGAGGGCCAGCTCAGGGGTGTCGCTGGCGCCGAGGACGACTTCGCTGGTGCCGCCGCCGATGTCGAGGAGCAGCAGCCTGCCGGTCTCCCCCGACCAGTGCCGCGCGGCGTGGTAGGTCAGCTTGCCTTCCTGCCGACCGGTCATGAACTGGGGTCTGAGTCCCACGGATCTCTCCACCGCGCGGACGATCTCGTCGCGGTTCGACGCGTCGCGCACCGAGGCCGTGGCGAAGCAGAACAGCTCGCGCACGCCCAGTTCGCGCGCCGCCTCCAGGGTGGCGCCCGCGGCCCTGACCACGCGCCGCACCCCGCGCCTGCTCAGCGCGCCGTCGGGGCGGATCTCCCGGCCCAGGCGGGTGGGGTACTTGCACGCCGACGTCCTCGGGCCGTGGTCTGCCAGCTGCAGGCAGGCTGAGACCGAACCGATGTCGATGACGCCCACACCACCAGCCACCCGGGACGCTCCTGTCTCTCGCGGAGTTACATCATCCCGGCAAATGTACCCGCGCCGAAACGGCCCAAACGTGCGAATCGCGCCGCTTGGGCCGTTTGGCGTCTCCTGGCGTGCTCTCTGTCAGCCTGCCTTCAGCCAGACACCCTTCCCGTTCTTGTTGATCGTGATGGTGGTGCCGTCCACGGCCAGCTCGGCCTCGCCGTCGAGCACGGCGACGAGGTCCTGCTCCTGCGCGGCCGGGCCCGGTGGGCAGGCCATCTTCGTCAGCACGAGCTGCTCGAACACGATCGTGCCGCCGCTCACCTGGTACCCCGCCGAGCCGGAGTTGCACCCGGTGTCGACGGTGACGGTGTCCGCGCCGAACTCCACCGTCGCCCGCTCGGTCACCGAACTGACCATGTCCCCCTCGCGGATGCTGTCAACCACCCATACGGTGCCTTGCAGCGGCGGGGTCTTCTCCCGGCCGAACACCAGCTCGGCGCCCTCGCCGCTGAGCACCAGCCGCTCCCCGTCGACCCGCCAGGCGGGCGAGCCGCCCAGGAACGCCGCCAGCCACTCGTCCTGCGAGTGCAGCGGCCCGGCGCAGCCCATCTCCGTGGTCGTCAGGTCCGCGACCGCCAGCGCGCCGTCGGCGGTGTCCACGGCGCCGCTGATGGTGTTGCAGCCCGCGTTCGCCACGAGCCTGCCGTCGTCGGTGAAGTCGAGGCGAACCGTCGTCCCGGTGACCAGGTCGCGGCCGGACTCGCTGGTGTACACGCCCGAGGGTGCCGCACCGGCGGACCCACCGGCGCCCACGGGTTGCCCGCAGGCCGTGAGCACCACCAGGAGAACCCCGGCGCCGACAAGTGTCTTCATGCACCGAGGACGGAGGAAACCCCCGATGCGGTTGCTTGGGCCGGGAACCGGGGCAGGTGTGCCAAGCTTGTCGATCACCGCACGGGACGCGAGGGGCACGGGTGGACTACCAGTACGACGTGTTCGTCAGCTACACCCGGCGCGCGGGCGCCGGGCGCTGGGTGAAGGACAACTTCTTCCCCGCGCTGCGCGAGGCGCTGGACAACGAGATGGCCCGCGAGCCGGTTTTCTACGTGGACTGGGAGCACGAGACCGGCGTGGCGTGGCCGCAGTACATCGAACACGCCCTGATGCACTCGCGGCTGATGGTGGCCGTGCTGTCCCCGCCGTACTTCCGCTCGAACTGGTGCGCGGCCGAGTGGGAGAGCATGTGCGCCCGCAACCGGCTGCTCGGCTTCGGCTCACCGGACAGCCCGCGCCACCTCGTCCACGGCGTGCGCTACGCCGACGGCGAGCACTTCCCCGACGAGGCGGCGAACCTGCAGATGCGCGACTTCAGCGACTGGACGGTCCCGATGCCGTACGACGCCTACACCCGCACCCCCGACTACCCGCACTTCTACGCGGAGGTGCGCAATCTCGCCCGCGACATCGCCGCCCGCGTCGACCACGTCCCGCCGTGGGACGCGGGATGGCCGCGCCTGCGCCCCACCGCCCCCGCCCGGCCCGTCGGCCCCCTCCCGAGGCTGTGAGCACGCCGTGATCGTCACCTTCTACTCCTACAAGGGCGGGGTCGGGCGCTCGTTCGCCTTGGCCAACGTCGCCATCCAGCTCGCCAGGTGGGGCAACCGCGTGCTGTGCGTGGACTGGGACCTGGAAGCCCCCGGCCTGCACGAGTACTTCCGACCGTGGATCGACGAACCGGGAATCGGGGTGGTGGAGCTGGTGACGGCCGCCGCCGACGGCGAGGTCGAGTGGCGCGACGCGGTGCTGCCCGCCGCCATCGACGGCCTGGGCGACGGCTGCCTGCACCTGCTCGCCGCCGGGCGGATGGACGAGGGCTACGTCGACCGGGTGCAGTCCATCTCGTGGCCGCGGATGTACTCCGAGCACGACCTCGGGTGGCGCTTCGAGACCCTCGCCGCCGAACTGCGCGCCGAGTACGACTTCGTGCTCATCGACAGCCGAACCGGGATCACCGACATCGGCGGCATCTGCACCGCGCAGCTGCCCGACGTGCTGGTGCTGTGCCTGACCCCGAACCAGCAGAACCTCACCGGCGCCATCGACGTCGCCCGGCGCGCGCGGCGCGCCCGCGTCGACCTGCCCTACGACAAGGCCGGGCTGCTGGTGCTGCCGATCGTGTCGCGCTTCGACGGCCGCGAGGAGTACGAGCGGGCCAGGAGCTGGCGCGAGCGCATCACCGCGGGCTGCGCGCACCTGTACTCCAACTGGGTCCCCGACCAGGTCAGCCGCGTGCACGTGGTGGAGCGCACCACGATCCCGTACCTGCCGTACTGGAGCTTCGGCGAGGAGCTGCCCGCGATCACCGAGAACAGCAGCAACCCGGAGATGGTGACCTACTACCTGGAGAACGTCGCCGCCCTGCTGTGCAACGGCCTCACCGAGGCCGACGTCCTCGTGGCCAGCCGCGACGCCTACGTCAGCGCCGCCAGGTCCCGCGCGCCGAGGTCGGTGGTCGACGGGCAGGCCGACATCGCCGTCTACGGCCGGGCCGCGCAGGCCGCCGAGCTGCGCGAGGCGCTGGCCTCCTTCGGCGTCCGGGTCGCGCCGGAGCAGCCGCCGTCGCTGCTGGCCGGGCGGGTGCGCTGCGCGGTGGTCGTCCCCGACTCCCACGGCCGCGACGCCGCGCTGCTCGACCAGCTCAAGGCCGCGCGCGTGCCGGCGGTCACCTGGCGGCCACGGCAGGAGGACCCGAAGGCCGAGGCCGCCGACATGGTCAGGGAGATCAACGGGCAGACCGGCGGCACCCTCGCCGCCGCCGTGGTCCGCGTCGGCGAGTGGTACCTCGCCGAGCGCCGGACCGACGACGCGCGCCAGGTGCTCGGCCAGCTCACCGCGCTGGCCCCCGGCACCAGGGGCATCCGCGCGCTGCGGGCGCGCATCGCCTCCGACGAGGGCGACCTGGCCGAGGTGATCACCGTCCTGGGCCACGGCGGCGGACTCGACGGACAGGAACTGCGGCTGCTGGGCCGCGCGCACCTGGCCCTCGGCGACGTCGCCTCGGGCGTGCTGGCGCTGAGCGGGGCGCTGGAGCGCTCGTCGGGGGGCGCGGCCGAGGAGCTGCACCGCGAACTGGCCGCCGTGCACGCCGAACTCGGCGACTATGACGCCGCCGAACGCCACCTGCGCGCGGTGTTCGACCTGGTGCCGACCGGCGGTGACGTGTGGGCCGAGGTCGCCGTGGACCTCGCGGTGTTGCAGCAGCGGCACGGCAGGGTCAGCGCGGCGCGGGAGCTGCTGGTGACGGTGTTCGAGGCTTCGGGCTCGCCGGGTGCGCGGGTTGTCGCGGGGCAGCATCTGGCGGGGTTGCTGGAGCAGCGGGGAGACGGCCAGGCTGTTGCCGTGTGGCAGTCCACTGTGCTCGCTGCGCGCGCGGCTGGTGATACCGAGGCGATGGTTGAGGCGGTGCGCGGGGTGGTCCGGACCGCGGGGGCGGATCGTGGACCGTTGGCGGACATGGTTCGGCTGGTGGCTGAGGCGGGGGCGGATGCCCGTGCTGGGCGCCGTGACGTTGAGGTGGCCGAGTTGCGGGAGTTGGCTGGGGTGTTGCAGGTGGCGCTTGGGAGGTATGTGGAGGCTGGGGATGAGTTGGCTGGGGCGGTTGCCGGGTACCGGAAGGTGCGGGACACGGCTGGGGTGGCTCGGGCGTTGGCGCGGTGGGCGTGGGTGAGTTGGGAGGTGGGGGAGCGGGAGGTTGCCCGGCGGCAGGTGGCTGAGGTGCGGAGTCTGTTGCCGGTGTTGCGGGGGGCGCAGGCTGATGTGGTTCGGGATCTGGTGGGTGGGGTGCCGGTGTAGGTCGATCTGCTGTCGGTCTGGTTCGTCGGTGTCTTCTGGTTGTCGGCCGGGGTTCCTTGGTGTCTGGTCGGCCTGGCAGTGATTCGCACGCTGGACCGGGTATTCGGTGAATGGCCATTGCCAGTATTGCCGCTGGGACGATGAGAGCAACGCCGGTTCCGGCGAAGCGCGGAACCGGCGTTGCGTCCGATGTGGAGGTCGCCGCGATCGGGTCAGTGCCCGGACATCTCCTGGGCGAGGCGCTCGTCGCCGCTCTCGGTCTTGAGCGGCTTCTCCTTGATGAACAGCACCGCGATGAACGCGAGCAGCGCGATGGGCGCGCCGATGAGGAACAGCTCGGCGGTGGCCGTGCCGTAGATGTCGGCGACGACCGCGCGCACAGGCTCCGGCAGTGTCGAGATGTCCGGGACCTCGCTGGTGCCGCCGCCACCGCCGGGCATGGGCCCGAAGCGGTCGGTCATCTGGCTGGTGACCGAGTTCGCCAGCACCGCGCCCAGCGCGCTCACGCCGATCGCGCCGCCGAGGCTGCGGAAGAAGGTGAGCGTCGAGGTCGTGGCGCCGAGGTCCTTGGCGGGCACGTCGTTCTGCGCGGCGACGACGAGGTTCTGCATCAGCAGGCCGACGCCGGTGCCCAGCACCAGCATGTACACCGACACCAGGGCAACGCTGGTCCGCGCGTCGATGGTCGACAGCAGCACCATGCCCGCGACCATCACCGCGCCGCCGGAGACGAGGTAGACCTTCCACCTGCCGAACTTGGTGATCATCTGCCCGGCGATGGTGGAGGAGACGAGCAGGCCGAGGATCATCGGCAGGCTCATCAGGCCCGCCTGCGTCGGCGTCTTGCCCAGCGAGATCTGGAAGTACTGCGACAGGAACACCGTGCCGCCGAACATCGCCAGGCCGACGAGCGCGCTGGCGAGCGTGGTCAGGGTGACGGTGCGGTTGCGGAAGATCGTCAGCGGGATGATCGGGTCCGCGGCGCGCGACTCCACCCAGACCGCGAGCGCCAGCAGGACCACGCCCACCGAGACCAGCAGGGCCGTCCAGCCCGACGCCCACGGGAAGGTGTTGCCCGCCAGGGTCGACCACACCAGCAGGGTCGAGACGCCGCTGACGATCAGCGCCGCGCCCAGGTAGTCGATCGTGACCTCCTTGCGCACCACCTTCAGGTGCAGCGTGCGCTGGAGCAGCACGATCGAGGCGAGGGTGAACGGCACGCCGATGAGGAAGCACCAGCGCCAGCCCAGCCACGACGTGTCGACCATGATGCCGCCGATCAGCGGACCCGCGATGGTGCCGACGCCGAACACCGCGCCGAAGAGGCCCGCGTACCGGCCGAGCTCGCGCGGCGGGATCATCGCCGCCATGACGATGGTCGCCAGCGCGGTCAGACCGCCCGCGCCCAGGCCCTGGACGATGCGGCTGACGATGAGGACCTCGACGTTCGGGGTGAGCCCGGCGATGAGCGAGCCGACGACGAAGAGCCCGAGGGAGAGCTGGATGAGCAGCTTGCGGCTGTAGATGTCGGCGAGCTTGCCCCACAGCGGCACGGTCGCCGTCATCGCCAGCAGCTCGGAGGTGACGATCCAGGTGTAGATCGACTGGGAGCCCTCCAGGTCGGCGACGATGCGCGGCAGGGCGTTGGCGACGATGGTGGAGGCCAGGATCGCCATGAACATGCCGATCATGAGGCCGGTCATGGCCTGGCGGACGTCCTTGCGCGAGTGCGCTCCGGACGTCTCCTCCGGCAAGGGCGGGTCTTGCGTGACGGACACGGTTTCCCCCGGTCGGTGCGTAGGGTCGAGCGGATCGTGCGGGTGGATCAGCGTGGGCCGGGCAGGCCGGCCGCGAGCAGGTGGAACGACTCGTCGAGCAGGTCGGGCAGGGCGGGCGCGTTGTCGAGGGCCGACCAGCGGGTGAGCGCCACCCGCACGGCCGCGCCCGCGGCGGCGGCCACGAGCATGGGGTAGTGGTCGGTGGGGAGTCCGCCGGTGCGCGCGGCGACCCCGGCGCCGATCGCCCGCTCGGCCTGTGCGCCGCCCGCGAACGCCTTGTGCAGCAGCTCGGGGTGGCGCTCCATGACCGCGACCTGCAGGCTCCAGAGCTTGTGGTCGCTGGCCAGCTCGGCCATCTCCGCGCGCAGCGCCGCGCCGACCGCGGCGAGCGGGCCCAGCTCGGCGGCGGCCTCGGTGATGGCGACGTGCAGCCGCGCCGCGGACTCGGGGTCCGGGCCGACCAGGGCGTCTTCCTTGGTGGGGAAGTAGTTGAAGAAGGTCCGCGGCGCCACGTCGGCGGCGCGGGCGATGTCCTCGACGGTGACGTTCTCCAGCCCCCGGGCGGTGACCAGCTCCAGCGCGGCGCGCATGAGGCGCGTGCGCGTTTGGCGCTTCTTGCGGTCGCGGAGGCTCACCGGATCAGCGTAGCGCCAAAAGGTGCACGCTGTGCAAATTTGCAGTGACTGCGCAACGTGTGAGATAGGCCATTCGGGCGGTATCGGTGGTTTAGACCAACTCCTACTGTGGTCCAGACCATACGAGAGGAGTGGCATGTCCCGACGGAGATGGGCGGCCGGGGCGGTCGCCGCCGCGCTGCTCGCCAGCGCTTTCGCCGCCGCGCCCGCCCAGGCGCACGGCAAGCACCACGACCACGGCTCCCACGCGAGCAAAAGGGTAGTCGGATACTTTACGCAGTGGGGCATCTACGGGCGGAACTTCCTCGTCAACGACCTGGTCAAGAACGGCTCCTCGGCCCGCCTGACCCACATCAACTACGCCTTCGGCTTCCTGGACGAGCAGGGCAAGTGCGTCAGCGCCGACGCCTGGGCCGACTACCAGAAGCCCTTCACCGCCGCCGAGAGCGTCAACGGCAAGGACGACGTCGCCGGGCAGCCGCTGTCGGGCAACCTCAACCAGCTGCGCCTGCTCAAGCAGCGCCACCCCACGCTGCGCGTGCTCATCTCGCTGGGCGGCTGGACCGGCTCCAAGTACTTCTCCAACGCCGCGCTGACCGCCGAGTCCCGCCGCGAGCACGTCCGCTCCTGCATCGACCTGTGGATCAAGGGCAACCTGCCCGGCGCCGCCCCCGGCGCGGGCGCGGGCGTCTTCGACGGCATCGACCTCGACTGGGAGTGGCCCGGCAGCGAGGGCGAGGTCGGCAACATCATCCGGCCCGAGGACAAGCGCAACTTCACGCTGCTGGTGCAGGAGTACCGCAAGCAGCTGGACAGGCGCCACGACCTGACCGCCTTCCTGCCCGCCAGCCCGGCCAAGGTCGAGGCCGGTTTCGAGGTCAAGAAGGTGTTCAAGGAGCTGACCTTCGCCACGGTGCAGGGCTACGACTTCCACGGCACCTGGGAGAGCACCACCAACCAGCAGTCGTCCCTGCGCGTGCCCCGGGGCGCCCCGACGACCCCGGACTTCAGCTCGCAGGTCGCCGTCGACGCCTACCTGACCCGCGGCGCCCCCAAGGACAAGATCGTCCTGGGCGTCCCGTTCTACAGCCAGGGCTGGACCGGCGTCACCGGCGGCGGCAACGGCCTGTTCAAGCCCGCCGCGGGCCCCGCGCCCGGCCTCTGGGCCAACGGTGTCGAGGACTACAAGGTGCTCGCCGCCAAGCGCGACCAGTTCCGCGTCTACCGCGACCACAAGGCGGGCCACGCGTGGATCTTCGACGGCACCACCTTCTGGACCTACGACGACCCGATCGAGATGTTCCGCAAGGCCCGCTACATCGATGACCGGCGCCTCGGCGGGGCGATGATCTGGTCCCTCGACGGCGACACCACCCGCGGCGAGCTGATCAAGGCGCTGCACCTGGGCTTGCAGTTCTGATCTGACTGGAACCGATCCCCTGTCGGCGGTGTAGTAGCAGCGGACACCCCAGACAGGAGCAGGACGGATCGACACCCCGGACGACGAGATAGTGGCGCGGGTGCGCACGGGCGACGCGGCGGCGTACGCCGAGCTCGTGCGCGCCCACGCCGGTCCCGCCCTGCGCGCCGCCCGCCTCTTCGGGGCGGGCGCGGACGCCGAGGACGTCGTCCAGGAATCGTTGGTCAAGGCCTACCGGGCGCTCGGCCGCTTCCGCCAGGGCGCCCCGTTCCGCCCCTGGCTGCTGCGCATCGTCGCCAACGAGACCCGCAACCTCGTGCGCTCCCGGGGCCGCCGCGGGGCCACCGAGGCCGCCGCGGCCCGTCCGGAGTCCGTCATCGACCCGGCCGCCTCGGCCGCCGACCGCGCCCGCCGCGCCGAGCTGCTGAGCGCCATCGCGGCCCTGCCCGAGCGCCACCGGCAGGTCGTCACCTGCCGCTACCTGCTCGACCTGGACGAGCGCGAGACCGCCACCGTCCTCGGCTGGCCCCGCGGCACCGTCAAGTCCCGGCTGTCCCGGGCACTGAAGACCCTGCGGGCCGAACTGGCGGAGGACGCCCATGTCTGCTGACCCGCTGGCCACCGAACTGCGTGCCCTGGGCCGCTCGCTGGAGGCGTCCGCGCCACCGGAGCTGGTCGAGGCGGTCATGGCCAGGGTGGCCGCCGAGCCGCGGCTGTCGTGGTGGTCGCGGCGGTGGCGGGCGGTCGTCGGCGGGATCGCGGCGGTCGTGCTGGTCGGGGCGCTGACGCCGCCGGTGCGGGCCGCGGTCGTGCAGTGGCTGGGGGCGGTCGCGGTGTGGGAGGTGGCGGGGGCGCCGCCTGGGGGTGTGCCCGCTCCGCCTGTCGCGGGCGGGGTGGCGCTGGCCGAGGCCCGGTCGTCGGTGTCGTTCCCGGTGGCGGTTCCCGGGGCGCTGGGGGAGCCCCGGTCGGTGGAGGTGTCGGGGGACCGGCAGCGGGTGTCGATGTCCTGGCGGGACGGGTCGGTGCGGCTGGACCAGGTGGCGGGGACGCTGGCGCCGTACTTCGCGAAGACGGTGTACGACCGGGTGGTGTTCACGAGCGTGCGCGGGGGCGAGGCGCTGTGGCTGGCCGGGCCGCATCGGCTGGAAGTGGTGGGGGCGGGGGGACGGGAACGGGTGGAGCCGCCCCGGCTGGCGGGGTCGACGCTGATCTGGGTGGCGGAGGGGGTGACGTTCCGCCTGGAGGGCGTGCCCACGCGGGAGGAAGCGGTGGCGATCGCGGAGTCGGCTACCCCGGGCTGAGCGCACTCCGAACCTCCGCGACTGTTATTCCAGTCGGAACTTATATAAGTGAGAGCTGGTATGGTCTGGCCGTGTGCCTACCGGACGGAGCATGGGGATGAAGGACGTACTCGACGAACTGGCCGCCGCCCGCCGCACGATGGGCACGGCGACCCTGCCCGCCGGGGAGGCCTACACCATGGAGCTGCGGCGTCGCTACAACGCGCACCCCGATGACGTGTGGGACGCCATCACCAGCCCCGAGCGGCTGAGCCGCTGGATGAAGCCGGTCACCGGCGAGCTGCGCCTCGGCGGGGCGTTCCAGCTGGACGGCGGCGAGCACGGCGAGATCCTCCGCTGCGAGCCGCCGCGCCTGCTGCGGGTGTCCTGGATGTTCGGCCCCGGGGCCGACGAGTGGCCGGGCACGAGCGAGGTCGAGGTGCGCCTGTCTCCCGGCCCGGCCGGGGACACCGAGTTCGAGCTGGTCCACGCCGCGGCCGTCGGCGAGCCCATGTTCCCCACCTACGGCCCCGGCGCGGGCGGCGTCGGCTGGGACCTGCACCTGCTCACCCTCGCCCGGTTCCTCGGCGACGGCGAGGTCCTCGACCACGAGGAGTTCGCGGCATCGCCCGCCGGACGCGAGTTCAGCGGGCGCAGCGCCGCCGCCTGGGGCGAGGCGCACCTGGCGGGCGGCGGCGACCCGGACCACGTCGCGGCCGCCGTCGAGGCCACCACCGCGTTCTACCTGTCCGCCGGGGACGCGCGGTGAAGTACACGGTCTCGATCGAGATCGCACGGCCCCGCGCCGAGGTGGTCCGGCTGATCGCCGACCCCGCGCAGACGCCGAAGTGGCTGCGGGGCCTGGTGCTGCACGAGCCGGTGGACGGCGTGCACGGCCAGGTCGGCACCACCTCGCGCGTCGTGTTCCAGACGGGCGGGCGTCGGATGGAGGCCACCGAGACCATCACCCGCCTGGAGCCCGCGGACCCGCGCGCGGTGCCCAGCTCGGTGGTCGTGCACTACGAACGCGAGATCGCCGCCAAGGGCATGTGGCAGGCCCAGCGCGACCGGCTGTCCGAAGCCGGTCCGGGCACGACGCTGTGGGAGAGCGAGAGCGAGTTCCGGTTCGACGGGCCGCTGATGCGGCTGGTGGGGCTCCTGATGCCCGGCTCCTTCCGCAAGCAGTCGCGGCAGCACATGCTGGACTTCAAGGCATTCGCCGAACACGGGACGGACGTCGGCCACGGGAGGGCCTGAGCTGGCGCTCCCCCGACCGCGGGAACCTCAGGCGGCTGGGCGGTGTATCCCCGCTGACAGCCGAAACGTCCGGCCCCCCGCCGCCAGGTTATCCGGGGCGGGAGTGGGGAATCCAGGGCGGTTTCGGGGGGTGGGGACAGCCGGGAGGTCGTCATGCGGTCAGTCGTGCGGTGGGTTGTCGGGGCGGTTCTGGTGGTCGGCGGGATGGGGTTCGGGGCGGGGGTGGCGGCGGCGGGTGGGCCCACCAGCGCGCTGGTCACCTCGCCGGGGGAGGGGTGGGCGGTGGGGCTGTACTACGACGACACCGAGTACACGCAGCTCCAGGCGCTTCTGGACGCCGGGGAGGAGATCGCCGGGGAGGTGGCATGGGAGGGGGACCACCTCACTGTGACCTGGCTGGTGCACGACGTCCACATCTGGCGGACCGACCGGGTGCTGCTCGACGCGGCGGGCGGGCCGGTGGTGGAGACGACGACGCTGATGACCGAGTCGGGCGTGGAGTCGGTGGTCCGGCGGAAGCTGGCCAAGCCCGCGCAGCTCACCGCGCTGGTGGGGGCCATCGGGGCTCAGGAGGGTGCGGGAGCCGGGCAGGGCGGCGCGACGGGAGCGGAGAACGCGGGATCTCCGGACAGGGCGGCCGGGGACGGGTCGGCGGGGGACGGGTCGGCGGGGGACGGGGTGGTGCCCGCTGCCCAGCGGACGCCGCTGGAGGGCGACGTCCGCTGGGAGTGGGGGATCGGCGGGGTCGTGGTCGGGGTGCTCGGCGCCGTTCTGGTCGGGCGGGCGCGGGCGGTCAGGGCAGGGCGTTGAGGAATGGCTCGTGGCTGTTCTGGAACTCCCAGCCGTAGTAGCGGTCCCAGTTGATGGACCAGGTCATCAGGCCGCGGATGGCCGGGGACGGGCCGCCGCGCAGGGTGTAGCCGCCGCAGTTCTGGTTGCGGGCCAGGCAGTTCAGGGCCTGGTGGACGGCGGCGGGCTGGGTGTAGCCGTTGCCCGCGCTCACCGCGGCGGGCAGGCCGAAGGCGATCTGGTCCTCGCGCAGGCCCGGGAAGCGGTGGCCGGTGTTGGCCACCGTGAACCCGGCCTTGATCATGTCGGTCATCGCGATGTGGAAGTCCGCGCCGCCCATGTTGTGGTACTGGTTGTCCAGGCCCATCACCGGGCCGGAGTTGTAGTCCTGCACGTGCAGGACGGTGAGCGCGTCCCGCATGGCGTGGATGACGGGGATGTAGGAGCCGGTGCGGTTGTCGCCGCCGCCCGCGCCGCCGTAGAACTGGTAGCCGACCTGGACGAAGAAGGTCTCCGGGGCCATCGTGAGGACGAACTTGGCCCCGTAGCGGGCTTTCAGGCTCTTCAGCGCCGAGATCAGGTTGACGATCACCGGGGTGGTCGGGTTGCGGAAGTCGGTGTCGCCGGGGTTGAGGTAGAGCGAGTGGCCCTCGAAGTCGATGTCGAGGCCGTCCAGGCCGTACTTGTCGATGATCGCCGACACCGAGCTGACGAACCTGTCCCGCGCGGCGGTCGTGGTCAGCTGGACCTGGCCGTTCTGGCCGCCGATCGAGATCAGCACCTTCTTGCCCTTGGCCTGCTTCGCGCGGATCGCGGCGGTGAAGTCGGCCTCGCTCTCCACGTTCGGGCACTCGGCGGCCGGGCACAGCGCGAAGCGGATGTCGCCCGAGGTCACCGTGGTCGGCTCGCCGAAGGCCAGGTTGACGATGTCCCAGGCGTCGGGGACATCGGCCATGCGGACGTAGCCGGAGCCGTTGGCGAAGCTGGAGTGCAGGTAGCCGATCAGCGCGTGCTTGGGCAGGCCGGTGTCCACGCAGCCGGTCGTCGTCGCCGGGGACTCGGCGCTGCGCGGGGACTCGCCCGCGGCGTTGGTCGCGGTCACCGTGAAGGTGTGCGACGAGCAGGCCGCCAGGCCCGAGACCGTGGTCGAGGTGCCGGTGACCGTCGCCTTGAGCGCGCTGCCGTCGTAGACCTTGTAGCCCGTCGCGCCCGTGACGGCGGGCCAGGACAGCGCGACGGAGGTGGTGGTGACCGCGCCGACGCTCGGCTTGGCCGGGGCCTGCGGCGCGCCCGGCTCACCGGGGTCGCCGGGGCCGCCGCCGGGGCCGTCGAAGCTGATGTCGTCGGCCAGGTAGGTGCCGGTGCCGTACCAGCCGTGCAGGTAGAGTTGGGCGCTGGTCTGGCTCGCGCCGGTGGTGAAGCTCAGCGACAGGCGCGTGTAGGCGCCCGCGCCGGTCCAGGTCGACGGGCCGCCGGTCACACCGAGGTAGACCGGGTTGCCCTTCACCCAGGCCGAGACGGCGTAGGTCGTGCTCGGCAGGACCGAGACGGTCTGGGCGCAGCGGGCGTTGTCCGAGCCGGTCGCGTTGCCCGCCAAGGCGTGCGAGCCGGTCCGCGCGTCGGTGCTCACCGATGCCGACGAGCAGGTCCAGCCGGTCAGGGCGCCCGTCTCGAAGCCGGGGTTGGCGAGCAGGTTGGCCGCGCTCGCCTGCCCGGCGGTGGCGGCGAGGCCGCCTGCGGTCAGCGCGAGCGCCGCGAGGACCGCGGCGGCGCGGCGGACGGGGACGTACTTCATCGTCGCCTCCTCCGACGGCGCGCAGGGGAGCGCCGTCAGAGCTATTGTCTAGACCAATGCCCGCTCTTGTCCAGACCAATCAGGCGTCTTCGCCCGCCTCCCGGCGGGCTTTCGCCCTGCGCTTGCCCTCGTGCATGGCCTGGACCCGCGCGACCGGGATGGTGTGGCCCTGCGCGATGAGGTCGGCGGGCAGGGCCTGCGGCTCGGGCATCAGCTCGGCCCACAGGTCGCCGGTGAGCAGGCCGGGCACGGTGTGGATGGTGAAGTCGGCGGGGGTGACCGAGTCCAGCTCCGACCACGGCACCGGGAACGACACGGGCGCGCCGGGGCGCAGCCTGGGGCTGTAGGCGGCCACCACCGTCACCCCGCCGGAGCGGGTCGCGTCGAGGAAGACCTTGCCGCCGCGGTCCTCGCGGATGAACGCCGTGGTGGCCAGCTCGGGGTCGACCCGCTCGGCACGCGCGGCCAGTGCCCGGGTCGCGGCGGCCACGTCGTCGATCTCGTGCTCGGTGATCGGCACGTACACGTGCACGCCCTTGGAGCCCGACGTCTTCACCGCGCCCGCGAGACCGCAGTCGGCCAGCGCCTGGCGCACCAGGTGCGCGGCGGCGACCGCGGTGGCGAACCCCGCGCCCTCGGGCGGATCGATGTCGAGGCAGATGTGGCTCTGGTGCCACGTGCCCGCGTAGGTCAGCGTGGTGTGGTACTCGATCGCCCGCTGGTTGGCGAACCACAGCAGCGTCTTGCGGTCGTCGCAGACCGCGTAGCTGATCTCCCGCTTGGACGCCTCGGCCCAGACCTTGACCGTCTTGACGTAGTCCGGGGTGTACTTCGGCACGTTCTTCTGCATGAAGGGCCCCTGCCCGCGCAGCACGCGCACCACCGACAGCGGACGTTCGCGCAGGCCCGGCAGGATGGCCTCGCGCACGGCGTCGAGGTAGTCGACCAGGTCGCGCTTGGTCGCCCCCGCGCCGTCGAACAGGGACTGGTCGAGATTGGTCAGCGGGACCCCGCCGCGCTCCTCGCCGCTCATGGCCACCACCCTGCCGGCCCGCTCAGCCCCGCCGCCACCGGATCGCCAGCGCTGCGGCCGCCAGCGCGCCCAGCGCCAGGCGGGTCACGTCCAGCGCGGGCACCCAGCGCACGTCGCGCCCGCGCACGACGAACGCGCCGACCGGCCGCGCGGCCAGCCCCAGGCCCAGTCCCTTCAGCGTGCCGTCCTCGCCGCCCCCACCACCACCGGTGACCGCGGAGGCACGCAGCACGGCGACGCCGTCGTGCTCATAGGGCTCGGCCCAGACGAGGCTGTCCACCCCTCCCATGCTGGCCGAGCCGCGCCCGCCGGACACCCGCGCACGTGCCCTGGCGGAAAACCGGTAGCCACGGTGGGTAATCATGGAGGGCATGAGCGCAACAGTGGTGGCCAAGGGCCTGGCCGCCGGGCACGGCGACCGCATCCTGTTCACCGACCTCGACCTGGTCGTCGCTCCCGGCGACGTCGTCGGCCTCGTGGGGGTCAACGGGGCGGGCAAGTCGACGCTGCTGCGCACGCTGGCCGGGCTGCAACCGGCCGAGGACGGCGCGGTGACGCTGAGCCCGGCGTCGGCGACCGTCGGATACCTCCCGCAGGAACCCGACCGGCACCCCGGCGAGACCGTCGTCGCCTTCCTCGCCCGGCGCACGGGGGTGGCCGCGGCGCAGTCGGAGATGGACGCGCAGGCCGAGCGCCTCGCCGCCGGTGAGCGCGGCGCCGACGACGCCTACGCCGCCGCGCTGGACCGCTGGCTCGTCCTCGGCGGCGCGGACTTCGAGGAGCGCGCCGAGCAGGTCGCCGCCGACATCGGCATCCCGCGGCTCGACCAGGACATGGTCTCGCTCTCCGGCGGCCAGGCCGCGCGGGCGAGCCTGGCCTCGCTGCTGCTCAGCCGCTACGACGTCATGCTGCTGGACGAGCCGACCAACGACCTCGACCTCGCGGGCCTGGAGCGGCTGGAGCAGTTCGTCGCCGGGCTGCGCGCGGCGACCGTCCTGGTCAGCCACGACCGCGAGTTCCTCGCCCGCACCGTCACCACGGTGGTCGAACTCGACCTGCACCAGAACCAGGTCAACGAGTACGGCGGCGGCTACGCGTCCTATCTGGAGGAGCGCGAACGGGCCAGGCGGCACGCCCGGGAGGAGTACGAGGAGTACGCCGAGACGAAGTCGGGCCTGGAAGCGCGCGCCCGCATGCAGCGGGCCTGGATGGAGAAGGGCGTGCGCAACGCGCGGCGCAAGGCCACCGACAACGACAAGTTCGTGCGCAAGTTCCGCGGCGAGACCTCGGAGAACCAGGCGGCCAAGGCCCGCCAGACCGACCGCGCGATCGAGCGGCTGGAGGTGGTCGAGGAGCCGCGCAAGGAGTGGGAGCTGCGGATGACCATCGCCGCGGCCCCGCGCACCGGCGCGGTCGTCGCCGCCGTGCGCGAGGCGGTGGTGCGGCGCGGGTCGTTCACCCTGGGCCCGGTGTCGCTGGAGATCGGCTGGGCCGACAAGGTCGCCATCACCGGTGCCAACGGCTCGGGCAAGTCGACGCTGCTGGCCGCGCTGCTCGGCCGCGCCGAGCTGGCGGGCGGTGAGTCCTACCTCGGCCCCGGTGTGCGCGTCGGCGAGGTCGACCAGGCGCGCGGGCGCTTCCTCGGCGACGAACTGCTGGTCGATGCGTTCGGCAGGGAGATGGCGGACTGGCCCACCGCCGAGGTCCGCACGCTGCTGGCCAAGTTCGGCCTGACCTCCGACCACGTCCTGCGCCCCGCCGCCACCCTGTCGCCGGGGGAGCGGACCAGGGCGGCGCTGGCGCTGCTGCAGGCGCGCGGGGTCAACCTCCTGGTCCTGGACGAGCCGACCAACCACCTCGACCTGCCCGCCATCGAGCAGCTGGAGTCCGCGCTCGCGGAGTTCCCCGGCACCCTGCTGCTGGTGACCCACGACCGCAGGATGCTCGACGCGGTCCACGTCGACCGTCGGGTGGAGGTCCACGATGGACAGGTCACCGAGCGCTGACGACCAGCCGGACGGCCGCACGGACCACTCTTTCGGCCTAATCCGCTAAAGCCGTCCGTTGCCGTCCGCAATGGTGCAATTTGCGGTCTCAGCGGTATTTCGTGGGAACCGTTTCACTGGCTTGACAGTCGAGCGCGCAGCCCACTACCGTCCGATCCGGATCTTCGCCGGGCATATTGCCCGAAAGATTCCACTTGTATTCAGCTGACGGTGGCGCTGACCTTGGAGGCCGTTCGGTCCCTGTTGTATTCGCAGGTGACGGGCCTGGCTGTGGGCGGTGAGTGAATACCACAGTGTATTCGCCATGCGCCGCGCGCAGTGACGAATAACACTGACTGGAAGGTTTTCAATGGCAGAGATCGGTCTGGAGTCCCGGCGTGCGATCGCGGACGTCTTCAACTCCGCGGTCGCCGCGGCGGCCATCGGCGCCGCCTGGGAAATCGGCGCTTTAGACCACTTGGACCAACACGGCAAGCTCGATATCGGCCAGTTCGCCGACGACCGCGAGCTGGACACCGAGGCCACCGCGGCGGTGTTCCAGGCGCTGGCCTCGGTGGGCGTGGTCGAGCGCACCGACGAGCACGTGCTGCCCGGCCCGCACTTCGCCGAGACCCAGCGGGCGCGTTCGCTGTTCCACTGGCTGGTCCAGGGCAGCGGCGCGCTGTTCTCGGCGATGCCCAAGGTGCTGCCCCGCGCCGCGCGCACCGGCGGCTACTACTCCCGCGACGCCGCCGCCATCGGCTTCGCCTGCCGCGAGATCAACGCCCGCTTCTTCGACCCGGTCTTCTGGTCGGTCGTGTCCGGCCTGGACTTCTCCTACACGCGCATCGCCGACCTGGGCAGCGGCAGCGGGCAGCGCCTGCTGGAGCTGGTGCGCGCCACCCCGGGCGCGACCGGCGTCGGCGTGGACATCGCCGCGCCCGTGCTGGAGTTCTCCACCGGCGAGCTGGCCGCCGCGGGCCTGGCCGACCGGGTCTCCTTCATCGAGGCCGACGTGCGGGCGCTGGACCCGCGCCCGGAGTTCGCCGACGTCGAGCTGCTGACCTGCTTCATGATGGGCCACGACTTCTGGCCGCGCGCCGAGTGCGTGGCCACCCTGCGCAGGCTGCGCGAGGTCTTCCCCAACGCCAAGCGCTTCCTGCTCGGCGACACCGGCCGCACCACCGAGCACGCCGATGGCGAGCACCCGGTGTTCACCCTCGGCTTCGAGGTCGGCCACGCGCTGATGGGCGTGAAGCTGCCCACCCTGGACGACTGGCGCGGGGTGTTCGCCGAGAGCGGCTGGACCTGCAAGGCCGAGCACCTCATCGAGACGCCCGCCGCGTCGTTCATCTTCGAGCTCGAACCCGCGTGAGGTGGGGCCGGGCGGCCCGAGCGGGCCGCCCGGCGTCCTCGCCGGATCAGCCGCCGTTGCGGGGGGAGTACTCCGCGCGGTGCGGGCGGCGCGTGGTGGAACCGTTGTGGACGGTGGCGTCCACCAGCGTGCGGCCGAGCGCGGCACGCGCGCGCAGCGCCGGGTGCGTGGCGCCGAAGTCGGCGTCGTTGACCGCCGGGTCGCCGCGGAAGGCGCCGGAGGCGAACAGCGCGTAGCTCAGCACCGCGGCGCCGTCCTCGGTGAAGACCAGCCCGGCCTCGTTGCGGCCGTCGTTGAACCAGCCCGCCTTGGTCGCCACGCGCAGCCGCTCCGGCGAGGTCAGGCGCAGGCGGACGCCGTCGGTGAACGAGGTGAGCGAGCGCAGGGCGTTGAGCACGTACTCCGTCGAGGCCGCCGACAGCAACTCGCCCGCGGCGAGGCGGTGCAGCAGGTCGGTGGTCTCGCGCGGGGTCGTAGTGCCGAGGAAGAACCGGTTCGGGTTGCTCACCGGGACGACCTGGGTGTGGGTGAAGCCCTTGGCGCGCAGGATCTCGTTGAGCTCCAGCGCCGGGCACACCAGCCCGCACAACCGGACCGCGGTGTTGTCCGAGACCGTCAGCAGCGCCGCCATGGCGTGCCCGATGGTGACCGAGCTGGGGTAGGCGCCGTCGAGGCCGAAGATGCCGTCGGTGTCGCGGATGACGATGGCGTCGGTGACCTCCACCCGCCGGTCCAGGGTGAGCAGACCGCGGTCCACCTTGTCCAGCACCGCGACGGCCACGGCGACCTTGTTGACGCTGTAGGCCTCGACGACGCGGTCGGCCCCCTCGGCGACGACGTCGTGGAAGGCGCCCCCGGCGTCGGCCATCGCGACCACCGACGACCACTCGCCGCCCGCCTGGGCGGTGGCCCGCCGGTAGCGGCGGGCGATGGCGCGGTGCGCCCCGCCGCGGTCGGTGGGCGGCGCCTCGTCGGACGAGGGTGAGGCGAGGTCGTCGCCGGTCTCGGCGCGCGCGGTGGTGGACCCGAGGAGCGCGGTGGTGGCTGCTGTTGTCCCGACGCCGAGCGCGGCGCGGCGGCTGAGTCGCATGTGAGCATCCAACCGCACACCGCGGTGGTGCGGGAGCCGATCGCGAACCCGGCCTCCCGTCACAGCCTGCCCGCGTCGATGATCCGGGACAGGAACTGCCGGGTCCTGGGGTGCCCGGGGTCGCCGAGCACCCGGGCGGGCGGCCCCTGCTCGATGAGCCTGCCCTCGTCCAGGAAGCACACCTGGTCGGCGACCTGCTTGGCGAAGCCCATCTCGTGGGTGGCCATGACGATCGTGCTGCCCGCCGCCGCCAGGTCCCTGACCAGGGCGAGCACTTCGCCGACCAGCTCGGGGTCCAGCGCGCTGGTGATCTCGTCGAACAGCAGCAGCCGGGGCCGGTGGGCCAGGGCGCGGGCGATGGCCACGCGCTGCTGCTGGCCCCCGGAGAGCCGGTCGGGGTAGGCGGCGGCCTTGTCGGCGAGGCCGACGCGGCCCAGCAGGGCGTGCGCCTGCTCCTCGGCGTCCGCGCGCGCCACGCCGTGCACGACGCGCGAGGCGAGGGTGATGTTGTCCAGCACGGTCATGTGCGGGAACAGGTTGAAAGCCTGGAACACCACGCCCATCGAGCGGCGGGCGACGTCGGGGTTGACGCGCGGGTCGGAGATGTCGCGCCCGTCCAGGACGATCTGCCCGTCGTCCAGGTCCTCCTGCAGGTTCAGGCAGCGCAGCAGCGTGGACTTGCCCGACCCGGACGGCCCGATCAGCGCGACCACCTCGTGTTCGGCGACGTCGAGGTCGATCGCGTCGAGCACCCGGCGCCCGCCGTAGGACTTGCTCAGGTGGCGAACGGACAGCAGGGCGTGCGGTGGGGTCACAGCGCCCCCTGCCGTCGGGCCGCGCGCCGCGCCGCCCAGTCCGCCGCCCTGGCCGACGGCACCGCCAGCAGCACGAACAGCAGCCCGGCGACCACGTACGGGGTGAAGTCGTAGGACCGCGATGCCTCGATCTGGGCCGCGCGCACCGCGTCGACCGCGCCCAGCACCGAGATCAGGCCGCAGTCCTTCTGCAGGGCGACGAAGTCGTTGAGCAGGGCCGGGGTGACCCGGCGCACGGCCTGCGGCAGCACCACCAGGCGCATCGTGCGGCGGTGGTCGAGTCCCAGCGAGCGGGCGGCGGCCAGCTGCGAGGGGTGCACCGACTCGATGCCCGCCCGGAACACCTCGGCCACGTACGCCGAGTACACCAGCACCAGCGCGATGCCGCCGAGCAGCACCGGGTCGTTGGGCACCCCGGTCAGGCGCAGGCCGGGCAGCCCGAAACCGACCAGGTACAGGCAGATCAGCAGCGGCAGCCCGCGGAAGACGTCGACGTAGACAGTCGCGGCGGCGCGGACCGGGAACCACACCGGCCCGCGCAGCGAGCGCAGGAACGCGATGAGCAGGCCGAGCACCAGGATGCACGCCGCGCACACCAGCAGCACCCGCAGGTTCAGCCACAGCCCGGCCGCCACCTTCGGCAGGGAAGCCACCGCGACGTCCCAGTCGAAGAACGACTCCCGCACCCGAGGCCAGCCCGGCGAACCGGTCACCGCGAAGTAGCCCACCGCGGCGAAGGCCACCGTCGACACCAGCGCGATCAGGGTCGAGCGGCGCGTCCGGGAGCGCCGGTAGGCGAGGCGCTCCCGCTGCGACTCGCTGATCACCGCAGCTGGGGCGCGGTGCTCGGGCTCGCCAGCCACTCCTGCTCCAGCTTCTGGAGGATGCCGTTGGCGCGCAGCGCCTCCACCGCGCTGGACACGCACTGCGTCAGCGGGCTGCCCTTGTCCAGCACGATGCCGAACTGCTCGGGCCTGCCGCGGCCGCGCGCCAACTGCCCGACGATCGAGCCGTCGGTCAGCTCGGCGGAGGTCACGTAGAACGCGGTGGGCAGGTCCAGCACGAGCGCGTCGATCTGGCCCGCGGTCAGCGCGGCCTTGGCCTCGTCGTTGGTGTTGTAGACCGCGACCTCCTCCTCCGGTGCGATCCCGACCGCGGCCTCGTAGGAAGTGGTGCCGACCTGCGCGCCCAGCTTCACCTTGCGCAGTTCGGCCACGGATTTGACGTCGACGGCGGGGGAGGAGCCGACGGTGACGACGGCTTGTGCCACCTCGTAGTAGGGGGCGCTGAAGTCGACGGCCTGGCGGCGTTCCTCGGTGATCGAGAACTCCGTCAGGTTGGCGTCGAAGTTCTTCTTGCCGGGCTGGATGGCGGCGTTGAACGGCACCCGGTTCCAGACGACGTCGGTGCGGGCGTAGCCGAGGTACTCGGCCACCGCGTAGGCCACCGCCGACTCGAAGCCCTTCCCGTTGCTCGGATCGTTGTCGAGGTACCACGGCTGGTAGACCGGCTCGTCGGTGGCGAAGGTGAACTTGCCCGCGGTCATCGTCTGCAGCGTGTCCTTGCTGCAGGTGGGGGTGGTCACCGGCGGTGCGGCCTCGGGGGCGCACCCGGCCAGCAGGAGCGTGGCGGCGACGGCGGCGAGGGGAGCGGTCATGCGCATGGTGCGCATCATCGCGCAGGTTTGCGCATCAGGTAACTGTCCATGATCCAGCCGTTGGCCTCGCGGGCCCGCTCTCGCGCCCGCTGGATGTCGGCCCCGACCTCGGAAACCCTTCCGGCGATGAGGATTTCCCCCGGCATGCCCACGTAGGCGCCCCACCGGATCTCGGCATCCGGGAAGTTCAGGAACGCGCAGCGCGCGTCCAGCATGACCACCACGTCCTCGGCCCCGTCCGGCCACCCCTGGGCGAGCCTGCGGCCGGTGGTGATCTGCACCGCGCCGCCGACCTGGTTGAGCGTCGTGCGGTGCCTGGCCGCCAGCGCCGAGATGCTGCTGATCCCCGGCACCACCCCCAGCTCGAAGCACGCGCCCCTGCTCCGCACGTCCTCCAGCACCGCGATGACGCTGTCGTAGAGCGACGGGTCGCCCCACACCAGGAACGCGCCGGTCTCGCCCTCGCCCAGCTCGCCGAGCATCTCCGCGCAGACGTCGGCGCGGCGGGCCCGCCAGTCGTCCACGGCGGCGGTGTAGCCGGGGGAGACGCGGTCGCGGTCGGGGTCGGCCCCGCGGACCACCCTGGCCTGGGGCGCGTAGCGGGCGGCGAGGTCCTCGCGCAGGGCCATCAGCTCGCCCGCCGCGTCGGCCTTGTCCAGCAGGAACACCACGTCGGCCCGGCCGAGCACGGACACCGCCCGCACCGTGATGTCGTCGGGGTCGCCCGCGCCGATGCCCACCACCTCGACGCGCATCACGGCCTCCCGACGGTGCGGCTGCGGCCGCGGAACTCGGCGACGACCTCAGGCGCGCCGTCCGGGCCCGCCCGGCTCACCGTGACGTCGTAGACGCCGCTGCGGCCGTAGCGGGTGCGCTCGGTGGCGCGGGCGGTGAGCCGGTCGCCCTCGCGCACCGGCGCCACGAACGTCACGTCGGCGCCCGCGGCCACCGTCACCGGTCCGTGGCTGTTGCACGCGCAGGCGAAGGCGGTGTCGGCGAAGAGGAAGACGTAGCCGCCGTGGCCGATGCCGTGGCCGTTGACCATGGCCGCGGTCACGGTCATGGCCAGCTCGGCCCAGCCGGGCCCGGCGTCGAGCACCTCGATGCCGAGGGAGGAGGAGGCCAGGTCGTCGGCCATCATGCGCAGAACGGGCTCAGGGACCACCGCGCAGATGCTAATCGCATGAGGTCAGCCACACTTCAGTTGCCCATCAGATAGTAGGACGTCAAACTAAATGAGCCACGAGCGCGCGCCTGGAGGCCGATGATGTCCGCACCGCTGCACAAGCCCTCGAACCCTGTCCGGTTCGTCACCGCGGCGAGCCTGTTCGACGGGCACGACGCCGCCATCAACATCATGCGGCGCATCCTGCAGGCCCAGGGGGCCGAGGTCGTGCACCTCGGGCACAACCGCTCGGTCCGCGAGGTCGTGGCCGCCGCCCTGCAGGAGGACGCCCAGGGCGTGGCCATCAGCGCCTACCAGGGCGGGCACGTGGAGTACTTCAGCTACCTGGTGGAGCTGCTGGCCAAGGAGGGCGCGGGCCACATCAAGGTCTACGGCGGCGGGGGCGGGGTCATCGTGCCCGCCGAGATCGCCCTGCTGCACGAGCGCGGCGTGGCCAGGATCTTCTCCCCGGAGGACGGCCAGCGCCTCGGCCTCGCCCGGATGATCAATACGATGGTGCAGGCGTGCGACACCGAGCTGCCCGCCGAGACCAGCGCCGAGGCCGTGCTCGCGGGCGATGACCGCGCGCTGGCCCGCGCCATCACCCTGATCGAGTCCGGCAGGCTCGCCCCCGAGCTGCGCCAGGCCATCACCGAGGCGGCGGCGGCCCGCGAGGTCCCTGTGCTCGGCATCACCGGCACCGGCGGCTCCGGCAAGTCCTCGCTGACCGACGAGCTGGTCCGCAGGCTGCGCCTGGACCAGCAGGACAAGCTGCGCATCGCGGTGATCGCCGTCGACCCGACCCGGCGCAAAGGCGGCGGCGCGCTGCTCGGCGACCGCATCAGGATGAACAGCATCGACGGCGGCCCGGTGTTCTTCCGGTCCCTGGCCACCCGCGGCGCCGACACCGAGGTGCCCGCGGGCCTGGCCGACACCATCGCCGCCTGCAAGGCCGCCGGGTTCGACCTGGTCGTCGTGGAGACCCCCGGCATCGGCCAGGGCGACGCCGCGATCGTGCCCTACGTCGACGTCTCCCTCTACGTGATGACGCCCGAGTTCGGCGCTGCCTCGCAGCTGGAGAAGATCGACATGCTCGACTTCGCCGACGTGGTGGCCATCAACAAGTTCGAGCGCCGCGGCGCCGAGGACGCCCGCCGCGACGTGGCCCGCCAGCTGGTGCGCAACCGCGAGGCCTTCGGCGCGCAGTGGTCGGACATGCCGGTCTTCGGCACCAGCGCCGCCACCTTCAACGACGACGGCGTCACCGCCCTCTACCAGGAGCTGCGCGGCCTGCTCGCGGGCAAGGGCGTGGCCTTCGGCGACGGCGTGCTGCCGCACGTGGCGGGCAAGACCTCCCAGCACGCGGCCTCGATCGTCCCGCTGTCGCGCCAGCGCTACCTCTCCGACATCGCCGACGCCGTGCGCGGCTACCACCGCCGCACCGACCAGCAGGTCGCCGCCGTGCGTGAGCACGCCGCGCTGCAGATCGCCCGCGCGGCCATCGCCGAGACCCCCAGCGCCGAGCTGGACATGGCCGCCGAGGCCGCGGCCGACAGGATCGACCGCGACGTCCGGGCCGCGCTGGAAGCGTGGCCCGCGACCGTCGAGCAGTACCGCGCCGAGGAACTCGTCGTCAAGATCCGCGACAAGGAGCTGCGCACGCCGCTGTGGCGGGAGACGCTGTCGGGCAACAAGGTCCCGCGTGTCTCGCTGCCCCGCTTCGACGACGAGGCGACGCTGGTCCGCTTCCTGCGCAAGGAGAACCTGCCCGGCGGCTTCCCCTACACCGCGGGCGTCTTCCCGTTCAAGCGCGAGGGCGAGGACCCGGCCCGCATGTTCGCCGGCGAGGGCGACGCCTTCCGCACCAACCGCCGCTTCAAGCTGCTCTCCGAGGGCAACCCGGCCACTCGCCTGTCGACCGCGTTCGACTCGGTGACCCTCTACGGCCGCGACCCCGACACCCCGCCGGACGTCTACGGCAAGGTCGGCACCTCCGGGGTGTCCATCGCCTCCCTGGACGACATGAAGGCGCTGTACTCCGGCTTCGACCTGACCGCGCCGACCACCTCGGTGTCGATGACGATCAACGGCCCCGCGCCGACGATCCTGGCCTACTTCCTCAACACCGCCATCGACCAGCGCGTCGAGGTGTTCGCCGCCGAGCACGGCAGGCAGCCGTCGGAGCAGGAGCGCCGCGAGCTGGCCGCCTGGGCGCTGGCCAACGTGCGCGGCACGGTGCAGGCCGACATCCTCAAGGAGGACCAGGGCCAGAACACCTGCATCTTCTCCACCGAGTTCAGCCTGCGGATGATGGCCGACATCCAGGAGTGGTTCATCCGCAACAAGGTCCGCAACTTCTACTCGGTGTCGATCTCCGGCTACCACATCGCCGAGGCGGGCGCGAACCCCATCAGCCAGCTGGCCTTCACCCTGGCCAACGGCTTCACCTACGTGGAGTCGTACCTGGCCCGCGGCATGGACATCGATGACTTCGCCGCGAACCTGTCGTTTTTCTTCTCCAACGGCATGGACGCGGAGTACTCGGTCATCGGCCGCGTCGCCCGCCGCATCTGGGCGGTCGCGATGAAGGAGCGCTACGGCGCCAACGAGCGCTCCCAGAAGCTCAAGTACCACGTGCAGACCTCCGGGCGCTCGCTGCACGCCCAGGAGATGAACTTCAACGACATCCGCACCACGCTCCAGGCGCTCTGCGCGCTCTACGACAATGCGAACTCCCTGCACACCAACGCCTACGACGAGGCGATCACCACCCCCACCGAGTCCAGCGTCCGCCGCGCGATGGCCATCCAGCTGATCATCAACCGCGAGTGGGGCCTGTCGATGAACGAGAACCCGCTGCAGGGGTCCTTCGTCATCGATGAGCTGACCGACCTGGTGGAGGAGGCCGTCCTCGCCGAGTTCGACCGCCTCTCCGACCGCGGCGGAGTGCTCGGCGCGATGGAGACCGGCTACCAGCGCGGGCGCATCCAGGACGAGTCGATGCTCTACGAGCACCGCAAGCACGACGGCTCGCTGCCGCTGATCGGGGTCAACACGTTCCTGCCCGCCGCGGGCGACGAGGACGCCGTCGTGGAGATCGAGTTGGCCAGGGCCACCGAGGCCGAGAAGGAGTCCCAGGTGGAGCGCACCCGCTCCTACCAGGACGCCCACCGGGTCGAGGCCGCCGACGCGCTGGCGCGGCTGCGCGAGGTCGCCTGCACCGACGGCAACGTCTTCGACGTGCTGATGGACGCCGCCCGGGTGTGCACCCTCGGCCAGATCACCGAGGCGTTCTTCGAGGTCGGCGGGCAGTACCGGCGCAACGTCTAGTCAGCGCCGTGGGGCAGACTGTGCGGGCCGCCACCAGCGGCACGGGATGGGAGGGGAAACGGTGATCAGCCGCGTCGGAGTGGTCGGTTCGGGTCTGATGGGCTCGGGCATCGCGGAGGTCTGCGCCCGGTCGGGGGCCGACGTCGTCGTCGCCGAGGTGACCGGCGCCGCGTCCGAGGCCGGCCGGGCCAGGATCGAGAAGTCCCTGGCCAGGGGCGTCAAGAACGGCAAGATCACCGAGGAGGAGCGCGACGCCGCCGTCGGCAGGCTGCGCTACACCACCGACCTGGCCGAGTTCGCCGACCGCCAGTTCGTGGTGGAGGCCGTCGCCGAGATCGAGACGGTGAAGACCGAGGTCTTCACCACCCTGGACAAGGTCGTGGAGGACGCCGACGCGGTGTTCGCCTCCAACACCTCATCCATCCCGATCATGAAGCTGGGCATGGCCACCGGCCGCCCGCAGAGCGTCGTCGGGGTGCACTTCTTCAACCCCGTGCCGGTCATGAAGCTGGTGGAGCTGGTCCCGTCGCTGCTGACCGCCGAGGAGACCAAGGACCGCGCCAAGGCGTTCGTCGAGGGCGTGCTCGGCAAGGAGGTCATCGCCTCCCAGGACCGCGCGGGCTTCGTCGTCAACTCGCTGCTGGTGCCCTACCTGCTCTCGGCGATCCGGATGCTGGAGTCCGGCTTCGCCTCGGCCGAGGACATCGACAAGGGCATGATCCTGGGCTGCGCGCACCCGATGGGCCCGCTGCGCCTGACCGACCTCATCGGCCTGGACACCACCAAGGCCATCGCCGACTCGCTCTACGACGAGTTCAAGGAGCCGCTGTACTCCGCGCCGCCGCTGCTGCTGCGCATGGTCGACGCCGGTCTGATGGGCAAGAAGTCGGGCCGGGGCTTCTACCAGTACTGACCGTGGCAGGCGGGCAGCTCAAGGGCGTCAGCGGGCTCGTGGCGGCGGCGCCCGCCGACGAGGCCGCGCTGGCGGTCGCCGACGCGCTCCTGCCCGCCCCGCTGCCACGCTCGCTGCGTGCCTTCCTGGCCGTCTGCGACGGCGCGCGCGTCGGTGACGTCGAGGTGTTCGCCGCCGAGGGCATCGCGGAGGCCACCAGCGACGGCGCGCTCTCCTGGCACCTGGGTCCGGGGACCCTGGTGGTCGGGAGGGCGGGCGTCGGCCGCTCGCTGGTCATGCCCGCGGGCCGTGACGAGGTCTGCGAGGTCGACGACGACCCGTGGGACTCCCGGACGATGGCCATCACGGCGGACACCCCGCTCGACCTCTTCCTCCGCCACCGGGGGCTCGCGCTGCGCGAGCGCGACCCGTGGTGGGCGCTGCCCGCGCTCGCCGGTGCCCTGGACGCGGTCGGCGCGAGCCTCGCCCGCGATGTCGGCGACCTGCTCGACGCCGGGATCGGGACCCGGGTCGGCGACGTCCTCCCGCGGCGGCTCACGGGTTTCCGGCCGGTCGCGGCGTCGCTCGCGGGCAGGCTGCTCGCCTCGGAGGAGCACCAGATGTGGCTCGTCAACTACCGACCCGACGCTCCCGAGCCGGGTCCCTGCGCCGCGCGGCAGTGGTCACGGGCCTGCGACGCGGTCGCCGAACGGCACGGCCGATTCCGCGACCTCCTGCGCGCCGCGCCCCTGGCCGAACCGCTCGCCGCGCTCGACCGCCACGGCGGGCAGGCCCCGCTCGGCGACAGCGTCCGCGATCTCGCGTTCCTCGCCCTGCTCGGCAAAGCCCGCGACGACCTGGCCGACCTGGTCAGCGGAACCGGTCCCGGCCCAGAACCCGCACCCGGCCGACGGCTCGCGCACGTCTACCTCGCAGGCCACGTCCCGGTGAGCCACACGTCCGCGATCTGACAGGGGTGCAACCACAGCCTCGCGTCCAGGACGTGCGCTAGCGGTCCTCTGGGACCAGAGCCGCGGCGATCTGCTCCGCTGGCAGCAGCAGGCGAGCGACCGCGACCCTCTCGGCGTCGTCGGTCTCGTCCTCCCACAGGTCGGTCAGCAGGTGCCGCGCCGGGCCAGCGAAAGTGGGCCATGCGCGCCACGGCTGGTCCTCCTCGGCGTCCCAGTGCAGGAAGGAGCCGTCGCCCGCGGAGAACACCGTCGCGGTGCCGCAGGTCCACAGCGGAACGAGGTCGTCCCGCCCGGACATCGCGACGACCGTCCACGCGGGCCCGTCGGCCGCCGCCGACACCGCCTGTGCCCGGTAGGCGAGAGCCGGGTGCACCTCGGCTCCCCCGCGCACGGCGATCGCCTCGACGGCCGGGGGAAGGCCCCGGGCGCGGACACGTGATCCCAGCTCGACTGCACGGACGTCCATGCGGGCAGCCTACTTGCCGAAGCCCGCCGTCAGACCGCTGAGCAGGAAGCGGCGGCCGATCAGGTACACCACGAAGATCGGCAGCACCGACAGCGTCACCGCGGCCAGCAGGCCGGGGACGTTCGCGCCGAACTGGCCCTGGAACTCCCACAACCCCAGGGTCAGCACCCGGGTGTCGGTCGACTGCGTGAGCACCAGCGGGAACAGGAAGCCGTTCCACGCCTGCAGCGAGGTGTAGATCACGACCGTCACCACGGCGGGCTTGGCCAGCGGCAGCACCAGGTTCGTCAACGTCTGCCACGGTGACGCGCCGTCGATCTCCTGCGCCTCGTACAGCTCGCGCGGGACGTCGCGCAGGCTGTTGACCAGCACGAGGGTGGCCACCGGCAGCGCGAACGCCGCCGTCGGCAGGATGATCGCCAACAGGCTGTCGTACAGGTGCAGCCGGGTGATGATCAGGTAGACGGGGATGATGGTGGCCTGGGCCGGGATCGCCAGGCCCATCAGCAGCATGGTAAACCCGTACTTGATGACCGGGCTGCTGCTGCGCGCCACCGCGTAGGCGCAGGGCACCGCGCACAGCACGACGATGGCGACCGTGCCCACGGTGACGATGATGTTGTTGAGCAGGTAGGTCGTGAACCCGCCTTCGAGCACCGTGGCGTAGTTGTCCAGCGTCGGGTTCTCCGGCAGCGACAGCGAATCGCCCGTCAGGTACTCGCCGCGGCCCCGGACGCTGCCGGTCAGCAGGTAGTACAGCGGGACGATGACGACGATCAGCCAGAGCGCGGCTCCGATGCCCGCGACCAGGTTCGGCCGCTGCCTGCGGCCCCGGTGCGCCGGGGGCTCTGGCCGCGCCGCGGCGCGACGGGTCTGCAGCGCGGTCACTGGCCCTCCTGCTGGCTCTGCATCGAGCGGAACCTCGTCACCTTCATCGTGATCAGCGACAGCGCCGTGCCCAGCACGAGCAGCAGCACCGCGATCGTGCTGGCGTAGCCCATCTGGAACCCGGCGAACCCGGTGTCGTACATGTACAGCGGCGCGATGCGGGTCGCCGTCCCCGGGCCGCCGTTGGTCAGGATCAGCACGGTGTCGAAAGTGGTCAGCGACCCGACCACCATCAGGATCGACGAGGTGACCACCGTGTACCGCAGCTGCGGCAGGGTCACGAACCAGAACCGGCCCGCCCGCGACGCGCCGTCGATCATCGCCGCGTCGTAGAGCACGGCCGGGATGTTGCGCGCCGCGCCTTGGTAGAGCAGCGCGTGGAACGGGATGTACTGCCAGCTCACCACGAACACGACCGTGTAGAGCGCGATCTCCGGGTCGCCCAGGAAACCGATCGACTGCAACGCGGTCACCGACTGGGGGAGACCGAAGTTCGGGTCCAGCAGCACCTGCCACAGCAGCGCGATGGCCGCGGTGGACAGCAGCAGCGGGACGAAGAACAGCGCGCTCAGGATCGCGCGGTTGCGCTGCTTCCCGGCCGACCAGGCCCCCATCAGCAGCGCGACGGGGGTCTGGACGGCCCAGGTGAGCACGATGAACACCGCGGTCCGCCCCAGCGACTCCCGCGCCGCGGGGTCCGACAGCAGGGTGCTCCAGTTGTCGAGACCCAGGAACTCCGGGGTGCCGAGCCCGCCCCAGGCGGTCATGGACAGGTACACGACCAGGACCATGGGCAGGGCGGCGAAGATCCCGAAGAACGCGAACGCGGGCAGCGCGTAGGCCGGGGACGGACGCACGGTGGACATCTTCTGGCTCTTTCGGTTCGACCGCTATCCGGTCAGCGGCTGGCGAGGGAGTCGGCGAACTGCTGCGGCGAAACCTTGCCGAGGAAGAACTCCTGCAACTGGGTGAGCATGAACTCGGCCTGGTCGGCGGGCAAGTCCTGGTCCCACGACAGCTGGAAGGTCGGCGCGTCCTTGGCGATGCCGTACACCCACTGGGTGTATTCGGCGTTCGGCGCGGACTTCAGCTGCTCCTCGATGCCCGCCACCGCGGGGACGTCGCCCGCGTCGATGAGCGCCTTGACGTACTCCGGGCTGGTGAGCTGCGTGGAGACGAACTCCTTGGCGGCGTCGAGCTGCGGCGAGCCCTCGGTCAGCGAGTAGTAGTTCGTCGCGTTGCCGACCACGTTGCCCGGGTCGCCCTTGCCGCCGGGGATCTCCGGGAACGGCACCCAGCCGAGGTCGCCCGCCTTGACGAAGTCGGGGGACTGGCTGAGCTGGTTGGTGTACTCCCACGAGCCCATCAGGTGCATGGCCGCGCGGCCCTGCGCCAGCAGCGTGGACGCGCCGCCGATGTCGTAGCCCACGGAGGCGAAGTTGTCGCCGAACGCGCCGCGGTCGATGAGCCCCTTGAGCGCGGTCATCGCCTCGACCACGGCCGGGTCCTTCCAGCCCGCCGGACCGTTGTCGCGGATGTTCTGGAACACCTCGGGCCCGGCGATGCGGTCCAGGACGTACTCGGCCCACATCAGCTCGGTCCAGGCCTGCGACCCGGCCAGGGAGATCGGGGTGATGTTCTTGCCCTTGAACGTGTCGACCAGGGCCAGCAGGTCGTCCCAGGTCTTCGGCGGCTCGGCGCCCGCCTCGGTGAAGACCTTCTTGTTGTAGAACAGGACCACCGGCTGCATCCCGCGCATCGGGATGCCGTAGTGCTTGCCGTTGATCTTCGCGCCGTCCAGCACGCTCGGCAGGAACGCCGCCTTGAGCTCGGGCTTGCTGTCGAGCAGGCCGGTCAGGTCGGCGACCTTGCCCGCGTCGACGTACTCTTTGAGGTTGCCGCCGCCCCAGTTGAAGAAGGCGTCCGGCGCCTGCGGTGAGCCCAGGGCCACGCGCAGCTTCTGCTTGTACGGGTCGTTGGCGAAGGTCTCCAGCTTCGCCTTGTCCGCGCCGAACCGGTTGATCGAGTCCTGCTCGATCTTGTTCAGCGCTTCGTCCTGCAACGCCCAGATGACCACCGGCTCGCCCGCGCCGCCGCCGGCTCCGGTGCCCGGTCCCGCGGTGCCGCAGGCGGCGAGCGCCGTCGCGGCGAACACCGCGCAGACAGCCCTCATCCGTGTTCCGAATCGGCGCACCATCGCACCGCCCACCTTCCGAAAGTATTTCGATACTCGGGTGACTAGGGAGGGAAACTATGGCCGTCCGATTCGCGTGTCAAGACTCACAAGGGTTCGCAAGACTTTCGAGTTTCCGCAGCTCATAGCCCTGCCAGCGGCTATAACGAGATGATCTCGGCCCGAAACTTCGCGGTCTTGTGTTTCGGAGTCGTTTCGAGAAAACTGGCTCGCACACCCTGCTTGACCGGCGAGGAGGAGCGATGTCGAGTCCCCGTACGCGGCGGCCGACCCTGGCCACCATCGCGCAGGCCGCCGGCGTTTCCTTGCCCACCGTGTCCAAGGTGCTCAACGGCAAGGACGACGTGGCCGCCGAGACCCGGGCGCGCGTGCGCAGGCTGCTGGAGGAGCACGCCTACGTCCCCGTGGGCTCGCGGCGCGCGGCCACCGACACCATCGTGGTCGACCTGGTCTTCACCGCCCTGGACAGCCCGTGGGCGGTGGAGATAATCCGCGGCGTGGTCGAGTCCGGCGTCGAGCCGGTCGTCTCGGCCATGTCCAGCGGCAAGGACTGGGCGTCGCGCATCGTGCGGTCGCGGCGGGCAGGCGCGCTGCTGGTCACCTCGGAGCTGACCAAGGCCGACCTGCGCCTGCTGGAGCGCGCCAGGGTCCCGCTCGTCGTGGTCGACCCGGCCGACCTGCCCAGCCCCGACATCCCCAGCGTCGGCGCGACGAACTGGGCGGGCGGCCTCGCCGCCACCGAGCACCTGCTGGACCTCGGCCACCGGCGCATCGCCGTCATCGGCGGCCCGTTCGGCTTCCTGTGCAGCAAGGCGCGCATAGACGGATACCGCACCGCCCTGGAGCGCGCGGGCATCGCCGTGGACCCGTCCCTGGTCCGCCACGGCGACTTCCACCACGAGAGCGGCTACCGCCACGCCCTGGAGCTGCTGGCCCTGCCGTCGCCGCCGACCGCGATCTTCGCCGGGAACGACGAGCAGGCGCTCGGCGTCATCGAAGCCGCCCGCGGCCTCGGCCTGGACGTGCCCGGCGCGCTGAGCGTCGTCGGCTTCGACGACCTGCCGGTGGCCCGCTGGTCGGCCCCGCCGCTGACCACGGTGCGCCAGCCGCTGGCCGAGATGGGCAGGCTCGCCGGGCGCATGCTCGCCGACCTCATCGCGGGCACGCCGCCGCGCAGCCACCGCGTCGAACTCGCCACGCCGCTGGTCGTCAGGGCGACCACGGCGCCGCCCCAGAACTGACCAGCGGAACAACCCCGGCGCGACGGGCACCCCATCCGTCGCGTCGATCCGCGCTGCCCCGAGTAGGAGCCTTGTGACCATCCCCGCCCGCACCAGCGGAGCAGCCTGGGCCGACCCGGCCCGCCCGCTTGACGAGCGGGTTGCGCTGCTCGTCGCCGAGCTGACCCTGGAGGAGAAGCTCGCCCAGCTCGTCGGCGTCTGGGTCGGCGTGTCCGACACCGACGAGGAGGTCGCCCCGGCCCAGCACGAGTTCGCCGAGCCGCTGCCGCCGTGGGACGTGCTGACCCGGCCCGGTCTCGGCCAGCTCACCCGGGTCTTCGGCACCCGTCCGGTCGACCCCGCCGTCGGCGCGAAGGTGCTCGCCGAGACCCAGCGCAGGCTCGTCGCCGGGTCGCGGCACGGCATTCCCGCGGTCGCCCACGAGGAGTGCCTGTCCGGCTTCACCGCCTGGCAGGCCACCGTCTGCCCGACCCCGCTGGCCTGGGGCGCCTCCTTCGACCCCGACGCGGTGGAGCGCATGGCCGCGCTGATCGGCTCCACCATGCGCTCGGTCGGGGTCCACCAGGGGCTCTCCCCGGTGCTGGACGTGGCCCGCGACCCGCGGTGGGGCCGCACCGAGGAGTCCATCGGCGAGGACCCGTACCTGGTCGGGCTCATCGGCTCGGCCTACACCCGGGGCCTGGAGTCCACGGGCCTCGTGGCCACGCTCAAGCACTTCGCCGGCTACTCGGCCTCGCGCGGCGGTCGCAACCACGCGCCCGTCTCCGTCGGCCCCCGCGAGTTCCGCGACGTGCTGCTGCCGCCGTTCGAGATGGCGCTGCGCCTGGGCGGGGCCCGCTCGGTGATGAACTCCTACGCCGCCGTCGACGGCCTGCCGCCCGCGGCCGACCCGACGCTGCTGACCGGCCTGCTGCGCGAGGAGTGGGGCTTCACCGGCGTCGTCGTCGCCGACTACTTCGCGGTGTCCTTCCTGGAGACCATGCACGGCGTGGCCGACTCCCCGGGCGCGGCGGCCGGGCTCGCCCTGGCCGCGGGCATCGACGTCGAGCTGCCCAGCGTGCGCTGCTACGGCGCGCCGCTGGCCGAGCGCGTCCGCTCCGGCGAGGTGTCCGAGGAACTGGTCGACCGGGCCGTGACCAGGGTCCTGCGGCAGAAGGGCGAGCTGGGCCTGCTCGACGCGGACTGGGAGCCGCAGGAGGCCGCCTCGGTCGACCTCGCCCCGCCCGCGCTGCGGGCCGTGGCCGCCGAGCTGGCCGAGAAGTCGGTGGTGCTGCTGGACAACGACGGCACCCTGCCGCTGGCCGCGTCCCCCGGCCGGATCGCCGTGGTCGGGCCCTGCGCCGACGAGGTGCTCTCCCTCTTCGGCTGCTACGCCTTCCCCAACCACGTCGGCACCCAGTACCCCGACGTGCCGCTCGGCGTCGTCGCGCCGACCGCGCTCGCCGCCCTGCGCGCGGAGTTCCCCGACGCGCTGATCACCCACGACCCCGGCTGCCCGGTCGACGCCGACGAGCGCGACGGCATCCCGGCCGCGGTGTCGCTGGCCGCGGCCGCCGACGTCTGCGTGCTCGTCGTCGGCGACCGCTCCGGCCTCTTCGGCAGGGGCACCTCCGGGGAGGGCTGCGACGCCGAGGACCTGACCCTGCCCGGCGCGCAGTCCGCCCTGCTGGAGGCGGTGCTGGAGACCGACACCCCGGTCGTCGTGGTGGTGCTGTCCGGGCGGCCCTACGCGCTGGACGTCTCCGACCGCGCCGCCGCGGTCGTGCAGGCGTTCTTCCCCGGCGAGGCGGGCGGGCCCGCGGTGGCCGCGGTGCTGTCCGGCCGGGTCAACCCCTCCGGCAAGCTGCCCATCCAGATCCCGCTGCGCCCCGGCGGCCAGCCGCACGGCTACTTGCACGCCCGGCTCGACGCCCCCAGCGGCATCACCGCCGCCGACACCACCCCGGCCTACGCCTTCGGCCACGGCCTGTCCTACACCTCCTTCGCCCTGTCCGAGCTGTCGGTGGACACCGACGAAGCGCCCACCGACGGCGAGTTCGCCGTCGAGGTGACCGTGCGCAACACCGGTGACCGCGCGGGAGCCGAGGTGGTCCAGCTCTACCTGCACGACCCGGTCGCCCCGGTGGCCCGGCCGGTGCAGCAGCTCGTCGGCTTCGCCAGGGTCGAGCTGGCCGAGGGCGCCGCGGCCAGGGTGCGGCTGCGCCTGCACGCCGACCGGACCGCCTTCGCCGGGGTGGACGGGCGCCTGGCCGTCGAGCCCGGCGCGCTGGAGCTGAGGGTCGGCACCTCCAGCGACGACCAGCCGCTCACCGCCCGCGTCCGGCTGACCGGCGCCCGGCGCGCCGTCGGCCACGACCGGGTCCTGTCGACGCCCGTCGAGGTCTCACCCGCGCCGGTCGAATAGTCCGGTGTGGACCGAAAGGCCCGGCGTCCGGTCGGGCCTTTCGGCGTCGGAGCGCGCCGCGGCCGGAGAAAAGCTACTCACGAGTGCTCATCCTTTCGGTGAGAATATGGTCACAACGTGCGTGCTACCGATTGGTAGTTGACCAACCTGGCTCGGTGGCAGTAAGCGCATTGCGCCGGACCGCTGGCGCGGCCGGGGCCCAGATAGTCGGAGTCGGGGCGTACCGGCCGGTAGGGGCGGTCGAGAGCGCCCTCATCGCCGAGCGCTTCGGGCGCACGGGCGAATGGGTGCGCGAGCGCACCGGGATCGAGTCGCGGCGGGTCGCCGCGGGCGGGGAGACGACCACCGCGATGGCGGTCGCCGCGGGCCGCCGCGCGGTCGACCACAGTGGACTCGACCCGGCGGGCGTCGAGCTGGTGATCGTCGCGACGTGCAGCGCCGAGGCGCCGCTGCCGGGCCTGGCCGCCGCCGTCGCCTGCCAGGTCGGCGCGGGCGGCGCCGCCGCCTACGACCTCAACGCCGCCTGCGCGGGCTTCTGCTACGCCCTCGGCGTCGCCGCCGACGCGATCCGCGCCGGGTCCGCGCGCGTCGTCCTGGTCGTCGGGACCGAGCGGATGACCTCGCTGGTCGACCCCGCCGACCTCGGCACCAGCATCATCTTCGGCGACGGCGCGGGCGCCGCCGTGCTCACCGCGGCCGACGAGCCGGGCGTCGGCCCGGTCGTGTGGGGCAGCGACGGCTCGGCCGCCGACCTCATCCACATCCCCGACGGCGGGCTCATGCACATGGCGGGCCAAGCCGTGTTCCGCTGGGCCACCACCGAGATCCACCCGATCGCCGTGCAGGCCTGCGAGCGGGCGGGCGTGCGCCCGGCCGACCTCGCCGCGATCATCCCGCACCAGGCCAACCTGCGGATCGTCAAGGCGATCGCGGCCAAGCTCGGCGCACCGGACGCCGTGGTCGCCGCCGACGTGGTCGAGGCGGGCAACACCTCGGCGGCCAGCATCCCGATGGCGATGGACCGGCTGCTCGCCGAGGGCGCGGTGGCCCCCGGCGGGCTGGCCCTGCTGATCGGCTTCGGCGCGGGCCTGACCTACGCCGCCCAGGTCGTGCGGATGCCCGCCAGAGTGCCGGTGCTCGCCTAGCTGTTGGCCCGGATGTAGTCCCGGTACCAGTGGTAGGAGTCCTTCGGCGTGCGGACCTGGGTCCGGTAGTCGATGTGCACGAGGCCGAAGCGCTCGGCGTAGCCCGCGGCCCACTCGAAGTTGTCCGTCGCCGACCAGGCGAAGTAGCCGCGCACGTCGGCACCCGCCGCGATTGCCTCGGCCAGCGCGGCCAGGTGTGACTCGTGGTAGTCGACGCGGGCCTGGTCGGGGACGCGGCCGTCGACCGGGTCGGGGTCGTGGAAGGAGCAGCCGCTCTCGGTGATGTAGACCGGCGGCAGGTCGTCGCCGTAGCGCTCGGTGAACATCAGCACCGTGTCGCGCAGCCCGGAGGGCACGATCGGCCAGCCGAAGTCGGTCTTGGGCGCGTCGATCTCGCGCGGCTCGAAGGGCAGTCCCGCCGGCAGCAGCGCGCCCTCGACCTGCACCTCCTTGCCGGTCGGTGCGCCCACCACCGTGGGCTGGTAGTAGTTCACGCCGTAGAAGTCCAGCGGCTCGCTGATGACCTTCAGGTCGGCGGCGACCGGGCCGGGCATCGCCGCGGCCAGCTCCGGCACCGGGTACTCCCCGCGCAGGATCGGGTCGGAGAACAGCCAGTTGACCAGCGTGCGGTAGCTGTCGGCGGCGTCGACGTCGGCCGGGTCGTCGGAGGCGGGGGAGACCGCGGCGTGGTTGTTGGCGATGCCGATGCCCGAGCAGCCCGCCGCGCGCAGCGCCTGCACGGCCAGGCCGTGGCCGAGCAGCTGGTGGTGCACCGTCGGCAGCGCCTCGAAGCCGAGCGTGCGGCCCGGCGCGTGGCTGCCCAGCGCGTAGCCGAACATGGTCACCACGACCGGCTCGTTGAGCGGCATCCACAGCGTGACCCGGTCGCCCAGGCGCTCGGCGACCACGGCGGCGTACTCGGCGAAGCGGTGCGGGGTGTCGCGGTCGAGCCAGCCGCCCGCGTCCTCCAGGTGCTGGGGCAGGTCCCAGTGGAACAGTGTGACCGCGGGGGCGATGCCCGCGCCGACCAGCTCGTCGACCAGGCGGTCGTAGAAGTCCAGCCCCGCCGGGTTGACCTCGCCCGCGGGCACCACCCTCGGCCAGGCCACCGAGAACCGGTACGCGCCGACGCCGAGGTCGCGCAGCAGGGCGACGTCCTCGCGGTAGCGGTGGTAGTGGTCGCAGGCGACCCTGCCGGTGTCACCGTCGCGGACGACCCCCGGGCGCGCGGTGAAGGTGTCCCACACCGAGACCCCGCGCCCGTCCTCGTCCACGGCTCCCTCCACCTGGTAAGCCGCGGACGCGGCACCCCACAGGAAGCCTTCGGGAAACATTCGACCACTCCTCATCGGACGGAACGGATGCGGAACACCAGCACGGCCCCCAGCAGGCCGACCGCGGCGGCCACCGAGTACAGCACCGGGTAGCCGCCGAGCGAGCGCACCACCGGCGCGGCGATCGCCGGGGCGAGCACCTGCGGCAGCGTGTTGGCGATGTTGACCAGGCCGAGGTCCTTGCCCCGGTCGGCGTCGGCGGGCAGCACCTGGGTCACCAGGGCGAAGTCGACGGCGGTGTAGGCGCCGAACCCGACACCGAGCACCAGCGCCGCGACGACCGCCCCCGGCCAGGTCGGCGAGAGCGCCAGCAGCACCGACGCCGCGGCCATCACCGACCCGGACACCGCGACGAACACCCGCCGCGAGCCCGCCCTGTCCGACCACGCCCCGGCCAGCACCACGGTGGCGACCAGCGCCAGCGCGTACAGCGCGGTCAGGATGAAGACGCCGCCGTCGGGGTCGTCCAGGCCGACCGCGTCGTCCAGGAAGTACAGCAGGTAGAGCAGGGCGATGGCGTTGCCCAGGTTCATCAGGAAGCGGGTCAGCCAGGCCCAGCCGAAGTCGGGGTAGCGGCGGGGGTTGATGACGAAGCCGCGCAGCAGCGGGCCGCTCGGGCACTCCAGCGCCGGGTCCTCGCGGGTCAGCGCGAACGGCAGCGCGCCCAGCACGACCACCGCCGCGCAGACCAGGTAGCCGCCCGCGATGGTGCCGCCCGCGATCGCCAGGCCGGTCCCGGCCATCACCCCGACGGTCTGGGCCAGGCCGAACCAGCCGCCGACCACGCCCCGCCGCGACACCGGAACCTGGTCCGGGATCGCCGCGCTGAGCGCGGCCAGCGGCGCGTTGAGGGCGATCTGCACCAGGCACCACCCGATGATCATGCCCGTGGTCGACGCCGCCTGCGACAGCACGGCCAGACCGCCCGCCCCGGCCAGCGAGCCGCCGACCACCCACGGCGTGCGCCGCCCCCACCGCCCGGTGGTGCGGTCCGACAGCGCGCCCCACACCGGGTTGGCGACCATCGAGCAGATCGCCCCCAGTGCGGCGACCAGGGCGAGCAGGTTCTCCTTCGACAGCGGCGCGATCATGTCGGCCTGCTTGGCGAGCAGGATCTGCAGCGGCCCGTACCACCCGACGAACGTGCCGACGGTGGTCAGGACGAGCGCGGCGGTCCACCGCGCGGACACCTCACGCCCGACGGCCTGCGTCTCCACGGCGACCCCTAAAAATGAACGAAGTTCGCGTCAGCATACGAACTCCGCCGGTCGCTCCGATAGCCCCAACAGCCATTCCACCGCCTGCTCGCACCGCAGCGCCGCGACCCCGTCCTCCAGCACCGCGCCCGGCGGCCGCGGCCCGGTCAGCACCAGCTTCTCGGCGATGCGCGCCACCACCGCCCGGTCCGGCCCCGCCACCCACGGCGCCCCCTGGTGCTCCGGCTCCGTCCACGTCCCGCGCTCGCCCGCCAGCACCAGCGTCGGCACGCCGAGCGCGGCGGCCTGCTCGACCAGCGGCCCCGGGTCCGACACCGCCGCGCTGGCCACCGCGAGCAGCCCCAGCAGGTCCGGCTGCGCCAGCGGGTCGGTCACCACCACCCGCACCAGCCGCCCCAGCATGTCCTCGGCCAGCGCCCGCAGCCCGCTCTCGCGCGGCGCGGGCAGCACCACCTCAAGGTCCGGCGTCGCCAGCACCAGGTCGCACACCGCGTGCAACACCCTGGCGAAGGTCTCCGCCCGGTGCCGGTCCGGGTCCAGGCAGACCACCGCGACCCGACCGTCCCCCCGCGCCGCCACCGCCTCCAGCTCCGCGAACGGCGAACACGCCCGCCGCGCCAACGCCAACCGCGCCGCGTCCACCGCCGTGCTCCCCACCGTGAGCACGGTGCGCCCGGAGTGCGCCTCCTCGGCCAGGTTGGCGCTCGCCTCGGCCGTCGTCGTCAGGTGCAGCGACGCCACCTGCGCGATGAGCCTGCGGTGCCCCTCCTCGGGGAACGGCGCGGTGAGGTCGTGCGAGCGGACCCCGGCGTCGAGGTGCACCACCGGCGTGCGCCGCCAGAACGCCGCCATCGCCGCCCCGAACGCCACCGCGGAATCCCCGGCCACCACCACGGCGTCGGCGGCGCTGTCGGCGAAGAGCCTGTCCAAAGCGGACATGAGCGCCGGCGCGGACAGAAGAGTGGGGCCCTCCAGCGGAATCACCGCGTCAGGGGGCGCCCCGAGCGCGGCGAGCGCGTCGGCGGCGGCGGGTCCGCACGCCGTCACCACGACCCGCACCCGCCGACTTTCCCGCAACCGCAACGCCAACGGCGAGAGCCGGACCGCGCCGGCCCCCTCGCCCGCGACCAGGCAGACGACGGGCTCGCTGTCGGGCCGTGTCTGCGCGGGTAGGGGAACCAGCGTGCACCGGGCCATCGGCTCCCCCTTCCGTCCGCCCCGAAGCTACCCCCGCCGAGCCGGTCTCGCAGCCGACACGCCGTCGCGCCTACCCAGCCGGGCGGGGCGCCGGGAGCACGCTCCTATCGCGACTCACCCGGGCGCGACGAGCGCAGCCGGGTCGCGTACACCGCCGCCTCGGTCCGGCGGTCGAAGCCCAGCTTGTGCAACAGCGTCGAGACGTAGTTCTTCACCGTCTTCTCCGCCAGGTACAGCTGCATGGCGATCTGGCGGTTCGTCATCCCCTCGGCGATCAGGTCCAGGATCTTGCGCTCCTGCGGGCTCAGTGTCGCGTAGCGGGGGTCCTCCACCCGCCCGGCCCGCAGCCGGTCCAGCACCGTCGCGGTCACCCCCGCGTCCAGCAGCGACCCCCCGCCCGCCAGCGTCCGCACCGCCGACACCAGGTCGTTCCCGCTGACCTGCTTGAGCATGTACCCGGCCGCTCCCGCCATGATCGCCCCGAACAGCGCCTCGTCGTCGGAGAACGAGGTCAGCATCAGGCACGCGGGCGGCGGGGTCACCGAGGACCGCAGGTCCCGGCAGACCGTCACCCCTTCCCCGTCCGGCAGGCGCACGTCCAGGACGGCCACCTGGGGGCGCAGCGCCGGGACCCGCGCCAGCGCCTGGGCGGCCGTCGCGGCCTCGCCGACGACGTCGATGTCGGCCTCGGCCTCCAGCAGCTGCCTGAGTCCTCGCCGGACCACCTCGTGGTCGTCGAGGATGAACACCGAGATGCCCATCAGCGCTCCTGTCCGGTCCGGTGCAGCGGGACCTGCCAGTCTATGCGGGTGCCGCGGCCGTCGGGGCTGTCCACCACACAGCGGCCGCCCCAGCGCTCGGCCCGGCGGGCGATGTTGGTCAGCCCGCCGCGGTGGCCGATCCCGGCGGGCAGGCCGGTGCCGTCGTCGCGCACGGTCAGCGAGAGCCGGGTGGCGGTGCGGTCGACCACGACGTTGACCATCACCTGGCCCGCCAGGGCGTGGCGGACCACATTGGACAGGGTTTCGCGCAGGGTGGCGATCAGGTCGAGCTGGACCTCCGGCGGGACGACCGAGTCCAGCGGGCCGTCCAGGCTGACGCTGGGCTCGAAGCCGAGGGTGACGGTGGCCTCGGAGATCACCCGCAGGATGTCCCCGCGCGCGCTCTGCGGGCCGTTGGCGGGCTCCTGCAGGGAGAAGATGCTGCGCCGGATGTCGCGGATCGTGGTGTCGATCTCGCTGACGAACCCGCCCAGCTCGGCGGCCACCGGCGCCCCCGCGCCCCGGCCGAGGGCCTGCATGCCGAGGCCGATGGCGAACAGCCGCTGGATCACCAGATCGTGCAGGTCCCTGGCGATGCGGTCGCGCTCCTCGTAGAGGGCCAGGCGCTGGCGGTCCTGCTGGGCCTCGGCGAACTCGATGGCCAGCGCGGCGTGGGTGGCGTAGCCGCTGATCATGTCGAGGTCGTCGTCGTCGAAGGGGGTGTCGCCGAGGCGCTTGGCGACGATGAGGACGCCGATGGGCCGCGAGCCCGCGCCGAGCGGCACGAACGCGGCGGGGCCGAGCCTGCCGATGCCGGAGCCGAGGATGGAGTAGGTGCGAGCCGAGCGGCGCTCGGTGGCGTCGGCGACGGCCTCGAAGGAGCGGGCGCGGCCGGTGCTGTGCACGTCGCCGGTGATGCTGTCGGTCAGGCCGACGCGGGCGCCGGTCAGCTCGTCGGCCATCAGGCCGACGACGGTGTGCAGGACCATGGTGTCGGCGGTGTGGGGGAGGGCGACTATCGCCAGGACGGCGTCCGGGATCTCCTTGGCCTTGCGGGCCAGCAGGGCCAGGCCGTCCTCGGCGGGCGGGCCGGTGCGCAGCGCGGCGGTGACCTCGGTGGTGGCCCGCAGCCACTCGGCGCGCCGGTGGCCGCGCTCGTGGCGGTGGGCGTTGCCCAGGGCGTTGCCCGCCGCGGTGGCGAGCACGGCGAGGGCGTGCGCGTCGGCGTCGGTGAAGGCGGGTTCATCATCGGTGCGCGCGGCGCGCAGCGTGCCGACCGCGGAGCCCGCCGCGGTGATGTGCTCGATGATGCCGGGGGCCAGTGCGATGTCGGGGCCCGCGGTGGCCCGGTCGGTGATCTCGCCGTCGCGGCCGAGCACGGTCAGCTCGACGCGGGTGGCCCCGGTCAGCGCGGCGGCGGCGGCGACGGTCCGGTCGAGCACGGAGCGCACGCGCAGGTCGCCGCCGATGGCGAGGACGGCGGTCAGCAGGGGGTCGCCCTGCGGTCCCGGCCGGACCGCGATGGCGCCGAGCCCGTTCGCGTCGCGCAGATCGGTGTCCAGCTCGGCCTCCACTCGGCCATCGCGGCCGTCATCGGCCGCACCTGATGGTGGGATCGTTCGCAATCCCCGAACTGATACACCCCCGAGACAATTCCTGCCCCTATCGGGCGAATAAGGTCACAGCGAATGGTGGCTTGCTACCCGAATGGCGGGCAGTCCGGTTGCCGCCTGCCGGATGGCACCGTGCGTCATCCGAACATCACGGCGAGTGCGGATCGGGGGCTTTTGGGAGGAATCCGCCCATCGCGGGCGGTGACTTCCGGCCCTAGCCCCGCCCCGGGCCGCCGGTCGCGGGGCAATCGCGACAATTGCACCCCGGAGTCCGCCTTGGCCCACCCGGAATCAGCGGAAATGCGCGGTCCAGCGGCCCGGCCCGCCGCGCAGAACGAGATGCGATCCGGGGGCGGCGTCGATTCGCCAGAATGCGCGAGCCGGTGCGCCGAGGGCGTGCACGAGCGCGGCCCGCACGACCGCGGGATGGGTCACGGCGGCGACCCTGCGGGCGGGCAGAGGGCGGTCGAGCCAGCCGCCGACCCTGGCCACGACGCAGGCGACGGACTCGCCGCCGGGCGCGCGCTCGGCCGGGTCGGCCAGCCACGCGGCCAGGCCGTCGGCGGGCACCCGGTCGAGCGGCAGGCCGCGCCAGGCGCCCGCGTCGAGGTCGCGCAGGGCCGCGTCCGGGGCGGCGTCGAAGCCGAACAGCGCCGCCGTCTGCGCGCACCGCAGCTCCGGACCGCGCACGGCGGCGTCGACGGTCCTGGGCGGTGCGGCCCGATCGGCGGGCAGCAGCGGCTCATCGGCCGGGAAGGCCGCGGCGCGGGTGGCGGCCGTGGGCAGGTGGGTGATCAGGACCAGGGTGGACGGTGACGTGGGACCCGTCGCCGGTCGGTTCGTTGACACTGCCGCTGAGGCTCCCATACGTTCATCAATCGACCCTGATGGTAGAAGGAAGCCGGTGTGATTCCGGCACGGCCGCGCCACTGTGTGGTCCTTCGCGGACCGCAGTCAGACCCTCTGCCAGCTCTCCCCACGATCCCGGGCCGCGGGTTGCCCGGATGGAGGTCGTCATGACGCATGCCGTCGCCACACCCCTGCCGGTACGCATACCGATCCGCGAGATTCTCCCTTACGCCGTTTTCGTCGGAATCCTCTCGTTGCTGGTGATGTACTTCGTCAGCACGGAGCAGGGCGCGATCGCCCTGTTCGACGGCGCGACCGTCCACGAACTGGTCCACGACGCGCGCCACCTGTTGGGCTTCCCGTGCCACTGACCGAAACCCCTACCCCCACCCCCACCCTCACCGTTCGATCCCTGCTCGTCTGGGGCCTGCTGGCGGGCCTCGTCGGCGGGCTGCTCGCCTTCGGCTTCGCCAGCGCGTTCGGCGAGCCCGCCGTCGAGCGCGCCATCGCCCTGGAGGAGTCGGCGGGCGGGCACTCCCACGGCGCCGATGAGGGCGGCGAGGACGCGGGCCACTCCCACGGCGAGGAAGCCGCCGCGGAGGAGGAGCCGGTCACCCGGGCCTTCCAGGCGACCGGCGGCCTCGGCATCGGCGCGGTCGCCTACGGCCTCGGGCTCGGCGGGCTGTTCGCCATCGCGTTCGCCTTCGCCTACGGCCGCATAGGCAGGCTCTCGCCCAGGGGCACGGCGCTGGCGCTGGCGGGCATCGGCTACACCGCCGTCGTCGTCGTGCCGTTCCTGACCTACCCGGCGAACCCGCCCGCGGTGGGCCAGGAGTCGACCATCGGGGAGCGGACGGCGCTGTACTTCGCCGTCATCGGCCTCTCGCTGGTCGCCGCCGTCCTGGCCGTGGCCGTGGCCAACCGGCTGACGCCCAAGCTCGGCGGGTGGTCTGCCGGAGTCCTGGCGGCGCTGGGCTACGTGGTCCTGGTGACCCTCGTGGCCACGCTGCTGCCGACCTTCCAGGAGGTGCCGGAGGGCTTCCCCGGCGACCTGCTCTGGGAGTTCCGCATCGCCTCGCTGGGCACCTCCGCCGTGCTCTGGGCGGGCATCGCCGTGGTCTTCGGGGTGCTGCTGCACCGGAGCACCGCCAAGCGCTGACCCGACCGCGAACGCCCCCGCGCCCGGCGCGGGGGCGTTCGCGCGTCCTACGGGACGAGCCCGGCCGCGCCCACCAGCTCGCCCGCCGAGCCGATCGGCCAGGTGCGCAGCCACAGCGGGGCATCGATCGCGGAGAACGGCAGGAAACCGTAGGCGCGGGAGTCGTCGGAGACCGGGATGTTGTCGCCGAGCAGCCACACGTGCCCCGGCGGGACGGTCGCCGGGGCGTCCACGCCACCGGTGCCCTCGGCGGTGCAGCACGTCCTGGGCGTGCTGTGCCAGGCGTCCCCGGTTCCCGGCACGGCCAGCGCCAGCCAGGGGCCCGCGCCGCCGGGGCGCACCCGCGCGCGGCCGTCGGCCATCCTGACCTGGTCGCCGGGCATGCCCACGATCCGCTTGACCACCGGGGCGGAGCCCGGGGTCGGGTGGGCGACGACGATGTCCAGCCGCACGGGGGAGTAGTCGCCGGAGAACGGGGCGGTGAGCACCCGGTGGCCGGGTTCGAGCGTGGGCGCCATGCTGCGGCCTTCCACGGTGTACGACAGCGTGTACCCCGCGACCGCGGTGGCGATGGCCGCGACGAGCAGGACGCTCACCGCGACCGCGGTCACGGCGAGTCGCCCGCGGGCCTTGGTCGTCACCGCCGTGATTCTTCCGCGTGCCGACTCAGCCCGGGACACCGCTCCGGCACGCCGCGACGAACTGGGCGACCGCGTCGGGATCGCCCGCCGGGTGGGTGTGCAGGTAGGAGGCGTGCAGGCGCGGCGTGGCGTATCCCTCGCGGACGACCGCGCCGTCCGGTCCGCGCCAGGTCCACGCGGGCCGCTCGCCGTGCGCGGGCTCGGTGCGCGTGCGGTGGAACTCGTGTCCGGTGACCCGCGCGCCCACCCGGTGCAGAGGGGAGTCCGCCGTGGCCACCGCGTCGCGGTAGCCGAGCACCAGGCGCGGCGTCATCACCGCGTCGGCGGGCAGCACGCCGCACATGGGGTGGCCGTCCAAGGTGGCGGAGAGGTAGAGCAGGCCGCCGCACTCGGCGTGCACCGGCACTCCCGCGCGCGCGGCGGCGGCGAGGGCGGCGCGCAGCGGGGCGTTGGCCGACAGCGCGGCGGCGTGCTGCTCGGGGAAGCCGCCCGGCAGCACGATGCCCGCCGTGCCCGGCGGCAGCCGCGCGTCGCGCACCGGGTCGACCACGGCGACGCTCGCCCCGGCCGCCTCCAGCAGCTCCACGTGCTCGGCATAGCCGAAGGTGAACGCCGGGCCGCCCGCCACCGCGATGAGCGCCTCGGGCCCGCGCGCGACCTCCGCGGCCGGGTCCCACGCCGGGCCGTCCAGCGGCGGGGCGCTCGCGGCCAGCTGGACCACCGCCGCCAGGTCCACCGACGAGGCGACCAGCTCGGCCATCGCCGCCACCGCGCCGACCGCGGCGGCCCCGTGCTCGGCGGCGGGCACCAGCCCCAGGTGCCGCGACGGGACGTCCACCGCGCCCGCCCTGCGCAGCGCGCCCAGCACCGGCAGCGCGACCTCGGCGCACGCCGAGCGCAGCACCTGTTCGTGCCGGTCGGAGCCGACCTGGTTGAGCACCACCCCCACCAGGCGCACGCCCGGCCGGAACGAGCGGAAGCCGTGCAGCAGCGCGGCGATGCTGCTGCTCTGCCCGCGCGCGTCGACCACCAGCAGCACCGGCGCGTCGAGCAGCGCGGCCACGTGCGCCGTCGAGCCGAACCCGGTCTCCAGGCGTCCGTCGAAGAGGCCCATCACGCCTTCGACCACCGCGATGTCGGCCCCGCGCGCGCCGTGGCCGAACAGCGGCCTGACCCGCTGCTCGCCGACCAGGTTCGGGTCGAGGTTGCGGCCGGGGCGTCCGGCGGCCAGTGAGTGGTAGCCGGGGTCGATGTAGTCGGGGCCGACCTTGAACGGCGCGACCCGGTGCCCGCGCGCCCGCAGCGCCGCCATCAGCCCGGTCGCCACCGTGGTCTTCCCGCTGCCCGAGGCCGGGGCCGCGATCACGACCCTGGGGGCCGCCCCGGCTACCACTCGATGCCCCTCTGGCCCTTCTGCCCGGCGTCCATCGGGTGCTTGACCTTGGTCATCTCCACCACCAGGTCGGCGGCGTCGACCAGGGCGGGTGGCGCGTCGCGGCCGGTGATGACGACGTGCTGGTGGCCGGGGCGGGCCGACAGGGCCGCCACGACCTCGTCCACGTCGATCCAGCCCCACTTCAGCGGATAGGTGAACTCGTCCAGGACGTAGAGATCGTGCTCCTGGGCGGCGATGCGCCGGGCGATCTCGCGCCAGCCGTCGCGCGCGGCCTCGGCGTGGTCGGTCTCACTGCCCTGCTTGCGCGACCACGACCAGCCCGAGCCCATCTTGTGCCACTGCACCGGACCGCCCTCGCCGGTGCGCTCGTGCAGCCCGCCGAGGGCCAGCAGCGCGTTCTCCTCGCCGACGCGCCACTTGGCCGACTTGACGAACTGGAACACCGCGATGTCCCAGCCCTGGTTCCAGCCGCGCAGCGCCAGCCCGAACGCGGCGGTGGACTTGCCCTTCATCTCCCCGGTGTGCACCACCAGCAGGGGACGGTTGCGGCGCTGCCTGGTGGTCTTGCCGTCGTCGGGGACGGCCTCCGGCCTGCCCTGCGGCACGGTGCCCCCCTCAGGCCGCGCGGGCGGCGCGCACGACGCCCGCGACCGCGTCGGCGGACAGGTCGGCCAGCCGGACCCCGGTGCCGCCGAGCGCGGCGGCGACCCGGTCGGCGAGGCCGAGCCGGACCGGGCCGGACTCGCAGTCCACGACCACGGCGGCGACGCCGTCGGCGGCGAGCAGGCAGGCGGCGCGCACGGCGTCGGCGAGCGGGTCGCCGCCGGGGCGGGCGGCCACGGTGGCCCGGCCGTCGGTGACCAGCACGAGCAGCGCGCGGCGGCGCGGGTCGCGCAGGCGTTCGGCGGCGAGGGCGCGGCGGGCCTTGAGCAGGCCGTCGGCCAGCGGGGTGCGCCCGCCGGTGCGCAGGTCGCGCAGCCGGGCCACGGCGGCCTCCACCGACGAGGTCGGCGGCAGCGCCAGCGTCGACTCCGCGCCGCGCAGGGTGATCAGGCCGACCTTGTCGCGGCGCTGGTAGGCGTCGCGCAGCAGCGAGACGACCGCCCCGGTGACCGCGGACATGCGCTTGCGGGCGGCCATCGAGCCGGACGCGTCGACCACGAACAGCACCAGGTTGGACTCCCGGCCCTCCCGGACCGAGCCGCGCAGGTCGTCGGCGCGCAGCTCCAGCGGGCCGCTGCGGCCGCGGGCGCGCTGGTGCGGCGCGGCGGCGGTGACGGTGCCGACCAGGTGCACGCCGGTGCCGCGCCGGGACGCGCGCAGCGTGCGCCCGCCGCCCGCCCGCGAGCGCGAGCGCCTGCCGGGCGCGCCGTCGCCGATGCCCGCGACCTCCAAGCGGCGCGCGGTGAAGCCCGCGTCGGGCGCGCCCGCGCGCTTGCCGTCGCCGTCGCCGCCGCTCGCCCGCGCCTCTGGTGTCTCTTGTGGACTCTCCTGCGCGCCCGGTTCGGTCGGTTCCTCCCGACGGCCCCCACCACCGCCGCCGGGCGGTTCGGGGTCGGGCTCGCGGTCGGCCTCCTCGGCGGCGTCGCGCAGGGCCTGGTCGAGCTGCTTGTCGTCCAGGCCGGGCTCGTCGAACGGGTCGCGCCTGCGCCGGTGCGGCAGCGCCAGGCGCGCGGCGATCTCCACGTCGGCCTCGGTGACCCGGTCCCCGCCGCGCCAGGCGGCGTGCGCGGTGGCGGTGCGCGCCACGACAAGGTCGGCGCGCATGCCGTCGACGTCGAAGGCGGCGCAGAGCGCGGCGATGCGGCGCAGCTCGGAGTCCGGCAGCGCCACCGCGGGCAGCGCGGCACGGGCGGCGGTGATCCGCTCGGCCAGCGCGGCGTCCGCACCGGCCCAGCGCGCGGCGAAGCCGGCCGGGTCGGCCTCGTAGGCGAGCCTGCGCCGGATGACCTCGGCGCGGGTGTCGACCTCGCGCGCGGCGCGCACCTGCACGGTCAGCCCGAACCGGTCGAGCAGCTGCGGGCGCAGCTCGCCCTCCTCCGGGTTCATGGTCCCGACCAGCAGGAACGACGACGCGTGCGCCACCGACACGCCCTCGCGCTCGATGTGCGCGCGGCCCATCGCGGCGGCGTCGAGCAGCAGGTCGACCAAGTGGTCGTGCAGCAGGTTGACCTCGTCGACGTACAGCACCCCGCGGTGCGCGGCGGCCAGCAGGCCCGGCTGGAAGGCGCGCACGCCCTCCTTCAGCGCCCGCTCCAGGTCCAGCGACCCGACCAGCCGGTCCTCGCTGGCCCCGACGGGCAGCTCGACCAGCCGCGCGGGCCTGCTCGCCGCGCCGTCGTGCGGGGCGTCGGGGCAGCGTGGGTCCGGCGCGGCGGGATCGCAGGCGAAGCGGCAGCCGGGGACCACCTCGACCGGGGGCAGCAGCGCCGACAGCGCCCGCACGACCGTCGACTTCGCCGTGCCCTTCTCGCCCCTGACCAGCACGCCGCCGATCCCCGGGTGCACGGCGTTGAGCAGCAGCGCGGTTCTGAGGTCGTCGTGCCCGACCACGGCGGCGAACGGGAACCCGGTCTCGGGCATGCGGCAGTCCTCACTCTCCGGGTCCGCGCCCGGGTCGGTGGCTCGGCTGCGTGGAGCGCCCTGGCTCCCGGCGCCACGGGCGCCGGTCACAGTGGCGGGACCGCACCGGATTCGCACCGGTTTCCCTCGCACACAGCTGGTCTGTCGCATCGTGTCAGACCGGCGCGCGGCGGCCAAGGAGCGGTGGTGTGGATCTCGGCCGCCTGTCGGGGATGCCGTCGCGCGGTTAGCGTGTGCGCCCGTGGTGACCGTGGTGGGGATCGGGGCGGACGGCTGGGCCGGGCTCGGCGCGCCCGCGCGGGCGGCGCTGGAGCGCGCGGAGGTGGTAGTGGGCTCCGCGCGCCAGCTGGCGGGCCTGCCGGTGTCCGCCGAGCGGGTCGCGTGGCCGTCGCCGCTGCTGCCCGCGGTGCCCGGCCTGCTCGCCGAGCACCGCGGCCGGGACCTGTGCGTGCTGGCCAGCGGGGACCCGATGTGGTTCGGCATCGGCGTGGAGCTGGCGCGGCTGGCCGAGGTCGCGGTGATCCCGCACGTGTCGTCGGCGTCGCTGGCCTGTGCCCGGCTGGGCTGGGCGCTGGCGGAGGTGGAGGTCGTCTCCGCCGTCGGCAGGCCGGTCGAGCGCCTGCACGCCGCGCTCCACCCCGGCCGCCGCGTCCTGGTGCTCAGCGCGGGCGCGGACACGCCCGCCGCGGTGGCGGCCCTGCTGCGCGACCGCGGCTTCGGACCGAGCCCGCTGACCGTTCTGTCCTTTTTGGGCGCGCCCGGCGAGCGGGTCGAGACGAGCACCGCGAACGGGTACACCGGTCCCGCGCCCGCGCTGAACGTCGTCGCGGTGCAATGCCGCGCCGCGCCCGGCGCGCGCAGGCTGCCGCGGGCTCCCGGGCTGCCCGACGACGTCTACGAGCACGACGGCCAGATCACCAAGCGCGAGGTCCGCGCGCTCACCCTCGCCGCGCTGGGGCCGGAGCCGGGCGAGCTGCTGTGGGACATCGGCGCGGGGTCGGGCAGCGTGGGCGTCGAATGGCTGCGGACGCACCCGGCCTGCCGGGCGGTCGGGGTCGAGCCTGCGCCCGAGCGCGCGGCGCGGGCCGCCCGCAACGCCGCCGCCCTGGGCGTCCCACACCTGGAGCTGGTCCTCGGGGCGGCGCCGGACGCGCTGGACGGGCTGCCCACCCCGGACGCGGTCTTCGTCGGCGGCGGGGTGACCGCGCCCGGCGTGCTCGACCGGTGCTGGGCGGCGCTGGCACCGGGCGGGCGGCTGGTGGTCAACGCCGTCACGCTGGAGTCGGAGTCGCTGGTGCTCCAGCGGTGGCGGGCTCTCGGCGGGACGCTCACCCGGATCGCGGTCGAGCGCGCCGCGCCGCTCGGCGGGTTCACCGCGTGGCAGCCCCAGCGGGCCATCACCCAGTGGCGCGCGGTCAAGGAGGAGACGTGACCGTCCACTTCGTCGGAGCGGGCCCCGGCGCCGCCGACCTGATCACCGTGCGCGGGCGCGACATCCTCGCCGCCGCGCCGGTCTGCCTGTACGCGGGGGCGCTGGTGCCCGCCGAGCTGCTCGACTTCTGCCCGCCGGAGGCCCGCACGGTCGACACCGCGAACCTCACCCTGGACGAGATCGTCGCCGAGATGGTCGCCGCGCACGCCGAGGGCCACGACGTCGCCCGCCTGCACTCCGGCGACCCGTCGGTGTTCAGCGCGATGGCGGAGCAGATGCGCAGGCTCGACGCCGCGGGTGTGCCGCACGACGTCTGCCCCGGCGTGCCCGCCTTCGCCGCCGCGGCGGCCGCCCTGGGCCGGGAGCTGACCGTCCCGGGTGTCGGCCAGACCGTCATCCTGACCAGGACCGCGGCTCGGGCGACCCCGATGCCGCCGGGGGAGGACCTGGACACCCTGGGCCGCGGCGGCGCGACGATGGTGCTGCACCTGGCCGTCCAGCGCATCGATGAGGTCGTTGCCCAGTTGATCCCCAACTACGGAGCGGACTGCCCGGTCGCGGTGGTGGCGCGCGCGTCCCGCCCGGACGAGCTGGTCCTGCGGGGGAGCCTGGCCACCATCGCCGCGGCCGTGCGCGCCGCGGGGGTGCGCAGGACCGCGGTGATCATCGTCGGCAGGACCCTGGGGTCGGCGGACTTCCTCGACAGCCACCTGTACTCGGCGGCCAGGGTCCGGCCGTGAAGGTGCTCGTGCTCGGCGGCACGGGGGAGGCGCGCGAGTTGGCGGCGGTTCTGCACCCCGCCCACCAGGTCATCACCTCGCTGGCCGGGCGCGTGCGGGACCCGAAGCTGCCCGTCGGGCAGGTCAGGGTCGGCGGGTTCGGCGGACCGGACGCGCTCGCCGAATGGCTGCGGGACAATGGGATCGACGCCGTGGTGGACGCGACCCACCCCTTCGCCGAGCGGATCAGCGCGTCGGCGGCGCGGGCGGCCGGGGTCGCCGGAGTGCCGGTGGTGCTGCTGCGCAGACCCGGCTGGACCGAGCGGCCGGGGGACCGGTGGGTGCGCGTGCCCGACCTGGCGGCCGCGGCGGCCGGGCTGCCCGGCGACCGGGTGTTCCTGACGACCGGCCGACAGGGGCTCGCCGCGTTCGCGGGGTGCCCGCAGCGCTTCCTCATCCGGTGCGTCGACCCGCCCGAGGGTCCGCTGCCCGCCGACGCCGAGGTCGTCCTGGCGCGCGGTCCGTACACGGTGGACGGCGAGGTCGACATCATGGCGCGCCACCGGATCGACGTGCTGGTGACCAAGGACAGCGGCGGCCCGATGACCGCGGCCAAGCTCGACGCCGCCCGGGTGCTCGGCGTGGCCGTGCTCGTGGTGGAGCGGCCCCGCCCGCCGGACGTGCCGGTGGTCGAGGACGTCGCCGCCGCGCTGGCCTGGCTGCGGACGTAGGAGGGGCCCGGCTCGGGCGGCGAGCCGGGCCCCTATGCGGGCGCGCGTCGATGCGTCAGTTGCAGAGCGCGCCGTTGAGCGTGTGGCTGCTGGTCGACGGCGCGCTGCCCGTGCCGTTGTAGCCGACCGTGACCGTGGCGTTGGCGCCGAGGTTGCCGTTCCAGGCGGCGTTGGTCACCCGGACCTTGCCGCCGGCGGCCGACCAGGTGCCGTTCCAGCCGTTGCTGACCGAGACGCCGGGGGCGGAGAACTCCACGGCCCAGGACGACAGCGCGGAGCCGCCATTGGTGATCGAGACCTCGGCGGTGAAGCCGCCGCTCCAGGAGTTGACGACCCGGTGGGCGATCCGGCAGGAGCCCGACGGCGGCGGGGTCGTGGTGGTCGTGGAGGTGGTCGTGGTCGTCGGGCGGGTGGTGGTCGACACCGGCGGTGCGGCCATGGCCAGCTCGTAGGCGCGCTGCGGGACGAACTGGCCCGCCGCCGCGATGCAGCCGTCCGCCTCGCCGGGCAGCTTCACCCACAGGAAGGCCGCGATCTGGGAGTCGCCGGTCTGGGTCGTGCTGGGCACGCCGATCGCGCGGCCCGCCGGGTCGCACCATTCCTCGCCCAGCGGGCCGTTGCCGTTGCGGCTGGTGTCGATCACGGCCCTGAGGCGGGAGTCGCCCAGCTGGTTCAGGACCTGCTTGGCGTAGGGCACGGTCTCGGAGTTGGCACGGTAGTTCGACACGTTGATCGAGATGCCGTCAGCGCTGTTGGACACGTCTGCCGCGCGCAGCCGGTTGGCGGCCTCGCCCGGGGTCAGCCAGGCCGAGTTGCCGATGTCGAAGTAGACCCTGGCCTGCGCGGAGCCCGCCTTGAGCTTCTTGCCCGCGTAGGCCATCGAAGCGCGGGTCTGGGACTGCTGGTCGGCGTTCTGGCAGTTGCTCATCAGGGGCAGCACGTCGGGTTCGAGCACGATGTAGGCCGGTCGGTTGCCCAGGCCCGCGGCGACCTGGTCGACCCAGGCGCGGTAGGCGTCGTGGCTGGGCGCCCCGCCGCCGCTGGCCCCGCCGCAGTCGCGGTTGGGGATGTTGTAGACAACCATGATCGGGATCTTGCCCGCGGCTGCCGACGCCCCGACGAAGGAGCTGACCTGGGCGCGCACCTCGCTGGTGTTGGTCGTGGTGAACCACCTGGCCTGCGGGACCGAGGCGATCCGGTCGCGGATCACCGCGGCGCGGCTGTCGCCCGCGTTGGCCGCGGCCCAGCGGGCGGCCGAGGTGTCCGGCACGACGTAGAACTCCGACTCCGCTGCTCCCGCGGGCGGCGCGGTGAGGGCGACCGCGGTCGCGGCGATGGCCGCGGCGGCGGCCAGCGCGCCTGCGGCGAACGTGGCGCGCCGGGACCGGCGGGCGGGCGGGGACACGGGTGTGGCAGGGGGCACGGTCGACTCCGGTTTCTCGGCGGTGAGACGCTGGGAGCGCTCCCAGTTTACGAGTGGACGTAGGTCTTGTGAACCCCCCGCGCTGAATCGATCACTGGCCGTCCAGGTGCGCCGCTATCCCGTCGAGGACCCGCTGCAGGCCGAAGTCGAACCCGTCGCCCGCGAACGCCCCCGCCGCGGCCACCGCGGTCATGGCCGGGAACCGCGCCGGGGTGACGTAGGCGTTGACGATGGCCTCCTTGTCGGCCCACCACTCGACCTCGGTCATCCCGCTGCGCGCCGAGGCCTGCTGGGTGTCGACGGAGATCCAGGCGAGCCCGCGCACGTAGGCGTCCACGAGCAGGTAGACCCCGAGCATGTCCGACTCGGCCAACCCGGCCGCCGCGCCGATGCCGAGCACCGCGTCCATCCTGACCGTCTCGTTGGGGCCCGCCAGCTCGTGCGCGATCGGGGTGCCCAGCAGCCACGGGTGGCGGTGCATGAGGTCCCACAGGCCGTGCGCGTAGGCGGTCAGCTCGACCCGCCAGTCGCCGTCGCGATCGGGCACCGCGACCTCGCCGACGACCTGGTCGCGCATCGCGGCCACCAGGTCGGCCTTGTTCTGCACGTAGGTGTAGAGCGACATGGTGCCCACGCCCAGCCGCTCGGCGACCCGGCGCATCGACAGCTCGGCCAGGCCTGCCTCGTCGGCCAGCTCGATCCCCGCCGCGACGACCGCGTCGGCGGTCAGCCCCGGCCTGCGGCCCCGGGCCGGTTCGCCGGGGGAGCGCCACAGCAGCGACATTGTGCGCGCGGGGTCGCGGCGCTCGGCCTTCTCCGGCATGCGCGCCGCCCTTCGTATCGTGTACGGTACAGTGTACGAGTCGTACGGCGTACTGACCCTAGGAGTGTAGCCATGCGGGTTCAGCGGGTAAGCCTCGCCGCGCAGGTCGCCGACGTGCGCGGCGGTGCCGCGTTCTACACCGAGCACTTCGCGTTCCGGCCGACAATGGTGTGGGACCACGTCGCCAAGCTCGTCCAGCCGGACACCGACTTCGAGCTGGTTCTGCTGCCCGGCGCCGCCCGGGCCGGCGGAGTGATCATCGCCCTGGAGGTCGCCGACGTGCGCGCCGAGGCCGAACGGCTGGCCGCCGCCGGGATCGCCACCGGCCCGGTCCAGGACGAGGAGTGGGGCGAGCGGCTCTGCCAGGTCCGCGACCCCAACGGCCTGACCGTCCAGCTCGTCCAGTGGCTCGGCGAGCGTCCCGCCTGAACCCGCCGACTCCTGGAGAATCCCCGCCCGTGGCGAACATCCCGGCCGACGCGGCCGCCGCCCTGGCCCGCAGCCAGGCGCTTTTCCTGCCCGACGACCCGGCCCGCGCGGGCGTGGTCGCCTTCGTCGGCGCCTTCGACGTGGGCGCGCCCGGCTCGCTGGCCCTGCTCGACCCCGACCCGCGCACCGCTGCCGTCACCCGCATCCCGGTGGCCGACGCCGTCCCGGTGCTCAGCCGCGCCCGCCGCGACCCCGCCGCCGACCCGGCCGCCGCGTTCTGGGGCGCGGCCGTGCTGCTCGCCTTGCACCTGGTCGCGCGCGGACGCGTCCTGCCCGCCCTCAGCCCCTCCGACGCCGACGTCTGGCGGGCAGGCCCCTACGACGACGCCGACACCGCCCGCCTGCGCGAGCTGGCCGAGGCCATGCCCGCCACCGCGCGCGCCGTGCCCGTCGGCGACGGCCTGCTGCCCGACGCGCTGACCCACCTGCGCGCCTTCATCGACGCCGTGGTCGACGGCATGCCGCGCACCGCCGCCGCCGTGAAGGTGGCGGGCGGCCCGCTCTACGCCTCCCGGTCCGCCCACCGCGCGCCCAAGCTGCGCTCGTGGGCCGAGGAGGTCTCCGGCGGGCTCGACGCGGGCGTGCGGGTCTCGCTGCGCGCGGAGGTCCCCGGGGGCGACTACGCCACCGGCGCCTTCCACGTCGTCGTGCAGGCGCACTCGCTGGCCGACCCGGCCGTGGTGCTCGACGCCGAGCGGGTGTGGGCCGGGTCCGCGCTCGGGCGCGGCGCGCGCGTCGAGGTGACCAGGGCGCTGCGCCGCGCGTCGCGGGAGTGGACGCCGCTGGCCCGCCTGCTCGGCCAGCCGGTGCCCGACCGGCTGGTCATCGATGACGCCGAGATCGGCGAGCTGATGGCCGCCGCGCCCCGACTCACCGCGGCCGGTGTGGACGTGCACTGGCCGAGAGAGCTGCTGGGCGGGCTGTCCTCCCGGGTCTCCGTCGGCAGGCCCAGCGGCGGGCTCGGCTCGCCGGTGGAGCTGGACTGGCAGGTGCGCGTCGGCGGCCGGGCGCTGTCCGCCGAGGAGCTGGACCGCATCGCCGACGCGCACCGGCCGCTCGTGCGGCTGCGCGACGGCTGGGTGCTGGTCGACGCCGAGACGCTGCGCCGCGCCCGCGAGCGCGCGCTGAAGCCGGTCGAGGGCATCGCCGCGCTGGGCATGGCGCTGACCGGCGTCACCGAGGTCGACGGCGAGTCCATCGAGGTCGAGCCCGCCGACTGGCTGGCGGAGCTGCGCGCCCGCATCGCCGAGCCGGACACCGGCGGCGAGGCGGTCACCGCCCCGGACGGCCTGGCCGCGACCCTGCGCGACTACCAGCTGCGCGGCCTGCGCTGGCTGGTCAGGATGACCTCGCTGGGCCTCGGCGCGTGCCTGGCCGACGACATGGGCCTCGGCAAGACCATCACCCTGATCTCCCTGCACCTGCACCGGGCCTGCGGCCCGACGCTGGTGGTCTGCCCGGCGTCGCTGCTGGGCAACTGGGAGCGCGAGATCCGCCGCTTCGCCCCCGGCGTGGGGGTGCGGCGCTTCCACGGCGCGGCCCGCGAACTGGCCGACGACGGCTTCGTCCTCACCACCTACGGCACCCTGCGCGCCGACACCGACCGCCTCGCCGGGCACACCTGGGACCTCGTCGTCGCCGACGAGGCCCAGCACGCGAAGAACCCGGCGTCGGCCACCGCGAAGGCGCTGCGCGCGCTGCGCCCCGCCGCCCGCGTCGCGCTCACCGGCACGCCCGTGGAGAACAACCTCACCGAGCTGTGGTCCATCCTGGACTGGACGACCCCCGGCCTGCTCGGCGGCCAGGCCGCCTTCCGCGCCCGCTGGGCCGAGCGCATCGAGGGCGACCGCGACGCCGAGGCCGCCCGCCGCTTCGCCCGGCTCATCGCCCCGTTCCTGCTGCGGCGGCGCAAGTCCGACCCGGGCATCGCCCCCGAGCTGCCGCCCAAGACCGAGACCGACCAGCCGGTGCCGCTCAGCGCCGAGCAGGCCGGGCTCTACACCGCCCTGGTCCGCGAGACCATGGCGCAGATCCGCTCGGCGTCCGGCATGGCCCGCCGCGGCATGGTGATGAAGCTGCTCACCGGCCTCAAGCAGATCTGCAACCACCCGGCGCACTACCTCAAGGACACCACCGGGCCGCTCGCCGGTCGCTCCGGAAAGCTCGACCTGCTCGACGAGCTGGTCGCCACCATCCGCGCCGAGGACGGCGCGGTGCTCGTCTTCACCCAGTACGTGGCCATGGCGCGGCTGATCGAGCGGCGCATGCGCGAGCGCGGCGTGCCGACCGGGTTCCTGCACGGCGGCACCCCGGTGCCCACGCGCGAGGAGCTGGTCGCCGGGTTCACCCGCGGCGACTTCGGCGTCTTCCTGCTCTCCCTCAAGGCGGCGGGCACCGGCCTCAACCTCACCAGCGCCGACCACGTCGTCCACTTCGACCGGTGGTGGAACCCGGCGGTGGAGGACCAGGCCACCGACCGGGCCTACCGGATCGGGCAGACCCGCCCGGTGCAGGTGCACCGGCTGATCGCGGAGGGCACCCTGGAGGACCGCATCGCCACCCTGCTGGCGGGCAAGCGCGAGCTGGCGGAGTCCGTGCTGTCCGGCGGCGAGGCGGCGTTCACCGAACTGACCGACGCGGAGCTCTCCGCGCTGGTGGACCTGCGGGGCGGGGCGTGAGCCGGGCGCGCGGGTTCCCCGCGTTCGGGCCGGTGCGCGGCGCGGGCCGCTTCGCCAGAACGTGGTGGGGCCGGGCCTGGGTCGCCGGCCTGGAGGACAGCGCCCTGGACGGCGAGCAGCTGCGCGTCGGGCGCAAGCTGGCCCGCGCCGGGCACGTCGGGGCGATCACGGCCAGCCCCGGCAGGCTGTCGGCCGTCGTCCACGACCCCGGCGACGACGCCGCGTATCCGACCGCGGTGCGCGTCCCCGAGCTGACCGACGCCGAGTGGGACCGCCTCGCCGCCCAGGTGGGCGCCGAGTCCGGGCACCTGGCCGCACTGCTCGACGGCGAGATGCCGACCGCCCTCGCCGACGCCGCGTCCGCCGTCGACGTGGCGCTGCTGCCCGGCATCGGCGACTTCGACTCCGACTGCGGATGCCCCGGCTGGGAGATGCCCTGCAGGCACGCCGCCGCCGTCGCCTACCAAGCCGCCTGGCTCCTCGACGCCGACCCGTTCGTCCTCCTGCTGCTGCGCGGCCGCGACCGCGACTTCCTCGTGGAGACCGCTCCACCCGGCATACCCGCCACCGCCGCCTTCGCCGACCCGGTCGCCACCCTGCCCGCCCCGCCGGGCGTGCCCGCCGATCGCCCCGCGGCGCTGTCGGTGCCCGCCGCCCCAGGGATCGACCCCGACGCGCTGGCCCTGCTGGCCGCGGACGCCGCGGTGCGGGCCAGGGCGCTGCTGGCCGAGTGTTCGGCCCCGGGCGAGGTGGCGGTGCTGCCCCTGGCGGACGACATCGTGCGCTTCGCCGCCGTCCACCCGACGGCCGAGCCCCGGCTGCGGGGGGCGCGGGCCGACCTCGACCGGGCGGTGGCCGCGTGGCGGCAGGGCGGTCTGGCGGGCCTGCGGGCGCTCGACACGGTGTGGAAGGCGCCGAGGGCCGAACTGGCCAGGGGCGGGGACGCCGCCGGTTCCGTCGCGGAAGCGGCCGTGGAGGTGACGGGCAACCACGTCACCCTCGGCGACGCACAGCTGCGCTACGGCCGCGACGGGCGCTGGTACCCGTACCGACGGCGAGCGAACAACTGGTGGCCATCGGGCCGACCCAACCCAGACGCCGCGGCGGCTCTGTTGGACGCTGGGGGCGTGGTGGAGGGTGGGTGAACGTCATCGGGCCCCCGGACGGTGACAGCCGTCGGGGGCCCGATGACGGAGCCGATCGCTTCTAGCGGGATCGCTTGGCGCGGTCCTTCTCGGTGCCGCCGGTCTCGTCCTGGATGTCGACTCGCTCCTTGCGCACGGTGCCGCTCACCGTGCGCTCGTCGGTGACGGTCTCCTTGTCCAGGCGGACCTTCTCCACGGGGCGGACCGTCTTCTCGACCACTGGCTCCTCACGGTGCAGGGTCACCTCGGCCTGGCCCTCGCTGAAGGCGTCCCGGTCCGGGGTGCCGCCCGTCACGGGCTCGCGCACGACCCTGACCTCCTCGCGCTTGACCGGCACGGTGATCTGCTGCTCCTCGGTCACCACGTGCTTGACCAGCCGAACCCGGCCCGCCTCCACGTCGCGGACCCCGGCGTGCAGCTCCTCCTCGTGGCGGACCATCGCCGCGCCGTCGTGCTCTCCCGCCCGACCCCGCGCTCCCGCCTGGCCCGCTGCCTGCTCCCGCATGCCCGTCTTGCCGTCCCCGCGCATGCCCGCCTGGTCCCGCATGCCCGCCTGCCGCCCGTCGGCGCGGCGGTCCACCGCCCCGGCGTCGGCGCGCTGGTCCGCGGCCATCCCGGTCTGCCGGCCGTCCCGTCCGGACTTCCCGTTCGGCAGCCGGTCGTGGTCGCCGGTGCTGGCCTGCGGGATCATCCCGTAGTAGCGGTAGAGCTCGTCCTGCTGCTCCTCGGACATGTGTCCGTCGTGGACGCTGATGCTCGGGGAGTCCTTCACCTGCTTCTTCTCCAGCGGCACCATGACCTGGCCGTCGCCGAGGGACGCGTCCTGGATCGGCACGAAGGTGTCCCGCATGCCGAAGAGCCCGGTGTGGACCTCGGCCCAGAGCGGGGCGCCGGTCTGGTCGTCGAGCCACACCTGGCGGACCGCGCCGATCTTCTCCCCCCGGGAGTCGACCACGTCGGATTCCAGCAGCTGGCTGACCTGAGCCCGATCGATCATCGCTCACTCCTCTTCTCGGCTGTACTCCGAGTGGCGTACCCGGGCCCCCGAACGGTCATCCGCTGATTCACTCGTGCCAGTGACAGCCGTGACCGGGTAGGTTGACCGGCGAACACTCAGGGGGTAACGATGTCGGATGTCGTGCTGATCGCCACGACCGTCGCAAGCGGATTGATCGCCGGGCTCTACTTCGCGTTCTCCATCTCGGTGATGCTCGCGCTGGGCGAAGTGGACGACCGCGCGTTCGTCGACACCATGCAGCGGATCAACCGGCGCATCCAGAACGCGGTGTTCGGCGTCGTGTTCGCCGCCGCGCCGATCGGATCGATCGCCATCGCCGTCATGGAGCTGCTCGGCGACGACCCGCGCTGGCCGGTGCTCGCCGGCGCGGTGCTGACCGTCGCCGCGACCCTGATCACGATCACGGTCAACGTCCCGCTGAACAACGCCCTGGAGGCCGCCGGGCCGGTCGCCGACGGCGCCGACCTCGCCGCGGTCCGCGCCGCGTTCGAGCCGCGCTGGGTGCGGTTCAACCACGTGCGCGGGATCGTCTCGACCGCGGGCGTCGCCTTCTTCTGCGCGGGCCTGTAGCGGTGCGCGCCGAAACCGTCGCCCGGCTCAGGGCAGCGGGCTGCGTCTTCGCCGAGGAGGAGGCCGACCTGCTGCTCGCCGCACCCGATCCGGCCGCGGCGACCGCCCGGCGGGTCGCGGGGGAGCCGCTGGAGCACGTGCTCGGCTGGGCCGAGTTCTGCGGGCTGCGGGTCGCCGTCGAGCCGGGGGTGTTCGTCCCGAGGAAGCGGACCGAGGACCTGGTCGACGCCGCGGTGGCCGCGGGCGGCCGGGTCGTGCTGGACCTGTGCTGCGGCTCCGGGGCGGTCGGCATGGCCATCGAGGCCCGCCTGGGCGCGGTCGAGCTGACCGCCGTCGACATCGACCCCACCGCGGTGCGCTGCGCCCGCCGCAACATCGGCGACCGGGTCCTGCTCGGCGACCTCTACGCTCCGCTGCCGAGCACGCTGCTGGGCCGGGTCGACCTGCTGGCCGTCAACGCCCCCTACGTCCCGACCGACGCCATCGCCCTGCTCCCGCCGGAGGCCCGCGACCACGAGCCGAGGACCGCCGTCGACGGCGGCCCCGACGGCCTCGACACCCACCGCCGCGTCGCCGCCGACGCCGCGCGCTGGCTGGCCCCTGGCGGCACCCTGCTCATCGAGACCCACGAGAGCCAGGCCCCCGCCGCTGCCGCGATCTTCGCCGCCGCGGGCCTCACCCCCGGCGCCACCCACGGCCCCGCCGCCACCATCGTCACCGGCACCCGCTGAACCCGGTTGCGCCACACCGGCGGCCGGGGGTTCGATGACCGGGTGCAGGACCCGCTGGCCACGACGCCGGAACCGCCCTACTACGCCGTCATCTTCACCTCGCTGCTGAGACCGGACGCCCCCGGCTACGCCGAGGCCTCCGACCGGATGTCCGAGCTGGTCCAGGCCACTCCCGGCTACCTGGGCTCCGACCACGCGCGGGAGGAGGTGGGCATCACGGTCGCGTACTTCACCGACGAAACGGCGATCGCGGCCTGGCGCGAGCACCCCGAGCACACCGTGACCAGGGCGCGGGGGCGGGCCGAGTGGTACAGCGCCTACACGGTGCGGGTGGCGCGGGTGGAGCGGGCCTACGGCCACCGGCATTCCGAAGTGGACTGACCGGCGGTGATCCCGGTCACCCCGATGGCGTCCGGGTGGTGGGAGGGCGGGACGCGGGCAGGCATACTTCCACTGCCGGGCACGCCGAGAGGGGATCAATGAGCGAGTGGGTGGAGGCGGCGCGCGCCGCCGCGCGCGAGCTGGCCGGGGACGCCGTCGAGCGCGAGGCCAAGGGCGGGGAGCCGACCGCCGAGGTCGCCCTGCTGCGCGCGCACGGTCTGCTCGCCCTGCCGGTGCGCGGCCAGTGGCCGCTGGTGCACCGGGTGCTCGGCGAGGTCGCCGCCGCCGACGCCTCCGTCGGGCACCTGCTCGGCTACCACTACCTGCACCTCTGGCGGCTCGGCCAGTTCGACGGCTTCGGCCGCGCCGAGGAGCTGGCCGCCGCCACCGCCGAGCGCGGCTGGTTCTGGGCAGGCGTGGCCAACCCCCGCGACGACGCCCTCACACTGTCCTCTGTGGATGGCGGATACCTGGTCACCGGGCGCAAGATGTTCGCCACCGGGGCCAGCGTCGCCGATCGGCTGATCGTCGCCGGGGCGCACGGGAACCGCAAACTCAATTTCGTCTGCCCGGCCGACGCTCCCGGGCTGCGGCCCCTCGGCGACTGGGACAACCTCGGCCAGCGCCGCTCGGCCAGCGGCGGCGTCGAGTTCGCCGAGGTGTTCGTGCCGGAAGCCGACGTCCTCGGCGTCCACCCCGCCGCCGACGACCCCGCCTACCCGCGGGCCACCCTGCCCGCCATCGCCTTCCAGCTGGTCCTCAGCCGGGTCCTCACCGCCACCGCCCGCGGGGCCCTGCACACCGCCGCCGGGTACACCCGCCAGTTCACCAGGGCCTGGCCCGCCTCCGGCGTCGAGCGCGCCGTCGACGACCCGCACACCCTCGCCGCCTACGGCACCCTGCTGGCCCGCACCGAGGCCGCCGACCTGCTGGTCGACCGCGCCGCGGCGGCCTTCGCCGACGCCGACGCCCAGGGCGCGGCGCTCACCCCCGAGCAGCGCGGCGCGACGGGCCTGGCCATCGCCGCGGCCAAGGCGCTCTCCTCCGAGGTCGCCGTCGAGGTGACCGCCCGCGTCTTCGAGCTGACCGGCGCGCGGGCGACGTCCAACCGCTACGGCCTGGACCGGTTCTGGCGCAACGCCCGCACGCTCACCCTGCACGACCCGGCCGTCTACAAGGCCGCCGAGGTCGGCAGGCACCTGCTCACCGGCGAGCTGCCCGAGCCCTCCGGCTACAGCTGATGGAGCCGACCCTCGCCCGCAGCGTCCGCGCCGACGCCGACGGCGTGCACATCCTCGACCGCCGCCGCTTCCCGTTCGAGCGGGTGTGGGTGCGGTGCGCGACGGCCGCCGAGGTCGCGAAGGCCATCGCCGACATGGTCACCCAGTCGTCGGGGCCGTACTTCGCCGCGCTCCAGGCCATGGTGCTCTCCGCGCGGGCGGCGGCCGAACTGCCCGACCCGCACGCCGCCCTGTCCGCCGACGCCGCCCTGCTCATCGCCGCCCGCCCGACCAACGACCACTTGGCCAAGGCCGTCGCCTTCGTCCTCGACGCCACCGCGGGCCTGCGCGGCGACGACCTGGTCGCCGCCGCCGAGCGCGGGGCCGAGGCGGGGGACACCGCCTACCGGCTGCGCAGCCGCGCCCTCGGCGAGCACACCGCCGCCCTGCTCGCCGACGGCCAGCGCGTCCTCACCCACTGCTGGGCCGACCTGTACCTGACCGAGACCGTCGCCGCCGCCCGGCGCGCGGGCAAGACCCTCGCGTTCGTCTGCACCGAAACCCGGCCCTACCTCCAGGGTGCCCGGCTGACCGCGGAGACGCTGGCCGAGATGGGCGTCGACACCACGCTCATCACCGACGGCATGGGCGCCTCGGTGCTGGCGGGCCGCCAGGTCGACGTCCTGCTGACCGCCGCCGACCGCGTCGCGATGGACGGGTCGGTGGTCAACAAGGTCGGCACTCTCGGCCTGGCCGTCTCCGCGCACGCCTTCGGCGTCCCCTACCTCGCCCAGGTGCAGACCCCCGACCGGGGCGCGGCCACCGGCGCCGACATCCCCATCGAGCACCGCGACGGCGACGACGTGCTGCACACCCTGGGCGCCCGCACCGCGAGCACCCGGGTGCGCGGGCACTACCCGGCCTTCGACGTGACCCCGCCCCGCTTCGTCACCACCGTGGTGACCGACCGGGGCCCCTTCGCGCCCGAGGCGTTGACCCGCTACTGGGAAGGACGAGAGTGACTGACGGCGGCACCTACAAGGTCGATTGGGTCGTGCTCGACATCGAGGGCACGCTGATGCCCACGAGCGGCGTCCACGTCGTGCTCTACGACTACGCCCGGCCCCGCCTGGGCCCGTGGATCGACGCGCACCCCGCCGACCCGGTCGTCGCGGGCGCGGTGGCCGACATCCGCGCCGACGCCGGGCTGCCGGAGACGGCCACCACCGCCGAGATCGTCGCGGTCCTGCACGGCTGGATGGACGCCGACCGCAAGGCCACCCCGCTCAAGGCGCTGCAAGGTCTCATCTGGCAGCGCGGCTACGCCGACGGCGACCTGGTCTCGGAGTACTTCCCCGACGTGGTGCCCAGGCTGCGCGAGTGGCATGCCGCCGACGTGCCCATGGCGATCTTCTCCTCGGGCTCGGTCGCCGGGCAGATCGCCTCGTTCTCCAGCACGACGGACGGCGACCTCACCGGCCTCTTCCGCCACCACTTCGACACCGTCAACGCCGGGCCCAAGCGCGAGGCGCGCTCCTACGCCGCGATCGCCGAAGGCCTCGGCGGGCCCGCCCCCGACCGCGTGCTGTTCCTCTCCGACGTCCCCGCCGAGCTGGACGCCGCCGCCGAGGCCGGGTGGCGCACCGTCGGCCTGGCCCGGCCCGGCGAGCCGTACGCGGGCGCCGACTTCGGCGGCCACCGCGCCGTCGAGTCCCTGGCCGACATCGAGGTGACCCGTGCTTGACGCCCTGGCCGCCGGCGCCGCGCTGGCCGCCGAGAGCGCCCGCTACACCGGACTCGGCTGGATGCGCGGCACGTCGGGGAACCTGTCGGTCACCCTGGGACGCGACCCGCTGCGGCTGGCCGTCACCGCCTCCGGCCTGGACAAGGGCGAGCTGGCCGACACCGACTTCGTCGTGGTCGACGCCGAGGGCGCGGCAGCGGGGGAGCAGCCCGGCGGCGCTGGGCTGCGGCCCTCGGCCGAGGCGGGGCTGCACGCGCGCATCGCCGCCGTCGCGGGCGCGGGCGCCGTCGTGCACCTGCACATGATGGCCCCGGTCGTGGCCGCCGAGCTGTGGCCCGACGGCATCGTCCTGCGCGACCTGGAGATGCTCAAGGGCTTCGGCCGCGCCGCCGAGGACGACGAGGTGCTGGTCCCGGTCGTGCCCAACAGCCAGGACATGCGCGTGCTCGGCGACGCCTTCGAGGCCGTGCACGACCCGAGGACCCCGGCGCTGGTGGTCGCCCGCCACGGCGTGTACGTGTGGGCTGATGACCTGATGACCGCCCGCCACCGGGCCGAGTGCCTGGAGTGGCTGCTCCGCTTCGCCATGGAGGTGGCCCGATGACCCTGCTGACCGTGTGGCCGGACACCGATCCGGCCACCGAACTGGTCACGACCGACGACCCCGACGAGATCACCGAGATCCTGGCGGGCCTGGGCGTGCGCTTCGCCCGCTGGCGCGTGGTCCCGCTGCCCGCCCACCCCGCCTCCGACGAGGTGCTGACCGCCTATCGGTCCGAAGTGGATGGTGTCATCGCCGCCGAGGGCTACACCTTCGTCGACGCCGTCGCCATGACCCCCGAGGACAGCCCCGAGTGGCGGGAGGAGGCGGCGCGGGCCCGCGCCAAGTTCCTCTCCGAGCACACCCACGACGACGACGAGGACCGCTTCTTCGCTCGCGGCTCCGGCATCTTCTACCTGCACGTCGACGGCAAGGTCCACGCCGTGCTGTGCGAGGCGGGCGACCTGCTCAGCGTCCCGGCCAAGACCACCCACTGGTTCGACATGGGCACCAACCCCGACTACGTGTCGATCCGCTTCTTCCACGACGACGACGGCTGGGTCGCCGACTTCCTCGCCGACTCCGTCGCCCACCGCTTCCCCACCTTCGACCAGATCACCGCGGGTCGGTAGGCGGGCTCAGCCAGTCCGGGTGCAGGGCGCCCACCAGCGCCTCCTGCGCCCAGCTGAACCAGACCAGGTCCGCGGCGTCACCGCCGCGGCCGGTGCGCTCGGCGGTGAGGAAGCGGACCAGCCCCAGCGCCCCGATCCAGCCCTCGGCCTCCTCGCGGGAGAGCACGTGCTGGGTCTGCGCCGAGCAGCGGAAGACCAGCGCCCGCGCGGCCCTGCTGTCGCCGAGCGCGGCGCTGTGCCGCTGCCGGAACCCGTCGGCGGCGGCCCGGTCGGGGTAGACGTCGGGGTACATCCGCCGGATGACGTCCTCGGCGGTCGTCCTGCGCCGCAGGAGCCCGCCCGGCGCGGCGTCCACCTCGCCGGTCTCCAGGAACCGGGCCAGCCGCTCCACCCGGTGCGCCAGGGTCGCCGCGACGTTGGCCGACATGCGCACGACGACGCCGTCGGCCGCGGGCGCGGCGTCGAAGTAGTCCTCGGAGATGTCGGCGGTCACGGCAGCACCATCGCCCGCACGCCGTAGCGCAGCAGCCGCAGCGCCACCGCCTCGGCCGCGTCGGGGTCCAGGGCGTTGGCGACCTCGGCGTGCCCGGTCAGGTGCACGTGCTGGGTCCACTCCCACGCCTGCGCGCCGCTCGCGCCGCAGACCGCCATCAGGGCGTGCGCCACGACGGGCATGGTGTTCACGTCGTCGTTGATGATGAGGACCCGCACACCACGAGTATGCCGTGGCGGGGCCGCCTGTCAGCCCGCGCTGATCTTCAGCATGGCGCTGATCTGCCCGGTCCGCGACTGCACCACCCGGTCGGCGAACTTCTTCACCTCGGGGTTCGCGCCGTCGGTCATCTGGGCGCGGGCCATCTCCACCGCGTTGTGCTGGTGCCCGGTCAGCAGCGTCAGGTAGCTGTGCTCGAACTCGGCGTCGGGCAGCGCCGCCAGCGCCGCGATCGACTCGGGCGTGGTGAGCGGCATGCCACCGTGGTGGGCGTGGTCAGCGGGGTCGGCCGACACCTCGTCGGTGTGGCCCCAGCTCGTGAGCCAGGCGCGCATCTGGTCGACCTCGGAGCGCTGCGTGGAGCCGATGGCCGCCGACAGCTCGGCCACCTGCGGGCGCACCCGCGGCGGCTCGGCCAGCGCGGCCATCTCGACGCCCTGCTCGTGGTTGGCGATCGCCATCTGCAGGTACATGACGTCGGCGAGGTTGAAGTCGTTCACCGACGGGTCGGCCGCGCCGTCGGCCGGGGCGTCGGCCGGGGCGGGGACCGACGCCGCGGGTGGCAGCCCGTGCTGGTGGCCCGCGGCCGGGGACTTCGGGGCGAACTCGGCCGGAAGCGGTCCCGCGCACGCCGTCAGAGCCAGGACCAGGGGAAACAGGAGGAATCGCCGCATGGGGTAGTCACTCCAGTGACGGAAAGGGTGCGGGGCCCGCCGCGCCGCGGACCCCGCACCCGGCTGGTCAGATCCGGGTCCAGAGGGCCGGGGTCGTGCTCGGCTCCCAGCCCGCGAGCGCCGTGTGCGCCTGGACGCAGCGGTACGACGCGCCGTTGTAGGTCACGGTCGACCCGGTGGCGTAGGCCGTGCCCGCCGACCAGGTGCCCGAGGCGGGCGGGGTGGTGGTGGGCGGGTTGGTCGTCGGCGGGGTGGTGGTGGGCGGGTTCGTGGTCGGCGGGTTGGTGCCGCCGCCACCGATCTGCAGGTCGACGCAGTTGTAGAACGCCATCGGGGTGTCGGCGATGTTCCAGATGGCCAGGACCTTCTGGCGCCCGCTGTAGCCGCCCAGGTTGACCTGGTGGGTCACCGTCGAGCCGGGCTGCTGGTTGTTGCCGTTGAACGAGGCGATCCGGGTGCCGCCGATGTAGTACTCCCAGTTCGACGTGGAGTGCCGGGCGGTCTTGATCCAGTTGAAGGTCACCGAGGACCCGACCGAGGTGGCGCGCCACCCCTTGGAGTCGTCGTTGAGCGGGCCCCAGCGCGAGTCACCGGCGTGGCAGTTGCGCTGCCCCTTCGGTCCCTCGACGCTCTGCGGCTCCCACTGGATCGCGCCGCAGTTGGACACCGTGCCCGATGCGCACTGGGCCTGCCTGCTGGGCGGGTTGGAGATGTATCCGTGCGCCGCCGCGGGAGAGGCGGGCAGGAGAACCATGATCAGCGGGCTCAGGCCGACGCCCGCGGCGATGGTGGCGATCTTTCGCTTGTGCTTCATCGTCTGCTCCTCCACGGGAGGACTGCGTTTCCGCCGGCGGGCAGCCGGCGCAGGGGTGTGGAAACGGGCAAGCAGTGGGACGCCTGCCTTCCCGAAGTCAAGCTTTGGTCTAGACCATAACCAGCCTGTGGATCACCCGTCAAGACCAGGGATGATGCCCGGCTGATCCGTTCCTACCAGCGCCCTGCGGCCGAGTGGGCATACCGGCCCGCCATACCTTCTCTCCGCCCAGTCCGCCACACGAGCCCGGCCAAACCGGCGCGTTGTCGGGCGGCCCGGATACCCTCCGGTACCTTGGACACCTGTTCGACCAGCGAGCCATTCCCGGGGAGCGAGAAGAAGTGACAGCCGAGACCCTGTACGGCGCCGACGACCTCACGCACCTCGAAGGGCTGGAGGCGGTCCGCAAGCGGCCCGGCATGTACATCGGCTCCACCGACAGCCGCGGCGTGCAGCACCTGTTCACCGAGATCGTGGACAACTCCACCGACGAGGGCGTGGCCGGGTACGCCGCCAAGGTCGTGGTCACCCTGCACGCCGACGGCAGCGTCCAGGTCGACGACGACGGCCGCGGCATCCCGACCGGCGTGCACGCCAAGTCCGGCCTCTCCGGCGTCGAGCTGGTCCTGACCAGGCTGCACGCGGGCGGCAAGTTCGGCGGCTCCGGCTACAAGACCTCCGGCGGCCTGCACGGCGTCGGCGCCTCGGCGGTCAACGCCCTGTCCCTGCGCTTCGACGTCACCGTCAAGCGCGACGGCAAGGTCCACGAGATGTCCTTCGCCCACGGCGTGCCCGGGGTCTTCGACGGGCCGGGGCCGAAGGCGAAGTTCACCCACGAGTCCGGCCTGCGCGTCGTCGGCAAGATGAAGCGCGGTGAGTCCACCGGCACCTCGATCCGCTACTGGTACGACACCCGCTACTTCGAGAACGGCGCCGTCCTCGACGCCGACCACGTCCGCGCCAAGCTGCGCAACACCGCGTTCCTCGTACCCGGCGTGACGTACGTGCTACGCGATGCGACCGAGGGCGCGATCGCCGAGGAGACCTTCGTCTTCCCCGGCGGCCTGACCGACATGGTCTCCTTCCTCGCCCCGTCCAGCGAGCGCGAGGTCTGCGGCCCCCTGGTGATCACCGGCGAGGGCGTCTACCACGAGAACGCCGCCGACGAGAACGGCGTCATGCGCTCCAAAGTGGAGCGCCGCGCCGAGGTCGAGGTGGCGCTGCGCTGGGGCACCGGCTACGAGCGCACGGTGGAGTGCTTCACCAACACCATCCGCAACATGCACGGCGGCACGCACCGCAAGGGTTTCGAGCGCGGCGCGGTCAAGGCGCTGCAGGACGCCATCTCCAAGACCCGCGGGCTGCTCAAGCCCAAGGAGGACATGCCGACCCTGGAGGACGTGCTGGAAGGCATGACCGCGGTCGTGCACGTGCGCATCCCCGAGCCGCAGTTCACCTCCCAGACCAAGGACGAACTGTCCACCGCGGGCATCACCAAGGTCATCCAGGCCGTGGTGGACAAGCACATCCGCGCCTGGAGCGAGGACCGCAAGACCAAGGCCGAGGCCAAGGTCGTCCTGCAGAAGATCGTGGACGCGGGCCGCGTGCGCATCGCCCAGAAGCAGCAGAAGGACGCCGCCCGGCGCAAGACCGCGCTGGAGGGCGCGGCCATGCCCGCCAAGCTGGTCGACTGCCGCACCACGGGCGTGGCCCGCAGCGAGCTGTTCATCGTGGAAGGCGACAGCGCGCTCGGCTCGGCCCGCATGGCGCGCGTCTCGGAGTACCAGGCGCTGCTGCCCATCCGGGGCAAGATCCTCAACGTGCAGAAGGCCAGCATCGCCGACACCCTGCGCAACACCGAGATCGCTTCCATCGTGCAGGTCCTCGGCGCGGGCACCGGCCGCACCTTCGACCTGCCCGCCATGCGCTACGGCCGCGTCATCATCATGGCCGACGCCGACGTCGACGGCTCCCACATCCGCACCCTGCTGATCACCCTCTTCGCCAAGTACATGCGCCCGGTGATCGAGGACGGCAGGCTCTACGCCGCCATGCCCCCGCTGCACAAGGTGCAGACCCGCGGCCGCAACGCACAGACGATCTTCACCTTCACCCAGCGCGAGATGGAGCAGAAGGTCGCCGCGCTGACCAAGGCGGGCAAGCAGGTCGTCACCCCCGTCCCCCGGTTCAAGGGCCTGGGCGAGATGGACGCCGACGAACTGTGGGACACCACGATGAACCCGGCCTCGCGCTCGGTCCGCCGCATCACCCTGCACGACGCCGACGCCGCCGAGGCGGCCCTGGAACTCCTCATGGGTGAGAAGGTCGAACCCCGCCGCAACTGGCTGGTCGAGTCCGCCGCCCGCGTCGACCAAGACGCCATCGACATCTGATCCCCCCTGGTCCGGAACAGGAAGAGCCCCTCATGGCACGCCGCAAGGCCGTCTCCACCAAGGTCGACCCCGCCGCCTTCGACCAGGCGGGCGCGAAGGTCTTCGAGAACCCGGTGAAGACCGAGATCGAGGACTCCTACCTGGAGTACGCCTACTCGGTCATCCACTCCCGAGCCCTCCCCGACGCCCGCGACGGCCTCAAGCCCGTCCACCGGCGGATTCTGTTCTCGATGAACGAGCAGGGCTACCGGCCCACCCACGCCTATGTGAAGTCCTCGCGCGTGGTGGGCGACTGCTTCGTCCGGGGTGCGCTGGTCTCCACTCCCGGCGGGCTGCGCCCGATCGAGGACATCGAGATCGGCGACCAGGTACTCGACGGAGCGAGCCGCCCGGTGCCGGTGACCGCCGTCTACGAGAACCCGGTGTCAGAACTTGTCCGGGTGACCTGGTCCAACGGGCACACCATGCTGGTCACCCCCGGCCAGCGCTTCCGCACCGTCGCTGGTGACTCGACCCGGTGGGTGGCCGCGCACGACCTGGTGGGCGAACGCACGGTCGCCTACGGCGAAGCCCGTGAGATCCCCGCGTCCACCGCTGACGCCTACCCCTACGTGCTGGGCCTGCTCGCCGCGGCCGGCGTCGAGGCGGACGGCCGTGTTCGGCTCACCCTGGACGACACCGAGCCGATCGACGCCGCGCACGGCTGGGCGATCGCGGCCGGACTCGTGGTGAGCCGCGACAAGCGCGAACGCGGAAACCGGGACGAGCACATCCTGGACTTCCCGCCCCACGATGGCCTGCTCGCGGCTGCTTCTCCGCGCGACGGGGGGACCGTGCCCCCGCAGGTCCTCGCCGACCGCGCCCAGTGGTTGCCGTTCCTCGCGGGCCTGCTCGACGGCGGCGGGGAACTGGTGCCTGCCCGCGCGGGAGACGTGTTCGCTCGCCAGGTCTTCTCCCTGCTCGCCGACTTGGGCGTCCACACCGCACACCGGACGCCGGGTGCGCTCGCCGTCGCCGGGGGCCAGGACCTCTTCCGCGCGCTGGCGCGGTTCACCACGGTCCCGAGCGCGACATTCGCCCCCTCCGCGGACGCCCACGTCCCCGACGGGCTGCCCGGCGGCATGTCCCTCGTCGAGGTCGTCTCCGTGGAGCCGGTCGAGTCGGACACCACCTTCGACATCCAGGTGGGCACCGACGAGCACGCCTTCGTCGTCGAGGGTTTCGTCGTCCACAACTGCATGGGCAAGTACCACCCGCACGGCGACGTCGCGATCTACGACGCCATGGTGCGTATGGCGCAGGACTTCTCCCTCAACGCGCCCCTGGTCGACGGGCACGGAAACTTCGGTTCCCCAGACGACGGACCGGCGGCGAGCCGCTACACCGAGGCCCGGATGTCACCCGAGGCCATGCTGCTCGTCGGCGAACTGGACGAGGACACCGTCGACTTCCGGGCCAACTACGACGGCTCGCTGCAGGAGCCGTCGGTGTTGCCTGCCGCGTTCCCGAACCTGCTGGTCAACGGCTCCTCCGGCATCGCAGTCGGCATGGCGACCAACATGATCCCGCACAACCTCGGCGAGGTCGTCGCGGCGGCGCGGTGGTTGGTTAACCATCCCGAGGCCGACCTCGACAAGCTGATGGAGTTCGTGCCCGGCCCCGATCTGCCCACCGGCGGGATGCTGCTGGGGCTCGACGAGGTGCGCAAGGCCTACGAGACCGGGCGCGGCATCGTGCGGATGCGGGCGCGCACGGAGATCGGGCCGCTGGAGGGGAGTCGGGGCAGGCAGGCGATCACGGTCACCGAGCTGCCCTACCAGGTCGGCGCCGAGAAGATCATCGAGAAGATCACCGACGAGGTCACCAAGACCAAGCGGCTCTCCGGCATCGCCGACGTCAAGGACCTCACCGACCGGGAGAACGGGACGCGGCTGGTCATCGAGTGCAAGGTGGGGGTCAACCCGCAGGCGCTGCTGGCCGACCTCTACCGGCTCACGCCGATGGAGCAGTCCTTCGGCATCAACAACCTGGTCCTGGTCGAGGGCCAGCCGCGCACGCTCGGCCTCAAGGCGCTGCTGGAGGTCTACCTCAAGCACCGCTACGAGGTCGTCACCCGGCGCACGAAGCACCGGCGCACGAAGCGCGAGGACCGGCTGCACCTGGTCGAGGGCCTGCTCAAGGCGCTGCTCGACATCGACAAGGTCATCGCCCTGATCCGCTCTAGCGACAACGCCCAGGCCGCCAAGGACGGCCTGATGCGGCGGTTCACGCTCTCGGACATCCAGGCCACCTACATCCTCGACACCCCTCTGCGCAGGCTCACCAAGTTCGACCGCATCGAGCTGGAAGCCGAGCAGGACAAGCTCCGCAAGGAGATCGCCGAGCTGAGCGAGATCCTCGACGACGACAAGATCCTGCGGAAGGTCGTCTCCGCCGAGCTGGCCAAGGTCGCCAAGGACCTGACCGACGAGCGCCGCACCTCGCTGATCGATGGCGACCTCAAGGAGGTCCTCGCCGCGAGCAAGCCCGCGGGCCCGCTGGAGGTCGCCGACGACCCGTGCCAGGTGCTGCTCTCGGCCACCGGTCTGGTCGCGCGCACGGCGGCGGAATCCGAGGAGTCGAGCGAGGCGCGCAGGCGCAACGGGCGCGCCAAGCACGACGCGGTCTCGGCGTCGGTGCACTCCACGGCGCGCGGCCAGGTGCTGCTGGTGACCTCGCGGGGCCGGGCGTTCAAGGTGGACGTGCTGCCCCTGCCGGTGCTGCCGGAGCAGAGCGGGACGGTGTCGCTGTCCGGCGGGATGTCGGCCGGTGAGCTGGTGCCGCTGGAGAAGGGCGAGCGGGTGGTGGGCATCGCCCCCCTCGGCGAGGCGGGCTCGGGCTCACCCGGGCTGGCGCTGGGCACCGCCCAGGGCGTGGTGAAGGTGTGCGCCCCGGATTGGCCGGTCCGCTCGGACGAGTTCGAGGTCATCGCGCTGCGCGACGGGGACGAGGTCGTCGGGGCGACGTGGCTCGGCGACGGCGAGGAGACCCTGGCGTTCGTCACCTCCGACGCCTCGCTGCTGCGCTACTCGGCGGGGCTGGTCCGGCCGCAGGGCCTCAAGGGCGGCGGCATGGCGGGGGTGAACCTGTCCGCTGGGGCGCACGCGGTGTTCTTCGGCGCGGTGCGCACCGACGATCCTGATCACGGGGAGCCGATGGTGGTCACCGTGACGGGGACGACGGTGAAGGTGACTCCCTTCGAGAAGTACCCCCCGAAGGGCCGTGCCACCGGCGGCGTCCGCGCCCACCGCTTCCTCAAGGGGGAGAACGCGGTCACGCTGGCCTGGATCGGCCCGCGCCCGGCGGGCATCAGCCGCTCTGGTTCCGCTGTTGAGCTTCCCGAGGCTGATCCGCGTCGGGATGGGAGTGGGTCGGCGCATCCGGGGCCGGATGTGATCGGGCACTTGGTCGAGCGGGATTGAGTCTTCGCCGGGTTCTCTGCTGGGGTGCCGTTGGCGTACCCGGGTTGGGGTTCCCGGAGTTGGCGGGCGGTCCGATGGGGTGGGTTCGCTTCGGCGGGGCCCCTACGAACAGGTGGCGGGGAAGCGTGTGTCGGGAGGGGGGCAGGTGCACGCCTCCTCCCCGGCATCCCTTCTCCCTCGCCCGCCCGTCTTCTTCTTGTAGCTAGTTCGCCTCTGCGGGGGTTGCTCGGTTCTGGGCGGCCTCGATGCCGTCCAAGAGGATCTCCAGTCCGGTGTGGAAGCTGCGGCGGGCCTGCCACTCCAGGTACGGGGTGCAGTCCTCGGGTTGGGGTTCGGGGTCGCTCTCCAGCCAGAGAAGGTTCTCGTAGCGGGTGGAGAAGTCGTGGGCGACGTCGTCCAGCAACGGCGAGCGGGAGAACCACCACTCGTCGTCGGACTGGCCGGTGGCCGCGGCGGCGGCTCGGGCGTCGGCGATGGTCTGGGCGGCGCCTCGGGTGTAGTTGGTGAGGGTGGTGACGGCGCCCCGGGCGGACTTCGGGGGCAGACCGGTGCGGCGGACCAGCTCGGAGAGGGTTTCCAGGGACTGGAACTCGTGGGGGCCCAGGACCGGGCGGGCCTGGGAGATGTGCAGGAGCCAGGGGTGGCGCAGGTGGAAGGCGACGGTGTCGTCGGCCCAGGTGGTGAGGGCCTCGCGCCATTGCATTTCTTGGGGATAATGCGTAGGCAAGCGCGCCAAGGCGCGGTCGTACATCAATTCCAGCAGTTCGCCCTTGCCGGGGACGTGGGTGTACAGCGCCATGGCGGTGACACCCAGGCGCTCGCCGACCGCGCGCATCGACAGGGCCGCCAGGCCCGCGGAGTCGGCCACCTCGATCCCGGCGTCCACCACGGCATCCACCGACAGGCCGGGCTTGGGCTCCGCGGGTGCCCGCCAGAGCAGGGGGATGGACCTGGCGGGATCTCCCTGGCCTGCGTAGACGACCACCTTGCGTCTCCTTATGCCGTAAAGTAGCTTGTCTCCGGCCATCACTTTACATCATAAACTCAGGTGGGGGACTAGCGTGACCACGAACGCCGACAGCCACGATGTGATCGAGGTCCGGGGGGCGAGGGAGAACAACCTGCGGGGAGTCGACGTCGACATCCCCAAGCGCAGGCTCACCGTCTTCACCGGGGTCTCCGGGTCCGGCAAGTCCTCGCTGGTGTTCGGCACGATCGCCGCGGAGTCGCAGCGGCTGATCAACGAGACCTACACCGCCTTCATCCAGTCGTTCATGCCCAACGTCGGCAGGCCGGACGTCGACTCGCTGCGCAACCTCAGCGCCGCGATCGTGGTCGACCAGGAGCGGATGGGGGCCAACGCGCGGTCCACCGTGGGCACCGCGACCGACGCGCACACGATGCTGCGGATCGTGTTCAGCAGGCTCGGGGAGCCCAACATCGGCACGTCGGGGGCCTTCAGCTTCAACCTGGCCGAGGGCATGTGCCCGAACTGCGAGGGCCTGGGCCGGGTGTCCGACGTCAACCTCGGCGAACTGCTCGACCGGGACAAGTCCCTCAACGAGGGCGCGATCACCGCGCCCAACTTCGGTGTCGGCACCTGGTACTGGCAGCAGTTCACCGCCTCCGGCTTCTTCGACCCGGACAAGAAGCTGCGCGACTACACCGAGCAGGAGTGGGCCGACTTCCTGCACAAGCCCTCCACAAAGGTGAAGGCGGGCAACAGCACCATCACCTACGAGGGCCTGGTGGTGAAGGTCCAGCGGCTGTACCTGCTCAAGGAGCGCGCCTCCATGCAGGCCCACATCCGCGAGTTCGTCGACCGGGTCGCGACCTTCGCCACCTGCGGCGAGTGCGGCGGCGCCCGGCTCAACGCCGCCGCGCTGTCCTCGCGCATCCACGGGCTCACCATCGCCGACTGCTCGGCCATGCAGATCAGCGACCTCGCCGACTTCGTCCGCAAGCTGGACGAGCCCTCGGTCGCGCCCGTGCTCAAGACCCTGTTGGAGACCCTGGACTCGCTGTGCGGGATCGGCTTGGGCTACCTGAGCCTGGACCGCGAGTCCGGCACGATCTCCGGCGGCGAGGCGCAGCGGGTCAAGATGGTGCGCCACCTGGGGTCCTCGCTCACCGACGTCACCTACGTCTTCGACGAGCCGACCGTGGGCCTGCACCCGCACGACATCCAGCGGATGAACGAGCTGCTGCTCCTGCTGCGGGAGAAGGGCAACACGGTGCTGGTGGTCGAGCACAAGCCCGAGGTGATCGCCATCGCCGACCACGTGGTCGACCTCGGACCCGGCGCGGGGACCGACGGCGGCCAGATCCGCTACACCGGCGACGTCGCCGGGCTGCGCGCCTCGGGCACGCTCACCGGCCGCCACCTCGACCACCGGGCCCGGCTGCGCGAGACCGTGCGCACGCCCGCCGGGCAGCTGCCGATCACGGGGGCGAGCCTGCACAACCTGCGCGATGTCAGCGTGGACGTCCCGCTGGGGGTGCTGACCGTGGTGACCGGGGTCGCGGGGTCGGGCAAGAGCTCGCTGATCCACGGCTCGCTGGCCGGGCGCGAGGGCGTCGTGGTGGTCGACCAGTCGGCGATCCGCGGCTCGCGGCGCAGCAACCCGGCCACCTACACCGGTCTGCTCGACCCGGTGCGCACCGCCTTCGCCAAGGCCAACGGGGTCAAGGCGGCGCTGTTCAGCGCGAACTCCGAGGGCGCGTGCCCGAACTGCAAGGGCATCGGGCTGGTCTACACCGACCTGGCGATGATGGCCGGTGTCGCGTCGGTGTGCGAGAAGTGCGACGGCAAGCGGTTCACCGCCGAGGTGCTGACGCACAAGCTGCGCGGCAAGGACATCAGCGAGGTGCTGGCGATGTCGGTCGCCGAGGCGCGGGAGTTCTTCCCGTCCGGCCCGGCCAGGGTGGTCCTCGACCGGCTGTCCGGCGTCGGGCTGTCCTACATCAGCCTCGGCCAGCCGCTGACGACGCTGTCCGGCGGCGAGCGCCAGCGGCTCAAGCTCGCCGTCCGGATGGCGGGCAAGGGCGCGGTCTACATCCTCGACGAGCCCACCACCGGCCTGCACCTGGCCGATGTCGACCAGCTGCTCGGCCTGCTCGACCGACTGGTGGACGACGGCAACACGGTGATCGTCATCGAGCACCACCAGGCCGTCATGGCGCACGCGGACTGGATCATCGACCTGGGCCCCGGCGCGGGGCACGACGGCGGCCGGGTGGTCTTCACCGGCCCGCCCGCCGACCTCGTCGCCGCCGGGGACACGCTGACGGCCCGACACCTGCGTGATTACGTGGGAATTTCGGCCCGGTGATCAGCCGGTAAGCGCCTGGGTCTATTGTGGCGCGGCGGGCACGGGCTCCGTCGAATTACCAACCTTACGCCCCGAGGGGGCGGGGTCCGTGCTCGCCCTTGACATTCTCACGAGCTGCTGGCTTCACAGTTAACAGAGTCCTACAGTGGCCTTCGGTAGCGCGCTGAGCTGCACCAACGGAGCAATCTCAATTCACAGTATCTCACCGTGATACGTGAAGAAGTCGCCCTTGCGCCTCGGGTGTGACCCCGACGATATTCGGAGGGAGCGACTGATTCGACCGCTCCGGTGAGGCGGATCTGGTTGAATCGGCGGGTTTTCCCGATCGTGGTCCGTCGCGATTCGTGCCCCTGCACCCGATCCGTTGGAGATCGCTGTGAAACGCAGCTTCGCCGTTACCGCCCTGCTCGCCGCGGCCGTCACCGTCGTCGCCTCCCCCGGTGGGGCGAGCGCCGAGGTCAACCCCGAGATGCTGGCCGCCATGCAGCGCGACCTCGGTCTGAGCAAGGACGCGGCGCTGACCCGGCTCGCCGCCGAGACCGACGCCGTGAAGTCCGAGCAGCGCCTGGAGTCCGCGCTGAGCACCACCTACGGCGGCGCGTGGTTCGACTCGACCCGCAACGTCCTGGTCGTCGGCGTGACCGACGCGGCAGGCGCCGCCGCCGTGCGCGCCGACGGCGCCGTCCCGCAGATCGTCAAGCACAGCGCGGGCACCCTCGACGCCTCGGTCGCCAAGCTCAACGCCACGTCGGCCCCGGCCGGTGTCACCGGCTGGTACGTCGACGTCAAGGGCAACACCGTCACCATCACCACCGCGAAGGGCACCGCGGGCGCCGCCGAGGCGTTCGCCGCCAAGGCGGGCGTCTCCGGCACCTCCCGCGTCGTGGAGACCACCGAGGCCCCGCGCCCGCTGTACGACGTGCGCGGCGGCGACGCGTACTACCCGGGCGGCAGCCGCTGCTCGATCGGCTTCTCGGTGCGCGGCGGCTTCGTCACCGCGGGCCACTGCGGCAGCGTGGGCACCTCCACCAGCGGCTTCAACCGCGTCGCGCAGGGCACCGTCCGCGGCTCGTCCTTCCCCGGTGACGACATGGGCTGGGTCCAGGTCAACTCGAACTGGACCCCGCGCAACCTCGTCAACCGCTACAACGGCGGCAGCGTGACCGTCGCCGGGTCCTCCGAGGCCGCGATCGGCGCGTCCGTCTGCCGCTCCGGCTCCACCACCGGCTGGCGCTGCGGCACCATCCAGGCCAAGAACCAGACCGTGCGCTACTCCCAGGGCGCGGTCTACGGCATGACCCGCACCAACGCCTGCGCCGAGCCCGGCGACTCCGGTGGCTCGTGGATCTCCGGCAACCAGGCGCAGGGCGTGACCTCCGGCGGCTCGGGCAACTGCTCCTCCGGCGGCACGACCTACTTCCAGCCCGTGAACGAGATCCTCAGCCGCTACGGCCTGAGCCTCGTCACCAGCTAGCGCGCGAGGGCGCTAACCACCGAGGGGCGTCGCCCGAGCCCGGCGACGCCCCTCGGTCTCGCGCGTGGGTGATCAGTCAGAACCGTTGTGCGCCAACAGGATCGCCCCGCGAAGGGCGATCTCCATGGTCAGGCGCTCGGCGGGGTCGTCCAAGCGGTCGCCGAGCAGCTCCTCCAGCTGGTGCATGCGGTAGCGGACCGTCTGGGGGTGGACGGCGAGGCGGCAGGCGACCTCGTTGACGCCGCCGCGGGTCTCCAGCCAGGCGAGCAGAGTCGCCGTCAGCCGCTCGCGCTGCTTCTGGGTCAGCTCGTCGAAGGGGGCCAGGGCGTCGCGGACGATCTGCGCCAGCAGGTACTCGTCGGCCAGCAGGACCAGGGCGGGCAGGTGGTCCTGGCAGTGCAGCACCGGATCGGCCCGCAGGACACCGCGGTGGACGAGGGCCAGGGCGCGGCGGGCGACCGACAGCGAGTGCGCGGCGCGCTCCAGGGGGACGGCGGGGCCGACAGCGATTCTGCGCTGCGGCAGGCGCTCGGCCAGCGCGTCCGTCCACTCGGCGACGACCAGGCACGGGGTGGTGCTCGTCAGGTCGGCCAGGGCTTCCGGGCCGGGGCGGCCCTCGGTGTCCGACGGCTCGACGGCGACCGCGTGGACCTGCCTGGGCAGCGTCCAGTCGGTCGTCTCGGCCAGCTCGCGGATGGCGTGCGGGGACACCGGGGGATCGGCCAGGAGCATCTTCAGCAGCTGTTTGCGCCTGCGCTCCACCGCGCCGGTCGCGGTGGCCTGGGCGTTGGTGTAGCCGGCGATGGCGACCGCGCACAACTCGTCCACGTAGGCGAAGATCCGGTCGGCGAGGACGAGCATCGTGTCCGTCGGCACGCCGATCTCGGCGCCGATGACCCGCAGCCGCCGCCACGCCGACCGCGCGCCGACGCGCACAGCCGTCTGCAGGGCGTCCATCGTGCGGCCCTGCACGAACTCCAGCCTGCCCGCCTCGCGGAAGGTGGCCTCCCACTTGCCGATGTCCGGGTGGGCGCTGTCGCCGGGGTTCTCCAGGCAGTAGAAGATCGCCGCGCCCGCGTTGCGCACCACGATCACCGTCGGGTCGCGCTCGGGGTCGGGGTCGGGGCGGTAGACCGGGACCGCCGCCTGGATCTCGGCGACGACCTCGCGGACGAGGTCGCCGCTCACCGCCCGGACCCGCTCGTCCAGCACCGGCGGAAGACTGGCGATCACCTGGCGAACCGTGCCGCGCGCCGGTGGCCGGGCGGTGCGGGGACGGGGGAGCCCGTCGGCTCGAACGACCTGACCGGGCACAGCCGCCATAGCGCCACCGCCGTTCTGACAAGTTCCAGCCGCCGACACCGGCCGCCATGGGCCGGATTGCTCAGCCGACGATAAGTTTGTTACCGACGGGTGTCAACGCCGAGTTACACATACCTGCCCAGACCAGCGAGAACGCGCTTCCGTTCGGCTTCCTTGTTCGCCGTGCGCAACTCCTGGGGCAGAACTTGTACGTCCGTGACAAAAGTTGCCGTCCTGCCTGGTGGGCATGTTTCGGCAGGTAGCGAGCTTGATCCAGGGTGACAAGTCTGCGGCTGTGAATTGTTGGAATCGTGCCAAATCAATGGCGATGCGGAATGCGCTTCCGAGTATTGCGGAAAAGTGTTACCGGCGGGTAGTTTCGCGGTTCGGCAATTCGGAGAATGGAAGAGGACCGATGAGCACTCGTGTTGAGCCCAGGCGCGCGCTGGCCGCGGTGGCCGCGGTCGGGGTGACCGGACTCGTCGTCGGCGGGCTCCTGATGACCGCGGGCGCCAGCGCCGCCGAGCCCGTCCAGGTCGACAAGACGCTGACCTTCACCTGCCCGTTCCCGCTGATCGGCAGCCAGAAGCTGAGCGTGCGGATCAGGGCGACGGTGGACGTCCCGGCCGCGGAGGGCGGCGAGATCGTCACCACCGGCTTCACCGCCACCGCGACCGTGCCGGACACCGCGACCCAGGGCCTGACCCTGGTGGGCGCGAAGACGGTCGAGGGCAGCGCGGTCGCGGGCATCACCATGCACAACGCGGGTGCGGCACTGCCGATCGCGATCCCCGGGCTGTCCATCCCGAAGACCGACGTGCCCGCGTCCGGTCCCTTCGACACCGTCGCGAGCGGCTCGGTGCCGACGGCCTTCCCGAAGGCGGGGCCGACCAGCATCGTCGTCGGCGACTTCGCGACCACGCTGACCCCGCGCCGCGCCGACGGCGCGGAGACCGGTCTCGGCACCTTCGAGTCGAAGTGCGCGCTGGACCCGGCGCAGGACACCACGCTGCTCAGCTTCACCGTCGGCGAGCCGACCGACCCCACCACCACGGAACCGACCACCACGGACCCCACCAGCACCGGACCATCCACAACGGACCCGACGACGACGGACCCAACGGCGGGCCCAACCACGGACCCGACCACTGGGCCGACGACGACGACGAACCCGACCACCGAACCCACTACGACAGACCCGACCACCACGACGACGGGACCGCCCGGAGCGGCGATCCCCGTCGACAAGGTCGTCGACTACAAGTGCGTCTTCCCGCTCATCGGCACGCAGCCGCTGAAGGTCCGCATCCAGGCCGATGTCGCGATCCCCGACGCGGTCGGCGGCGATGTCGTCACCACGGGCTTCTCCGCGACCGCCTCGGTCAACGACGCCGCGACCCAGGGTCTGGCGCTGGTCGGCGCGAAGACCGTCGAGGGCGCCGCGGACGCACTCGTCGTCGTGGACAACGCGGGCGCCGGCTTCGACCTGCCCATCCCCGGGCTGGCCATCCCGAGGACCGCCGTGCCCGCGTCGGGCGGCTTCGACACCGTCGCCTCGGGGTCGGTGCCCAGCCACCCGGTGGAGAAGGCGGGCGTCACGGTGATCACCGTCGGCGACTTCAGCACCACGCTGACCCCGCGCGACGCCGCGGGCAACGAGACCGGCCTGAAGACCTTCACCGCCGACTGCGTCCTCGACCCCGGCCAGGACCTCGAACTCCTCCGCTTCGAGCTGGGCGGTGGCGGTCCCACCACAACCACCACGACCACGCCGACGAGCACAGCCCCAACCACGACCACGCCGACGACCACAACCGCAACCCCGACCACTACGACCAAGCCGACCACCACCACCCCGACGACAACTCGCCCGACTGCAACCACCACCACCACCACCGCCGCCACCACCACCGAGCCGACGGCCACCACGACCGCCACGACCGGTGAGCCGACCGTGACGACGACCGACGACCCGTGGCCGCCCACCCCGCCGACGACCCTGCCGGCCGGTGGGCCGCCCCCTCCCGGCGGCGGCTTGGCCGAGACCGGCGCGTCGATCGCCCTGCCCATCGGCATCGGCGCCACCCTGGTCAGCGCGGGTATCGCCATGCTGCTGATGCAGCGCAAGCGCGCGCGGGGCTGACCGCTTCACTGACGACAAATCCGCGGGAATCATCCCGCGGATTTGTCATATCTTCACGAATTCCAGCGCCCGACAAACTGGTAGCGTCATTTCGGTCAACTGTTCTCCCGGCTGGGTGCGTATTCCCCGGCGCAATGGAGGTAATCACGGTGTCGACCATGAATTCCCGACTGCGCGGGCTCGCCGCCGCGCTGGCGGCCGCCGTCGCCGCGACCCTGGTGGGCGTGCCGACGGGACAGGCGCACCCCGCGCCCAGCGAGGACTCCTTCTACGTGCCGCCCTCCCCGCTGCCCGAAGGCAGGCCGGGCGACGTCATCCGCAGCCGTCCCGCCGCCGCGGCCGCCGTCGCCGACCGGGGTGTCACGGCGTGGCAGGTCATGTACCGCTCGACCGACGCCCTCGACCGCCCCATGGCGGTCGTCGGCACCGTCCTGGTGCCCCGCGGCGTCGACCCGAAGACCGCGCCCGTGGTGAGCCTGGCCGCGGGCACCCACGGTCCCGGCTTCGGTTGCCGGGTCTCGCACATGTCCGAGATCGGCGCGTTCTACGAGCAGCCCGCCGCCAACGAGATGCTGGACCAGGGCTGGATCGTCGTCATGACCGACTACGAGGGCTACCAGCCGCAGCCGAGGACGACTTACATCACCGGTCGCTCCGAAGGGCACGCCGTGCTCGACCTCGTGCGCGCGGCGGGGCGCATGCCGCAGGTCGGCGCGCTCGCGCCCACAGTGCTGCTTCGCGGCTATTCCCAGGGCGGCGGCGCGGCGCTGTGGGCGGCCGAGTTGGCGCCCGCCTACGCCCCCGAGCTGAACCTGGTCGGCGTGGTCGCGGGCGGTGTCCCGGCCGACCTGGTCCAGGTCACGCTGTTCCTGGAGGGCCGATTCGGATTCGGTTTCCTGCTCTACGCGCTTCACGGGCTCGACAACGCCTATGCCGAACTCGATCTGGAAAACTACCTCAATGACGCCGGACGCCAAGCGATAGCCGAGATGAAGGCTGGCGACTGCACGGTCGAACTGCTCGTCAAGTACCGGGGCAAACGGCTCAACGAGTACCTGACCAGCAGTCCCGTTCTCACGGAGGCGTGGCTGGCCAGGGTCGGACAGAACAAGCTGGGCGCCGGGACCATCGGCGTCCCGGTTCTGCAGTACCACGGCACCCAGGACGACGTCGTGGATTATCGCCAGGCCAAGAAGTTGGGCGCCGACTATTGCGCGAAAGGTGTCAAGCTCACCTGGCGGGAATTGCCGAAGGACCACATAGGCATGATCTTCCACGGCAACCGCGACGCGCTCGCGTTCCTCAAGGACCGGGTCGCGGGTGTTCCCGCCACCTCGAACTGCGCCTAGTGTGAGCTGCTGAACTTCGCCTTATTGCTCACCTCGCCACAAGAGCGCGTCAGCTACTCGTGGCGGCGCGCCGATATTCGCCGGCCGCGCTTGACGGTGCCGTCTGGCCAGTTCTAACTTCGGCCAACAGCCTGGGGAAAACGTTCGGAGGAATGGCGTGCCAATAGCCGGGAGAATGGTATTGGTCACCGGGGCGGGCGCCGGGATCGGCGCGGCGCTGGCGGTCGCGGCCGCCGAAGCGGGCGCGGCGGCCGTGGTGGCCGTGGACGTCGACGGCCCGGCCGCCGAGGCCACCGCGGCCCAAGTGCGGGACGCGGGCGTCGCGGCGGTCGCCGCGCACACCGACGTCACCGACGCGGCGGCCGTCCGCTCCCTCGTCACCGCCGCCCGCGCCCAGCACGGCCCGCTGGGCGCGGTGTTCTCCAACGCGGGCGCGGCCGTTGGCATGGGCCTGCACGCCCCCGGGGCCCTGTGGGACAAGGCGTGGGCGGTCAACGTCCGCGCCCACGTCACCCTCGCCCAGGCCGCGCTGCCCGTGATGGCCCGCGACGGCGGCGGACACCTCATGATCACTGCATCGGCGGCGGGGCTGCTCGGCCTGCCCGGCGACGCGCCGTACGCCGTCACCAAAGCCGCCGCCGTGGCGCTCGCCGAGTGGCTGGCCAGGGACGCCGCCCCGCACGGCATCAGGGTCAGCGCGCTGTGCCCGCTCGGCGTGCGCACCGGTCTGCTGATGCCCGCGGTCGAGGCGGGGCACCCGGCCGGGCTCGCGGTCGCGGGCATGGGCCCGATCCTCGACCCGGCCGAGGTCGCCGCCGCCGCCCTCGCGGGCCTGGCCGAGGACCGCTTCCTCGTCCTGCCGCACCCGGAGGTCGGCCCGCTGTACGCGGCCAAGGCCGCCGACCCCGAGGCCTGGCTCGCCACGGACCCCGCCGCCGCCCGGCGCTGACCCCGCGCCGACCCCACCCGCTGACGACCGGAGGACCCATGCCCACACGCGACGAGCGGCCCGAGTACGTGCTCGGCATCGGCCCGGCCGGGCAGAGCTGCGCCCGGCTGTGCGCCGCGGTCGCCGCCGTCGGCGGGCTGGGCGTGCTCGACCTCGGCGCGGGCGGCAGGCGGGCCCGCGCCGCCCTGGCCGCGACCGCGCGCGCGGCCACCTCGGCAGACCGTCGCTTCGGTCTGCGCGTGCCGCACAACTGCGCGCTGTCCTTCGCCGAAGTCGCCGAGGTCCTCGGCGGCGCGGCCGACCGCGTCGACGTGGTCGTGCTGGACTGGGACTCCCCGTGGGGCATCGCCGATGTGCCCGACCGCTCCTTCGTCCTGGTCGAGGTCACCTCGCCCGCCGAGGCCGTGGCAGCGGGGGAGCGCGGAGCCGACGGTGTCCTGGCCCGCGGGGCCGAATCCGGCGGACGGGTGTCGGAGACCGGCGCTTTCGTGCTGCTGCAGCAGATCATCGCGGCCACCCCGCTGCCGGTGTGGCTGGCGGGCGGCATCGGCCAGGACACCGCGGCGGCCGCGATCGTCGGCGGCGCGGCGGGCGTCGTGCTCGACACCCAGCTGGCGCTGCTGTCCGACACCGACATCCCCGACGACCTCGCCGCGGCCATCGCCGCCGGCGACGGCACCGACACCACCGTGGTCGCCGGGCGGCGCGTCCTGCCCGGCGGCGAACCGGTGGGCCAGGACGCGTTCCTGGCCGCGGAGTTCCGCCGCCGCTTCGGCTCGGCCGCCCGCGCCGTGCGCGCCGTGCTGACCGCGATCGGCGCGGCCGTGCACTCGACCCGCCCGCCCGTGCTCGGCCCCGGCTCGGCGCTGGCGACCGCGCTGGGCGTGCGGTACCCGATCGCCCAGGGCCCGATGACCCGCGTCAGCGACACCGCCGCGTTCGCCGACGCCGTCGCCGATGGCGGCGCGCTGCCGTTCCTCGCGCTGGCGCTCAACCCCGCCGAGCGCACCCGCGAGATGCTGACCGCCACCGCCGCCCTGCTCGGCGAGCGGCCGTGGGGCGTGGGCCTGCTCGGCTTCGCCCCGCCGGAGCTGCGCGCCGCCCAGGTCGCCGAGGTGCTGGCCGCCCGGCCGCCCGTCGCGCTGATCGCCGGCGGCCGCCCCGACCAGGCGCGCGAGCTGGAAGCCGCGGGCATCACGACCTTCCTGCACGTGCCGTCGCCGGGCCTGCTGCGGCAGTTCCTCGACGCGGGTGCGCGCCGGTTCGTCTTCGAGGGCAGCGAGTGCGGCGGGCACGTCGGGCCGCGCACCAGCTTCACCCTCTGGCAGGCCCAGCTCGACGTGCTCCGCGACTGCCCGCAGGCGGCCGAGGTGCAGCTGCTGTTCGCCGGCGGCGTGCACGACGCGCGCTCGGCGGCGATGGTCGCCGCGCTGGCCGGACCGCTGGCCGACCGCGGCGCCGCGGTCGGGGTGCTCATGGGCACCGCGTACCTGTTCACCGAGGAGGCGGTCGCGCACGGCGCGATCACCGACACGTTCCAGCGGCAGGTGCTCGACGCCGAGGGCACCGAGCTGCTGCGCACCGCGCCCGGCCACGCGACGCGCTGCGTCGCCAGCCCGTTCACCGGGTTCTTCGCCGAGACCGCCGCGCGGCTGCGCGCCGAGGGCGTGCCCGAGCGCGAGGCGTGGGCGCGGCTGGAAGAGCTGAACGCCGGGCGGCTGCGGGTCGCCAGCAAGGGGCTGCGCCGCGAGGGCGGCGCGCTCGTGGCCGTCGACGCCGACGGCAGGCTCGCCGAGGGCATGTTCATGGCCGGGCAGGTCTCGGCGCTGCGCTCGGCCGTCACCACCGTCGCCTGCCTGCACAGCGAGATCGGCGACGGCGCGGACGCGCACCTGCGCGAGCGGGCCGCACGGGTGCGCGACGACCTGCCGCGCACCCGGCCGCCGCGCCCGGAGCCCGAGCCCGCCGACATCGCCGTGGTCGGCATGGCCTGCGTGTACCCGGGAGCGCCCGACCTCGCCGCGTTCTGGGCCGCTGTCGTCGGCAACCGCGACAGCGTGACCGAGGTGCCAGCGACCCGCTGGGACACCGGGGTCTACTTCGGCGACGGCGGCGGCAAGACCAGCTCCAAGTGGGGCGGCTTCCTCGACCCGGTCCCGTTCGACCCGCTGCGCTACGGCATCCCGCCCGCCGCGCTCGGCGCGATCGAGCCGGTGCAGCTGCTCGCCCTGGAGATGGCCCGGCGCGCGCTGGAGGACGCGGGCTACGGCGACGGCGGATTCGACCGCGAGCGCGCGGGCGTCATCTTCGGCGCCGAGGCGGGCAGCGACCTGGCCAAGGCCGAGGACCTGCGGATGCTCCTGCCCGGCTACACCTCCTCGGTGCCCGAGGAGCTGCTGGCGCAGCTGCCCGCGCTGACCGGCGACAGCTTCCCCGGCAGGCTGGTCAACATCATCTCCGGGCGGGTGGCGAACCGGCTGGACCTCGGCGGCGCGAACTACGTCGTGGACGCCGCGTGCGGGTCGTCGCTGGCCGCGGTCGATGCCGCGTGCAAGGAGCTGGAGAGCGGCGGCGCGGACCTGATGCTCGCAGGCGGCGCCGACCTGCACAACGCGATCGGCGACTTCCTGCTGTTCTCCTCGGTCGGGGCGCTGTCGCCGACCGGCCGGTGCCGCACCTTCGACGGCACGGCCGACGGCATCGCGCTCGGCGAGGGCGTGGGCTGCGTCGTGCTCAAGCGCCTGGCCGACGCCGAGCACGACGGGGACCGGGTCTACGCGGTCATCAAGGGCGTCGGAGCGGGCAGCGACGGCCGTGCGCTCGGCCTCACCGCGCCGCGCGAGGACGGCCAGCGGCGGGCCCTGGAGCGCGCCTACGCCAGGGCCGGGATGTCGCCGTCGGAGGTCGGCCTGGTGGAGGCGCACGGCACCGGCACGGTGCTGGGCGACCGCACCGAGCTGACCACGCTGACCGAGGTGTTCTCGGCGGCGGGGGCCGCGCCGGGGTCGGTCGTGCTGGGGTCGGTGAAGTCGCAGATCGGGCACACCAAGTGCGCGGCCGGGCTGGCCGGGCTGATCAAGGCGGCCATGGCCGTGCACACCGGCGTCCGCCCGCCGACGCTGCACCTGTCGACGCCGAACCCGGCCTGGGAGGCGGCGTCGAGCCCGTTCGCCTTCCGCTCATCGGCGGCGCCGTGGCCCGGGGAGGCCGCGGCGCGGGTCGCGGCGGTCAGCGCGTTCGGCTTCGGCGGCACCAACTTCCACCTGGTGCTCAGCGGGCACTCCTCGGCTCGGCGCGGGCTCGCCGAGTGGCCCGCCGAGCTGTTCGTCTTCCGCGGGGAGACCGAGGCCGCCGCGACCGCGGCCATGCGTTCGGCGCTCGACCTCGCCGGGGCGGTCCCGCTGCGCGACGTGGCGCGCACGGTGGCCCTGCGCGGCGAGCGCGACCCGGCCCCGGTGCGCGTCGCGGTCGTCGCCTCCGATGTGGACTCCCTGGCTGGGCTGCTGCGGCGCGCGCTGGCAGGGGAGTCCGACCCGGGGGCAGGGCTGTACCGGGCCTCTGGCGAGCCGGGCAAGCTCGCGGTGCTGTTCCCCGGGCAGGGCAGCCAGCGGCCGGGGATGCTCGCCGAGCTGTTCGTCGCCCTGCCCGAGCTGCTCGGGGCCGTGGACAGCGCGGTGCTGGCGGCGCTGTTCCCGCCCGACGCCTTCACCGACGACGACGCGCGCTCAGCCGGTGAGCGGCTGCGCGACACCAGGATGGCCCAGCCCGCCCTGGGCGTCACCGGCCTCGCCGTGCACGAGGTGCTGACCCGCCTCGGCGTCCGGCCCGACATGTACGGCGGCCACAGCTACGGCGAACTCGTGGCGCTGGCCGCCGCGGGTGCCATCGACCCGGCCGACCTGCTGCCGCTGAGCGCCGCCCGCGCCGCCGCGATCCTCGCCGCCGCGGGCGAGGATCCCGGCGCGATGGCCGCCGTGTCCGGCGACTACGCCGCGGTCCAGGCGGTGCTGGCCGAGTCGATGCTGGCGGGCCGGGTCGTCGTGGCCAACCACAACGCGCCGTCGCAGGTGGTCCTGTCGGGTCCGACGGCGCTGCTCGGCGAGGCCGTCGCCGCGCTGCGGGCGGCGGGGCTGCCGGTGCGCGAACTGCCGGTGGCGTGCGCCTTCCACAGCCCGGTCGTCGCCTCGGCCGCGACGGCCTTCGCCGACGAGCTGGCCGTGCGCCGCGTCGACCCGCCGCGGGTCCCCGTGTGGGCCAACCGCACCGCCCGGCCTTATGTGTCCGATGTGGATGGAGTGCGGGCCGAGCTGGCCGCCCAGGTCGCCGCGCCCGTGTTGTTCGCCGCGCAGATCGAGAACATGTACGCCGACGGCGCCAGGGTGTTCCTGGAGGCGGGGCCGGGCCGGGTGCTGTCCACCTTGGTCACCGCCGTCCTCGGCGGACGCCCGCACACCGTCGTCCCGTGCGAGCCCTCTGGCACGACGGGCCTGACCGGCCTGCTGCACGCGGTCGCCGCCCTCGCGGTGACCGGCCACCGGGTGCGCACGTCCTGGCTGACGGCGGGCCGTGCGACGGAGGTGACCGCCCCGCCCGAGCGCGCGGGCTGGACCGTCGACGGCCACCTGGTCCGCACCGCCGACGGCCACCCCGTGGCAGGCGGTCTCACCCCCGCCCGCCGCACAGCCGCGTTCAGCGCGCCCGACCGCGACATCCCCCACCGCGACATCCCCCACCGCGACATTCCCCACCGCGACATTCCCCACCGCGACATCATGGTCACCGACTTCCTCCGCTCCACGAGGGAACTCGTCGCCGCCCAGCGCGACGTCCTCCTCGGCTACCTCGGAGCGCCCGATCCCGTCCCGGCGGCACCGGCACCGGCACCGGTGCCGGTGCCGCCGGGGCGTCCCACCGCCGAAGCGCTCGTCTCCCCGGCCGATGGCCCGCTCCCCGGCGGGGCGCCCGGACCGGAGGCCGTCGGCGCGGACGTCGCGGGCGTGGTGGTCGCCGTGATCGCCGAGCGGACGGGATATCCGGTCGCGATGGTCGAGCCGGACCTGGACCTGGAGGCCGATCTCAGCATCGACTCGATCAAGCGCACCGAGATCGTCGGTGAGCTGGTGTCCCGGCTGGGCTCCGGGGTGCCGGTGGACGACCTGGTGCAGGCCCGCACCGCCACCGCGCTGGTCGGCCTGCTCGACGAGGGCGCACCTCTGGCGCAGGCAGCCCCCGTCGAGCCGCGGCGGAGCCCCGCCGAGGCCCGGCCGGGCCTCGTCCCGACCAGGCAGGGCGTGGTCCCGACCCGGCAGGTGCCCGTCCCCATGCCCGCCCCCGCAGCGCCGGACGACGACCCCGCCGCCCTCTTCGGCGCCACCGTCCTGCTGACCGGCGGCACGCCGAGCGCCACCGACGCGGTCGCGGACCTGCTCTCGGCGCACGGCGCGCTCGCCATCCCGCTGCCGTCGGCCACCGGCCTGCCCGACTGGGTCGAGCGGGTCGACGGCCTGGTGTGCCTGCCGGGCGAGAGCCCCTTCCTCCCCGGCGGCTTCGCGCTCGTCCGCTCGGTGCTCGCCCGCAGGCCGCGCTGGCTGATCGCGGTGGACGAGGCCGCCACGGCCGCCGGACTCGCCGGGTTCCTGCGGACCGTGCGCCGCGAGCACCCGGAGACGACGGCGCGTCTGGTGGAGCTGACCGCCGTCCCCGACGACGACGCCCTGGCCGCCCTCGTCCTCGAAGAGCTGGTCGACACCGGCCCCGAGCCGGTCGTCACCCGGGGCGCGGCCCGCACCGCGCCCGTCCTCGAAGCCGCCCCGCTCACCGGCCGCGCCGACCCCGATCCTGGCCTCGGCCTCGGCCCCGACAGCGTCGTGCTGCTCGTCGGCGGCGCGCGCGGGATCACCGCCCGGGTGGCGGTCGCGCTCGCCGCCGAGGGCGGCAGGCTCGAACTCGCCGGGCGCACGCCGCCTCCCGACGAGCCGGAGGACCCCGCCACCGCCGCGGCCACCGACCTCGCCGCCCTGCGCGGCGTCCTGGCCCGGCGCGGCGGCGCGCCCGCCGAGGTCGACCGGGCCGCCAGGGTCCTGCTCGCGGGCCGCGAGGTCGCGGCGACGCTCAGCGAGATCCGCGCGGCGGGCGCGCGCGCCGCGCACCGCCGGGTGGACGTCGCCGACCCGCACGCCGTGCGGCGGCTGGTCAAGCAGGTGCACTCCGAGCACGGCCGCATCGACGGCGTCGTGTTCGCCGCCGGGGTGATCGAGGACCGGCTGATCGCCGACAAGGACCCCGAGTCCTTCCACCGCGTCTACGCCACCAAGGTCGACGGGATGGCCGCACTGCTCGGCGCTCTGGACGACGCCGCCGTCGCCCCGCGCTTCGTCGTCGCCTTCGGCAGCATCGCCGCCCTGCTCGGCAACCGCGGCCAGTCCGACTACGCCGCGGCCAACTCGGCCATCGACACCATGACGGCCCGCTGGTCCGAGCGCACCGGGAACCGTGCGCTGACTGTCCACTGGGGACCGTGGGCGCCGAGCGCGGGCGGCATGGTCACCCCCGAGCTGGGCCGCCACTACGCCGAGCGCGGCATCGACCTGATCGACCCGGCCGCCGGCGTCGCCGCCCTGCTGGCCGAACTCGCCGCGGGCGAGAGCACCTCGGTCCTCTACGCGGGCGGTGGCTGGTGACCGACGTCCTGCGGCTGGCCGCCCCCACCCCCGACGCGCTGCTGGCCCGGCTCGACGCCGACCGGCGCGGGCCCGTCGGCGCGGGCCCCGCCAGGATCGCCGTCGCCGAGCCGACCGACGAGCGGATCGGGCTCGCCCGGCGCGTCGTGGCCGGTGGCCGGCCGTGGCGCGGCAGACGCGACATCTGGTTCGCCCCGCGCGGCGAGCCCGCCCCGGTCGCGTTCCTGTTCCCGGGGCTGGAGGCCGACTTCGCGCCGCGGGTCGCCGATGTCGCGGCCTGGCTGGGGCGGTCGGCCCCGGACACCGACACCACCACCCTCGGCAGGCACGGGGCCGCGGTGATCAGCGTCGGCATGCTGCTCGACGCCGCGCTGCGCAGGCTCGGGGTCGTCCCGGTCGCCGTGGCCGGGCACAGCGTGGGGGAGTGGACGGCGATGATCACCGGCGGGCTGTTCGCCGCCGCCGACTTCGACGCCATGCTCGCCCGCGCCGACCTCGACGCGCTGCGCGTGCCCGGCGTGGAGTTCGCGGTGCTCGGCTGCCCGGTCGAACGGGCGGCCGAGGTGATCGCGCCGTTCCCCGATGTCGTCGTCTCGCACGAGAACTCCGCCAACCAGACCGTGGTGTGCGGGCCCGCCGACGCGGTCGCCGACGTCGTCGCCCTGCTGCGCGCGGGCGCCGTCCTCTGCCAGGTGATGCCGTTCCGCTCCGGCTTCCACACCCCGATGCTGGGGCCCTACCTCGACCAGTTCCGCGAGCACGGCGTGCCGAGCCTGCCGCTGCACCCGCCCGAGGTCCCCGTCTGGTCGGCCACCACGGCCCGCCCGTTCCCCGCCGACCCCGCCGCGACCCGCGCGCTCTGCGTCGCGCACCTGCTGGAGCCGGTGCGCTTCCGGCAGCTCGTCACCGCGCTGCACGCCACCGGCATCCGCTCCTTCGTGCAGATGGGCTCCGGCGGGCTCTCCTCGCTCGTCTCCGACACCCTCCGCGGCGCCGACCACCTCGCCGTGGCCGCCAACAGCCACCGCGTCCCCGGCATGACCCAGCTGCGCCGCGCCGCCGCCGCCCTCTGGGTGGAGGGAGCCGAGCCCGACTTCACCGCCTTCACCCCGCCGATCCGGTGCACCGGGCAGCCGGGCCCACCCGCCGCCGACGGACCCGCCCGGCTCGCCGCCGCCGCCCGTGCCCACCCCGCCCTGGCCGAGCTGGCGCTGCTGCTCCGCGACGTCGAGACCGCGGTGGACGACGTTCTGGCCGCCGTCCACCCCCGCCCGGCGTCGCTTCAGGTGTCCCTCACCGCCATGCCCTGGCTGATCGATCACTGCCTGATCCGCCAGCGCCCCGGCTGGAGCGACCCGGTCGACCTGCGCCCCGTCGTCCCCGCCACCACGGTCCTGCACCTGATGACCCAGGCCGCCGCCCGCCGGGGAACCGTCGCCGTCGGTGTGGAGGACCTCCGCCTGCACCGCTGGCTCGTCGCCGCCCCCGCCGTCGACGTCCCGGTGGACACCCGTGCGCTCGGCCCCGACCGGGTCGCCGTGCGCCTCGGCGAGTACGCCGAAGGCACCGTCGTCCTGGCCCCCGCCTACGACTCCGGCCCCGCCCCCTGGCCCCCCGCATCCGGCGAACGCGCCCCGGCCATCACCGCCGAGCGCCTGTACTTCGAGCGCTGGATGTTCCACGGCCCCAGCTTCCGCGGCGTCACCGCCACCACCGGCGTCGGCCCCCGCTCCGCCCGTGCCGAGATCACCGTCCCGAGCGGCCCCGGCGCGCTGCTGGACAACGTCGGCCAGGTCATCGGGCTGTGGCTGGCCGAGCGGCACCCGCACCGGCCCATCGCGTTCCCGTCGGTGATCGGCGGCGTCCGCTTCCACGCCCCCGAGCCCGCTCCCGGCGACGTCGTGGCCTGCGATCTGCGGATCACCGCGGTGGACGAGCGCCGGATCGCCGCCGAGGCCCAGGTCAGCGCGGGCGGGAAGGTCCTCATCTCGGTGTCTGGGTGGATCGATGCCCGCTTCGACAGCGACGAGCAGACCAGCGCGGTGCACCGCTTCCCCGAGACCTCCACCCTCTCCCGGCGCGACCCGGCGGGCTGGTGGCTGGCCGTGGACCGCTGGACGCTCGCCTCCCGCGAGTTCTACTCGCGCAAGTACCTCGCCACCGCCGAGCGCGCCGAGTTCGAGCGGTGCCCGCCGAGGGCGCGCCGGGACTGGCTGGCCGGGCGGATCGTCGCCAAGGACGCGGTGCGCGGCGAGCTGTGGGACCGCGGCTACGGGCCGCTGTTCCCCGCCGAGCTGCGGGTCCGCGACGGGGAGGCCGGGCTGCTCGCCGTGGAAGGCGTCGACGGGCTGCGGATACCGCCGCTGTCGGTCGCGGTCGCCAGCCGGGCCGGGATCGGCGTCGCGCTGGTGACCGACGCCGCCGAGCGGCCCGCGGTCGCCATCGTCGGCGTCGGCGACGGCGGTCCCGACACCGCCAGAGCCGAAGCCGCCCGCCTGCTCGGCGGGCCGTGCGGCACCGAAGTGGTCCCGGCCGACGGGCCGGACCGGCACCAGCACGCCGTCGCCTGGACGCGGGCCCGGCAGAGCCAGAAGGAGACCGCACCGTGAGCATCATCGACCCCGCCACCCAGCCGCTGACCAGGGACGTGGTCCTGGACGACCTGCGCGGCATGCTCGCCGTCGTCCTCGACCAGTACGGCGCCGACGTCGAGGAACTGGCCGAGATCGGCGAGCACACCCTGTTCCACGACGACCTCGGCCTGGAGAGCATCGATCTGGTGGCTGTCGGCGCGCTGCTGGCCGAGCGCTACGGCGAGCAGGTCAACCTGGCCGCGCACCTGGCCGAGTTCGAGCTGGACGAGGTCATCGGCCTGCGCATCGGGGTGCTGGTGGAGCTGGTCATGGCCAGGACGGGGCACTGACCCGTGGCGATGCTGGAGGTCAACGGCGTCCGGACCCACTACCAGCTGCTGCCCGCCCGCGATCCCGGCGCGGGCGAGCCGCCGGTCGTGGTGTTCGTCCACGGCCTCGGCTACGACAGCCTCGCCAGCTTCTGGCTGACCCTGTGCCCGCCGGTGGCCGCGGCGGGCATGACCGCGCTCGCCTACGACCTGCGCGCCCACGGCCGCACCGGCCGCCCGCCCACCGGCTACCGGCTCAGCGACTTCGTTGACGACCTGCACGCGCTGCTGGACGGAGTCGGCGTGGCGGGCCAGGTGCACCTGGTGGGCAACAGCTTCGGCGGCACGCTCGCGTTCAGCTTCGCCGCCCGCCACCCGCACCGGGTCGCCAGCATCACCTCCATCGAGGCCGAGCCCGCGACCGCGTCGTGGGCGGAGAAGATGGCGCGCACGCTCGGCGGGGTGGTCGACGGGATCGCCCGGGAGGAGTACCTGGCCTGGGTGAGCGCCACCTTCGGCGCCCACCACGCCCGCCTGGCGCGCGCCGCGCACGCGCTGATCCTGGCGACGTCCATCGTCGAGGAGGTGCCGAGCGGGCCGCTGCTGACCCGGGCCGAGCTGGCCCGCGTCAGCTGCCCCGTGCTGTCCATCCTCGGCGACCAGGGCTTCCAGAGCGACGACCCGCTCGCGGTGGCGCGCCTGCTTGCCCGCTGCCGCACCGAGGTCATCGAGGGGCAGGGGCACTCGGTGCTGGTGGAGCGGCACCGCACGGTCCGGTCGATGGTGCTGGACTTCCTCGGGGCGCAGGCGCGGCGGGCGGCGGCGTGAGGGTGCTGTTTGTCGTGCCGCCGTTCGCGGGCCACGTCAACCCGCTGGTCGGGGTGGCGGCCGAGCTTGCGGCGCGCGAGCACCGGGTCGCCTGGGCAGGGGACCCCGACCTGCTCGGGACGCTGCTCCCGGCGGGCGCGGTCGTGCACCCGTGCGCGGGCCTGGACACCGCCAGGCCCGCCGGGCTGCGCGGGTTCGCGGCGCTGAAACACCTGTGGGACAGCGTCCTGGTGCCGCTGACCGAGGCGATGGCGCCCGGCGTCGACGCCGCGGTCGACGCCGAGCGGCCGGAGGTCGTCGTCGCCGACCAGCAGGCGTTCGCGGGGGCCTTCGCCGCCGCCCGCCGCGGCATCCCGCTGGCGACCTCGGCGACGACGTCCGCCGAGCTGGTCGACCCGTTGGCCGGGCTGCCCGCCGTCGCCGAGCGGGTCGCCGCCCAGCTGGCCGACCTGCGCGCCCGCTTCGGCGGCACGGGCGACCCCCGGTTCTCCGACCGGCTCATCCTCGCCTTCACCTCGGCGGACCTGGCGGGCCCGGCCGCCGCCCGCGCGGCGGTGCGGTTCGTCGGGCCCATCGCCCGCCCTCCCGAACCGCACGACTTCGACTTCGCGCGCCTGGACCCGGAGCGCCCGCTGGTCTACGTCTCCCTCGGCACCCTCAACGACGACGCCCGCTTCCTCGCCGAGTGCGCCGACGCGCTCGCCGAACGCCCACACCTGCAAGGGGTCCTGGTCGATCCCACCGGCTCGGTCGCGGCGCCGCACGTGATCAGCGCCCCGCGCCTGCCGCAGCCCGCGCTGCTCGAGCGCGCCGCCGCCGTCATCTGCCACGGCGGCCACAACACCGTCTGCGAGGCCCTGGCGCGCGGGCTGCCGCTGGTCGTCGCCCCGATCCGCGACGACCAGCCCGTCATCGCCCAGCAGGTCGTCGCCGCGGGCGCGGGCGTGCGGCTGCGCTTCGCCCACGCCACCGCCCGGCACATCGGCCGAGCGCTCGACACGGTGCTCACCGACCCCGGTTACGCGGCGTCGGCCCGTGCCGTGCGCGACTCGTTCACCGCGGCGGGCGGTGCCGCCGCGGCCGTCGACGCGCTCGAAGCCCTTGTCGCGCCGGTCGAGATTTGTCCGCCGCGACGGGTGGGATCGGGTGCGATTGTGCGCGTGGGCAACACTTTTCACCCCCCGTTGACCTGATCTTGACCCGGTCGGCGCGCGGGTGCTTTCGTCGGAGGACCGGCGGAGGGAGCGTGCCCCATGGTCGATGACTGCGTCGTCTACGAGACCACAGTGGACCATCCGAGGGAGGCCGTCTGGTCCGTGCTCGGCGATCCGACGCGCTACCCGCTGTTCTTCCGCGGCATCAGCGGCTGCGACAAGCTCGCCCCCGCCCAGTACGGTGCGGCCGCCGAGTACGCGATGCGCGCCTGCCTCGGCCCCGGCGAGGTCCTCGACCACCGGCTGCGCACAGTCATCCGCCGAACCGGCGACCAGCTCGTGCTCGCGGGCGTCCCCGACACCGGCGGCTGGGTGTCGGTCAAGCTCGCCGACGCCGGAGCGGGCCGCACCCAGATCAAGGTCGTGTTCTTCAAGCCCATGCTGCGCCACCGCCTGGGCGTCACCTGGACCGAGTCGCAGATCAGGCGCTGGGCCCGCGACGGCGTGCGCCGCCTCGGCGAGCACCTCGCGGGCGTGCCGGACCGGCTGCCCGAGCGCGACGGCAGGCGGGGCGGGCGGCTGGCCGCGCTGCGCGTGCTCGCCAAGGCCGGTGTCTTCGCGCCCACCAGGCCCGACCGCACCGCCCGCCAGGTCCGCGCCCTGACCACCTGGGGCTCCACGCTCGCGGGCGGCTACGCCGCCGCGGCGGCCCGCTCTGCCAAGCGCGCCGCTGTCGAGGACGAGCACGGCGCCGTCACCTTCCGGTCGGTGGACGAGGAAGGCAGCAGGCTCGCCCACGGCCTCGCCGGGTTCGGCGTGCGCCCGCGCGCCAAGGTCGCCGTGCTCGCCCGCAACCACCCCGCCCTGGTGCGCACCCTCGCCGCCTGCGCGAAGATCGGCGCGGACACCGTCCTGCTCAACACCGGTCTCGCCGCCGCGCAGATCGTGGACCTGCTGCGCGCGCACCGCGTCGCGTTCCTCATCGCCGACGACGAGTTCGCCCCCGTCCTCGCCCAGGTTCCCCCCGACGTGGCGATCATCGGCACCGGCGGCGACGCCGAGGACTACGACGCCACCCTGCCCGAGCTCGCCGAGGGCAGGCCCGTCTCACCGCCGCCCGCGCCGCGCAGGCCAGGCAGGCTCGTCGTGCTCACCTCCGGCACCACCGGCATGCCCAAGGGCGCCCGCAGGCCGACGCCGACCCTGCTCGACGCGGCCACCGTCCTGGCCCGCATCCCGCTGCGCGCCAACGAACGCCTCTTCGTCGCCGCCCCGGTCTTCCACAGCTGGGGCCTCACCGCGCTGCAGATCGCCATGCCGCTGCGCGCGACCGTGGTGCTGCGCAAGCGCTTCGACGCCGAGACGGCGCTGGCCGCCATCGAGGAGCACCGCTGCACGGCGCTGTTCGCGGTGCCGATCATGCTCCAGCGCATCCTCGCCCTGCCCGAGCGAGTGCGGAAGAGCTACGACACCTCCAGCCTGCGCGTCGTCGCCAGCAGCGGGTCGGCGCTGCCGCGCGCGCTCGTCACCGGGTTCATGGAGGCCTACGGGGACATCCTCTACAACTTCTACGGGTCCACAGAGGTCTCCGCCGCCACCATCGCCACCCCGCACGACCTGCGGGCCGCCCCCACCACCGCGGGCAGGCCCCCACCCGGTTCCCGCATCGCCCTGCTCGACCGCGATGGCGAGCAGGTGCCGCCGGGGGAGATCGGGCGCATCTTCGTCGGCAACGCCATGCTCTTCGACGGCTACCTGGACGGCGCGGGCGGGCAGCGCCAGGTGCGGCGCGGGCTCATGGACACCGGCGACCGGGGATACCTCGACGCCGATGGACGCCTGCACATCTGCGGCCGCGATGACGAGATGATCGTCTCTGGCGGCGAGAACGTCTTCCCGCGCCCCGTCGAGGAGGTCCTGACCGACCTGCCGCAGGTGGCCGAGGCCGCCGTGGTGGGCGTCCCGGACGCCGAGTACGGCCAGCGCCTCGCCGCCTACATCGTGGTGCGCGACGGGTGGCAGCTGGACGAGGACGGCGTCCGCGCGTACGTGCACCAGCGACTGGCCCGCTTCTGCGTGCCGCGCGACGTCGTCTTCGTCGACGAACTGCCGCGCAACCAGACCGGCAAGGTGCTCAAACGGCTGCTGGTCGACGGCGACATCGACGGTCCCGCCGATCCGGTCGCCCTTCCGCACGTCGGGTGAAGAATGGGTGGAGAAATCGCCGGAGCCGGTCTTGCGCCGTTGGTGACAACTTTTGGCGACACCTTCTTCTTGTTGGCGCATCTGCTGATCAATCCGCGCCAACCAGGCTGTTCGCAGTCATTATCGGCCACAAAGCCGATCTCCATAATGTGTGTCCGATGATAATTGGCGGGCCGATTCCGGGTCTGACGGGAAGCGTCGTTGTCACCCCGGTGACACGCTGGTAACGTCCGTCCGGCGCGGCCGAAATGCCATTCGGCCGCATTCGCTTCTCATTTGTCCACTGCTGAATGGGCGTCCCATGAGCATTCTCCGGTCTCGTTCCACGCGGCGCCGCGCGCTGCTGGCCGCCGCCGCTGTCGCGGTCGTGGCGGGCGGGGCAGGCGCGGTGTCCGGGATGGCGCCCGCGACGGCCCGGCAGGAGCGGGCCGAGGACTCGGTGCGCTGCGCCCTGCCCGACGGCGGCCAGGTCGAGACCCCGGTCGAGGTCGGGCTGTCCGTCCCGGACACGGTCACCGCGGGGACGCCGCTGGCGGCGACGCCGTCGGTCTCGGTCGTCCTCCCGGCCGCCGCGGTCGCCGCGCTGCGCGCCGGGGGAGCGACGCGGGTGTCCGGCACCGCTTCGGCGGACATCGCGCTGCGCCAAGGCGGCAAGGACACGCCCCTGCCGGCCGCAGAGGTCTCGGCCGAGGCTGCCGCGCTGCCCGCCGACGGCGACCTGACACTGGCCCTGACCGGGCCGGACGTGCTCGCCCGGCCCGTCGAGGGAACCGCCGCCCTCGTCCTCACCGGCCTGTCGGCGCGGCTGCGCGCGGGCGCGGACGGCACAGCCGACCAGGCGGTCGACTGCGCCGCCTACTCAGGCGGCGGGGAACTCGGCGGCACGACGGTGACCGCGGCCGAGCAGGCCGCTGCGGTGGAGCGGCCGGCGGCCCCGGCCGCCGGGTTGAAGGTCACCTTCGACGTGGACGCGGTCACCACCGTCGCCAAGGTCGGCGCCGACATCGCGATCAAGGGCGAGCTGGAGACGTTCCTGGACATCTTCGCCCCGCCGCCGTCGCCGGTCACCGGGACGCTGCGGCTGTCCGACGTCAAGGGCGCCTACCTCGTCGTCTTCCGGTTCATGCCGGTGGTCAACAGCATCAGCTTCGCGGAGGGCGCGGTGACCGGCACCGCGCGGGTCGACGTCTCCCAGCAGCCCTGGGTGGCCGACATCGACACCGTCTCGGACATCAGCCTGAGGCTCTACGAGGTCAAGCAGGATGGAGTCGACCTCGGTGTCGGCGGGAACTGCCGCACGGTGAGGCCGATGACGGTGGCGCTCAAGGGCGACGTCACCCTGGTCCCGGGCGCGGTGTCGGAGTTCGCCACCACAGCCGACCTGCCCGCCTTCGGCGGCTGCGGGACCGAGGAGGACCTCGACCCGCTGATCGGCGGCCTGGTGTCCGGCCCGGACAACCCGATGACCGTGCGGCTCAGGCTCAAGTGCATCGACACCAACTGCGGTTGATGCGCGTCAGGTTCTCGCCAGTGGAGGTGTGATGGGTGTCGAGGTGGCCGTCGAAGGGCTGAGCAAGTCCTTCGGCAGGCAGGCGATCTGGCGGGATGTGACGCTGACGCTGCCCGCCGGCGAGGTGAGCGTGCTGCTCGGCCCGTCCGGCACCGGCAAGTCGGTGTTCCTCAAGTGCCTGATCGGCCTGCTGCGCCCGGAACGCGGCAGCGTCGTCATCGACGGCGTCGACCTGTGCGCGTGCGCCGAGAGGGACATGTACGAGATCCGCAAGCTCTTCGGCGTGCTGTTCCAGGACGGCGCGCTGTTCGGCTCGATGAGCATCTTCGACAACGTCGCCTTCCCGCTGCGCGAGCACACCCGCAAGTCCGAGACCGAGATCCGCGAGATCGTCATGTCCAAGATGGACATGGTCGGCATGCTGGGCGCCGAGCACAAGCTCCCCGGCGAGATCTCCGGCGGCATGCGCAAGCGCGCCGGCCTGGCCCGCGCCCTGGTCCTGGACCCCCAGATCATCCTGTGCGACGAGCCGGACTCCGGCCTCGACCCCGTCCGCACGGCATACCTGAGCCAACTCCTGATCGACCTCAACGCCCAGATCGACGCCACGATCCTGATTGTCACCCACAACATCAACGTCGCCAGGACGGTCCCGGACAACCTGGGCATGCTCTTCCGCAGAGAACTGGTCATGTTCGGCCCGCGCGAACTCCTGCTCACCAGCGACGAGCCGGTGGTCGCCCAGTTCCTCAACGGCCGCCGCATCGGCCCCATCGGCATGTCCGAGGAGAAGGACTCCGCCACGATGGCCGCCGAACTGGCCCACCAGGCAGGCCGCGCAGGCACCCCCACCGGCGAGGACCTGCGCGGCATCGTCCCCCAACTCGACCCCACCCCCGGCCTGCCCACCCGCCAAGCCGTGCGCCGCAGGCGGGCCAGAGTCCTCCAGATCCTCGACACCCTCCCGGAATCCGCCCGCCACGGCATCCTGGCGGAACTGTCCCTGGAAGACTTCGAGCGCTACCAGGACTGGCGCAGACGCACCACCGGCATGGCCATGCCCACCCAGCTCCCCAGCCCCCTTCCCCACCGCCGCCCCCTCCCCCCACAGCCAGAGCCCACCGCCCCGATGCGGCAGAGCGCGGCCGCCCCACCGCCGCCCCCAGCCCGCAGACCCCGCCCATGGCGCCGAGACGGCCAAGGGCAGCGCGGATGAAGCCGATCAGGGTGCAGGCTCAGGTGCAGGTGAGCGCGACCACGGCACGGCTGGTCACGTCTGAGGTACCGCAGGGTGGGGTGCGATGCGCCGCTCAACTCGACCGCGTGGGTCCGGGCTTGCCCGTCCCCACGTGTGACCCACGCAGCGGCGCATCGCCAGGGGTCCCCGCCGAAGCGACTCCACCTCAGCGGACCCACTCCACAACCAAGCCACGGAACCACGGAACAACGGCCCGCCCAGGAGCGAGCCGATGATCACTCAAACCCGCACCACACTCACCGCAGCCACCCGCGAGTTCGGCAACATGTTCGCCATGGGCCTGGACGTCTTCCTGGGCCTCTTCCGCCGCCCCTTCCAGATCCGCGAGTTCATCCAGCAGTTCTGGTTCATAGCCAGCGTCTCCATCATGCCCGCCGCCCTGGTGGCCATCCCCTTCGGCGCGGTCCTCACCCTCCAACTCGGCTCCCTCACCGAGCAGATCGGCGCGGAGTCCTTCAACGGAGCGGCAAGCGTCCTGGCGGTCATCCAGCAAGCGAGTCCGGTCGTCACCACCCTCATCGTCGCCGGAGCGGGCGGCTCGGCCATCTGCGCCGACCTGGGCGCGCGAACCATCCGCGAGGAGATCGACGCCATGCGGGTCCTGGGCGTCGACCCCATCCACCGCCTGGTGGTCCCCCGAGTCCTGGCGGCGATGGGCGTGGCGGCCCTGCTCAACGGCATGGTCAGCGTCGTGGGCGTGGCGGGCGGCTACTTCTTCAACGTCGTCCTGCAAGGCGGCACCCCCGGCGCCTACCTCGCCAGCTTCTCCGCCCTGGCCCAGCTCCCCGACCTCTGGGTGAGCGAGATCAAGGCCCTGGTGTTCGGCTTCCTCGCCGGTCTCGTCGCCTCCTACCGCGGCCTCAACCCCAAGGGTGGCCCCAAAGGCGTCGGCGACGTCGTCAACCAGTCCGTCGTCATCACCTTCCTGCTCCTCTTCTTCGTCAACTTCGTGATCAGCGTCTTCTACCTGCAACTCGTCCCCGCGAAGGGAGCCTGACGTGACGGCGCTCAACCGCGCCCGCGCGGCCGTCGCCAGGCCGGGCAACGCCCTGGAGCGCCTCGGCGACCAGCTCGGGTTCTACCTGCGCGCGCTCGCCTGGGTGCCGTTCACCATCACCCGCTACTTCCGCGAGGTCATCCGGCTGCTGGCCGAGGTGAGCTTCGGCAGCGGCGCGCTGGCCGTCATCGGCGGGACGATCGGGGTGATGCTCGGCATCTCGGTGTTCACCGGCACCGTCGTGGGGCTCCAGGGGTTCGCCGCGCTCGACCAGATCGGCACGTCGGCCCTGGCCGGGTTTCTGTCGGCCTACTTCAACACCCGGGAGATCTCGCCGCTGGTGGCCGGGCTCGCGCTGTCCTCGACCGTCGGGTGCGGGTTCACCGCGCAGCTGGGCGCGATGCGCATCTCCGAGGAGATCGACGCGCTGGAGGTCATGGCCGTGCGGTCCATGCCCTACCTGGTCACCACGAGGATCATCGCCGGGTTCGTCGCGATCATCCCGCTGTACATCATCGGCCTGCTCACCTCCTACCTCGCCGCGCGCATGACGACGGTGTGGGTGTACGGGCAGTCCGCGGGCACCTACGACCACTACTTCTCGCTGTTCCTGCCACCCGAGGACGTCGTCTGGTCCTTCGTGAAGGTGCTGGTGTTCAGCGTCGCGATCATCCTGTCGCACTGCTTCTACGGCTACCGCGCCGCGGGCGGGCCCGCGGGCGTCGGCGTGGCGGTCGGCCGGTCCGTGCGCACCGCGATCGTCGTCACGATGGTGCTGGACTTCTTCCTCAGCCTCGCCATCTGGGGCGCGAGCACGACGGTGAAGGTGGCCGGATGAGACGGCGGGCGAGTACCAGGCGACGCAACCAGGCGCTGGGCGTGGTGTTCATCGTGCTGCTCGGCGCGCTCGGCTGGCTGACGGTGGCCATCTACAACAAGGACTTCGCCTCGACGGTCGCGGTCACGCTGCGCGCCGACCGGGCGGGCAGCCAGCTGCGGGTCAACGCCGACGTGAAGGTGCGCGGCATGGTCGTCGGCAGCGTGCGGGAGATCCGGACCCGCGGCGACGGCGTGGCCGTCGAGCTGGACCTGGACCCGGACAAGAGCGAGCTGCTGCCGGAGAACGTCACCGCGCGGCTGCTGCCCAAGACCCTGTTCGGCCAGCGCTACGTCAGCCTCGTGCTGCCCGAGACCCCCGACGGCCCGCTGCGGGAGGGGCAGACCATCGCCCAGGACACCAGCGAGCGCGCCATCGAGATCGAGAAGGCGCTGCGCGACCTGCTGCCCGTCCTGCAGGCCGTGCAGCCGCAGAAGCTGGCCAGCACGCTCGGTGCGGTCTCCCAGGCGCTGGAGGGCCGTGGCGGCACGCTCGGCGAGACGCTGAGCCTGCTGGACGACTACCTCGCCGAGATCAACCCCGAACTGCCGACGCTCAAGGAGGACATCACCAGGTTCGCCGACACCGTCGCCGTCTACGAGGATGCCGCGCCCGACATCGTCGACGCGCTCACCGGCCTCACCACGACCTCGAAGACCCTGGTGGAGCAGCGAGACCAGCTCGGCACGCTCTTCGCCACCCTCACCACCACCGCAGACGACCTCGACCGCTTCCTGCGCGGCAACCGCGACACGCTCATCGGCCTGGCGGACAGCAGCCGCCCGACGCTGGAACTGCTCGCCAGGTACTCCCCGGTGTTCCCCTGCCTGACCAAGGCGGTCGTGGGCCTCAAACCGGACCTGGAGAAGGCGTTCGGCGTCGGCACGAACGAACCGGGACTGCACGTGAAACTCCAGGTCAAGACCGACCGCGGGGCGTATCGGCCGGGCGCGGACGCGCCGAGGTACGACCGCGGCGGTGGACCGCGCTGCTACGCCGCCGGTCTCGCCGCAGGCTCCACCGCGGCGACTCCCGCCGCCTACGCCCCCGACGGTCTCGGACTGGCGAACTCGCCCGCCGAGAACGCGTTCGTCGGTGAGCTGGTGGCCGCCGCCGCCGGGGTCGCGCCCGCCGAGGTGGGCGGGTTCGGCGGACTGCTGGTCGGGCCGCTGCTGCGCGGGGCGGAGGTCGAGCTGTCGTGATCAGCATCGTCCGGCCGCTGCTCAAGTCGCTGGTCTTCGCCGTCGTCACGATCCTGGCGACGGGTCTGCTGGCCATCACCATCGCCAACAAGGGCAGCGGCGACACCGCCGCCTACCTGGCCCGGTTCACCGACGTCACCTCGCTCAACCCCGGCGACGACGTGCGCATGTCCGGTGTGCGCATCGGCCAGGTGGAGAGCGTCGCCGTCGCCGAGGACACCGGCGCGGACGGCGCGGTGGCCGAAGTCGAGTTCACCGTCGACCGACGCTGGCCACTGGCCGCCCAGGTCACCGCCACCGTCAAGTTCCGCAACCTGATCGGCCAGCGCTACATCAGCCTCGACCAGGGACCGGCGGCCGCCGGCGGCGGCACCCTCGCCGAGGGCGCCACCATCCCGCTCGACCGCACCCGCCCCGCCCTCGACCTGACCGCGATGTTCAACGGGTTCAAACCGCTGTTCCAGGCGCTGGACGCCGAGCAGGTCAACAAGCTGTCGCTGGAGATCGTGCGGGTTCTGCAGGGCGAGGGCGGCACCGTCGACAGCCTCGTCGGCCACATCGGCTCGCTGACCACGACGCTGGCCAAGAAGGATGAGGTCATCGGCCGGGTGATCACCAATCTCACCACCGTCATCGGCCGGGTCGACGAACGCGGCGACGAGCTGTCCGAGCTGGTGCTGACCACCCAGCAGCTGGTCTCCGGACTGGCCGAGGACGCGGGCCCCATCGGGGAGGCCATCGACGGCCTGGCCGAGCTGACCACCGCCACCGCCGGGCTGCTCGCCGACGGCCGCGAGCCGCTGCGCCGCGACATCGACGCCCTCGGCGCGCTGTCCAAGACCCTCGCCGACAACACCCCGGCCTTCGAGGCGTTCCTGAGGAACCTGCCGGTCAAGTACGAGACCATCGGCCGCACCGCCTCCTACGGCTCGTGGCTGAACCTCTACCTCTGCTCGGTCGACACCGACGTCCCCCCGGCTCCCGGCCAGACCCCCGGCGACATCGGCCTGCCGGTCACCGATGCGAGGTGCCGCCCGTGAAGCCCTTCCGCGAACGCGACACCGTCAAGGTCGGCCTGGTCGGCGCCGCCATCATGGCCGTCATCGGCCTGCTGGTGTTCACCTGGGAGTCCCTGCCGGTGGTCGGCGGCACGACCTACGTCGCGCACTTCACGGAGGCGGCGGGCCTCAGCCCCGACGACGAGGTGCGCGTGGCCGGCGTCAAGGTCGGCGAGGTCACCGGTGTCGAGCTGGAGAACAGCTACGTCAAGGTGTCCTTCCGCTCCCGGGGCGTGTGGCTGGGCGACCGCACCGTCGCCGCCGTCCGCATCAAGACTCTGCTCGGGCAGAAGATGCTCGCCCTGGAACCGGCGGGCGGCGCGGACCTCGACCCGGACACCCCGATCCCGCTGGAGCGCACGATCACCGCCTACGACGTGATCGACGCCTTCAGCGACCTGTCCAAGACCGTCGAGGACATCGACGCCGAGTCCCTGGCCACCAGCTTCGACACCCTCGCCCAGACCTTCTCGGCCACCACCCCCGACGAGGTGCGCACCGCGCTGGAGGGCATGTCGGCCCTCTCCCGCACGGTCGCCTCCCGCGACGAGGAGCTGCGCACGCTGCTGGAGCACTCCGCCGGCGTCGGCAAGATCCTCGCCGACCGCACCGAGCAGTTCACCGCGCTGCTGGACGACGGCGCGGTCCTGCTGCGCGAGTTCGCCGACCGGCGCGAGGCCATCGGCGCGCTGCTGCGCGGCACCCGCGACCTCTCCGCGCAGCTGAAGGCGCTGATCGGCGAGAACCAGGCGCGGATCGGCCCGGCGCTGAGCCAGCTCGACCGGGTGGCCGGGGTGCTCCAGCGCAATCAGGCCAACCTGGACAAGGCGCTCAAGCTGGCCGGGCCGTTCTACCGGCTGGTCGGCAACGCGGTCGGCAACGGCCGCTGGATCGACACCTACATCTGCGGCCTGATCCCGGCCGCCGACGGCGTGGCGGGCTGCGTCCCGCCGAGGCGGTGAGGGCCATGACGAAGAAGACCAGGGGCGGGAACAGGGTCACGACGGCCCGGTGGCCGCGGCGGGGAGCGCTGCTGGCGGTGATCGCGCTCGTGCTCGGCGCGGGCGGCTGGGCGGTCGTCGGGCACGGGGCGGTCAAGAAGGTGACGGCCTACTTCGCCGCGGCGGTCGGCCTCTACCCCGGCTCGGACGTGCGGGTGCTGGGCGTGGCCGTCGGCGTGGTCGACACCGTGACCCCGCAGGGCGCCTCGGTGTTGGTGGAGATGACCGTCGACGCCGACGCGCCGATCCCCGGCGACGCCAACGCCCTCGTCGTCACCCCCAGCCTCGTCTCCGACCGATACGTGCAGCTGGCTCCCGTGTGGACGGCGGGGGAGAAGATCCCCGACGGCGCGGTCATCCCGGTGGCGCGCACCCAGGTCCCGGTCGAGCTGGACGAGCTGTTCTCCAGCCTGGACCGGCTGACCACCGCCCTCGGCCCGGACGGGGCCAACGCCGACGGCGCGCTGTCGGAGCTGCTGAGGACCGGCGCGCAGTACCTGGGCGGCAACGGCGCGGCCACCGGCCAGACCATCCGCGACCTCGGCGACCTGGCCCGCACGCTCAACGGCTCCCAGGACGACCTGTTCGCCACCATCGACGGCCTGCAGAAGTTCACCACCATGCTGGCCAAGAACGACGACCAGGTCCGCCAGGTCAACGAGCAGCTGGCCACCGTCACCCGGTTCCTGGCCGAGGAGCGCTCCACCTTCGACCAGGCGCTCGGCGAGCTGGCCGAGGCGCTCTCGGCCGTCGAGGTGTTCATCAGGGACAACCGCGCCCTGCTCAAGTCCACCGTGGAGAAGCTGACCGGGGTCACCCAGGTCCTCGTCGACCAGCGCGCCTCGCTGGCCGAGTCGCTCGACGCCGTGCCCAACGCGCTGACCAACCTGCTCGGCGCCTACGACCCCCGCACCCGCACCATCGACGGCCGCGCCAACCTCACCGAGTACACGGTGCTGCCGCTGCCCGCCACCAACGACCCGGGAGGCCGCTGATGCGCGCCGCGCGGCTGAGCGCCGCCGTCCTCGCCTGCCTGAGCGCGGCGGGCTGCGGTTCCGGCCTCTACGACGTCGACCTGCCCGGCGGCGCCGACCTCGGCGACCACCCGTACCAGGTCACCGCCCACTTCCGCGACGTCCTCGACCTGGTGCCCCAGTCCGCGGTCAAGGTCGAGGACGTCGCCGTGGGCAGGGTCGAGGCGATCACCCTGGCCGCCGACGGGCGCACCGCCGTGGTCACCCTGTCGGTCAACGGCTCGATCCGGCTGGCGGGCAACGCCTTCGCCCGGCTGCGCCAGTCCAGCGTCCTCGGCGAGAAGTTCGTGGAACTGGACGACCCCGACGACGCCGCCCGCGTCGGCACCCTCGGCGACGGCGCGGTCATCCCGGTCGAGCGCACCAACCGCAACCCCGAGATCGAAGAGGTCTTCGGCGCGCTGTCGCTGCTGCTCAACGGCGGCGGCATCGGGCAGCTGCAGCTCATCACCAAGGAGCTGAACAACGCGCTGTCCGGGCGCGGCGCGGACATCAAGTCGCTGCTGAAGAACCTGGACACCTTCGCCGGGGCGCTCGACGGGCACCGCGGCGAGATCGTCCGCGCCATCGAGGGCATGGACCGCCTCGCCGCCGACCTCGGCCCGCGCGGCGACCAGATCACCGCGCTGCTGGAAGGCCTCGGCCCCGGAATCGAGGTGCTGGCCTCGCAGCGCGAGCAGTTCACGACGATGCTGACGTCGCTCGACAAGCTCTCCGGGGTCGCCGTGGACGTCGTCCAGCGGTCCAAGGACGACATCGTCGCCGGCCTGCGCGCGCTGGAGCCGACGCTGCGCGAGCTGAACAAGGCGGGCGCGCAGCTGCCGCAGGCGATGGACCTGCTGTTCACCTTCCCCTTCTCCGACAAGGCGATGACGGCCGTGCGCGGTGACTACATCAACAGCTACCTGACGTTCAGCGCCAGGTCGAAACCGGTGGGCGGGGCCGCGCTGCCGCTGCCGCCGGTGGACGGGGGCGAGGGCTGATGCTGACCAGGCGGGTCCGCGTCCAAGTGGTGGCGTTCGTCCTGATCGCGCTGGTCGGGGTGACCTACGTCGGCGCCCGGTACGTGGGCCTCGACCGCCTCTTCGGCGGCGCCGGGTACACCGTGCACCTGCGGCTGGCGCACTCCGGCGGCCTCTTCACCAACGCCGAGGTGACCTACCGCGGCGTCGCCGTCGGCCGGGTGGGGGAGCTGACCCTGCTCGGCGACGGCATCGAGGTCGCCCTGCTGATCGACCCGGCTGCGCCCGCCATCCCGGCGGAGGTGCGGGCCGTGGTGGCGAACCGCTCGGCCGTCGGCGAGCAGTACGTCGACCTGCGGCCCACCCGCGACGGCGAGCCGTACCTGGCCGAGGGGACGATCATCTCCCAGGACCGCAGCGCCCTGCCGCTGCCCACCGAGACCGTCCTGCGCAACCTGGACCGGCTGGTGGAGTCCGTGCCGCGCGAGGAGCTGCGCACGGTCGTCGACGAGCTGTACCTGGCCACCGAGGGCGCGGGGCCCGCGCTGCAGGCGCTGCTGGACTCCTCGGCGGAGTTCACCGAGCTGGCCACGGAGTACCTGCCGCAGACCACCACCCTGATCACCGACGCGGGCACCGTGCTGACCACGCAGGTGGAGACCTCGGCGTCGATCAAGGCCTTCGCCGAGGGCAGCAAGCTCATCGCCGAGCAGCTGGTCAAGTCCGACGGCGATCTTCGGACCATCCTGCGGCACGCGCCCGGGGCCGCCGGGCAGGTCAGCGCCCTGCTCGCCGAGACGGGTCCGGATCTGGGCATCGTCCTGGCGAACCTGCTGACGACGTCGAACGTGCTGGTGACCAGGACAGCGGGGATGGAGCAGCTGCTGGTCGTCACCCCCCAAGCCGTGGCCGCCGCGCGTGACGTCATCCGGCCGGACGGGGCGCACTTCGGCCTGGTGACCACGTTCTTCACCCCGCTGCCGTGCACCGCGGGCTACGGCGGCACCCGCTACCGCAACGGCCTGGACATCACGGGCGCGCCGCTGAACACCGCGGCACGGTGCGGCCAGGCGCCGAGCCGCGGCAACGTCCGCGGCTCCCAGAACGCCCCCAGTGGCGGCGTCCCGCCCGTGGTGAAGCCCGCGCCCTACAGCTCGACCGTGCCGCAGAACCGCCCAGCACCGGCCGAAGTGGAGGGAAACCGATGAGTCGATTCCGGGTACTGGCCGCCGCGGTGTTCGCGGTGTCACTGGCTTTCGCGCTCTACGCCGGCGTGCGCATGTGGGCTTCCGCGCCCGACGAGACGGCCTCCTCGCGCGAGGAAGCCCTGCGCAGCGCGAGATCGGCCGTGGAGACCTTCAACACGCTGGACCACCGCTCGGTGGACGCGGGCCTGGACCGCTGGCAGGCCACGGCGACCGGCCCCCTGGCCGAGGAGCTGGCAGACAGCCGCGACTCCAGCCGCGCCCGGATCGTGGAGGCCCGCACGGTGACCTCCGGCGTGGTGGTGGACGCGGCGGTGACAGACCTGGACCCGGCGGCGGGGACGGCGTCGGTCATCGCCTCGGTGGAGGTCACCGTGACCCCGGAGTCCGGAGCCGCCGCGACGAAACGCGTCCGCTTTGCGGCCACGGTGACCCGCACGGACCAGGGCTGGCTCCTCAGCGGCATCACCCAGGTCCCCACGAGCCCGGTGTAGGAGGCAATCCATGCGGAGCACACGAACCCCGGCGCGCAGGCGCCCCGCGGTGGCGGGCATCCGCCGCCCAGCAGGCCGCCCGAGCACCGGTCCGCAGGCCGACACCCGCCCGGCTGACGATCCCGCTACCGCCGATGCCGACGCACCCGACGAGCCGGTCGTCGCCGAGGCGGCCGACGAGGTGGCGACCCCGAGCCGGCGCGCGCTGGTCGCTCCGGTGGCACTGCTGCTGGCCGCCGCCCTCCTGGTCGCGGGCGGAGTGTGGGCGCTGGCCCGGGCCGAGGCCGCGGGGCAGGCGAACACCGCCTTGGTGGACGCGGGCGGGACAGCCGAGGTGACCCGCCAGGTCCGCGAAGGCCTGGAGCAGATCTTCAGCTACCGCCACGACGCCACCGCCGCCACGGAGAACGCTGCCCGAACAGTCCTGACCGGCCCCGCCCGCGACCAGTACGAGCGCCTGTTCCACCAAGTCCGCGAACAGGCCCCGGCCCAGCGACTGACCCTGACCACGAAGGTCGTCAGCTCCGGCGTGGTCACCCTGCGCGGCGACGAGGCCGTCCTGCTGGTCTTCCTCGACCAGAGCGCCGTCCGCGGCGACAGCGGCGAGGCCACCGCGGCCGGAGCCCAGCTGTCGGTCACCGCGACCAGGGTCGACGGACGCTGGCTGATCAGCGAACTCGTTCCCAGGTAGCGGCATCCCGCGGCGTCCCGCGCAGCGCGCGTTCGGCCCGCAGGGCCACCTCGATGTCGAACCGACGATCCGGATCGGCGAGCCCGTCGCCGAACAGCCGCTCAAGCTGCCGAAGCCGATAGCGCACCGTCTGCGGGTGGATCGACAGCAGAGCGGCGATCTCCGGAGCGCTGCGGCGAGTCTCCAGCCACACCAGCAGCGTCTCCCCGAGCTTGTCCCGCTGCTTCCCGGTCAGCGCGGACAGGGGAGCCAGCACCCGAGCCCCGATCTCGCGGACCAGGAACGGATCGTTCAGCAGCCACAGCACGGACATGCTGCGGTCGAACCACGTCGGCGACTGGTCCCGCAGGGCGCCGTCCAGAACCAGGGACAAGGTGCGGCGCGCCCACCGCAGGGACTGGGCGCATTCGGTGACGGGGACGGCGGGCCCGACGGCGCAGATCCAGCCGGGCAGTTCCGCGGCGAGGTCGCCGACATCCGGCCCGGCCACCACCAGGCACGGTTCAGCGGATTCCAGGTCGACCAGATAGCGCGGGTCCACAGCCGCGACCGGGGGCTCGGCATCGTCGCGCTGGCGGACCGCGACGGCGCGGACGCGGTCCGGCAGGGGCCAGCGGGCGGCCTCGGACAGGTGGGCGAGCGGCCGGCCGGAGCCGGGGGAGACCAGCGCCTGGAGGAGCTGGCGGCGGCGGCGCTCCAGCGCGCCGACCTCGCGGGCGCGGGCCGAGGCGTGGCCTTCGACCGACAGGGCCGACAGTTCGTCGATGTAGGCGAAGATCGCTTCGGCGAGCAGGCACAGGGCCGCGCTGGACACGCCCGCCTGCTCGCCCGCCGCCGCTATGCGCCGCCACGCCACCCGCGCGCCGATGCGGTATGCGGTCTGGAGCACGTCCAGGATCGGGCCGTCGTAGATCTGCTGGCTGCCCATCTCCCGGAACAGGCGCAGCCGTTCGTCGCCTGCCGCGCCGGGGTCCTCCAGGCGGTCGAGGAACTGGGTCAGGGCCTGGTGGATGCCCTCGGTCACCGCGCGGCCGACGACACCGTCGGGATTGCGGGCGAGCGCCGGGATGGCCAGGTGCAGTTCGCCGCGGATCTCGGCGACCAGGCGCGGCATGCCGGGGCGCAGCAGCGGGGCCAGTTCGCGCGGCAGCAGCGACCACAGGTCCGCGCGCCCGCCCGGCGACGGACGCCGCGGCGCCAGCAGGGAGTCGAAGGCGATGCGCAGTGGGAAAGCGGGTACATCTCCCGGTTCGCCCGGTGCAGGTGCCACCATGCCACTCCGATTCCGGCCGCCGGACGGACGAGACCGCCCGCGCGGATCAGCACTGTAGCGCGGGACGGCCTGCCGGTGGTGGCGCGCAACGGGATTCACTCGGCAAGCGGCCGGGAGTTGTCAGCGGGGACAAGACTCCTCGCGGCGTCGCGCACCTCGGCTCACGCCGATGCCCTCGGCCTGCCTCTCTCGTCGCCTTCGGACGTCCACAGAAGACGGTGAGCGCGCAGGGCGATCTCCAGGTCGAGGCGGGAGTCCGGGTCGGTCAGCTGGTCGCCGAAGAGCTTCTCGACCTGGCGCATGCGATAGCGGACCGTCTGGGGGTGGATGCGCAGGCGCTCGGCGATCTCCGGGGCGCTGCCCCGGCTCTCCAGCCACGCCAGCAGTGTCTCCGCGGTGCGCGCCCGCTGCTTGACCGTCAGGTCGGCCAGCGGGGCCAGCGTGCGGTTGAGCAGTTCGCGCACCAGGAACTCGTCGGCCAGCAGCCACAGCGTCGACAGGTGGTCGCGGCACCAGGTGACCGGGCCGTCGCCGATGATGTCGCGGCGCACGAGGTTCATCGCCCGGCGGGCCCAGCGCAGCGAGGTCGCCGCGTCGCGCAGGCCCACCACCGGGCCGACGCACGCGCGCCTGCCGCCCAGGTTCTCGCGCACGGCCCGCATCTGGCGCAGCGGGTCGGGCAGGACCAGGCACGGCAGGTCGCCGTCGAAGTCGGCCAGCACGTCCTCGGGCAGGCCCGCGGTGCTCAGGTGGTCGTGCTCACCGTCCCCGGCCTGCTCGACCACCACGACGACCACTGTCTCCGGAACCCGCCAGCGCGCGGTCGCAGCGAGCTTGGTGATGGAGTTCGGGGAGGCGGGCGGATCGCTGAGCAGCAGCTCCACCAGCCTGCGCCTGCACCGCTCGATCATTCCGGCCGACTGGGCCTGCGCGGCGGTGTAGCCCTCGATCGACAGCTTCGAGATCTCGTCGACGTAGGCGAAGATCGCCTCGGCGGCCACCGTCAGCGTCGCCGTGGGCAGCTTCTGCGCCTGGCCCCAGGCCGCCAGGTGCCGCCACGCCACCCGGCCGCCGACGCGGTAGGCGGTCTGCAGGCTGTCGAGGCTGCGGCCCTCGCTGAACTCCACCCTGCCGAGTTGGCGGAACACGTTGGCCCAGTTCTCATCCGGGGTGCCGCCGACGCCGATGGTGTCCATGATCCGCATGATCGCCTGTTCGACGCCCGCCACCATGATCGCGCCGAAGTGGCCCTCCAGGGGCTGCGCGTACGGGGGCACGGCGCGCTGGATCTCCCTGATCATCTCCTGTGAGAGCTGACCGACCATCGGCCGGAAGCGGGCGCCGAGGTCGCGCGGCAGCGACGCCCAGAGCGCCGTCGCCTGGTCGTCCTGCCTGCCGGAGCGCGGTCGCGGCGCGGAGACCGCGGGCACCCGCCCCGCGCCGGGTCGGGCCGGGGGCCTGCTGCCCACGTGAATCGCCATATCGTCCCCTTTGTCGCTGGCGCTCGCTCGGCGCGCATTTCTTCCCGGCGCACCCCGTCGTTGACCGTCGCTATTTGTGGCGACGACCATAAGTTCGGCTGACCCGGCATGTCAAATGTCGGTCTCGCCGACGGTGGAGGACACCCGATCGGGTGATGCTTTGGTGGGGTGAACTGAATGATAGCGCCGAAGCGCCGCGAGGATTTTGAGCATTGATGACAACCTCGACCCCGGTCGTGCCTGCCGCGGCGGGCGCGCCGCTGCTTCAAGATCGCCTGATCTGACCACTATCGGCACGTCAGGGTCAACTTCCGGGCTTGGCTCGGCCGTTCGGTCCGGCACGGGCGGCGTACCCCGCGTGGGGGATGCGCAAAACGGCGCGGCGCGGACTGTGCGGTTGTGACAAAACGAGGGCCTTCTTGCGGTCATCCGCTCGCGGTTCTTGCTCGCTCCGCCCGGGCGTCAGTACGGTTCTCCGAGATTAAGCGCGCATTCTGGCCGCTCTCCGCGAAGGAAGAAATACACATGAAGCCACGTTTGGCCGGCGCCGCGATATTCGCGTTCGCCGCTGTCGCGCTCACCGCGGGCTGCGGTTCCGACGACGCGGCCCCGCCGGTACTCCCCGCCCCCGGTGCCACCTCGGCGCAGGCCCCGCCCGCCGACCTGGACGACCCGGTCGTGGCCTGGGCCGAGCGGGTGTGCGGCGTGGTCGAGCAGGGCGGCAGGTCCCTCGCCCGGTTCCCGGCCGTCGACCCCAACGACCCGGCCAAGACCAAGCGGGCCATGGTCGACTACCTCAAGGCGATCTCCGCCGAGCTGGGCAAGCTCGGCGAGGGCATCTCCTCGGCTGGGGCGCCCCCCGTCGACGGCGGCGACGCCGCGGTCGAGGCCGCGCTCCAGCGCATCGCCACACTCCGCGCGTCCCTCGCCGACGCCCAGGAGAAGCTCAGCGCCGTCCCCGCCACCGACCCGGCCGCCTTCCAGGCCGCACTCGCCGACCTCGGCCCGAAGCTGGAGGGTCTGCACTCCGCCGAAGGCCCCACCGCCGACCTCAAGGCGAACCCGGAGCTGAAGGAGGCGTTCTCCTCGGCGCCGACCTGCAGGCGCGTCGAGGGGGCCTGAGTGCCCGCCCCGGCCTACCGGGCCATCGTCGTCGGCACGGACGGCTCCCGGTCCTCGCTGCGCGCGGTCGAACGCGCAGCCGAACTCGCCCGCGACACCGCCGCGACCCTGATCATCGCCTGCGCCTACGAGGGCCCCGACCCCCGTGCGCTCGACCGCGCCGTGGACAGGCTCGGCGACGACGTCGGCTACCAGATCGTCGGCGCGAGCCCGGCCGAGGAGACCGTCCGGACCGCGTCCGAGATCGCGATGAAGGCGGGCGCCGTCACGGTGCGGACGGTCGTCGCCGAGGGACAGCCGGTGACGGTGCTGCGCACGGTGGTGCGCGACTGGGACGCCGGGCTGCTGGTGGTCGGCAACCGCGGCCTCAACACGCTCGCGGGCCGGGTGCTCGGCTCGGTGCCCGGAGAAGCCGCCCGCAAGTCCCGTGTGGACATTCTGATCGTCCACACGGTCGGCTAGCCTGCCCGGCGGAAGCCGCGGAACGCCCACGCCGCCCCGCCCGCGGCGGCCACCGCGGCCAGGGCGAGGGCGAGCGCGGGCGACCACCCGGCGGGCTTGTCCATGGACAGGGCCCGGACGGCGTCAACGGCGTAGGTGACGGGGTTGGCGGTGCTGAACCAGCGCACCCAGGCGGGCATGGCCTCCAGCGGCAGGTACGCGCTGGAGCCGAACATCAGCGGCACCATCACGATGAACGACACCGCCTGCATCGCCTCCGGTTTCGGCTGCCAGCAGGCGATCGCGATGAACAGCCAGCTCAGCCCCCACCCGACGACGACCGACAGCAGCAGCCCCAGCGCCAGGCCCGCCGCGCTGCCGGGCCGGAACCCCAGCAGCGGGACCGCCACCGCCACCGCGGCCACCAGGCTCAGCGCCAGCCGCACCGCGTCGGCCAGGGTGCGGGCCACCAGGACCGAGCCCAGCGCCAGCGGCATCGCCCGCAGCCTGCCGACGAACCCGGTGAACACCTCCGCCAGCAGTCCGACCCCCGCGCCGACGGCCGTCGTCAGGGCGATGGTGACGAGCGTGGCGGGCAGCAGGTAGTTGATATAGCCGTCGTACTCGGCGACCCCGGGCAGCGTGCCGATGCCGCTGAACACCTGGCTGAACAGCAACAGCAGCACGATCGGCTGCAACAGACCGAGGAACACCAGCTTGCGGTCGCCGAAGGCCAGCCGCAGCGACCGTCCCGTCAGCACCGCGACCTGGCGCGCGGCGGAGGCGGGCGGCCAGCCCACCGCCGGGAACCGGTCGGTCGCCGCTGCGTCGAGGTGGTGGCGGCCGCGTGGGCCGTGGCGGGTCACGGGCGCGGGCTCTCGTGGTGCAGGGCCAGGTAGACGTCGTCCAGGGTGGGTTCGGTGACGGTCAGGTCGAGGATGTCGGGACCGGCCGCGTCGAGCGCCCGCACCACGGCGGTGATGTCGCCCGGCCGGGCCAGCGCGACGCGCAGCACCGGCTCGACGGGGTCCGGCGTCGCCCGGATTCCGGCGTAGGCCAGCACGCCGAGCGCGTGCCGCACGGCGCGCTCGTCGGACATGCGGACCGCGGCCGCACGCGACCCGATTCCCGCCTTCAGCGTCGCCGGAGCGCCCGCGGCGACCACGTGCCCGCCCGCCAGCACCACGACCTCGTCGGCCAGCCTGTCCGCCTCCTCCAGGTACTGCGTGGTGAGCACGACCGTCGTGCCGTGCGAGACCAGGCCGGCGACCAGGGCCCACAGCCCCGCCCGGCTGACCGGGTCCAGTCCGGTGGTCGGCTCGTCCAGGAACAGCACCTCCGGGCGGCCGACCAGGCCGCACGCCAGGTCCAGGCGCCGCCGCATGCCCCCGGAGTACGTGCCCGCCGCGCGGTCGGCGGCCTCGGTGAGCCCGAAGGCGTCCAGCAGCTCCTCGGCGCGCGCGGTCGCCTGCCTGCGCGAAGCGCCCAGCAGGCGCGCCAGCAGCAGCAGGTTCGCGCGCCCCGACACCGCCTCGTCGACTGAGGCGTACTGGCTGGTGAGCCCGATGCGTCCGCGCACCTGGTGGCCCGAGCGCGTCACGTCGAAGCCGCACACGCGCGCCGTGCCCGTGGACGGCAGTGCGCGGGTGGCCAGGATGTCGATCAGCGTCGTCTTGCCCGCGCCGTTGTGCCCCAGCACGCCGAGCACCGCGCCCGGGGCCGCGGTCAGCGAGACGTCGGTGAGCGCGGCCACCGGACCGTAGGACTTGCCGAGCCGGGTCACCTCGATGCGGGGCCGGGGCATGGCGCGACGATACCGCCGGGCCGGCGTCGCCAAAAGCATTCCCGAGCGGATTCATCGGCAGGTGACAAATCCCTGCGAGAACCTTTCGGTGCGCTTACGTCAAAATCGCAACACCGGCAAACGTACTGCTCATCCGGCTGACAAAGCGTCGATCGGTCGAACGTGGGGCGTTCCCGCGTCGTTGACGTGTCGGCGAGGTCGCATTTAACGTGACGCCCTGGCGCTCCTCCCGAGGAAATCGGCGGCGCATTCCGTGGTTCCGTGGTGAAGGACGGCTGATGAGTTCACCGAACGAGCACGACCTGGGACTGCCGTCGTGACCGCGGCCGACGGCAGGACAGCGGCCCCGCTGTGGGCCGAGGTCCTGCCCGAGGGCGCCGCCCGCGTCCGCCCGCTCGCGGGCAAGATGATCGCCGACGTCGTCGCCGCCGTCCGCGACGCCGTCCCCGCCTACCGCAGGCCGCTCACGGGGAAGTTCCGCGAGGTGCTCGTCGGCGGCGTCGAGATGGCGGTCATGCAGTGCTTCAGGTTCGTCGAGGACCCGGGGGCGTCCCGGGCGGAGTGGTTGGAGGTCTTCCGCTACGCCGGGCGAGTGGAGTTCCTGGAGGGGCGGACGATGGACTCGCTCCAGACCGCGGTGCGGGTGGGGGCGCGGGCGGTGTGGCGCCACATCGGCCGGGCGGGGCAGGACCTGGGGATGTCGGCGGACGACCTGCTGACGCTGGCTGAGGCGGTCTTCGCCTACGTCGACGACATCTGCGTGGTGGCCGTTTCGGGGTACACCGAGGCGCAGGCGCAGGCCAGCGGTTCCTACGAGCGCAAGCGGCGGCAGTTGTTGAAGCTGGTGCTGGATCAGGTGGGGCAGCCCCAGCAGACCGCCGACCTGGCGGCGGCGGTGCAGTGGACGCTGCCGGACACGGTTTCGGTGGTGGTGCTGGAGTACCGGGCCGACCACCTGCGCCTGCCGCCGCCCGCGCTGGGGAAGGACGTGCTGGTGGACCTGGAGAGCGCCGATCCCTGCCTGCTGATTCCCGACCCGCCGGTGGGACGGGCGCTGGACGTGGCGGCGGGGGCGCTGGAGCGGGCCCTTGGCGGGCGGGTGGCGGCGCTGGGGCCCGCGGTCCCGCTGGCGGAGGCCCACCGGTCGCGGGTGCTTGCCCGTCGGGGACTGGCTTTGTCCCAGCGGCGTGTCCTGTCCGCCTCCCCGCTGCTGCGGTGCGACCGCCATCTCGGCGTGCTGCTGCGGTACGCCGACGAGCGGTTGGGGGTTCACCTCGCCGCGCGGGTGCGGGAGGTCCTCGCGCCGCTGACCGCGAAACAGCGGGAGCGGGCCTCCGCCACCCTGCACGCCTGGCTGCGGACGCGGGGGGATGTCAAGGGGACAGCCGAGGCGCTGGGAGTGCATCCGCAGACTGTGCGGTATCGGTTGGGGCAGTTGGAATCGTTGCTGGGGGAGATGTTGGCCGATCCCGAGCAGCGGTTCCTGATGGAGGTCACGGCGAACGCCTGGCTGTCGGTGGAGAGGTAGCCGCGTGCCCCACATCGGAAACACGGCCTAGGACGACCAGAGCTGGTGGGCCGCGGTCAGGGCGGCCGCCTGGTAGGGAGGGAGCAGCCTGCCCTCGGTCACCGCCTCCACCGGCCACTTCTCGTGCAGGGTGACCCACAGGCGCGAGGCCATCGCGGAGAACGCGCGGAGTTCGTTTCCGGGCGGGGCGATCTGCAGCACGTACACCCAGGTGGGGGTGTTGTCCGGCGCGCCGTCCAGGGGGGTGCGCCAGGTGCGGCGCAGGCGGCGGCCGTGGTGGCGGGAGGCTTCCTCCATCAGGAGGGCGTCCGCCGCTGTGGGGCTGGGGGCGTGGGGGCCCGCGATGGGGGAGAAGTGATAGGGGACGGCGGGGACTTCCGGGATGATGGTGACCGCTGCCAGGTCCGGGTTGTCCGGGTCGTCCAGAGTGGACCGGATCAGGGCGTGCTCTTCCGGGGTGATGCCGACGCGCTCGTAGGCCAGGCTCATGAGCAGGGTGGTTTCGGCCTGGAGCGACTCGCCGCCGAAGTAGTCCTCGCGGACGCTGCGGACCGTGTCGTCGGCGAGGCGGCCCGTCAGGCGGGCGCACACGTCCGTCACGGTCGCGTAGGTCTGCTGGTCCATTGTGCTCATTTCTTCTTGTAGTCACCTATGACGGTGGTCGTCACGGTGCCCTGGGCGTCCTGCTCCACTCTGATGATCTTGTCGCCCTTGGGGCCCTCCCACGTCCAGGAACCGGTGCCGCCCACGTCGGGGTGATCGTAGCGAGGGGCCACGCCCTGGGGGATGCCCGACGGGGCCGGGCTGGGGGCCGACGGGTTGAGGATGACGCCGGGGTCGGCGGCGTTGGTCGGGAAGGCGGTGCGGATCTCGCCGGTGGACAGCACCGTCGTGCGGATGGTGACGCCGTCGACGACGCCCTCGTAGTTGTAGGCCCAGGCCGGGTTGCCGTCGGCGTCCTTGGTGGGCTTCGGGCCGGTGACCGGTGGGCCCTGCTGGGTGACCTGGTGGGCGGCGTCGAGGATCTTGGGGCCGTCCCAGCCGTGCGGGAACTCCGTCTTGCCCGCCAGTCCGGTGCCCGCCAGGTGGCCGCCCTGCTTGCCGCCGTCGCCGACGGTGATGTGGGTTTCCGAGGCGGCCGAGTGGTGGATGGAGCCCGAGCCCGGCGGCGCCGCCGGCGGGGGCGGGTAGCCGTTCGGGGTGTTCGGCGTCGGCTGGGGGTTGGCGCCCTGCCCGGAGTTCGGCAGGCCCGCGTTCACCGCCTGGCCGGTGGCGTTCTGGGCGCTGCTGATCCCGCTGCCCGCGTTGATGGTCCCGTGCGTCTGCGGCGGCTTGCCCGGGGTGTTCGGGGTGTTGCCGCTGCCCCCGCCGCCGGACGTCCTGGGTTTCGGTGCCATTGCCGCCCTAGCCGTTGAGGAGCTTGGTGAGGTTGGTGAGGCTGTCGATGAGGGCCGTCGTGTACATCAGGATGCGCCCGGCCCACTTGACGACGGCGGCGGCGATCTGGGCGGCGACCACCGGGATCGTCACCACGAACAGCGCCTCCACCGCCCAGACGACCACCCTGGCGACCAGGTCGGCGATGAGGTCCCTGACGATCTCCCTGGTCAGCTGGACCAGGCCGCCCGCGCCCTCGGTGGCCGAGGCCATCGCCGCCGAGATCGCGCCGAGGCCGCCGAGCGCGTCGACGTTGTTGACCATCAGGGCGCGGTAGGAGTCGGCGGCGTCACCCTGCCACTCGGAGAGGTCGTTCCGCAGGTGGGTGCCCAGCTCGGTGGACATGGCGTGCAGCTCGGTGGCCATGGTGTTCCACGTCGCGGCGTGGGAGGCGACGACGTCGGGCATGCCGGTCAGGTCGTCGAGGACCTGGCGCAGGGGCTCGAAGTACTCCATCGCCCAGCCGATGCCGTTGGCCAGCAGCGCGCTGAAGGGGTCGATCGCGCTGGCGCCCGCCTCGATGGCCAGGCCCGCGCCCGCGAGGGCGTCGTCCACCCAGCCCTCGGTCTTGATGGCGTCGACCAGGCCTTCGATGCTCTCGGCGAGGCCAGAGCCCGTCCACGCCTCTCGGCTGGACTGGACCGGGGCGACCAGGGAGTCGCTCACCGGGGCTCACCGCCGGAGGTGGTGATCGCCTCGGCGTTGGTCTGGTCGGAGACCTCGTACTCCTCGGCGCTGGAGCGCAGCTCGGCCTCGACCACCCGCAGATTGCGCTCGGCGCCCGCGATCAGCTCGTCCTGGCGGGTGTGCTTGTCCTCCAGGATCGCCGCGATCCACCCGCACAGCACCCCGTAGGCCTGCCCGTCGCCCTGGATGTGCGAGCTGGCGGACTTCACCGCGGAGAAGCGCTCCTGCACCGCGGCGACGTTGCCCGCGTGCGCGCGGATCTGTTCGGCGTTGACGGTGAAGCCGTCCCCCATTGGTCACTCCCGTCCTGGGCTGAACCCACTGCTGAGCTGGAGTTTAGTAATCCGCAGGCGGCCGCGTGGCCAATTCGATCAACTCGCGGCTCGGCGCGGGCGGGTGACCGTCGGACGCAGATCGCTTCCGAGTACCGGCCCAGCCGGCTACGTTGCCCAGGTGACCGACCTGCCGCCCCCTTTCGCCACGGCGCTGCGCGCGGCCATCGCGCAGTCGGGGGTGACGCTCGAACGCCTCGCCGCCGACCTGCGCGAGCGCGGCACGCCGGTCAGCCTCGCGACGCTCAGTTACTGGTGTTCAGGGCGCAGCAGGCCGGAGCGGGCCGGGTCGCTGGCCGCGCTCGCCGAGCTGGAGGACCTGCTCGGCCTGTCCGCCAACGGGCTGCGCAGGCTGCTGCCCGAGCGCAGACCGCGCGGCCGGGCCGCGCGCCGGGAGGTGGAGCCGGTCGCCGCCGCGGCCCCATGGCACCGCGAGGACCAGGTCCGCGACCTGCTCGACCGCTACGACCTGCGCCGCGACGGCCAGGTCAGCAGGCTCAGCGCGCACGACCGGGTGGAGATCGGCCCGGACCGGATCAAGCGGGTGCAGCGCACGAAACAGGTGCTGCGCGCGGAGGAGGAGGGCGTCGACCGGCTGGTGGTGGTCTGCTGGGGCGACGGCCCGGACACGCCCGCCCCGGAGCTGGTGCCGGTGCGCAACTGCTCGGTCGGTCGGGTGCACGTCGATCACGCGGCGGGGCTGACCTCGGCGGAGCTGGTGTTCGACCGGCCGCTGGCCCGCCGGGAGACGATCGTGGTCGAGCACGAGCTGCGCACCGCGCCACCGCGCCCGGCGGCGCTGAGCCACCAGCGGATGAGCAGGCTCCCGGTGCGCGAGTACCTGGTCGAGGTGCGCTTCGACCCGTCCGCGCTGCCCCACCACTGCGTGCAGTTCTCCGAGATGGACGGGCAGGAGCGGGTGAGGGCCGTCGACCTGGACTCGGAGTTCACCGCCCACGCGCTCGGCATGGACCTGTCCCCGGGCCGCTACGGACTGCGCTGGTCGTGGTGACGGCCACCGTTCCCGTACGGCGTACGGTACACTGTACGGCATGACTGCCGACATCCTCGCCTGGTTCGCCGAGTACGACGCCCGCGCCGCCCGCGGAGACATCGAGGGCATGGCCGACCTCGCGGTGTTCCCGCTCAACGTCGTCACCGACATCCCCGGCGGCGCCGCGGCCGCCAAGATCTGGACGCGCGCGGAGTTCGTCGAGGTCATGACCGAGGTCGTCGGCGACGGCGCCGAACTGGAGTCCACCAGGACCCCGCACCTGATCGGCGACAACCTCGCTGTCGTCTTCACCGACGCCACTTTCACCGTCGACGGCACGGACATCCCCGTCCGCTACGCCGACATCCTGCTCAGGACCCCTGACGGCTGGGCGTTCCAGACCATGGTCCAGCCTGGTCACGGCACCGGATGGGCGGCCGCCGCCCGCGGGTGATGTGGCAGACTTTCTGAGGCAGTCGAACAAAGGGAGTCGCGTGTGGTCACCGTCGTGGGCGAGGCGCTAGTCGATCTCATCGCCGGACCGGACGGGCGGGCGTTCACCGCGCACCCCGGCGGCAGCCCGGCCAACGTCGCGCTCGGGCTCGTCCGGCTCGGCCTGCCCGCCCGGCTCGGCAGCCGGATCGGCGACGACCTCTTCGGCCGCCTGGTCCGCGACCACCTCGTCGCCGACGGTGTCGAGGTCCACGCCCTGCCCGCGCGGACGGGCCAGACCAGCGTCGCCTTCGCCGCCATGGACGCCAACGGCGTGGCGACCTACGACTTCCGCCTGGAATGGGACGTCACCGACCTGAGCGCCCTGCCGGTCGACAACCACCTGCACACCGGCTCGCTGGCCACCCTGCTCGACCCCGGCGCCGCCGTGGTGGAGGACGCGATGCGCCGGGCCAGGGCGGCGGGCGCCACCGTCTCCCTCGACCCGAACGTGCGCCCCTCGCTGGCGGGCGAGCACGGCCCGGCGCTGGCCAGGGTGGAGCGCCAGGTCGCCGCCGCCGACGTCGTGAAGGTCAGCGACGAGGACCTCGCCTGGCTCTACCCGGGCGGCGACCCGCGCGAGGTGGCCCGCCGGTGGGCCGCCGCCGGACCCGCGCTGGTCGTGGTCACCCTCGGCCCGGACGGCGCGCTCGCGGTGTCCGGGGACTCCGAGGCCGCGCGCCCGGGACCGGCGGTGACCGTCGTGGACACCGTCGGCGCGGGCGACGCCTTCACCGCCGGCCTGCTGCGCTGGCTGCACGCGGCGGGGCGGCTGGGCGCGATGTCCCGGCTCGACGCCGCCGAGCTGGCCGCCGCCCTCGACTTCGCCAACACCGTCGCCGCCCGCACCTGCGCGCGCCCCGGCGCCGACCCGCCTCGCCCGGACGATCTCGCCGACGTCTGGGATCTGCTGCCCCACATCTGAGACACGGGCTAGGCCGACTCTGAGTGGTCCCCGCCCCGCGATGCCTGCCGTTCGGGGGAATTGCGCTCCCGCGTGGGCGGTATCGGCCGGCGGCGTTATGACCCGGAGTCCGCGGTCGGGTACGGTGCGTGTCCACCACTGTGTCACTCCTCGGGGGGAGCGCATGCACGAACCGGCCGCGCACGGCCTCCTGGACTTCGAGGGGCCGACACTGGCCAGATTGGTGGACGCCCTGCTGGGCGGCCGGGACAACTACGCCGCCGATCGCGCCTTGGTCGAGCAGCTGGTCGCCGTCGACCCGGGGGTGCGGCAGCTGGCCCGCGACCACCGCGACTGGGTGGTGCGCTGCCTGCGCCTGCTGGTCACCGCGCACGGGATCGACCAGTTCATCGACATCGGCTCGGGCCTGCCGACGACCGACAACACCCACCAGATCGCGCAGCGCTACAACGCCGAGGCGCGCGTGGTGTACGTCGACAACGACCCCGTCGTCCAGGCGTACGGGCGCGCGCTGCTGGAGGAGAACGACCTCACGCACATGGCGCCGTGCGACTTCACCGACCCGAGCGCCGCGCTCGCCTCGGTCGAGCTGTTCAAGAACGTCGACTTCGAGCGCCCGATCGGGCTGATGCTCTGCTCGGTCGTGCACCACATCCTCGACGACGACGAGGCCGACACCGTGGTGCGCGCGTGGGTGGACGTGCTGCCCAGGGGCTCCTTCGTCATGCTCACCCACGACATCGATCCGGGCGGGGAGCACAGCGCGCTCGTCCGCAGGCTCGATGAGGTCCTGGCCGGCACGCCGCTGGCGTCGGTGCACCGCACCCGCGAGCAGATCGAGGGCTACTTCGCCGGACTCGACCTCATCGAGCCCGGCGTCAGCCTGCTGCACGCGTGGTGGCCGGACGGACCGAGGGTCCGCCCGCTCACCCCGATCAGCTACACCGTGGTCGGCGCGCTGGCCCGGAAGCCCTGACCCTCGACGGTGCGGTGCGCCAGCAGCGTGCCTGCCGCCATCGCCGCCGGGAACACGACCAGCGCCGCCAGCGGAACCAGGCACAGCAGGTACACCGGCGTCGCGAAGCCCAGCGTCATCGCGCGCTTGCGCTTGAGTGCCCGCCTGCGCTCCTTGAGCGTGGCCCCGCGCCGCACGAACGGGATCGCCGTCAGCTCGATCGCCAGCAGCCACGCGCCGACCAGGATCGCGAGCACGGGAACCACGGTCTGGCCCAGCACGGGGATGAACCCGAGCGCGAAGAGCACGATGCCCCAGAGGATGACCCGGACGATGAGCAGGACCGCGTCCCGCAGACCCATCCAGGCCGCCTTGGCCCAGCCGATCTCCTGCGCCGAGGGAACCCCGCCCAGTTCCTTGTCCTCGACCTCTTCGGCGATGCTCTCGTAGAACGGGCCGCCGAGGATCAGCGCCAGCGCGCTGAACAGCAGCATCGACACCGCGACGGCCAGCACGCCGACGGAGATGCCCGCGCCGACGCGCAGGATTGTCTGCCAGGTCTGCGACCATTCGTCGGCGAACGGGGTCATCCAGGTGACGAGGTCGGCGATGTTGATCGCCAGCGCCACCAGCCCGCCGAACAGCACAAGGCTGGCCAGCAGGGCGGGGACCGCTCCCTTCACCAGCATCGATCCCGACGACAGCACCAGCCGAAAACCCCTGGCCAGTAGCCCGACACCCACCCCGAACTCGCGCACCGCGTTGATCACCGGCGCAGTCTAGCGCGGCCTTGACCTCCTCTTTACTCGAGCTTCTACCTTCGTTCCCACCACCACTGACACGGAGGAACGCGTGGACATGCAGATGGCGGCGTGGTCGTCGCTCTACAACACGATGCGCGCCCAATCAGGGCCGGTGCCCACCCGGCAGACGCTGAAACGGGTGTTCACCTTCGCCCGGCCGATGCGCGCCAGGCTCATCCTGTTCGTCGGCCTCAGCACGGTGCTCGCCGCGCTCGTCGTCGCCACGCCCGTGCTCGCGGGCCGGGTGGTCGACGCGATCAGCACCGGGCAGGGCCGGGGCGTGGTCGTCACCCTCGCGCTGGTGATCGCGGCGGTCGCCGTCGCCGAGGCCGGGCTCGGCCTGGTCAACCGGTGGCTGTCGTCCACCATCGGCGAGGGCATGATCCTGGAGCTGCGGCGCCAGGTGTTCGACCACGTGCAGCGCATGCCGGTCGCCTTCTTCACCCGGACCAGGACGGGCGCGCTGGTCTCACGGCTCAACAACGACGTCATCGGCGCGCACCGCGCCTTCGGTGACACGCTCGCGGGCATCGTCGGCAACCTGGTCACGCTCGTGCTGACGCTGATCGTGATGCTCGGCATCTCCTGGCAGGTGACGGTGCTCTCGCTGCTCCTGCTGCCGGTGTTCGTGCTGCCCGCGCGCCGCATGGGCAGCAAGCTCGCGGCCCTGCGCCGTGAGGCCGCCGACCACGACGCCACCATGAACTCGCAGATGACCGAGCGCTTCTCCGCGCCGGGCGCGACCCTGGTCAAGCTGTTCGGCAGGCCTGCCGACGAGTCGCGCGAGTTCTCCGCCCGCGCCGCGCGGGTCCGCGACATCGGCGTGCGCAGCGCGGTGCTCCAGTCGGTGTTCATCACCTCGCTGACTCTGGTCTCCGCGCTGGCGCTCGCCCTGGTCTACGGCCTCGGCGGTGTGTTCGCCATCGGCGGCAGCCTGGACGCGGGCGCGGTCGTCGCCCTGGCCCTGCTGCTCACCCGCCTCTACTCGCCGCTCACCGCCCTGGCCAACGCCCGGGTCGACATCATGAGCGCGCTGGTCAGCTTCGAGCGCGTCTTCGAGGTGCTCGACCTGCCACCGCTGATCACGGACAAGCCCGACGCGCGCCCGGTGCCCGACGGCCCGGTCTCCGTCGAGTTCAGCGACGTGCGCTTCGCCTATCCGTCGGCGGACAGGGTGTCGCTGGCGTCGCTGGAGGAGGTCGCGGTGCTCGACACCCGGGGTGGCGACGAGGTGCTGCGCGGGGTCTCGTTCACCGTCGAGCCCGGCCAGGTCGTTGCCCTCGTCGGGTCATCGGGCGCGGGCAAGTCCACGATCGCCTCGCTGGCCCCGCGCCTCTACGACGTCGACTCCGGCGCCATCCGGCTCTCCGGCGTTGATGTCCGCGACCTGCGGGCGGACTCGCTGCGCGGCGCGGTCGGCATGGTCACCCAGGACGGCCACCTCTTCCACGACACCATCGGCGCCAACCTGCGCTTCGCCCGGCCGGAAGCGAGCGACGACGAGCTGTGGGACGCGCTGGGCCGCGCCCGCCTCGCCGACCTCGTCGCCTCGCTTCCCGACGGGCTGGACACGGTCGTCGGCGAGCGCGGCTACCGCCTCTCCGGAGGCGAGCGCCAACGCCTGACCATCGCCCGCCTGCTGCTGGCCCGCCCGCGCGTGGTGATCCTGGACGAGGCGACCGCGCACCTGGACAACACCTCGGAGGCCGCCGTGCAGGCCGCGCTCACCGAAGCGCTGGACGGACGCACCGCACTGGTCATCGCGCACCGGCTCTCGACCGTCCGCGCCGCTGACCAGATCCTCGTCGTGGAGGCGGGCGAACTGGTCGAGCGCGGCACCCACGAGGACCTGCTCGCCCGCGGCGGCCGCTACGCCGAGTTGTACCGGACGCAGTTCGCCGACCAGCCTGCCGCCGTCTGATCCGATTGCTCGCGCATCAGGGTGAACATTGACCACTGTGGACAAGTGCGGCGGTACGGTGGGGAGATGGCCGCCCCGATCCCCTATGTCGAGATCGCCGCGGCCGTCGTCACCCGGATGGTGGCCGAGCACCCGGCCTTCGCCGCCCGCGTCGTGGAAGCCGTCGTGGTCGATGCCGCAGGCGAGCTGGCGGGCGCTGTCGGCCCGGACTTCCCGCGCCTGCTCGTGATCCGCAGCTCGGCGCGGTTGGCGGCGATGGCCGGTTCGCCCATCGCCATCTCCCGCGCCGAGCCCGTCGGACCCGCTACTCGCCGCCGGACTTCTGGTTGGTGAGGCCGTTGGTGATGAGGTTCATGACGGTTTGGTCGGCGAGGGTGGTGGTGTCGCCGAGTTCGCGGTTTTCGGCGATGTCGCGTAGGAGTCGTCGCATGATTTTGCCGGATCGGGTTTTGGGGAGTTCGTCAACGATGAGGATCTGACGCGGTTTGGCGATGGCCCCGATCTCGCTGGCGACGTGGTTGCGCAGGGTCTTGATGTGCTCGTCGCGGTCCTCGGCGGCTTTCCCGCGTGGGATGA